>NZ_BAAARA010000011.1:0-46868 GCF_039531955.1 Saccharopolyspora halophila
CAAACCACCGGTACCACCCGTGACCAGCACCGGACCCTCGACGGGACACACACCGCGTTCGTCCGCACGTTCCACCCGTGCCAGACGCGCGGCCAACAGCTCGCCATCGCGAACCACCAGCTGCGGCTCATCGCAGGACAGCGCGCGCTCAAGCAATGATGCGTCCACCGACTCGGTGTCCACGTCCAACAGCACGAACCGCCCCGGATGCTCCGACTGCGCCGACCGCACCAAACCCCACACCGCCGAAGCCGCCACATCAGCACCCGAAACCGCACCCCGCGTCACGAACACCAGACGCGACCCCGCGAACCGCTCCTCGACCAACCACTCCTGCACCAGACCCAACACGCGCGAAGTGGTGGCGTGAGCGGAGCTGGCCACGTCACCGGCGTCGCCGATTACCGGGACCAGCACCGCATCGGCTGAAACCGTGGTCAGGTCGTGGTGGACGGTGCCCGGAAACCCGAAGCCGTCCGGGCCGAGGACCGCGCACTCCCGCGCGACTTGCTCGGCCGCCGACCGCACGGCGGTCCACCGCAGGCCGAACAACGCGTCGTGTTCCGCGCTCGCGGCCTGCAGGTGATCGGCCGATACCGACCGCACGACCAGCGATTCCACCGACGCCACCGGCACACCGGCGGGATCGGCCAAAGCGATCGACATCGAGCCGTCGGCCCGCTTGGACAGCCGCACCCGCAGTTCCGCGGCCCCGGAGGCGTGCAACGAGACACCCGTCCACGAGAACGGCAGTCCGGCCGCGCCGTCTCCGGCGAGCCCGGCCGCGTGCAGGCAGGCGTCGAGCAGGGCCGGGTGCAGCCCGAAACCGCCGGTCTCCACACCCTCGGGCAGCGAGACCTCGGCGAAGACCTCGTCTCCGTGCTGCCAGGCGGCGCGCAGCCCCTGGAAGATCGGGCCGTACTCGAATCCGGCCTCGGCGAACAGGTCGTAGCAGCCGGACACGTCCACCGGCGCCGCGTCCGCGGGCGGATGGAGACCGTCGTCGAACGGCAGCGCTCGCTCGTCGGACGCGAGAGCTCCGGTGGCGTGTTCCGTCCAGGGGACCTCCGCGGCGTCCGCGGGCCGGGAGAAGACGGTCACCGAGCGGCGGCCCGACTCGTCCGCGGCGCCCACGGAGACCTGCACCTGGGTCGCGCCCCGCTCGGGCAGCACCAGCGGGGCCGCCATCGTCAGTTCCTCGACCCGGTCGCAGCCGACCTCGTCGCCTGCCCGCAGCGCCAGCTCCACCAGAGCGGCGCCCGGAACGAGTACCTGGCCCAGCACGACGTGGTCGGCAAGCCACGGGTGGGAACGCAGCGACAGGCGATTCGCGAAGAGGAACCCGTCCGAGCCCGCGAGTTCCGCGCTCGCTCCCAGCAGCGGGTGTTCCACGTCCACCAGGCCGAACCCGGCGACATCACCGCGCCGGGCCGGCAGCACCGGCCAGTACCGCCGGTGCTGGAACGCGTAGGTGGGCAGGTCGACGCGGCGGGCTCCGCTGCCCGCGAACGCCGGTGCCCAGTCGACATCGACACCGAAGACGTGCAGTCGGGCCAGCGCCGTCAACAACGCCGGTTCCTCGGCGCGGTCCTTGCGGAGCGCAGGAGTCGCCAGCACGTCTTCCGGTACGGAATCCGCTGCCATGGCGGACAGCACGCCGTCGGGGCCGAGTTCCAGGAAGGTGCTCACGCCCGCATCGGCGAGATCCGCGACAGCATCCGCGAAGCGCACGGTTTCCCGCACGTGCCGCACCCAGAACTCCAGCGAGGACACATCACCCGAGGCGATGACGGGAATGCCCGGGGCGTGGAAGGTCAACTCGCTGATCGCATTGCGGAAGTCATCCAGCATCGGATCCATCAACGACGAGTGGAACGCATGGGAAACCTTGAGCCGCGTCGACGTCCAGCGCTCGGCAACGGTGAGCACCGCGGTCTCATCACCGGCCAGCACCACCGACGACGGCCCGTTCACCGCCGCGACCGACACACCCTCCACCAGATGCGGCAGCACCTCAGCCTCACCAGCCTCCACCGCCACCATCACGCCACCCACCGGCAACGCCTGCATCAAACGCGCCCGCGCACTGATCAACGCACAGGCGTCCTCCAGCGAGAACACACCCGCCACATGCGCAGCCGCGACCTCACCGATCGAATGCCCCGCCAAATAATCCGGCCGCAGCCCAAACGACTCCACCAGACGGAACAACGCCACCTCGACCGCGAACAACGCAGGCTGCGCGACCCCGGTCTGATTCAACGCCTCCGGGTCATCACCCCACATCACATCCCGAACACCCGAATCGAGATGCCCCAGCACCGCGTCCAAAGCCTCCGCGAACACCGGGAACCGATCGTAGAGCTCACGGCCCATGCCGAGCCGCTGCGAACCCTGACCGGAGAACAACGCCGCCAACTCGCCCTCGCGGGCCGTGCCGGTGGCGATGTCGGTGATCTCGGCGTCGCTGGCCAGGAGAACCTTGCGGCGTTCGAACTTGGAACGCGCCGTCACCAGGGAGAACCCAACATCGACCGGGGAATCGTCGAGGGCTCGTAGCCGCGCGACCTGCTCCTCCAGCGCCGCCTCGGACTTCGCCGAGACCACCCACGGCACCACCGACGGCACGTCCTGGGACTCGTCCACCGGCTCATCAGCGGCAGCAGGCGGCTGCTCCAGGATCACGTGCGCGTTCGTACCGCTGACACCGAACGACGACACACCAGCACGACGAACACGACCGGTCCCCGGCCACTCCCTCTCCGAAGTCAACAGCTCGACCGCACCGGACTCCCAATCCACGTGCGAAGAAGGCATTTCCGCGTGCAACGTGCGCGGCAACCGGCCCCACTGCATGGCCACGATCATCTTGATCACACCGGCAACGCCCGCGGCAGCCTGCGCGTGCCCCAGGTTCGACTTCACCGAACCCAGCAACAACGGCCGATCCCGATCCTGCCCATAGGTGGCCAGCAACGCCTGCGCCTCGATCGGATCACCCAACGCCGTCCCCGTGCCATGCGCCTCAACCGCATCCACATCCCACGGGGACAAACCAGCACTCGCCAAGGCCTGACGAATCACCCGCTGCTGCGACGGACCATTCGGCGCCGTCAACCCATTCGACGCACCATCCTGATTCACCGCAGACCCGCGCAACGTCGCCAACACCCGATGCCCGTTGCGCTCCGCATCCGACAACCGCTCCAGCACCAGCAGACCCACGCCCTCGGACCAACCAACACCATCAGCCGAATCGCCGAAGGCCTTGCAGCGACCGTCCTGGGACAAACCGCGCTGCCTGGAGAACTCCACGAACGGCCCCGGGGTGGACATCACCGTGACG
This sequence comes from Saccharopolyspora halophila, assembly GCF_039531955.1. NCBI lineage: Bacteria > Bacillati > Actinomycetota > Actinomycetes > Pseudonocardiales > Pseudonocardiaceae > Saccharopolyspora > Saccharopolyspora halophila. The sequence continues at coordinate 3,347 of NZ_BAAARA010000011.1, forward strand.
CCGCCCGCCAGGGCCAGCGAGCACTCACCGCTGCGCAACGCCTGCATCGCCCAGTGCATCGACACCAGCGACGACGAGCACGCCGTGTCCACCGTCACCGCAGGCCCCTCGAAGCCGAAGGTGTAGGCGACGCGACCGGTGGCGATGCTGGGCGAGCTGCCCTGTCCCTGGTGGCCTTCGAAGTCGCCGCCGCCGAGCAGTCCGCTGTAGTCGCTGTACATCAGACCGGCGAACATCCCGGTCTGGCTGCCCCGCAGCGACATCGGGTCGATGCCGGAACGCTCGATCGCTTCCCACGCGACCTCCAGCAACAACCGCTGCTGGGAATCCGTGGCCAGCGCCTCGCGTGGACTCATGCCGAAGAAGTCGGCGTCGAAATCGCCCGCTTCGTGCAGGAATCCACCTGCTCGGGTGTAGGAGGTCCCGGTGTGGTCGGGGTCGGGATCGAAGAGCGTGTCCAGGTCCCAGCCGCGATCGGTGGGGAACTCCGAGATCGCGTCGACGCCGTCCGAGACCAGCTTCCACAGGTCCTCCGGTGAGGACACGCCACCCGGGTACCGGCAGGCCATGCCCACCACCACGACCGGGTCATCGGCGGCGTTCACCAGCACCGGGACGTTCGCGGCCGCCTGCGCGCCCGCGCCGAACAGTTCGTCGTGCAGGTGCTCGGCGAGCACCGCGGAGTTCGGGTAGTCGAAGACCAGCGTGGCGGACAAGCGAAGTCCGGTCGCGGAGCCGAGGCGGTTGCGCAGCTCCACCGCGGTCAGCGAATCGAAACCGGCGTCCTGGAAGGCCCGGGACGGGTCGATCGCCTTGCCGTCGGCGTGCCCCAGCACTGCGGCGACCTCGCCGCGCACCAGGTCGAGCAGCGCGTCCCGACGTTCCGCGGGGTCCAGTCCGCTCATCCGGGCCACCAGCGATTCCGCCGCGCGGGATCCGGCCAGCGATCGGCGCGACCTGGTCCGGATCAGCCCGCGCAGCAGCGANCACCGACGCCCTCGGACCAACCCACACCGTCGGCCGAATCGCCGAACGACTTGCACCGGCCGTCCGGGGACAAACCGCCCTGCTCGGTGAACTCGACGAACGTCGAGGGGGTCGACATGATCGTCGCGCCACCGGCCAGCGCCAGCGAGCACTCCCCCTGCCGCAACGACTGCGCGGCCAGGTGCATCGACACCAGCGACGACGAACAGGCCGTGTCCACCGTCACCGCAGGCCCCTCGAACCCGAAGGCGTAGGAGACCCGGCCGGAAGCGACGCTGCCCGCGGTACCGGTGGTCCAGTACCCGTCCGTGCCCTCGGGCGCATCGACGAGCCCGGCGCCGTAATCGTGGTACATGATCCCGGCGAACACCCCGGCGTCTTGACCGCGCAGCGACACCGGATCGATTCCCGACCTCTCCAACGCTTCCCAGGAGACCTCCAGCAGCAACCGCTGCTGCGGATCCATCGCCAGCGCCTCGCGCGGCGAGATCCCGAAGAATCCCGCGTCGAAATCGGCGGCGTCGTGCAGGAATCCACCCAGGCGGGTGGCGCTGCTCCCGGGGCCGGAATCGAACAGCTTCTCCAGGTCCCAGCCGCGATCCGCCGGGAACGGGGAGACCACCTCGGCACCGTCGACGACCAGTTGCCACAGCTGCTCAGGTGAGCGCACGTCACCGGGATAGCGGCATGCCATCCCGACGATCGCGATCTCCTCGCCCGCCGTCGGGCGCGACGGTGCCGCGAGCGCGGCCTGCGGTCGCTCGCCCAGCAGCTCGGCCCGCAGGTGGCGGGCCAGCGCCTCCGGCGTCGGGTGGTCGAAGGCGATGGGCGCGGGCAGGTCCAACCCGGTGTCCGCGGTCAGGCGGTTGCGCAGCACGATCGCGCTGACCGAGGTGAGGCCGAGTTCGCGGAACGCGCTCCGCGTCGCCGTCGCACCGATGGACGCGATCCCGAGGACTTCCGCGACCGCATCGCACACCAGGCGCAGCAGGTGGGCGTCCTGCTGTTCCGGCGACATGCCGGCCAGCCGTTGCCGCAGCGCCGACCGATCGTTCTCGTCCGCTCCGGTCATGCCCGGTGCGGTCGCGGTGAAGCCGCGCAGCAGGGCGGGCACCGCGCCGGACGAGTCATCGGCGGCTGCGGCCGCGTCGAGAACGACCGCTCGAGCGAGTTCCGAGGGAGCCGCCACGTCGAACATCGCGACGAGCTCCTGGACGGACGGCGCGCCCGCATCGCCTTCGGGATCGGCGGCCAGGAACAGCGCCGGCAGTCCGGCAGCGCGCCGGTGCTGCGCCAGTCCGGTCAGGAAGGCGTGCGCCGCAGCGCGTTCCCCGCGTCCGGCCGGAGCGAGAGCGTCGGAGGCGGTGCCCACCAGCACGAAGGCTGCGAGATCGAGCCGCCGGGTGAGCTCGTGCAGGTTCACCGCACCGTCCACGGCGGAGCGGAACTCGGACGCGGCCGGGTCGCCCGCGTGACCGTCGGTGCAATGCAGCACCGCGGTGATCGGACGCGGCAGCTCGGCCAGCGCGGCGGTCAGCGCGGGCTGATCGGATACGGCGCAGCCGACGATCGACAGTTCGACGCCCGACCCGGACAGCTCGTCCGCGAACTCGGTGGTCGCGTCGTCGGCCACCCCGGCGGGGGTGACGAGCACGAGGTCGCGGGCGCCGTAGGCGGCCACGAGATGCCTGGCCAGCGCGGCCCCGGACGGGCCAGGGACACCGGTGATCAGCACCGCGCCGTTCGGGTCCAGTCCCAGCGACGAATCCCCCGGAACAGCGGACGGCACCCGCACCAGTTCCGGTGCGAGCGCGGTCCCGGCCCGGAGCGCGAGCTGCGGCTCGGCCGAAGCGACCGCAGCGGGCAGCGCATCGATCGATGCCGAGTGGCCGTCGAGGTCGATCAGCGCGAAGCGGTTCGGGTGCTCGGCCTGCAGCGACCGCACCAGACCGGAGACGGGTGCGTGCGCCAGGTCTTGCGCGGACTCACCGGGTGCTGCGGCGACCGCTCCCCTGGTGACCAGCACCAGGCGGGTGTCCGGCAGCCGGTCGACCCACCACCGCAGCAGCTCCGCGACCCGTTGCGTCACCTCGGCGGCAGCCCGGCCGAGCTGCCCGGCCTCCTGATCGTCCGGGCAGCGCAGCACGGCGACCTCGGGCGCGCGGCCCCCGGCGGTGATCGCGGCGTGCAGCGTCGCGGCGTCCGGGTGGACCTCGACGGGCGCGCCCGCAGCGCGGAGTTCGGTGGCCAGGCCGGGGGAATCGGCGCCGAGCAACGCCCAGGAGGCCACCTGCGCAGCCGTGTCCTGCCGGTCCGGCAGCGGGCTCCAGTCCATCCGCAGCAGTGATTCGTGCCTGCTGTCACCGGCCGCCCGCATCCGGGCGGGCAGGTCGAACAGCACGTGCCGGGTGATCTTGCCCGAGGCGGTGCGCGGAACGTGGTCGATCTCGTAGACGCGCTCGGGGACCTTGAAGCCCGACAGCCGTTCCCGGCACGCGGCGAAGAGCCGCGCGGCGTCGAAGCCGGGCTCGCGTGACACGACGAACGCGACCGGTACCTCGCCGAGCACGTCGTGCGGTCTCCCCGCGACGGCCACGTCCGCGACGCCCGGGACGACGCGCAGCACGTCCTCGACCTCACCGGGGTGGATGTTCTCCCCGCCCCGGTTGATCAGTTCCTTCACCCGGCCGGTGATGGTCAAGTAGCCGGACTCGTCCTGCCGGGCCAGGTCACCGGTGCGGTACCAGCCGCCCGGCAGCGCCTGCGCGGTCGCCTCGGGCTGATTGTGGTAGCCGACCATCAGGTTCGGCCCCTTGACCCACACCTCGCCCTCCTCGCCCAGGGCGACGTCGGCGGTGGTCTCCGGATCGACCAGGCGCACCGCGAGACCGGGCACCGGCAGCCCGCAGGAACCGTCGACGCGAGTTCCGGTCTGCCAGTTCACCGCCATCAGCCCGCAGGTCTCGGTGCTGCCGTAGCCGTCGATGAGCGGAACGCCGAAGGCCTCCTCGAAGGACGTCCGCAGCGAGGCGGGGCACACCGAGCCCGCGGTCAGGCAGCGTTCCAGGCCGGTGATCTCGACGTCGTTGCGCTGGGCGGCGTCGAGCAGGTGGTGGTACATCGCGGGCACGCCGGTGAGGAAGGTGAAGCTCTCCTGCTCGAACGCCCGCAGCACCTCCTCGCCCGAGAAGCCGTCCAGGATGCGCGTGGTGGCTCCCACCGCCGTCGCACCGATCACGCACAGCACGTGCGCCAGGCTGTGGTGCAGCGGCAGCGGCCAGAGCACGCGGTCGCGCTCGGAGAGCCCGACGATCGGCGCGTAGCAGGCAGCCACCGACCACAGGCAGCTGCGCTGGGTGGACAGCACGCCCTTCGGCTTGCCGGTGGTGCCGGAGGTGTAGAGCATCCAGGCGACGTCGTCCAGCGACTGGTCGTCCCGGGCCGGGCGCGGTGGCTCGGACTCGACCAGGTCCGCGTAGCGCACGACCGCCGCCGGGGCGTTCCGGGGCAGCGGGTCGCTACCGGTGACGACGATGCGCAGGTGCGGGCGCTCCGGCAGCAGCCCCAGGACCTGATCGAGCCTGCCGGGATCGGTGATCACGACGCGAGCGCCGCTGTCATCGATCGCGTGGGACAGCTCCGCGTCGGCGGAGTGCGGGTTGAACGGGACGGCCACGCCGCTGGCCCGGATCACCGCGAGGTAGCTCACCAGCGTCTCGACGGAGTTGCCGAGGTAGATCATGGCGCGGTCACCGGGCTGCAGCCGGTCCGCCAGGTGCCCCGCGAGGCGCCCGGTGCACCGTTCGTACTCCGCGTAGGTCAGGTCCCGCCGGGGGTCGCTGAACGCGATCTTGTCCGGCATCCGGTCGGCGTGCTCTCGCAACAGCTCGGACAACGGCCGGATGAGTTCGGTACGTAACACGCCGACGACGCTCCCTCGTCCAGTGCGCTGATCGGGTCCGCCGCCGCTCGGGCCGTCGCACCGGCCACGCGAACCGGGACGGTCGGCGCCGGACGACGCTGCTTGTAACCAGCTGCGACGCTAGCCCGATCAGTAGTGAGAAATTCCCTAGCAAGCGCAGGCAGCGCCGCGCGGGCTCGCGAAACTCTGGGAAAACCACGAGATCTCCGCCCCTAGGGTTGACCCCGCAACGCCGTCCGCCCCTCGGACGGCGCGGTGCACGAAGCGTGGACTTCCCGGCGGAACGCGCCGCGGAGCACGACTGGCCCACGCGGGCCGTCCGCGCGACCGACTTCGACCACACCGAGCGGAAGTGAGATGTCGAACCCAACTGTGTGCTCCAGGTCCGAACGCGACACCGACGCGGACGTGGTGATCGTCGGCTGCGGCCCGGTGGGTCTGGTCCTCGCCCTGCTGCTCGCCCACCGCGGGTGGGAGGTGGCCGTGCTGGAGCGCTACGCCGAGCAGTACCCCTTCCCGCGCGTCGTCACCATCGACGGCGAGACGGCCCGGAACTTCGCCGCCGCCGGGATCGGCGATCAGCTGCACGACCTCGGCGAACCGATGGGCGTGTACGAGTTCCGGAACGCTGACGGGCGAACGCTGCTCAGCTTCGACGCGCCCTACCGGCCCGGTCACCAGGGGTGGCCGAAGGCGGCCGTGATGCACCAGCCGTCGTACGAGGCCGCGTTGCGAGCGCACGCGGAAACGCTGCCCAACCTCCGGATGCTCTACGGGCACACCGTCGATCACCTGGAGGACCGCGGCGAGCACGTCGAGGTCCGGGCGACGGGACCGGCGCTCGAGGACGGCCGGATCACCGGCTGCTGGCTGGTGGGCTGCGACGGCGCGAACAGCTTCGTCCGCGAGCGCATGGGCTCCGGGTTCACCGATTTCGGCTTCTCGCAGGACTGGCTGCTCTGCGATGTGGTCTTCAACGAACCGCGCGAGTTCCACCCGACGGACGTGCAGATCTGCGATCCCGCGCGACCGACGACCATCGTGGCCAGCGGCCGCGGGCACCGCCGCTGGGAGTTCATGCTGCTACCAGCCGAGAGCGCGGAGGAGCTCAGCGCGGTCGAGGCCATGTGGCGGCTGCTCGAGCCGCACGGGGTCACGCCGGAGAACGCCACGCTGACCCGCAACATCGTCTACACCTTCGACGCGGGCATGACCGAGGGGTGGCGCCGGGGACGGCTGCTGCTCGCGGGCGACTCGGCGCACCTGATGCCCCCGTTCGCGGGCCAGGGCATGTGCTCCGGCGTCCGGGACGCGGCCGGCCTGGCCTGGCGGCTGGACCTGGTGCTGCGGGAGGTCGCCGCCGAGCGGCTGCTGGACACCTACCCGGCCGAGCGCGCCAAGCAGGTGCGGCGCACCACCGACGCCTCGATCGAGATGGGCAAGCTCGTCTCCGAACTCGACCCGGTGGCGGCGGCCCGGCGCGACGAGTACCTGATCGCCGCGCGGTCCGAACAGGACCAGCCGGAGGCCGCGCCGCCGTCGTTCCCGTTGGAGGACGGGTTCCTCCGCCGCAACATCGGCCGCGCGATCGTCAAACCGGCCGGTGAGCTCATGCCGCAGGGCCAGGTGGCGCGGGGCGAGCAGCGCGGGTTGTTCGACGACGTGATCGGCAACGGCTTCGCCCTGATCACCTCGCTGGATCCGCAGGAGGCGCTGGACGACGAGGGGCGAGCGTTCTTGGAAGATCTCGGCGCGCACCTGGTCCGGGTCCTGCCCTTCGGCTCCGGGCCGAAGCACGCGCGAGCGCACGAGGTGGTCGACGTCGGCGACGTCTACCTCCCGTACCTGACCGCGTTCAACCAGGTGGCGGTGCTGGTGCGGCCGGACTTCTACGTCTTCGGCGGCGCGCGCGACCGCGCCGACGTACCCCGGCTCGTGCGCGAGCTGCGCTCGCAGATCACCGGAGCGCCGATCCAGCGCCGCCCGGCCGCGGGCGCGGCGTCCCGGAGCCGGAACCAGCAGCGGTGACGGGATTCTCGGCCAGCGGCCTCGCAGCACGCGGTGTGGGACTCAGGTCGGGCCGCGGCGGGTTCTCGGACGTCGCAGGGCGAGGACAGCCGCAGCGCCGAGCAGGCCGCTGCCCGAGTCGCGGATCCCGGATCCTGGCGGCGTTCCGAGGTTCCGCTACCGGCACCGCCACGCAGACCCAAACTGACATATCCCCTGAGCGCAGGCGGCTTCGACAGCGGCCGCGAGGAAAACGACAACGGCGGACGCCGGCACGGAGAAAGTGGGCACAGCAATGACGACGAGCACGCAGGATTCGGCCCCCGAAGACCGGGAAGCCACCGCGGAGGACTTCAACTCGGGCTTCCGCAAGCTCAACGACGAGTCGGAGACCAGGCGGGGCGGTCCCGAACCGGAGCAGATCAAGGGCGCGATCTCGGAGATCTACAACGGGGTCGCGTCGTGGTCGGCGAAGGGCGACTTCTGGAACTGGGGCTTGCACGACGAGGAGGTGCTCGCCGAGATCGACTCGCTGCTGCCCGGCTGCTGCCAGCACGACACCGACGGCCTGTCCGAGCAGTTGTACTACCAGGCGCTGCGCGCGGTCCCGATCCCGGTGGACGGCTACGCGGGCAAGTCGGTGCTCGAGGTCGGCTGCGGCCTGGGCGAGGGCCTGAACTTCGCTTCCCGGCTGGTCAACGCCTCGGAGATCGTCGGGATGGACCTGTCGCAGGCGGCCATCGATCGGGCCAACGCCCGGCTGTCGCGGGGCGAGCAGCTGCGCTTCGCGCAGGGCGACGCGGAGTCCCTGCCCTTCCCGGACAGCACGTTCGACGTCGTGCTCAACGTCGAGAGCTCGCACAACTACCCGGATCTCGGCGGGTTCCTCCGGGAGGCCGCTCGGGTGCTCAAGCCCGGCGGCTACCTCTCGCACGTGGACCTGTTCACCGAGCAGTCGAACGCGCACCTGGTGCAGCTCAAGCAGGAGGACTCCGAGCTGGACTGGATCGAGGAGATCGACATCACCGAGCGGGTGCGGGCGGCCATCCGCAAGCGCCTGGAGCCGGGCAGCTTCTACCGGCAGAACTTCTCGGCGAAGAAGCTCCCGCTGAAAACCCGCATCATGATGGGAAGTGGTGGCAGCCACCTCGCGGGAGCCGACTTCGTGGGCCACCGCGATCTCCTCGACCGGGTGCTGGAGGCGACCCGCATCCGTCCCAAGCGGATCCAGACGGAGTACCACAGCTACCGGCACAACGTCGCCCGGAAGAAGGCGTAGGCGACGACGGGTTCGCTCCGCGGTCCGCGTAGCGGTGCGGGGAGCGCAAGCTCGGACGCCGGGGCGCGCACCTGCGGCAGCGGCTCCGCCACAGCTGAAACATCCCCTCGACGGGGCTTGCAGAATGCGCGCGGAGGACTCAGCTCGCGCCGCGGCGGGTGCTCAGACGTCGCCGGGCGAGGACGACCGCAGCGTCGCGCAAGTCGCTGCTCGAGCAGCGGATCCCGCAGCTCGGCGGCGTCCGAGCTTGCGCTCCCGGCGCCGCCACGCGAGTCCCGAACTGGAATATCCCCTAAGGTGCCCGCGCCTATCGTGACGATCGGTTAGCCCGCAAGGATCGCCCGCAAACGGCAGGAGAGGTCTTGACCGACACCACGACCAAGGTCAGCCAGCTTCCGCTGCTCGAACTGACCACGGGCTTCATGCGCTTCAAGACATTCGCCGCCGCGGTGGAGCTGAACGTGTTCACCCGGCTCGCCGACGGGCGCGAGGTCACCGCGGAGGAGTTCGCGGCCGAGATCGGCGTGCAGCAGCGTCCCGCCGACGTGCTGCTGCCCGCGCTGGTGGCGCTGGAGCTGCTGGAGAAGAACGGCGACCGCTACCGGAACTCGCCGATGGCCGAGGAATTCCTGGTGGTGGGCAAGCCGTACTTCTTCGGCGGGTTCGTGCAGTTCTACGACCGCGCGCTCTACCCCGGCTGGGAACAGCTGGTGAACACGCTGCGCACCAACCGATCGATGTTCGTCGACCCGGACGAGCAGGAAACCGTGTTCGCCCCCAACGACTTCATGATGAACTTCTTCTGGGAGGCGATGCACGCGCTGGCCGGCTACACCGGCAAGGCGCTCGCCGAGGTCTACGACTTCGGCGAGCACCAGCGGCTGCTCGACGTCGGTGGCGGCTCGGGCGGCATTCCGATCGAGCTGTGCCGGCGGTCGCCCGGGCTGACCGCGAGCGTCTACGAGCTGCCGCACGTGTGCGGGGTGATCGAGAAGAAGATCGCGGAAGCCGGCCTCGAAGAGGCCATCGACGCCCTGCCGGGCGATTTCAACGTCGACGAGACGCTGCCCGACGGCTACGACGCGATCCTGCTCAGCCAGGTGATGCACTGCGCCGACGAGGAGTCGAACCGCGCGCTGCTGGCGAAGTGCTTCGACGCGCTGGAACCCGGTGGGGCCGTGCTCATCTGCGAGCTGCTGCTCGACTCCGACCGCACCGGCCCGGCCACCGCCGCGCTGATGGGGATGAACATGCTCGTCAGTCACGCTGGCGGCCAGAACTACTCCGAGGCCGAGTACCGGAATTGGCTGGCCGACGCGGGCTTCATCAACCTCGACGTGGTCCGCTTCGACGCGGCTGGCGCCGACGGCGCGGTCGTGGGCCGCAAGCCCGCCTGAGGGGTCCGCGCAGAATGCGGCGGAGCCGCATGCCGGTTTTGGAGAGGAACGCATGACCGATCCGAACACCGCGAGCACTACCGGCACCGAGGTCGATGTGCCGGTGCTCGTCGTCGGGGGCGGTGTCGCCGGGCTGACCGCGTCGATCCTGCTTTCGCTGCAAGGCGTGGACTCGTTGCTGGTCAGCGCCGCGCCGACGACCTCGGACCTGCCCAAGGCGCACGTGCTGCACCAGCGGACCATGGAGATCCTGCGCGACGCCGGGATCGCCGACGCGGTCTACGAGCGCGGCACTCCACCGGAGAACATGTCGCACGCGGGCTGGTACGTCGAGGGCGACGGGGGCCGGGAGCGCGGGCGCTGCGTGGCCAAGATGGAGCTCTGGGGCGCGGGCGGAAACAACCCGGCATGGCTGGCAGCCAGCGCCTGCCGACCGGCGAACCTGCCGCAGATGCGGCTCGAACCGCTGCTCAAGGAGCGGGCCGAGGAGCTCGCACCGGGCCGGGTGCTGTTCGGCCACGAGGTGATCGGATTCCAGCCGGAGGACGGCGGGGTGATCACCTCGGTCCGCGACGGCTCGACCGGTTCCGCCCTCCGGGTGCGCAGCGACTACCTGCTGGGCTGCGATGGCGGGCGGTTGATCGGCCCGTCCCTGGGAATCGGGATCGAGGGCGTGGACGACATCGCGCGCATGGTCTCGGTGCACCTGTCCGCCGACCTCTCGGAGCGGTTGACCGATCCGGAGGTCCTGCTGCGCTGGCTCTGGCTGCCGGAAACCGGCGTGGGCGCCACTCTCCTGCCGATGGGTCCGGATCACTGGGGCCCGAGCTCCGAGGAGTGGGTCGTGCACACCACCCCGGTGACCGATACCGCCGAGGTGCCCGGCGACGACGCGATACTGGCCGATGTGCGCGGCATACTCGGCATCGGCGAGCAGGACCTGCGGGTGCACCGCATCTCCCGCTGGACGATGGGCGGATCGGTCGCCGACCAGTTCCGCCACGGCCGGGTGTTCCTGCTCGGCGATGCCGCGCACCGGTTTCCGCCGACCGGTGGGTACGGCCTGAACTCCGCGGTGCAGGACGCGCAGAACCTCGCCTGGAAGCTCGCGGCCGTGCTGCGCGGCGACGCGGACGAGACGTTGCTGGACAGCTACGAGCCCGAGCGCAGGAGGGTGACGGCGCGCACCGTCCAGCAGGCGATGGACAACATCGTCAACCACCTGCACGCCATCGATGCCCTCGGCATGGGCCCGGACAGCGCTCCGGAGGACAACTGGGAGGCGTTGCGGAGGCTGTGGAGCGGGCGTCCGGAGGACGCGGAGTTCCGGGATTCCGTGCTCGGCATCGTCGCGAGCCAGTCGATGGAGTTCAACGCGCTCAACCTCGAGTACGGCTACGCCTACGAGTCCGAGGCGGTCGTCCCCGACGGCTCGCCGGAACCGCCGAACCCCGACCCGATCCGCAACTACCAGCCCGGCACCCACCCCGGTCACCCGTTGCCGCACGCCCTGCTCGAGGACCGGGACGGCCACCGGGTTCCGATCATGGACCTGGCGCGGCCGGGCCGCTTCCTGCTCATCGCGGGTGAGGACGACGGGTGGACCGCGGCCGCGACCGAGGTCGGCGAGCGGCTGAACCTGCCGCTGGACGTGCTGCGCATAGGGCACGTCACCGGCGACTACCAGGACCCGCGGTCCACCTGGATCGCGCAGCGCGGTGTCACCGCGAGCGGGGCGGTCCTGGTCCGCCCCGACCGGTTCATCGCCTGGCGCAGCCACGACGCGGTGCAGGACCCGAGCGCGGAACTCACCGAAGTGTTCACCCGAATCCTCGGCGGCACCGGTTGATCCGGCGGCGCGGCAGGTACGACCGGAGCACTGCCGAGGACCCCCAAGGAGCCGTTGATGTCAGAACAGTCGACCATCTCGAACGCCGAAGCGGTCGGCAAGCTCTACGACCGCTTCGCGGCGGAGTCCCGCGACCTGTGGCCCGACGAGGCCGACGTCGCCAACTTCGGTTTCGGCGAGCACCTGCACTTCGGCTACTGGGAGACCCCGGACGAGGACGCGCCGCTCGACGTCGCGGCCCTGCGGCTCACCGACATGGTGATCGACCGGATGCGCGTGGACGAGACGCAGCACGTGCTGGACATCGGCTGCGGAATCGGCGGTCCCGCGCTGCGCGCGGCGCGGCGCACGGGCGCGCGGGTCACCGGGATCACGGTCAGCGAGGCGCAGGCCGAGCAGGCGACGGCGCTGTCCGAGTCCAGCGAGCTCGGCGGCAGGCTCGACTTCCGCCTCGCCGACGCGCTGGACCTGCCGTTCCCGGACGCCTCCTTCGACGCCGTCTTCGCGCTCGAATCCATGATGCACATGCCGGATCGGGTCGCGGTGCTCGGCGAGATCGGCCGCGTGCTGCGTCCCGGCGGGCGCCTGGTGCTGACGGACTTCTTCGAACGGGCTCCCGTCCCGGAGGTCCACCGGCCCTTCGTGGACCTGCTGCGCGAGACCTCGTTGATCAGCACGGCGCGGGTGAAGGACTACCCCTCGATGCTCCGCGCGGCCGGGATGCTGTTCGAGGAGATCACCGACATCAGCGAGCACACGACCCGGCGCACCTTCATCGAGATGTCCAAGCCGTGGACGGAGTGGGCGGCGGCCAATCCCGGCGCGAGTCTGGAAGACGCGCTCGAGGCGTCGATCCCGGCCCCGGGAATGATCGACGTGGACGAGTTCGGGTACCTCCTGCTCGTCGCGCAGCGGTCCTGAACGAGCCGTGGCGCGCCCCGAACGACGGGGCGCGCCACCGCTTTTCGCGCTGCTTGATCACCACGTCACCGGAAGCTCCCGCACGCCGTAGGTGATCGCCGCTTCGCGGTACTCGAGCTCGTGCGGCGGCTTGACCAGCCGGAGGCCGGGGATCCTGCGGAACAGGGTCCCGATCGCGACCTGCATCTCGACCCTGGTGAGGAACTTTCCGACGCAGCTGTGCAGGCCGTGCCCGAACGACAGCGAGTACCCGGTCTCGCGGGTGATGTCCAGCCGGGCGGCATCGGGATGGGCGTCGTCGTCGCGGTCCGCCGACGGCAGCAGCAGGATCACCCCGTCACCTGCCGGGATGCGCCGGCCCGCGATCTCCACGTCCTCCTCGGCGACCCGGCCGACGCCCCACTGCATGATGTTCTGGTGCCGCAGCAGCTCCTCGACGGCCGAGTTGATCAGGCTCGGATCGTCCTGGAGCCGGGCCAGCTCGTCCGGGTTCTCCAGCAGCGTCAGCACGCTCAGCGAGATGGCGCTGGTGGAGGTGTCGTAGCCCGCCGACAGCAGCATCATCGCGATGGCGGTGATCTCCTCGCGGGTGATCTCGCCGTTGGCCAGGTGCTCGGCCGCGAGCCGGCCGAGCAGGTCGTCGGTGGGCTTCTTCGCCTTGGCGGTCACGAGCCTGCGCAGGTACTGGAACAGCGAGCTCGCCGCTCCCTTGTTCACCGAGGGGTTCGCGGTCGGCTCGTTGAGCTTGTTGACCCACCGCCCGAACGCCACGCGGTCGCGGTACGGGACGCCGAGCAGTCTGCAGATGACCGACAGCGGCACCTCCTTGGCGTACTCGGTGACCAGGTCCACCGGCCGGTCGAGCGCGAGCATGGCATCGATGCGCTCGTCCACCAGCTCCTGGACGTAGGGCCGCATCTCCTCGGCGCGCTTCCTGGTGAACTGCCCGACCACCATCCGCCGGTAGCGGGTGTGCTCCGGCGGATCGGACTGGACGAACGCCCCCGGCGGCCCGGGCTCCGGGAAGAACAACCTCGGATATCCCCGCGTCACGCGCGAGCTCAGCCGCTGATCGCTGAGCGCGGCGCGCACGTCCTCGTACCTGCTCACCACCCAGGCGAGGTCGCCGTTCGGCGTCCGGACCCGGCACACCGGCTCCTCGATGCGGAGCCGCCGGTATTCGGGCGGGGGTTCGAGCGGATTCGCACCGTCCCTCGACATCGGGAACGGACATCCCGGGGTGGCCGGGAGCGCTTCGTCCATCATGGGCAGATCTGCACCTTGCTCGTCGGCGTGCGATGGCCCGCCTCTCGGTCTGTCGGGCCAAGCGAAGATTCGGGATCACCAGGAACTGTTCAGGTATGCGGCGGAGCCGCTGCTTCGAGCGCGGGACTCAACTCGCACCGCCGCGGGTTCTGACGCGTCGTGCGGCGAGAACAGCCGCGACGCCGCGTAGGACGGCTGCTCAAGGAGCGGATCCCGCAACCGCACGGCGCGTCAGGTTCCGCCACCCGCACCGCCACGCACACCCACACTCGAGCAGCCACGTCGGAAATCCGAAACCGCGGCGCTCACCAGAGGACCGGGAACCGCTCGAGGCCACCGGCGAGCTTCCCGCCCGCGTGCGTCTCGAGCTCGGCCTCCGGCACCGCGAGGCGCAGCTCGGGCATCCGGGAGAACAGGGCGGTGAAGCCCACCGCCATGATGATGCGCACCAGCGGAGCGCCGGTGCAGTGCCGCATCCCGTGCCCGAACGTGAAGTGCGGGTTCGGCGTGCGGGTGACGTCGAACTTCTCCGGGTCGTCGTAGACCCGCGAATCGAAGTTCGCCAGCGAGAAGTCCAGCATCACGAGGTCACCGGCGGCGATGGTCTCGCCGCCGATCTCGATGTCCTCGGCGGCGTAGCGCGGCAGCACCGGGCTGCCGATGGTCGCCCGCATCACCTCGTCCACGGCGCGCGCCATGATCTCCGGGTCGTTCATCGCCAGCTGGCGCTGCTCCGGGTTCCGCAGGAACAGCAGCACCCCGAAGTCGAGGTGGCTGACCAAGCCGGCCAGCCCGGTGAACAGCAGCGTGACCACGTGCACACCGATCTGTTCGTCGGTCAGGCCGCTCTCCGCGAACCGCGTGATCACATCGTCGCCCGGGTCCTCGCGCCTGCGCCCGGCGACCTCGGCGGCGAACCCGAACACCGCGTCCATGCCGCCTTCGGCGTGCTGCTGATCGACCGCACCGACCCGGTCCATCTGCTCCAGCAGCTTCTGGCGGGAGTCCTCCGGGATGCCGATCATGTCGCAGAGCGCGTTCTGCGCGAACACCGTCGAGAAGGTCTCGTGCAGGTCCGCGGGCTGCTCCGACAGCAGGATCTCGTCGATCTTGGCGTGCGCGATGGCCTCCACCCGGGAGCGGCGATCCAGCACGCGGCGGGCCGCGAAGCTCTTGGTGAACAGCGCGCGCTTCTCCTCGTGCGCCCGGCGCTCGGTCTCGACGTCGACGTCGGTCACGAGCATGTCGAGCATCGGGTTGCGCAGGAACCGGGGCGCGTTGGCCGGGTCCGGGTGGTAGCGGGCCAGCCGGTCGTCCTGCAGCAGCTCCTTCACCTCCGCGTGCTGCGTGACCAGCCAGCCCTCATCGCCCGCGGGAGTGCGGATGCGGCACACGGGTGCCTGCGCCTGCAGTTGGAGGCGGACCTCGCTGAACGTCAGGATGGACGGACGTTCAGCGGTCACCAGGGGGAGTTCTTCTCGCGAAGCAGTCATGACGCCTTCCACGTTTCGCACGCTGTCTGGGGTTTCTCGGTTTCCGACGGGCGCGATGCCCGGATCACGTTTCCGCGGGGACGGTGGTGCCGAGCCAGTCCTCGATCACCTCCGCGGTCAGCGCGGAGTCCTCCTTGACCATCGACATGTGGTCGGTCTGCACGACGCGCATCTCGTCGTGCGGCACCGCGACGTCCTGGCTGGTGATGTCGAGCTCCGTACCGCCGACCTCCTTGGCGCAGCGCACCAGCAGCTTCGGCGCGGTCGTCTGCACGCCGATGTCGACGATGCGGACGAACCAGTGCGCCATCGCCGACAGCCGGGCGCTGTTGAGGCTGACCGCGGGCGATTCCATGGTGCTGAAGTAGTTCGCCGTGACCGCGTCGAAGTCCATGCCCTCGTGGCTGTCGTAGCGCAGGCTCAACGTGTCGAGCATGATCACGGCCTCCGGGCGGACTCCCCAGGTCTCCTCCAGCACGCCTGCCGCGAAGTAGGCCAGCGTCCCGCCCGAGGAGTGGCCGACGAGCACGAACGGGTCACCGTCGCTGGCGTGCAGCACGCTCTCCGCGACCCAGCGCGCCGCGGCCTCGCTGTTCGCGGGCAGGGCCTCGCCCGGTTCGAAGCCCACCAGCGGCAACGCCGAGACGTGGCGCTTGTCGCGCAGCTGAGCCGCCAGGCGCGCGTACATGTGGATGCCCGCGGTGGCCCCCGGAGCGCTGATGCAGATCAGCTTGGGCAGGCCCGGACCGTTCGCGAGCGGGACCGGAGCGGGCAGCTCCTCGAGTTCCGCGGGCGTTTCGAACATCGGGCGCAGCAGCGCGACGTGCTTGAGCATCTGCAGGCCCTGCATCACCTTGCCGGAGCCGACCGCCGCCATGAACAGCCCGTGCAGGGTATCTCCCGGGTCCACGGCCTGCCCGGCGCCCTGCACCGCCACGGCGCTCGGCCCGTCCAGCGCGCCGAGTTCGCCGAGCATTGTCTTGGCCAGCTGCGCGGGCGTCTTGCTGTCGAAGACCACGGAGCTGGACGGCTTCACGCTCAGCTGCTCGGACAGCTGGTTGCGCAGTTCCACCGCGATGAGCGAGTCGAAGCCCAGTTCCAGGAAGTCCCGGTCGGCATCGACCGCGCTCGGATCGGAATTCCCGAGCAACGCCGCCGACATGCCGACCACGAGGTCGCGGATCATGCCTTCGCGCTCCCCCGGTTCGGCCTCGCGCAGCCGATCCAGCACGGTGACCGCGGCCTTGCCGGTCGCGCCCGCGCCCGGTTCCTCGGCGTTGAGACCGCGCAGCAGCGGGGCGACCGCTCCGCGCGAGCCCGTTTCGACCTGGGCGGCGACCACCAGGGCCTCGTCACCGGCGACGGCGGCGTCGAACAGCGCGAGCCCCTGCTCGGGTGCCAGCGGCGGCATTCCGGACCGCGTGATGCGGTCCATCGCCGCATCGCTGAGCCCGCCGGTCATGCCGCCTGCCTGGGTCCACGGGCCCCACGCCAGCGAGACTCCCGCGAGCCCGGCGCCGCGCCGATGGGCGGCGAGCGCGTCCAGGTAGGCGTTCGCGGCGGCGTAGTTGCCCTGCCCGGCACCGCCGAGCACGTTCGCCACCGACGAGTACAGCGCGAAGACGGCGAGGCCGAGGTCGCGGGTGGCGCGGTGCAGGTTCCACGCCCCGTCCACCTTCGGCCGCAGCACGGAGGCGAGCCGCTCCGGCGTCAAGGTGTCCACCAGGCCGTCGTCGAGCACTCCAGCGGTGTGCACCACCGCGCCGAGCGGGTGCTCCTCGGGAATCCCGGCCACCAGGGCCGACACCGAGGCGGGGTCGCAGATGTCGGTGGCGGTGATCGTCGTGGTCGCGCCGTGCGCGGCGAGCTCGGCTTCCAGCTCGGCCGTGCCCGGCGCCTCCGGTCCGCGCCTGCTGACCAGCAGCAGATGCCGCACGCCGCACCGCGTCACCAGGTGCCGCGCGAGCTCGGCTCCGAGCCCGCCGGTCCCGCCGGTGATCAGCACCGTGCGTTCGGGGTCCCAGGAGCGCGCGGCCGGTGTCGTCCGCGGCAGCTCGGACAGCCGCGCTGCGCGCACCGAACCGTCGCGCACCAGCACCTGCGGCTCGTCGGAGGAGACCAGCTTCGGCAACGTCGCGGCCGACATCGGCTCGCCGTCCATGTCGACGAGCAGGAAGCGCCCCGGGCTCTCCGACTGCGCCGAGCGCACCAGTCCCCAAGCCGACGCGGCGGCCAAGTCCTCTCCGGTGGCCGCGCCGCGGCTGACGAACACCACCCGCGAGTTGTCGAACTTCGGGTTCGACAGGCACTCCTGGACGAGCCCGAGCACCCGGGTCGTCAACGCGTGCGCGGAGGCGGCGTCCTCGCCGCCCGTCAGCGTCACGAGGAAGACGTCCGGCGCCGTACCGCCGTCGCCGACGGCGTCGGTCAGCTCCTCGCCGTACCCGGTCACGGTCTGCCCCGCGCTGTAGAGCAGGTGCGCGAGGTCGAGCTCATCGTCGCCCACGACGGCCCAGCGCGCACCGCCGGTGGCCGCGGCGATCTCCGCGGGAGTCCAGTCGATGCGGTACAGGGACGGCTGCTGCCCCTGGAACATCCCGCCGAACGGTCCCCTCGGGTCCGCGGTGGACTCCGGCCAGTACCGCTCGCGGTCGAACGGGTAGGTCGGCAGCTCCACCCGCCGCGCCCCGGTGCCTTCGAAGCACGCCTGCCAGTCCACCGGTACACCGGTGACGTGCAGCCGCGCCAGCGCGGTCAGCAGCGCGACCTCCTCCGACCTGCCCTTGCGCAGCGCCGGGACGCAACCGTCGACCATCGCCGAGAGCGCGCCGTCGGGTCCGATCTCCAGGAACGCGGTGGTCCCGCAGTCCCGCAGCGACGTCACGTTGTCGTGGAAGCGCACCGCTTCCCGCACGTGCCGCACCCAGTAGTCCACCGAGGTGACGTCGCCGCCGGCGACGATCGGGATGCGCGGCCGGGAGAACGAGATCCCGCCGATGGCCGCGCGGAACTCGTCCAGCATCGGGTCCATCAACGGCGAGTGGAAGGCGTGCGAGACGCGCAGCCGCTTGTGCTTCCACCGCTGCGCGACTGCGGACACCTCGTCCTCGGCGCCGGCGAGGACCAGCGACTCGGCCCCGTTGATCGCGGCGATGGACACCCCGTCCGGCAGGTGCGGCCGGACCTCCTCCTCGGCGGCCTCGACCGCGATCATGGCGCCGCCTGCGGGCAGCGCCTGCATCAGCCGCGCTCGGGTGGATACCAGCAGGCAGGCGTCCTCCAGCGAGAGGACACCGGCCACGTGAGCCGCGGCGATCTCGCCGATCGAGTGCCCGGCGAGGTGGTCCGGGACGACGCCGAAGGACTCCACCAGCCGGTAGAGCGCGACCTCGATCGCGAACAGCGCGGGCTGGGCGTGCCCGGTCCGCTGCAGCGGTTCCTCCTCGGCGCCCCACATGACCTCGCGCACCGCGGGGTCGAGGTTGGCCAGCACAACGTCCAGCGCCTCGGCGAAGACCGGGAACCGCTCGTGCAGCTCGCGCCCCATGCCGATCAGCTGCGAACCCTGACCGGCGAAGAGCACGGCCAGCGAAGCACCACCGCTCGCGACACCGCGCGCGGCCTCGGCGACACCGTCGGCACCGGACAGCAGCACCGCCCGGTGGTCGAAGGTCGGCCTGGTGCTCAGCGCCGAATACCCAATGTCGACCGGGTTTCCGTCGACGAGCTCGATCCGCTCGATCTGGGCGTCCAGCGCGGTGCCGGACTTGGCCGAGACCACCAGCGGCACCACGCCGCGCGACGCGGTGGGGCCGTCGGCCGCGGGTTCCGCCGTCTCGGGCTCGGGCGCTTCCTGCAGGATCACGTGCGCGTTCGTGCCGCTGACGCCGAACGAGGAAACCCCGGCGCGGCGCGGTTTCTCCCCGCCCGGCCAGTCGGTCGGTTCGGTGAGCAGGCGAGAGCTTCCCGCCGACCAGTCGACGTGCGCGGAGGGCTCGGTGACGTGCAGGGTCTTCGGCAGCACGCCGTTGCGCAGCGCCAGCACCATCTTGATCACACCGGCCACGCCCGCCGCGGCCTGCGTGTGGCCGATGTTGGACTTGATCGACCCCAGCAGCAGCGGTTCCGCGCGGTCCTGGCCGTAAGTCGCCAGCAGCGCCTGCGCCTCGATCGGATCGCCCAGCGTGGTCCCAGTGCCGTGCGCCTCCACCGCGTCCACATCGGACCCGCTCAACCCGGCGCTGGCCAGCGCCGCGCGGATCACCTCGCGCTGGGCGGGACCGTTCGGGGCGGTGAGGCCGTTGGACGCGCCGTCCTGGTTCACCGCGCTGCCCTCGACCACCGCGAGCACCGGGTGACCGTTGCGCTGCGCGTCCGAGAGCTTCTCGACGAGCAGCACACCGATGCCCTCGGACCAGCCGGTGCCGTCGGCGTCATCGGAGAACGCCTTGCAGCGGCCGTCCGGCGCGAGCCCGCCCTGCCGGGTGAAACCGGCGAAGTTCGAGGCCGTGGTCATCACCGTGACGCCACCGGCCAGCGCGAGCGAGCACTCGCCGCCGCGCAGCGCCTGGGCCGCCTGGTGCAGCGACACCAGGGCCGAGGAGCAGGCGGTGTCCACCGTCACCGCCGGCCCTTCGAGACCGAGCGTGTAGGACACCCGCCCGGAGATCACGCTGGCAGCGGTGCCCATTCCGGCGTGCCCGCCGACGTCCTCCTGCGAACCGATGAGCACGTGCCCGTAGTCCTGGCCGTTCGTGCCGACGAACACGCCGGTGCGGCTGCCGCGCAACGAGGCCGGGTCGATGCCCGCGCGTTCGATGGCCTCCCAGGTGGTCTCCAGCAGCAACCGCTGCTGCGGGTCCATCGCCATGGCCTCGCGCGGCGAGATGCCGAAGAAGCCCGGATCGAACTCCGCCGCGTCGTAGAGGAAACCGCCCTGCAGCGTGGAGCTGTGCCCCTCGGCACCGCCCGCGAGGGTGCCGAGGTCCCAGCCGCGATCGGTCGGGAAGCCGGAGATCGCGTCCCCGCCGGAGGACAGCAGTTCCCACAGGTCCTCCGGTGTGCGCACGCCACCGGGGAAGCGGCAGGCGAGGCCGACGATCGCGACGGGTTCGTGCTTGCCCGACTCGACCTCCTCCAGTCGCTGCCGGGCCCGGTGCAGGTCCGCGGTGACCCACTTCAGGTACTCAACGAGCTTCTCTTCGTCGGGCATGGCAGGTGTGCCTTCCTTCTCAAGACCAGGGATCAGCGCTCGGCATCGCGGCCGAGCTCGTTGTCGATGAACGCCAGGACCTCGTCGGTGCTCGCCGACTGGATCCGTTCGGTCACGGCCGCCTCTTCGGTGTGCGCACCGGATCCGCCGTACTGCGCCAGCAGGTTGCGCAACCGCGCGGAAGCACCGGAGCGCGCCACCTCATCCGGATCGCTGGCGGCCAGCAGCGACTCCAGGCGGTCGAGTTCGCCGAGCAGCCCGGCCGCTTCGTCCGCACCACCGCCGAAGAGCTCGGCCGCCAGGAACTCGGCGAGCATCGCCGGTGTCGGGTGGTCGAACACCAGCGTCGAGGGCAGTTTCCGGCCGCTGGCCGCGGCCAGGCTGTTGCGCAGCTCCACCGCGGTGAGCGAGTCGAAGCCCAGCTGGCGGAACTCCTTGTCCGGCTCGACCGCCTCGGGCGAGCCGTGCCCGAGGACACCGGCGGCGTGGCCGCGCACCAGTCCCACCAGGTGCCGCATCCGCTCCTCGGCGTCCAGCCCCGCGAGGCCGTCGGCGAGGTCGGCATCGGACCGGCGACCCGCGGCGACGCGCTTGCCACCGCGCACCAGCCCGCGCAGCGCGGCCGCCACCGGAGCCTGCGCGCGGCCGGTGTTGATCCGCGCCGCTACCAGCAGCGCGTCGTCCCGGCCCGTCGCGTCGTCGAACAGCGCGAGCCCCTGCTCGATCGACAGCGGCGCCATCTCGGACCGGCCGATGCGATCCGCGGCACCGTCGGCGAGACCGCCTGCCATGCCTGCGGACTCGGTCCACGGTCCCCAGGCCAGCGAGGTCGCCACCAGACCGCGGGCGCGGCGGTGCGCCGCCAGCGCGTCCAGGAAGGCGTTGGCCGCCGCGTAGTTGCCCTGACCGGCCGCGCCCAGCACGCCGGAGACCGAGGAGTACAGCACGAAGGCCGCGAGGTCGAGATCGCGCGTCGCCTCGTGCAGGTTCCAGGCACCGTCGACCTTCGGCCGCAGCACTCCGCTCAGCCGCTCGGGCGTCAGCGACTCGACGATCCCGTCGTCGAGCACACCGGCGGCGTGCACCACCGCGGTCAGCGGCCGCTCGACCGAGGACAGCACCCGCAGCAGCGAATCCCGGTCGGCGATGTCGCACGCGGCCACGCCGACTTCCGCGCCGTGCGCGGCCAGCTCGTCGCGGAGTTCGGCGACGCCATCGGCTGCCAGCCCGCGCCGCGACACCAACAGCAGGTGTCGCATGCCGCGCTCGGCGACCAGGTGCCGGGCGAGCTCGGCGCCGAGACCACCGGTACCGCCCGTGATGAGAACGGTGCCGTCCGGATCCCAGGACACCGGTTCGGCGTCCTCGGTCGTGCGGGCGAGACGGCCGACCAGCGCGGCGTCCTCCCGCACGAGCACCTGCGTCTCGCCCGAGTCCAGCAACTCCGGCAGCAGCGGCAGGACACGCGCCGCCGCATCCGGCTCGTCCAGGTCCGCGAGCAGGAAGGTGCCGGGGTTCTCCGACTGGGCCGACCGCACCAGGCCCCACGCGGCGGCAGCGCCCAGGTCCTCGCCGCCGACGGCCCCGCGGGTGACCAGCACCAGGCGGCTGTCCGCGAAGCGGTCGTCGGCCAGCCACTCCTGCACCAGCCGCAACGCGCGGACCGCCACGTCGTGCGCGGCCCCGGCATCCCCGCGGTCGGCGGCACCGGACAGCGGGGCCAGCACGACATCGGGCACCTCACCGTCCCCGGCAACCGCGTCCGCCAGCCCCGTCGCCGAAACGACCTGCGCACCTGCGGCTTTCAACGCCGCGCCCGCGCCGGCCTCGTCGGCCCCGAGCACGGCCCAGCGAGTCCCCTCGGCGGTGCCGTTCGCCGGCTCCCGCGTCGGCGCGGGAACCCAGTCCAGCCGCAGCAGCGAGTCCCGCTCGGCAGTCGCGGAGAGCGGAGCTCCCAGCGCCGCCGATTCGACGGACAGCACCGGCGCTCCCTCGGCGTCGACCGCGGTCAGGCTCAGAGATTCGCCGCGCACCGTCGTGCGGGTCCGCAACGCGGTGGCCCCGACCGCGTGCAGCGACGCGCCGTGCCAGGACAGCGCGACCAGCTCCTCGCCAGCTGCCGCCCCGACGGCTGCGGTCAGCAGCGCCGGGTGCACGCCGCAGGCCCCGGCGCCGGAGGTCTCCTCCGGCAGCACGACCTCGGCGTAGATGTCGTCGCCGACCCGCCACGCGGCCGGCACGTGCTCCGGATCGGGCACCTCGACGGGCATCGCGTTCTCCGGCGGCCACTGCTCCCCGGTGAGACCGGTCGTGTCGACCGCCGCCGGCTCGCCGCGCACCAGCACTCCACCGGCGTGCTGCCGCCACGGCTGGTCGTCCGAACCCCGCGAATGCACCGAGATGCGCCGGCGCCCGCCGTCATCGGCGGGATCGACCCAGACCTGCACCACGCCAGGCACCAGCGGTTCGGTGACGGTGAGTTCCTCGACGCGCTCGCAGCCGACGTGCTCGGCCGCGGCGAAGGCGAGCTCCAGGAACGCAGCCTCCGGGAGAGCCTCGGTCAGCCGGTTGGTGAACGCGACCGCTTCCGAGCCCGCGACCGCCATCACCGCGCCCAGCAGCGGGTGCTCGGCCGGTGCCAGACCGAATCCTGCGGCATCGCCTGCCGATTCGGCGGGGGTCGGCCAGAAGCGCTCGCGCTGGAAGGGGTAGGTCGGCAGGTTCACGCGTCGCGCGCCGGTACCGGCGTACAACCGTTCCCAGTCGACGCGCACACCGGTGACGAACAACCGGGCGAGCGCGGTCAGCACGCACGTCTGCTCGTCGCGGTCCCGGCGCAACATCGGAACGCAGCCCTCGACCAGGGCCGACAGGGCACCGTCCGGGCCGATCTCCAGGAACGCGTCCGCCCCGGCGGTCTCCAGCGCGGCGACGCCGTCGGCGAAGCGCACCGCCTCGCGGGCGTGCCGCACCCAGTACTGCGGCGAGCACAGCTCGGCTCCACCGGCGATCTCGCCGCTGAGGTTGGACACCACCGGGATCTGCGGCTCGGCGAAGGTCAATCCCGCTGCCGCGGCGCGGAATTCGTCCAGCATCGGCTCCATCAGCGGGGAGTGGAACGCGTGGCTGACCGGCAGCCGCCGCGTCCGGTGGCCCTTCTCGGCGAAGCGATCGGCGATGTCCTGCACGGCGTGCTGCGCGCCGGAGACCACCACCGAGCCCGGGGCGTTGACCGCCGCGATCGCGGCGTCGTCGCTCAGGTGCGGTGCCACCTCGTCCTCGCCCGCCTGGATCGCGACCATCGCACCGCCGTCCGGCAGCTCCTGCATGAGCCGCGCCCGCGCCGACACCAGCGCGCAGGCGTCCGCCAGCGACAGCACGCCCGCGACGTGCGCGGCCGTGATCTCACCGACCGAGTGCCCGCCGACGAAGTCCGGTACGACGCCGAAGGATTCGACGAGCCGGTAGAGCGCGACCTCGACGGCGAACAGGGCGGGCTGCGTGCTGCCGGTCCGGTTCAGCGCATCGGAGTCCTCGCCCCAGATCACCTCCCGCAGCTGCGGGTCGAGCGAGGCCAGCACGTCGTCCAGCGCTTCGGCGAACACCGGGAAGCGCTCGTAGAGCTCGCGCCCCATCCCGAGGCGCTGACTGCCCTGGCCGGAGAACAGCACCGCGAGCGATCGGCGTCCGGCCGCCGCCCTCGCGATCTCCGCGCCGTCCAGCAGCACCGCGCGGTGCTCGAACGCCGAGCGCCGCAGCAAGGAGTACCCGACGTCCACCGGATCCTGCTCGACGGCGGTGATGCGCTGGATCTGATCGTCGAGCGCGTCCGCCGTCTTGGCCGAGACGACCCAGGGCGCGGGAACCGGCCGCGTCCGGTCGGCGTCGATCCTGCTCCGCTCGGTCGCGACGCCTTCCAGGATCACGTGCGCGTTGGTGCCGCTGATGCCGAACGACGACACCCCGGCGCGCGGCGGCCGGTCACCGGACGGCCACTCGGCTGCCCCGGTCAGCAGCCGCACCGCGCCCGCCGACCAGTCGACGTGCGCGGAGGGCTCGGTGACGTGCAGGGTCCTCGGCAGCACGCCGTTGCGCAGCGCCAGCACCATCTTGATCACGCCAGCGGCACCGGCGGCCGCCTGCGCGTGGCCGATGTTCGACTTCATCGAGCCCAGCAGCAGCGGCTCGTCGCGGTCCTGGCCGTAGGTGGCCAGCAGCGCCTGCGCCTCGATCGGATCGCCCAGCGTGGTGCCCGTGCCGTGCGCCTCCACCGCGTCCACATCGGACGCGTTCAACCCGGCGCTGACCAGCGCCTGCCGGATCACCCGCTGCTGCGACGGACCGTTCGGCGCGGTCAAGCCGTTGGACGCGCCGTCCTGGTTGACCGCCGAACCGCGCAGCACCGCCAGCACCTCGTGCCCGTTGCGCTGCGCGTCGGACAACCGCTCCACCGCCAGCACACCGATGCC
Organism: Saccharopolyspora halophila; assembly: GCF_039531955.1. Taxonomy (NCBI): domain Bacteria; kingdom Bacillati; phylum Actinomycetota; class Actinomycetes; order Pseudonocardiales; family Pseudonocardiaceae; genus Saccharopolyspora; species Saccharopolyspora halophila. The sequence continues at coordinate 28,149 of NZ_BAAARA010000011.1, forward strand.
CTCCGACCACGCGGTGCCGTCGGCGCTGTCGGAGAACGGCTTGCACCGGCCATCCGCGGCGAGTCCGCCCTGCTGGGTGAACTCCATGAACGCGCCCGGTGTCGACATCACCTGGACACCGCCCGCGAGCGCCAGCGAGCACTCCCCGTTGCGCAGCGCCTGCGCGGCGAGGTGCAGCGCCACCAGGGCCGAGGAGCACGCCGTGTCGACCGTCATCGCGGGGCCTTCGAGGCCGAAGATGTAGGACAACCGGCCGGAGATGACGCTCGGCGAGGTACCGGTGCCCGAGTAGCCCGCCATGCTCGCCTGCGACCCGAGCACGAGGTGTGCGTAGTCCTGGCCGCTGGCGCCGACGAACACGCCGGTGCGGCTGCCGCGCAACGCGACCGGGTCGATGCCCGCGCGTTCCAGGGCTTCCCAGGACAGTTCCAGCGTCAGCCGCTGATGCGGGTCCATCGACACCGCCTCGCGCGGCGAGATGCCGAAGAAGGCCGGGTCGAACTCGGCGATGCCCGAGACGAATCCCCCGCACGAGGTGCTGCTGTGCCCGGGGCCGTCGCCGGTGAGCGCGGCGAGGTCCCAGCCGCGGTCGTCCGGGAACGGGCCGATGGCGTCGCGCTCCTCGGTCAGCAGCTCCCACAACGCCTCCGGCGTGTCGACCCCGCCCGGGAAGCGGCAGCTGAGCCCGACGATCGCGATCGGCTCGTCGCTGACGTCGGAGTCCGCGACGGCTTCCTCGCCGAGTTCCGGGTCCGCGCCGAACAGCTCGGCCAGCAGGAAATCGGCCAGCGCCTGCGGTGTCGGGTAGTCGAAGACGAGCGTGGCGGGCAACGTCAGCCCGGTCGCGGTGCCGAGCCGGTTGCCCAGCTCGACCGAGGTCAGGGAGTCGAAGCCCAGCTGGCGGAACTCCCGCTCCCCGTCGATCGCGTCCGCCGAGGCGTGCCCCAGCACGGCGGCGGCCTCGCCGCGGATCAGGTCCAGCAGGGCTCGTGCGCGCTTGGCCGGGTGCGCGCCGCGCAGCTGCGCGGGTTCCCCTGGCCGGTCGCCGCCCGCCGCGGCGGTGCGCCGGCCACCGCGCACGAGGTTGTGCAGCAGCGGCGGCAGCATCCCGGTGGCGGAACCGGTCTTGATCCGCGCGGGCACGACGAGCGGCTCGTCCGCGGCCGTGGCGGCGTCGAACAGCCCGAGCCCCTGCTCGACCGGCAGCGGCGGCATGGTCGATCGCTCGAGGCGCTGCAGCGCGCCCTCGTCCATGGTGCCGGTCATGCCGACCGTCGAGGCCCACGCTCCCCACGCCAGGGACACCCCGGGCAGGCCGAGGCCGCGCCGGTGCGCGGCCAGCGCGTCCAGGTAGCTGTTGCCGGCCGCGTAGTTGCCCTGGCCGGGCGTGCCGAGCAGGCCGGAGACCGAGGAGTACAGGACGAACGCGGCGAGGTCCTGCTCGCGGGTGAGCTCGTGCAGGTGCCACGCCGCGTCCGCCTTCGGTCGCAACGCGGTGTCCAGCCGCTCCGGCGTCAACGAGGCGATCGCGCCGTCGTCGAGCACACCGGCGGTGTGCACCACCGCGGTCAGCGGTCGCCGCACGGCGTCCAGCACCCGCGCGAGCTCGTCGCGATCGCCGACGTCGCAGGCCTCGATCTCCAGTTCCGCACCGTGCCCGGCGAGCTCGTCCCGCAGCTCCGGCGCCCCCGCGGCGTCCGGGCCGCTTCGGCTGAGCAGCAGCAGGTGCCGCACGCCCCGTTCGGTGACGAGGTGCCGCGCGAGCTCACCGCCCAGGCCGCCGGTACCGCCGGTGATCAGCACGGTTCCGTCCGGATCCCACTCGGCGGGTACCGTCAGGACGATCTTGCCGATGTGCTGGGCCCGGCTCATGAAGCGGAAGGCCTCGCGCGCCCGGCGCACGTCCCAGCTCGCGGTGCGCAGCGGTTCCAGCGCACCCTCGCCGAACAGCACCAGCAGCTCGGCCAGCATCTCCCGGATGCGCTCGGGATCGACCCAGCCCAGGTCGAACGCCTGGTACCGGATCCCGGGCAGCTCGGCCGGGTCCCGCAGATCGGTCTTGCCCATCTCCAGGAAGCGGCCGCCCTCGCCGAGCAGCCGCGACGAGGCGTCGATGAACTCCCCGGAGAGGGCGTTGAGCACGACGTCGACGCCCTGGCCGAAGCGCTGCTCGAACTCGGTGGTGCGCGAGGAGGCGATGTGGTCGTCGGGAATCCCGAAGCCGCGCAGCACGTCCCACTTGCCCTCGCTGGCGGTGGCGAACACCTCGGCACCGAGGTGCTTGGCGAGCTGGATGGCCGCCATGCCGACGCCCCCGGCCCCGGCGTGGATCAGCACCTTCTCGCCCGGTCGCACGCCGCCGAGGTCGACGAGCGCGTGGTAGGCGGTGAGGAACACCAGCGGCACGGACGCGCCGGCCTCGTAGGACCAACCGTCGGGCATCCGCGCGAGGTAGCGCTCGTCGACCACGCCCGCCGGGCCGAAACCGCCGAAGACCATGCCGAAGACCCGGTCACCGACCCGCAGGTCCGTCGCTTCCGGACCGGTCTCCACCACGACGCCTGCCGCTTCGGCACCGAGAGCACCTGCCTCGCCGGGGTACATGCCCAGCGCGTTGAGCACGTCGCGGAAGTTCAGGCCCGCACCGCGCACGGCGACCCGCACCTGGCGGCCCGCAAGCGGTTCCAGCACCTCCGGGCAGGGCGCGAGCTCCAGCCCGTCGAGACTGCCCTTGGCGGCGATGTCCAGCCGCCACGGAACCCCGGCCGGCGGCACCAGCGCGTCGCCCGATGCCAGCCGCGCCAGCCGCGCCGCGTGAGCGGTGCCGTCGCGGAGGACGAGCTGCGGTTCGCCGGTGGCGAGCGCCCCGGGCGGCACGGTCGCGTCCGCCTCCGCGTCGACCAGCTGGAAGCGGCCGGGCTGCTCGGCTTGCGCGGAGCGGACGAGGCCCCACACCGCGGCGGCCCCGAGATCGGTCACCGGCTCGTCGGCGATGGCGACCGCACCGCGCGTGATGAAGGCGAGCGGCTTGCGCGCCTGCTGGAGCAGTTCGAGCACGCGGGCGGTCTCGGCGTGCGCCGAATCGGCGTCCGCCCCACCGGAGATCTCGACCAGTTCGATCTCCGGATCCGCCGCGGCGTCGTCGATCGCGACCGGCAGCCACTCGACGCGGAACAGCGAGTCCTGCTCCGCCGCGGCGACGGCGGGCCGGTCGGTCGACGGCGTGCGCACGGCCAGCGAGGCCGCGGACAGCACCGGCGCGCCCTCGACATCGGCCGCCGCGACGGAGACCGTCCCGTTGCCCGCGGGAGACAGCCGGACCCGCAGCCGCGACGGTCCGATCGCGTGCAGGGACGCTCCGTTCCACTCGAACGGCAGGCCCTGCCCCGCACCGTCGACGAACGCGATCCCGTGAAGCGCCGAGTCCAGCAGCGCCGGGTGCACCCCGAACGAGCTCGCGTCCTCGACCGACTCGGGCAGCGCGACCTCGACGAACACGTCCGGTCCGCTGCGCCAGGCCGACTTCAGCCCGCGGAACACCGGCCCGTAGGACAGTCCGCCGTCGGCCAGCGTGGCGTAGAAGTCCGCCAGGTCCAGCTCTTCCGCGCCCGCCGGGGGCCACTCGGTGGCGTCGAACTCCGCGGTGTGCGCGCCCGCGACGAGCGTGCCCGCCGCGTGCTTGGTCCACTCCTCCGCGTCCGCCCGGCGCGAGTGGATGCTCAGCGCGCGCCGATCCGCTTCGTCCGGCGCGGTGACCCGCACCTGCACGTCAACGGCCTCGCGTTCGGCCAGCACCAGCGGGACCACGATGCTGAGGCCGTCCACCCGGTCGCAGCCGACCATGTCGCCCGCGCGGATCGCGAAGTCGAGGAAGCCGGTGCCGGGGAACAGCACCGACCCGCCGACCACGTGATCGGCCAGCCAGGGGTGCGTCGCGGGCGAGATCCTGCCGGAGAGCACCAGTTCGCCGGATCCCGCCACGGGCACGGCCGCGGCCAGCAGCGGGTGACCGGCGCGCGCGAGCCCGAGCGCGGACACGTCGCCGCGCCCGGTGGCCGGGGTCCTGGGCCAGAACCGCTCGTGCTGGAAGGGGTAGGTGGGCAGTTCCACCAGCCGCGCGCCGGTTCCGGTGAACCACCCGCTCCAATCCACCGGCACGCCTTCGGCGTGCAGGCTGGCGAGCGCGGCGGCCGCCGCGGCCTCCTCGCCCCGGTCCTTGCGCAGCATCGGGTGCGCGCCGTCGACGAGGACCGAGAGCACTCCGTCCGGCCCGAGTTCCAGGAACCGGCTCGCCCCGGACTCGCGCAGCGCCGCGATGTTGTCCGCGAACCGCACCGCGTCGCGCACGTGGCGCACCCAGTACTCCGGGGACGTGACATCGCCGGAGGCGACCACCGGGATGCTCGGTTCGGCGAAGGTCAACCCGCTGATCGCCGCGCGGAAGTCCGCCAGCATCGGCTCCATCAACGGCGAGTGGAACGCGTGCGAAACCTCCAGGCGCCGCGACTTCCACCGCTGCGCCAGCTCCAGCACCTCGTCCTCGGCACCGGCGAGCACCACCGAGGCCGGGCCGTTGATCGCCGCGATCGACACCCGCTCCGTCAGGTGCGGCAGCACCTCGGCCTCCGATGCCTGCACCGCGACCATCGCCCCACCGGCCGGCAGCGCCTGCATCAGGCTCGCCCGCGCCGAGACCAGCGTCGCCGCGTCCTCCAGCGACAGCACACCCGCCACGTGCGCGGCGGTGATCTCGCCCACCGAGTGCCCCGCGAGGAACCGGGCCCGGACGCCGAACCACTCGGCCAGCCGGTACAGGGCAACCTCGATCGCGAACAGCGCGGGCTGGGCGCATCCGGTGCGATTCAGCAGCTCCGCGTCATCACCCCACATGACCTCGCGCAACCCCGGATCGAGGTGCAGCAGCACCGCGTCCAGGGACTCGGCGAAGACCGGGAACCGCTCGTAGAGCTCGCGCCCCATTCCGAGGCGCTGGCTGCCCTGTCCGGAGAACAGCACCGCCAGCGCTCCCTCGGAAGCCACTCCCCTGGCGATCTCCGCGCCGTCCAGCAGCACCGCGCGGTGCTCGAACGCCGAGCGGTGCAGCAGCGAGTACCCGATGTCGAGCGGGTCCTCCTCGACCGCGCGGATCCGCTCGACCTGCGCGTCCAGCGCGGCCTCGGACTTGGCGCCGATCGGCAGCGGGACCGGGCCCGTCCACCGGCCGCGCGGAGCGGGTTCGCGGTCGGCCGATTCGAGGATCACGTGCGCGTTGGTGCCGCTGATGCCGAACGACGACACGCCCGCGCGCCGCGGCCGTTCCGCGAGCGGCCATTCGGTGGCCTCGGTCAGCAGCTCGATGTCGCCGGACCAGTCGACGCGCGACGACGCTTCGGACACGTGCAGGGTCTTGGGCAGCGTTCCGCGCCGCATCGCCATGACCATCTTGATCACGCCCGCGACCCCGGCCGCGGCCTGCGTGTGGCTGAGGTTGGACTTCACCGAACCGACCAGCAGCGGGCGCTCCCGCCCGTGCCCGTAGGCGCCGACCAGGGCTTCCGCCTCGATCGGATCGCCGAGCGCGGTCCCGGTGCCGTGCGCCTCCACGGCGTCCACATCGGACGGATCGAGCCCACCCCCGGCCAGCGCCTCCCGGATGACGCGCTGCTGCGCGGGTCCGTTCGGTGCCGTCAGGCCGTTGGACGCGCCGTCCTGGTTCACCGCGGAACCGCGCACCACCGCCAGCACCGGATGCCCGTTGCGCTCGGCGTCGGAGAGCCGCTCCACCACGAGCATCCCGACGCCCTCGGACCAGCCGGTGCCGTCCGCGTCGTCGGAGAAGGCCTTGCACCGGCCGTCCTCGGCGAGGCCGCCCTGCCGGGAGAAGCCCGCGAAGCTGGTGGGCGTGGCCATCACCGTCACGCCACCCGCGAGCGCCAGCGAGCACTCCCGCCCGCGCAACGAGCGCGCGGCCATGTGCAGCGACACCAGGGCCGAGGAACAGGCGGTGTCGACCGTGGCCGCGGGGCCTTCCAGGCCCAGCACGTAGGACAGCCGCCCGGACATCACGCTGGCCGCGAGCCCGGTTCCGGCGTGGCCTTCCAGGTCCTCGTCGGAGGCCATCACGACGTGCTGGTAGTCCTGCCCGTTGGTCCCGACGAACACACCGGTCCGGCTGCCCCGCAACGACGTCGCGTCCACACCCGCGCGCTCGATCGCCTCCCAGGACGTCTCCAGCAGCAACCGCTGCTGCGGATCCATCGCCAGCGCCTCGCGCGGCGAGATCCCGAAGAACTCCGGATCGAAGTCGGCGACACCGGAGAGGAAACCGCCCCGGTCCGTGGAGCCGCCGAGGTTGGCCAGGTCCCAGCCGCGATCGGCGGGGAAGGCGCCGATCGCGTCCCGGCCCTCGACCAGCAGCCGCCACAGGTCCTCCGGCGAGTCCACATCGCCCGGGAAGTGGCACGCCACTCCCACGATCGCGATGTCCTCGGTCTCCACCGCTAGCACGCCGGTGCCGGACATCGCGGGCACGTCCTCCGCGTCGTCCTCGCCGAGCAGCTCCGCGGCCAGGAACTCGGCGAGTCCCCGCGGCGTCGGGTGGTCGAAGACCAGCCCGGTGGGCAGCGTCAGCCCGGTGACCTCGGTCAGCCGGTTTCGCAGGTCCACTGCGGTCAACGAGTCGAATCCCAGGTCGCGGAACGCCTTGTCGGCGCTGATCGCCGCCGCGTCGGCGTGGCCGAGCACCGCGGCCGCGTGCCCGAGCACCAGGTCGAGCACCGCTTCGACGCGGTCGGTTCCGCTGGTGCCGCGCAGGTTTCGCCGCAACTCCGCGGCAGCCGACCGGCCGTCCCCGCGGCTCGCCGCCAGCTCCGCCAGCACGCCGCGCGCTTCCGGGAGTTCCGAGAGCACCAGGCTGGGACGCAGCCCGAGCAGCGCGCCGAGCACCTGCGGGCGGTTCAGATCGGCGATCACCACCGCGGGAGCGGATTCCGCGATCGACCGGCGCATCGCGGCGACCGCGAGAGCGGGGTCCAGAGTGGACGCTCCAGCCTGCCGGATCCCCTCGGAGACCCTGGCTTCGTCGGCCATGCCGCCGCCCGACCACGCGCCCCAGGCGATCGATGTCGCGACCAGCCCGTCGGCGTGCCGCCGCTGCGCGATGGCGTCCAGCACCGCGTTCGCCGCGGCGTAGTTCGCCTGGCCCGGGTTGCCCACCGCGCCCGCGGTCGAGGAGAACAGCACGAACGCGGAGAGGTCGAGCTCGCGGGTCAGCTCGTCGAGCACGATCGCGGATTCCACCTTGGCGCGGAACACCTCCGCGAACCGATCGGGCGTGAGCCCTTCCAGGACACCGTCGTCGAGCACGCCAGCCGCGTGCACGACCGCGGTGAGCCCGGACAGCCCGGACAGCAGCGCGGCAACCGCGTCGCGGTCGGCGACATCGCAGGCCGCGGCGGAGGCCTCGGTGCCGAGCGCGCGCAGTTCCGCGCACAGCTCGGCGGCCTCCGGCGCGTCCGGACCGCGACGACTGACCAGCACGATTCGCTCCGCACCGCGGCCGGCGAGATCGCGAGCCACGTGCGCGCCCAGCGCGCCGGTGCCACCGGTGATGACCACGGTTCCCGAGGGCTCCCACTCGGAGTGCTCGGGCCGCCGCGGTGCGGCGACGATCCGGCGGCCGAACGCTCCGGCGGCCCGGATCGCGACCTGGTCCTCACCGGAGCCACCGGCGATGACCGCGGCGAACCGCGCCGCCGCGCGCTCGTCCAGGGGCTCCTCGGGCAGGTCGACGAGGCCGCCCCAGCGGCGCGGGTGCTCCAGCGCAGCCACCCGGCCCAGTCCCCAGACACCGGCCTGCCACGGGTTGGTCACGGCATCCGAGCGGCCGACCGAGACGGCCCCGCGCGTCACCGACCACAGCGGTGCGCTGATCCCGGCGTCGCCGAGCGCCTGCACCAGCGCTGCGGTGCCGACCACCGGTGTCGCATCTCCCGGGTCGTCCACCGCCAGCAGCGACACGACGCCGCCGAAGCGCACGTCCGGTGCGGCGATCCGCTCCTCGAGGTGCCCGCGGTCGGTGGAATCGACCGCGACGCAGGTGACGTCGGGTTCGAGGGCGGCGATCACCGCCGACGCCCACAGGTCGCCGACCGCCCGCCGGGGCAGCACGACCAGCAGCGGACCCGACCGGTCCGGGGTCAGGCCGGTGAGCGGCTGCCAGGTCTCGCGGTGCCGCCAGGAGTCCACCACCGACTGCGCCCGGCGCCTGCTGCGCCACGCCGACAGCGCGGGCACCACGGCCGCGACGGTCTCGTCGTCGAGGTCCAGCGTCGCCGCGACCGATTCCAGGTCCTCGCGCTCGACGGCCGACCAGAACTGGTCGTCGACCGGTTCCGCGGTCGCGACCTCGGCGAGCTCTGGCCAGAAGCGCTCGTGCTGGAAGGCGTAGGTCGGCACGTCGACCGCCCGGCCGCCCGCGTAGACCGGCGACCAATCGACCTCGGCACCGCGGACGTGCAGCCGGGCCAGCGCGGTCAGGAACGCGGTCTCCTCGTCGCTCTCCCGGCGCGCGGTCGCGATCGCGTCCCCGACCAGCGCGGCCAGCACTCCGTCCGGACCGACCTCCAGGAAGGTCGTGGCGCCCGCTTCGCGCAGCGAGGTGATGTTGTCGGCGAAGCGCACGGTCTCGCGCACGTGCTGCACCCAGTGCTCCGGCGAGGTCACGTCCCCTGTGGTGACCACGGGGATGCGCGGCTCGTGGAAGGTCAGTCCGCCGATCGCAGCGCGGAAGTCCGCCAGCATCGGCTCCATCAGCGGCGAGTGGAAGGCGTGCGAGACCGGCAGCCGGGTCGTCCTGCGGCCCCGATCCGCGAGAACCGCCGCGATCTCCAGCACGGCTCCGGCCGCGCCGGAGATCACGACGGAGTCGGGTCCGTTGACCGCCGCGATCGACGTCTCGGGGGTCAGCAGCGGGCGGACCTCGTCCTCGGTGGCGTTGATGGCGACCATCGCGCCGCCTGCGGGCAGCGCCCGCATCAGCTCGGCGCGCGCCGTCACCAGCGCGGCCGCGTCCGCCAGCGAGAGCACCCCGGCCACGTGCGCGGCCGCGATCTCGCCGATGGAGTGCCCGGCGAGGAAGCGGGGCCGCACGCCGAACGACTCGATCAGCCGGTACAGCGCGACCTCGAACGCGAACAGCGCGGGCTGGGTGTGGCCGGTGTCGTTCAGCAGGTCGGCGTCCTCGCCCCACATGACCCCGGCCACCGCGTCGTCCAGGTGTCCCAGGACCTCGTCCAGCGCCGCCGCGAACACCGGGAACCGTTCGCCGAGCTCGCGTCCCATGCCGAGGCGCTGGGAACCCTGCCCGGAGAACAGCATCGCGATCGAGGGCTCGGCGGCCTCGCCCCTGGCGAGCTGCGCGCCGTCCAGCAGCACCGCCCGGTGCTCGAACGCGCTGCGGTGCGCGAACAACGAGTACCCGATGTCCAGCGGGTCGCCCTCGGTCGCCAGCACCCGCGCGACCTGCTCGTCCAGCGCGGCCTCGGACCTGGCGCTGACCAGCAGCGGAACCCGTCCTGCGGGGCGCGCGGCGGTCTGGCCGTCCTCGGCCGCGACCCCTTCCAGGATCAGGTGCGCGTTGGTGCCGCTGAGCCCGAACGACGACACGCCGCTGCGGCGCGGCCGCTCCTCCTGCGGCCAGGGCGTGGGCGCGGTCGCCAGCTCGACGGCCCCGGCGGACCAGTCGACGTGCGAGGACGGGTCCGTGACGTGCAGCGTCTCGGGCACCACGCCGTGCTGCATCGCCAGCACCATCTTGATCACGCCGGCCACGCCGGCGGCGGCCTGGGTGTGCCCCAGGTTCGACTTGACCGCACCGAGCAGGAGCGGGCGCTGCCGCTCGCGCCCGTAGGTGGCCATCAGGGCCTGCGCCTCGATCGGGTCGCCGAGGGTGGTGCCGGTGCCGTGCGCCTCCACCGCGTCCACATCGGACGGATCGAGCGCCGCGTTGGCGAGCGCCTGGCGGATCACTCGCTGCTGCGCGGGACCGTTCGGCGCCGTCAGGCCGTTGGAGGCGCCGTCCTGGTTGACCGCGGAGCCGCGCACCGCGGCGAGGATGCGGTGGCCGTTGCGCTCGGCGTCCGAGCGCCGCTCGACCACGAGCGCGCCGACGCCCTCGGACCAGCCGGTGCCGCCCGCGTCGTCGGAGAACGCCCGGCAGCGCGCGTCCGACGCGAGACCGCCCTGCGCGTTGAACCCGGCGAAGTTCATCGGGGTGGACATCACCGTGACGCCGCCGACGAGCGCGAGCTCGGACTCACCGGAGCGCAGCGACTGCGCGGCGAGGTGCAGCGCCACCAGCGAGGAGGAGCACGCCGTGTCCACGGTCAGCGCGGGCCCCTCCAGGCCGAACGCGTAGGACAGGCGCCCGGAGATGACCGCGGCGGCCAGTCCGGTGCTGGAGTGCCCCGCGATCTCCTCGCGGGAGCGGAGCACGAGGTTGGTGTAGTCCTGGCCGTTCGTGCCGACGAACACCCCGGTCCGGCTGCCGCGCAGGCCGGCGGCGTCGATGCCCGTTCGCTCGACGGCCTCCCAGGCCACCTCCAGCAGCTGGCGCTGCTGCGGGTCCATCGCCACGGCCTCGCGCGGCGAGATCCCGAAGAAGCCCGGGTCGAAGTCCGCGGCTCCGTCCAGGAACCCGCCCTCGGCGGTGTCGCCGGAGACGAGCGGATCCTGCTCCCAGCCGCGATCGGACGGGAAACCGGAGATGGCGTCGGTGCCGTCGGCGAGCAACCGCCAGAAGTCCTCGGGGCTGCGCACACCACCGGGGAACCGGCAGCTCATGCCGACGATGACGATCGGGTCGTCGGTGGTCTCGGCTCGCTGCGCGGCGACTTCGAGCTCGCCGTGCGCGCCGAGGAGCTCGGCGAGCAGGTGCTCGGCCAGCGTCGACGGGGTCGGGTAGTCGAAGGTCAGCGTCGCGGGCAGGCTCAGCCCGGTCGCGGTGGCCAGCCGGTTGCGCAGCTCGATGGCGGTGAGCGAGTCGAAGCCCAGCGCGCGGAACTCCTTGTCCACGCCGACGTCGGCCCCGGAGGCGTGCCCGAGCACCACCGCGGCCTCGGTGCGCACGACCTCGGTCACTCGGCGGAGTCGTTCCTCGCCGGGCAGACCTGCCAGCCGCTGCGCGAGCCCGCCCGGCGCGGTGTCGCGTCCGCTGGCCGCGGCCCGCCTGCCCGGCCGCGCCAGGCCGCGCAGGATCGCCGGGACATCGCCGGTGGGACGGCTCGTGCCGGTCGCCAACGGCACCAGCAACGACTCGTCGGAGGCGAGCGCGGCGTCGAAGAGCGCGAGTCCCTGCTGCACCGACAGCGTCGGCATCCGCCGCGTGTCCTGCAGCGCGGAGGTCATGCCCGCAGTGGCCTCCCAGGCGCCCCAGGCCAGCGACAGCGCGGGCAGGCCGAGCGCGCGCCGGTGCGCGGCGAGCGCGTCCAGGTAGCTGTTCGCCGCCGCGTAGTTGCCCTGGCCCGCGGAGCCCATCACCCCGGACACCGAGGAGTAGAGGACGAACGCGGCGAGGTCGTCCTCGCGGGTGAGCTCGTGCAGGTGCCACGCGCTGTCCACCTTGGCGCGCAGCACGGAGCTCAACCGCTGCGGGGTCAGCGACCCGATCACGCCGTCGTCCAGCACGCCGGCGGTGTGCACGACGGCGGTCAGCCGCACCGGTGCCAGCAGCTCCGCCAGCGCGTCCCGATCGGCGACATCGCACGCCGCCACCGTCACCTCGGCACCGCGTTCGACCAGTTCGGCCCGCAGATCCCGAGCTCCGGGGGCGTCCAGCCCGCGGCGGCTCACCAGCAGCAGGTCGCGCGCGCCGCGTTCCACGACGAGGTGACGTGCCAGCTCGGCGCCGAGGCCGCCGGTGCCACCGGTGATCAGCACCGTGCCGTCCGGGTCCCAGGCGCGCGGCGTCCAGGCGCGCGCGGCGTCCCCGTGCTGCGCAGCGCGCGCGAGACGACCGACCCGGGCTTCGCCTGCGCGGACCACGACCTGGGTCTCGCCCGCGTCCAGCAGGGCGGGCAGACCCGGGAGCGCGGCGGCGGATTCGGCGGAGTCGTCGAGATCGACGAGCAGGAAGCGGCCGGGGTTCTCGGTCTGCGCAGCGCGCACCAGGCCCCAGGCCGCGGCCGCGGCCGGGTCGTCGCCGGCGACCGCACCGCGCGAGACGAAGACGACCCTGGAGTCGGCGAAGCGCTGGTCGGCCAGCCACTGCTGCAGCAGTCCCAGCACCTCGGCGGTCAGCTCGTGCGCCGTCTCGGGCTCGGCAGCGCCGACGAGCGGGACGACGAGCACGTCCGGCGCTTGCTCCGGAACCGCCTCCGCGGCCCGGATTCCGAGCCCGAACGCGTCCTCGCCGAGCAGCGCCCAGTCGCCGCCGGTGATCTGCTCGACCGGCTGGGCTACCCAGTCGAGCCGGAACAGCGATCGAAGGTCCGCGCCCGCGGCCAGTTCCGGGACGGGAGCGTGCACGGCTGCCTCGGCCGAGAGAACCGGCGCACCGGTGACGTCGACCGCGGCGACCGACGCCCCGCCATCCGCGAGGGACAGGCGCACGTGCAGCACCGACGCGCCCGATGCGTGCAACGACACGTCCCGCCAGTCCGTCGGAATGCCCTGCGCGCCGAGGAACTTCGCCGCGTGCAGCGCCGCGTCGAGCAGGGCCGGGTGCAGCCCGAAGGCGTCGCCGTCGGTCACCTCGTCCGGCAGCGCGACCTCGGCGAACACCTCGGTTCGCCGCGCCTCCGACGAGGTCCGGCGCCACACCGCGCGCAGCCCGCGGAACACCGGGCCGCGCGCCACCTCCACGGACTCGTCGTGCAGGCCGTCGATGTCCACGACGGTCGCGCCGCGCGGCGGCCACTCCGCGCGGCCGAACTCCTCGATCCCGGGTGCCCCGACGGTTCCGGCGGCGAGGACACCAGCGGCGTGCAGCGTCCACTCGGGTTCTTCGCCGGGGCGGGCGTGCAGCCGCAGCTCGCGGCGGCCGTCCTCGTCGGGTTCGCCAACGCGCAACTGGACCTGCACCGGGACGTCGTCCGGCAGCACCAGCGGTGCGACCCGGCTCAGCCGCTCGACGCGGTCGCAGCCGATCCGGTCGCCCGCGTGCGCGGCCAGCTCCAGCACGGCCGAGGCTGGCAGCAGCGCTCGGTCGTCGACCAGGTGGTCGGCCAGCCACGGGTGCGCGGACAGCGACAGGCTGCCGGTCAGGATCAGCTCGTCGGAGCCCGCGACGGTCATGGCCGCGCCGAGCAGCGGGTGATCGGCGGAGGAGAGCCCGAGACCGGTGGCGTCACCGGTGCCGGCGCTCACCGAAACCGACGGCCAGAAGCGCTGCCGCTCGAACGGGTAGGTCGGCAGGTCCACCCGGCGGCCGCCGGCGTGCAACGACGACCAGTCCACGTCGACGCCGGTGACGTGCAGCCGCGCCAGCGCGGTGATGAACGCGACCTCCTCGCCCCGATCCTTGCGCAGCGCGGGGATCGCCCCGTCGACGAGCGCCGAGAGCACGCCGTCCGGGCCGATTTCCAGGCAGGCCGCCGTGCCCACCGAGGCCGCGTTGTCCGCGAAGCGCACGGTCTCGCGCACGTGACGCACCCAGTACTCCGGGGACGTGACATCGCCGGAGGCGGCGATGGGAATCGCCGGCGTCCCGAAGGTCAAACCGCTGATCGCCGCGCGGAAGTCCGCCAGCATCGGCTCCATCAACGGCGAGTGGAACGCGTGCGAGACCTCCAACCGCCGCGACTTCCACCGCTGCGCGAGCTCCAGCACCTCGCCCTCATCGCCGGCGACGACCACCGACTCAGGACCGTTGACCGCCGCGATCGACACCCGCTCGCTCAGATGCGGCAGAACGTCGGCCTCGGCCGCCTGAACCGCGACCATCGCCCCGCGTTCCGGCAGCGCCTGCATCAGGTTCGCCCGCGCCGAGACCAGGGCGGTCGCGTCCTCCAGCGACAGCACACCCGCCACGTGCGCGGCGGCGATCTCACCGACCGAGTGGCCGACCAGCCGGTCCGGGACGACGCCGAACGACTCGACGAGCCGGTACAGGGCAACCTCGATCGCGAACAGCGCGGGCTGGGCGCATCCGGTGCGGTTCAGCAGCTCCGCGTCATCACCCCACATGACCTCGCGCAGCTGCGGGTCGAGGTGTTCGAGCACCGCGTCCAGGGACTCGGCGAAGACCGGGAACCGCTCGTAGAGCTCGCGTCCCATGCGGACGCGCTGGCTGCCCTGGCCGGAGAACAGCACGGCCAGCGACCGCCTGCGCGCCTCGCCCCTGGCGATCTCCGCGCCGTCCAGCAGCACCGCCCGGTGCTCGAAGCTCGCGCGGCCGGTCGTCAGCGAGTACCCGATGTCCAGCGGGTTTCCCCGCTGCGCGCGGATCCGCTCGACCTGCGCGTCCAGCGCGGCCTCGGACCTGGCGCTGACCGGCAGCGGAACCGGGCCCGCGGGCTGTCGGGAGTCCTGCGGCTCGGCGCCTTCGGCCGCTTCCAGGATCACGTGCGCGTTCGTTCCGCTCACGCCGAACGACGACACGCCCGCCCGCGCCGGGTTCTCACCCGACGGCCACTCGGTCGGCTCGGTGACCAGCTGCGCAGCGCCCGCCGACCAGTCCACGTGCGAGGACGGCCTGGAGACGTGCAGGGTCCGGGGCACCACGCCGTGCCGCATGGCCATGACCATCTTGATCACACCGGCCACGCCCGCGGCCGCCTGCGCGTGCCCGAGATTGGACTTGATGGTGCCCATCAGCAGCGGCGTCTCGCGGTTCTGCCCGTACGTGGCGAGCAGGCTGCGCGCCTCGATCGGGTCGCCCAGCGGCGTGCCGGTCCCGTGCGCCTCGACGACGTCCACATCGGATGGTTCGAGGCTCGCCTGGTCCAGCGCCTGGCGAATGACCTTTTGCTGCGCGCGGCCGTTCGGCGCGGTGAAGCCGTTCGACGATCCGTCGGAGTTCACCGCCGAACCGCGCACCACCGCCAGCACCGGGTGCCCGTTGCGCTCGGCGTCGGACAGGCGTTCCAGCAGCAGCACTCCGACGCCCTCGGACCAGCCGGTGCCGTCGGCGTCGTCGGAGAAGGCCTTGCACCGGCCGTCGCCCGCCAGCCCGCCCTGGCGGCTGAACTCCACCAGCGAACCCGGCGTGCACATCACGTTCACGCCACCGGCGAGCGCCAGTTCGCACTCGCCCGCGCGCAGCGCGTGCGCGGCGAAGTGCAGCGCGACCAGCGAGGAGGAGCACGCCGTGTCCACCGTGGCGGTCGGGCCCTCCAGCCCCAGCTCGTAGGAGATCCGGCCGGATTCCGCGCTGGCGGCGATGCCGGTGCCGATGTCGCCGGTCGCGTCGGCCATCGAGCGGATCAGCAGGTGCTGGTAGTCCTGCCCGTTGGTCCCGACGAACACGCCGGTCCGGCTGCCGCGCAACGACGTCGGGTCCACACCGGCGCGCTCGATCGCCTCCCAGGACGTCTCCAGCAGCAAC
Source organism: Saccharopolyspora halophila (assembly GCF_039531955.1). Classification (NCBI taxonomy): domain Bacteria; kingdom Bacillati; phylum Actinomycetota; class Actinomycetes; order Pseudonocardiales; family Pseudonocardiaceae; genus Saccharopolyspora; species Saccharopolyspora halophila. Next base: position 43,693 of record NZ_BAAARA010000011.1, read on the forward strand.
CGCTGCTGCGGGTCCGTGGTCAGCGCCTCGCGCGGCGAGATCCCGAAGAAGCCCGGGTCGAACTCCGCGATTCCGGGCAGGAATCCACCGCGCACGCTGACGCTGTTGCCGCGCTCGTCGACACCGCCGCCGCCGAGGGCGGCCACGTCCCAGCCGCGGTCGGCCGGGAACTCGGAGGTCGCGTCCCGGCCGGAGGAGACCAGCTCCCACAGGTCCTCCGGCGAGTCGACACCACCGGGGTAGCGACACGAGATGCCCACGATGGCGATCGGCTCGGTGGCCGCGGCCACCAGTTGCCGGTTCTGCCGCCGGAGGCGGTCGGTCTCCTTCATCGCGGCGCGCAGCGCCTCGACGACCTTATCGCTGGAGTCGTTCATCATCAGCTCCGTCAGTCCTGCCCGTCGAGTGCGGCTTGCACCAGGTCATCGACGGACATCGAGTCGATGCCGTCAGCGTTGGACGCCTCGGCGCCGGCCGGCGCGCCTTCGTCGCGGCCGATCAGCTGGAGCAGCGGCTCCAGCACGCCGATCTCCCGGAGCTGCGAGAGGGGAACCTTCCCGAGCAACCGGCGGATCTCGGTCTCCTCGTCGTCCACGTCGGGCTCGCCGCCGGGCAGCAGCTCGCCGAGCACGTGCTCGGCGAGATCGGCCGGTGTGGGGTAGTCGAAGACGAGCGTCGAGGCGAGGCTCAGACCGGTGGCGGCGCTCAGCTGGTTGCGCAGCTCCACCACCGCCAGCGAGTCGAACCCGAGGTCGCGGAACGGCCGGTCGGCCCGAACCACCTCGACGTCCTGCTGGCCCAGCACTCCGGCCGCGCGAGTGCGCACCAGGTCCAGCACCACCTCGCGGCGCCGCTCGGGCGCGAGCCCGAGGATCTGCTCCCGCAGCGCGGCCTCCGGCTGCGCGCTCGCCTGCTCCGCCGGGGCGTCGTCCCCGATGAGCTCGCGCAGCAGCGGGTTCGGACGAACGCCGCGCCCGGACCGTCCCGTGTCCACGGCCGCGACGACCGCCGTCGGTTCGCGCTCCGCGACGAGCTGCCGCAGCGCGGTGCAGGCCAGTTCCGGCTCCATCGGCACGATGCCGGCCCGCTGCGCGCTCTGCTCGGCCTCGGCGGAGCCGGCCATGCCGCCACCGCCCCAGGCGCCCCAGGCGATCGAGGTCGCCGCGAGACCGCTGGCCCTGCGGCGTTCGGCCAGCGCGTCGAGCACCGAGTTCGCCGCCGCGTAGTTGGCCTGGCCGGGGCTGCCCACCGACGAGGAGGCCGAGGAGAAGAGCACGAACGCCGTGAGGTCCGCGGTCAGCTCGTCGAGCAGCAGCGCCGGGTCCACCTTGCTGCGGAAGACGTCCTGGAACCGCTCCGGCGTCATCCGGTCCAGCACTCCGTCGTCGAGCACGCCCGCGGTGTGCACCACCCCGGTCAGCGTTCCCGGGACGGCGGCCAGCAGCGATTCCAACGCGGGGCGGTCTGCGACGTCGCAGGCCGCGATCGTGACGCCGACGCCCATCCCCTCGAGCTCGTCGCGCAGCTCGTCGGCTCCGGGCGCGTCCGGACCGCGCCTGCCGACCAGCACGAGGTGTTCCGCGCCTTCGCGGGCCAGCGTGCGGGCGACGTGGCCGCCGAGCGCGCCGGTACCGCCGGTGATCAGCACGGTGCCGGACGGTTCCCACGCCTGCTGCGGTTTCGGCGCTGGCGCCTGCACGAGCCTGCGGGCGAACGCGCCGCTGGGACGCACCGCCACCTGGTCCTCGCCGTCGAGCCCGGCCAGCACCGCGCGGAACAGGCCCGCGGCCCGATCGTCGAGCTCGGCGGGCAGGTCGACGAGGCCGCCCCAGCGCTCCGGGTGCTCCAGCGCCGCGACCCGGCCCAGGCCCCACACGGCGGCCTGCGTCACGTCCTCGACGCCGTCGGCGCGGTCGGTGGACACCCCGTGGCGCGTGACGCACCACAGCGGAGCGGTGATGCCCGCGTCACCGAGCGCCTGGATCAGCGTCGTGGTGCGCAGCACGCCCTCCGGCGCCGATCCGGTGCCCGGCCGCGCCAGCGCCAGCAGCGAGACCACGCCGTCGAAATCGCGCCCGTGCGGCTGCAGGTCCCGGGAGATCGCCTCCCGGTCGGCCTCGTCGACCTCGACCCGGACCGCTTCGGCACCGAGCGCGTCGACCGCCGCCGCGACCCACTCGTCGGCGTAGTGCGGGACGACGGCCAGCCACCGCCCGGTCGGCTCGCCGGAGTGGGCGCTGCCCAGCGGCTTCCAGTCGATCCGGTGCCGCCAGCCGTCCACCTCCGCGAGGTCCTGGCACTGCTTGCGCCAGTCGAGCAGGGCTGGCAGCACCTCGGAGAGCGCGCCGCCGTCGACCTGGAGCACGTTCTCCAGGGACTGGAAGTCCTCGCCCTCGACGGCGGCCCAGAACGCCCGATCGTCGGCATCCGGCGCGGCCGCGACTGCGGGCTGGGACACCCTGTCCGGCCAGTAGCGCTGCCGCTGGAAGGCGTAGGTGGGCAGATCGACCCGCCGCGCACCGGTCCCCTCGAAGTAGGCGGACCAGTCCACGCGCGCCCCGCCGACGAACAGCCGGCCCAGCGCTGCGGCGAAGGAGTTCTGCTCGTCGCGGTCCCGGCGCAGCACCGGAACGCTGCCCTCGACCAGGGCCGAAAGCGCTCCGCCGGGGCCGATCTCGACGAACCTGGTAGCCCCGGCCTCGCGCAGGGCTTCCACGTTGTCGGCGAAGCGCACGGTCTCCCGCACGTGCCGCACCCAGTGCTCCGGCGAGGTCACATCGCCGGAGACGACCACCGGGATCTCAGGCTCGTGGAAGGACAAGCCCTCCACGACCGCGCGGAAGTCCGCCAGCATCGGGTCCATCAGCGAGGAGTGGAAAGCGTGCGAGACGTCCAACCGCCGCGACTGCCAGCGCTTCGCGAGGTCCAGCACCTCGTCCTCGGTGCCCGAGACCACCACGGAATCCGGACCGTTGACCGCCGCGACCGACACACCACCAGTCAGATGCGGCAGCACCTCGACCTCGGAGGCCTGCACCGACACCATCGCGCCACCGGCGGGCAACGCCTCCATCAGACGGGCACGGGCCGAGACCAGAGCCGCCGCATCCTCCAACGAGAACACACCCGCCACATGCGCAGCCGCGACCTCACCGACCGAATGCCCCACCAACTGA
>NZ_BAAARA010000012.1:0-4067 GCF_039531955.1 Saccharopolyspora halophila
GGATGGCGTGCTCTCGGCGATGGCCGCTGAATCCGCTCCCGAGGGCGCGGTGCTGGCGCCGATCCTCCGCAAGGATCGAGCCGAGGAACCGGCGGCACTGACCGCGCTTGCGCGGTTGCACACCAGCGGTGTCGATGTCGACTGGACGTCGGCGTTCGCGGGCACGGGTGCCTGTCGCGTCGATCTGCCGACCTATGCCTTCCAGCACGAGCGCTACTGGCCCGAGCCCGCGGCGGGACCGGAGGCCGGGGATGACGCGTTCTGGGATTTGGTGGAGAGCGGTTCGCTGGCCACTGAGCTGGGAATCGGTGCGGAGTCCGCGGCTGAGCTGGTTCCGGCCCTGTCGTCCTGGCGCAGCCGCAGGCGGGCCCGGTCGACGGTGGATTCCTGGTGCTACCAGGAGACCTGGACCCCGCTGAGCGGGCCGTTTTCCACCTTCGATGCGGGGACCTGGCTGGTGGTGGTGTCCGAGGAGCTCGCGGGTGACCCCTGGGCCGCCTCGGTGGCCGGCGCCCTCGGTCCCGATGCGGCGCGGTTGGAGATCAGCGCGGCCGCCCAGCGCGATGAACTGGCGAAGCGGCTGGCGGGCCACATCGGGCCGGCGGGTGTGGTCGCGCTCGTGGACTCGGTCGAGTGCACGCTGCTGTTGCAGGCGATGGCCGATGCCGGCATCGACGCCCGAGTGTGGGCCGTGACCCGCGGGGCGGTCTCGATCGGCGACGGCGATGCGGTGCGGGATGCCTCGCGGGCGAGCGTGTGGGGTCTGGGCCGGGTCGCCGCGCTGGAGCTGCCCGCCCGATGGGGCGGCCTGGTGGATCTCCCGGACGAGCTCGACGAGCGCGCGATCGAGCGGTTCACCGGCGTGCTCGCCGCAGGTGTCGAGGACCAGGTGGCCGTCCGGCCGTGGGGCGCGTTCGGGCGCCGAATGACCCCCGCGCCCCGGTCGGACGCGGGCCCCGAACCGGAGCCGCCGTCCGGCACGGTGCTGATCACCGGCGGCACCGGGGCACTGGGAGCGCAGCTCGCTCGGGACCTGGTGCGACGCGGTGCCGACGGCCTGGTGCTGGTGAGCCGCAGCGGTCGCAGCGGATCGGGCGCCGCCGAACTGCGGGACGAGCTGGCGGCGCAGGGCGCGCGGGTGCGGATCGAGTCCTGCGATGCGGCCGACCGGGGAGCCCTCGAAGCGCTCCTCGCGGGCATCGACGACCTGTCCGGAGTGGTGCACGCTGCCGGCGTCGTCGACGACGGCCTGCTCGACCGGTTGACACCCGAGCGGTTCGACGAGGTCTTCCGGTCCAAGGTGGATTCGGCGCGGCTGCTCGACGAGCTGACCCGGGACCGCGCCCTGGACTTCTTCGTGCTGTTCTCGTCCGTGGCGGGCGCGATCGGCAACCCGGGTCAGGCCAACTACGCGGCGGCCAACGCGGTGCTGGACGCGCTGGCCCAGCAGCGTCGAGCCGAAGGGCTGCCCGCCACCTCCATCGCGTGGGGAGCCTGGGCCGGTACCGGCGCGGCGGCCGACGCCTCGATCGCCGAGCGCCTGCGGCGCCGCGGTGTGCTGCCGATGGAGCCCGAACTCGCGATGTCGGCCCTGTGGCGGTCCGTCGCCCGGGGGCGGACCACTTCCACGGTGACCAACACCGACTGGGAGACCTTCGCCCCGAGCTTCACCGCGGTGCGCGCCAGCCCGCTGCTGTCGGGGATCGAGGCCGCGCGCCGAGCCCTCGAAGCGCAGCCGTCCGATGGATCGGGGACCGCGCTCGGGCAGCGGCTGTCGGGCCTGTCGCAGGAAGAGCGCGGCCGGGTGGTCCTGGACGTGGTGCGCGGCGAGGCGGCGGCGGTGCTCGGACATCCGAGCCCGGCCGCGATCGGGGTCGACAAGGCGTTCCGCGACCTGGGCTTCGATTCGCTGACCAGCCTGGAGATGCGCGACCGGCTCCGGAAGGCGAGCGGAGTGCCGCTGCCGTCGGCGCTGCTGTTCGACTACCCGACGCCGCGCGCGGTGGCGGAGCACCTGCTGGCGAACCTGACCGTCGACGAGGCCGCCTCGATCGGCTCGGCGCTGAGCGAGCTGGACCGCTTCCAGGCGGCGCTGCGGTCCTCGGCGGACGAGGCCGACGACGAAGCGATCAGGCAACGGCTGGAGGACATCCTCGCCGGGCTGCGCGAGCCCGCGCCTTCCTCGGAAGGCGATCGCCCTTCCGAGGACGACATCAAGGCGATGCCCGTCGACGAACTGCTCAACTCCATCGACAACGGGCTGCTCGACCTGTGATGCGAGACCCAGCTCGACACGTGACATGAAGGCGGACCGGTGCAGGAAGACCAGCAGGACCGAGTTGTCGAATACCTGAGGCGGGCCACCCTCGATCTCCGCCGCGCTCGGGAGCGCGTGTCCGAACTGGAGTTCAGGAACGGCGAACCCATCGCGATCATCGGCATGGCCTGCCGCTTTCCGGGAGGCGTGACCTCTGCCGAGGAACTCTGGCAGCTGGTCGCCGATGGCCGGGACGCGGTCTCGGCGTTCCCGGACGATCGCGGGTGGGACCCGGTCGAGCTGGCGGAATCCAGCCTCGCCGCCGAAGGCGGCTTCCTCGACGACGTGGCCGAGTTCGACGCCGACTTCTTCGGCATCTCACCGCGCGAGGCGGTGGGCATGGACCCGCAGCAGCGTCTCGTGCTGGAGACGTCCTGGGAAGCGCTGGAGCGGTCGAACATCGATCCCGCGCGGTTGCGGGGAACCCCGACCGGCGCGTTCATCGGCACGAACGGGCAGGACTACGCCACCGTCCTCGGCGCCGGTCCGCACGTCCCGGAAGGGCACGCGTCCACGGGACACATCGCGAGCGTGCTCTCCGGCCGGGTCTCCTACACCTTCGGGTTCGAGGGTCCGGCGGTGACGGTGGACACGGCGTGCTCGTCGTCGTTGGTCTCGATGCACTTGGCCGCTCAAGCCCTGCGGCAGCGCGAGTGCTCGCTGGCGCTGGCCGGTGGCGCGACCGTGATGTCCACGCCCGAGGCGTTCTTCGAGTTCACCCGGCAACGCGGTCTCGCCGCCGACGGTCGGTGCAAGGCGTTCTCGGACTCGGCCGACGGCACGGGCTGGTCCGAGGGCGTCGGAGTGCTGGTGCTGGAACGACTCTCGGACGCGGAGCGCAACGGGCATCGGGTGCTGGCGACGCTGCGGGGCTCGGCGGTGAACCAGGACGGTGCGTCGAACGGGTTGACGGCGCCGAACGGTCCGTCGCAGCAACGGGTGATCCGGGCGGCGCTCCGCTCCGCGAGCCTGCAACCGTCCGATGTGGACGCTGTGGAGGCGCACGGCACCGGTACCGCGCTGGGCGACCCCATCGAGGCGGACGCGCTGGTGGCCACCTACGGCAGCGGACGGGACCGGCCGTTGCTGCTCGGCTCGGTGAAGTCGAATCTCGGTCACGCGCAGGCGGCCGCCGGGGTGGCCGGTGTGATCAAGATGGTGATGGCGATGCGCAACGGCGTGCTGCCGAAGACGTTGCACGCCGAGCAGCCGTCCTCGCACGTGGACTGGTCCGGCGGGGGCGTCGAGCTGCTGAGCACGCCGCAGGAGTGGCCGGAGACCGGTCGCGTTCGCCGTACCGGTGTGTCGTCGTTCGGTGTCAGCGGCACGAACGCGCACGTGATCCTGGAGCAGCCGGTTGGCGCCGATGAACCCGTGCACGAGCCTGCGGTTGCGCCGTCGGTGGTGCCGTGGGTGGTGTCGGCGAAGTCCGAGGGCGCCTTGGACGAGCAGCTCGCGCGGCTGCGNTTGCTGGCTTCGGACGAAGGGGTCTCGGAACTTGCTCGTGGGGCCGCCGCTGAGCGGTCGTTGGCGGTGTTGTTCTCCGGTCAGGGTTCGCAGCGCTTGGGGATGGGTTGTGAGCTCTACGAGCGTTTCCCGGTGTTCGCCGAGGCCCTGGATGCGGTGCTGGGGCATCTCGATTCGGGTGTTCGGGATGTGATGTGGGGCGATGATGCCGAGGTCCTGAACCGGACGGGTTGGGCGCAGCCTGCGTTGTTCGCGGTCGAGGTCGCCCTGTTCCGCCTCGCCG
>NZ_BAAARA010000013.1:0-132392 GCF_039531955.1 Saccharopolyspora halophila
GGAGATCGCCATCGCCGGGATCTCCACCAGCGAGACCGAACCGTCCGGCAGGTGGTCGCTCTCCAGCGAATATCCCGGGCGGGTGACGCCGATGAAGTGCGCCTGCTCGAACATCTCGTCGATCCGGTGCCAGGAGAGGATCTGTTCCAGCGCGTCGGCGCCGGTGATGAAGTACAGCTCCGCGTCCGGGAACTCGGCGTGCAGGTCGCGGAGCGTGTCGGCGGTGTAGGTGGGGCCCTTGCGGTCCACGTCGACCCGGCTGGTCAGGAACCGCGGGTTGGATGCGGTGGCGATCACCGTCATCAGGTAGCGGTCCTCGGCGGGACTGACCACCTCGTGGCTCTTCTGCCAGGGCTGCCCGGTGGGCACGAACACGACCTGCTCCAGGCCGAATTGCGCCTGCACCTCGCTGGCTGCGACCAGGTGCCCGTGGTGAATGGGATCGAAGGTGCCACCCATGACCCCGATCCGACGGCGAGACATAGCTAGCAACCCTAGTCAAACCGGGAGATCGAGCGGGTCGGCGGGGCACCCGGAGGTGCCCGGGAACACGAGAGGTAGCGGGCCTCGACGTGAGCACCCCGCCACCTCACGTCGAGGCCCCGCGCGCCGATCTCGGGGCCGGCTCCAGCTCCCCCTCGAACCGGCCCCGAGACCCTGCGCAACCCTCCGGCGGCTGGGGGCCCACCTTCGGGTCGCGGGCGCTGCCCTGTTTCAGGCGCGCACCGGGGAGACCCGAAGGAGTGAGGCCAATGACGCGAGAAGGAGCGTGACGCCGGTCACTCTTCCGGTGCGACGACCTTCCCGGAGTCGACGTCCTTGACCAGGATCGCCTCGACCGGGCAGGACTCGGCAGCGTCGACGACGTCATCGGAAGGCTCGATGCGGCCCTTCTTCGCCACGGAGTAACCGTCGACCAGCTCGAAGTGCTCCGGCGCCACGCCCGCGCACATGCCCGATCCGATGCAGGTTTGGTCGTCGATCGCGATCGACCAGCTCATGGTGAACCTCTTTCCTTCGCTCTTGGCCGTCATCATTCTTGTATGAGCGAGATCACTTGTCACCCTTGCCACGAGAGCGACATCCGCTGCGGCCCGCGGACGAGCATCCCGGTCTTCCAGTCGACGTCGCGCTCCGGCGCGCTCGCGAAGTCCAGGCCGGGCAACCGGGTCAGCAGGGTGCGCAGCGCGACCTGCAGTTCCATCCGCGCCAGCTGGGCACCCAGGCAGTGGTGCGGGCCGTGGCCGAACCCGATCTGCGAGGCCTCCTCGCGGGCGAAGTCGAGCTGGTCCGGGTTCTCGAAGACCGACTCGTCGCGGTTCGCCGAGGCGACGCTGACCAGCACCGGCTCCCCCGCCCGCACCTGCACGCCGCCGAGCTCGACGTCCTCGGTGGCGTAGCGCGGGAACCCGGCGCCGACGCCCAGCGGAACGAACCGCATCAGCTCCTCGACCGCGCGCGGGATCAGCTCCAGGTCCGCGCGCAGCTGCGCGAGCTGCTCGGGGTGCGTCAGCAGCACGTAGGTGAAGTTCGGGATCTGGCTCGCAGTGGTCTCGTGTCCCGCGACCAGGATTCCGGCCGCCAGCTGGACCATCTCGTCCTCGGAGAGCTTGTCCTCCTCGTCGCGGGCGGCGATCAGCGCGGTGATCAGGTCATCGGCGGGCTCGCGGCGGCGCTGCTCGATCAGCCCGGCGATGTAGGCCCACATCCGCTCCATGTAGTCGGTGACCTGCTCGGGGGTGAGCTTGGTCGTGGACAGGAACGCGTCGGACCAGACCCGGAAGTCCGCGCGATCGTCGAACGGCACGCCGAGCAGCTCGCAGATCACCGTGATCGGCAACGGCAGCGCGAAATCCTCGACCAGGTCGGCGGGAGCACCCTTGGCGATCATCTCGTCGGCCAGGCCGTCGGCGATCTCCTGGGTGCGCGCGCGCAGCTTCTCAACCCGCCTGCCGGTGAACGCCTTGGCGACCAGGCGGCGCAGCCGGGTGTGATCCGGCGGGTCCATCGACAGCAGGCCGCCGCTCATCGACTTCCGGGTGCGCAGCCGGGGCTCGTCCCGGTCGACGGCCACCGCGCGGGAGAACCGCGGGTCGCCGAGCACGACCTTGGCGTCCTCGTAGCGCGTGGCCAGCCAGGCGGCCTCGCCGAAGGGAAGCTGAATTCGCGAGAGCGGTTCCTGCTTGCGCAGCTGAGCGTAGAAGGGGTCGAGATCCAGCGCCTCGGCGCTGTTGAACGGATAGGTCCGCGGCTCTGTGGTGGTCATGCGCAGCTCCCGGTGAACTCCTCATGTAAGCAGTTGCTTACATGGTCACCGTACGCCGCCGCGAAGCGCTGCGCATGCGCGTTCTACTGATCGTCCGAAAGGTCCGTTCCGGCCAGCAGCGCAGCGGTCGCCCGATTGACGTATCGGGTGATCTGCTCCGGATCCGCCTCGGCCAGCGGGCTCTTGCCGAGCACCGAGCGCACCATGCCGATGCCGAACATCCAGGCCAGCACCAGATCGGCGCGCAGCTCGGCGTCCTCGGCCTCGGAGAGCTCGGCGAGCCGCGCGGTGTAGCGGGCGCCGAGCTCGTCGCGCAGCAGGTCGGCGGCGCGCTCATCGCTCCAGGACCGCAGCATCGCCACGATCGGGTGCTCGCCGTTGCGCTCCTCGGCCGACAGCAGATCCGAGAGCAGCCTGCGCGGCAGCTCCTCGGCGGGGACTTCGGTGACCATCCGGGCGCTGTTGTGCGCCAGCACCGATGCGAACAGCTCGGACTTGGAGCCGAAGTAGCGGAACAGCAGGGCCTGGTTGACCCCGGCGCGCGTCGCGACGTCGCGCACCGTGGTCGCGCTGAAGCCGCGCTCGGAGAACAGCTCCGAGGCGGCTTGCAGCAGCGCGTCCTTGGTGGCGGCCGCATCCTTCCTGCGGCGCGGCGCCTCCGTCACGTCAACTCCCCGAGGGGCGCACGTGGCCGTCGCCGTAGGCGATCCACTTGGTGGACGTCAGCTCGGGCAGCGCCATCGGCCCGCGGGCGTGCAGCTTCTGGGTGGAGATGCCGATCTCGGCGCCCATCCCGAACTCGCCGCCGTCGGTGAAGGCGGTGCTTGCGTTGACCATGACCGCGGCCGCGTCCACCTGGGCGGTGAACTGCTGGGTGGCGCGGTAGTCGTCGCTGACGATCGCCTCGGTGTGCGCGGAGCTGTGCTCGCGGATGTGCTCGACGGCCGCGGGCAGCGAGTCGACCACCTTCGCGGCGATGTCCAGCGAGAGGTACTCGGTGTCCCAGTCCTCGGCGGTGGCGGGCACGACGTCGGCGCCGCCCACGGCCACGACGCGCTCGTCGCCGTGCACGGTCACGCCCGCCTCGGCGAGCGCGGCGAGCGCGCGCGGCAGGAACTCCTCGGCCACCTCGGCATGCACCAGGAAGGTCTCGGCCGCGTTGCACACGCTGGTGCGCCGGGCCTTGGAGTTGAGCAGGATCTCCAGCGCGGTGTCCAGATCGGCGGCGCGGTCGACGTAGACGTGGCAGTTGCCCACACCGGTCTCGATCGCGGGCACCGTCGCGTTCTCCACCACGGCCTGGATCAGCCCCGCACCGCCGCGCGGGATGACCACGTCGACCAGGCCGCGCGCGGTGATCAGGTGCTGCACCGAGGCCCGGTCCTCGCTGGGCAGCAGCTGGATCGCGTCGAGCGGTAGCTCGAACTCGCCGAGCACGTCGCGCAGGATCGCCACCTCGGCGGAGTTGGAGTGCTTCGCCGAGGAGGAACCGCGCAGCAGCGCCGAGTTGCCCGACTTCAGGGCCAGTCCGGCGGCGTCCACGGTCACGTTCGGGCGGCCCTCGTAGACCATGCCGACCACGCCGAGCGGAACTCGCACCTGGCGCAGTTGCAGCCCGTTGGGCAGGACCTGTCCGCGCAGCACTTCGCCGACCGGATCGGGCAGGCCCGCGACGGTGCGCAGCCCGTCGGCCATCGCCTCGATTCGCCCGGTGCTCAGCGAAAGCCGGTCGATGAGCGCCTCGGACAGGCCGGACTCCCGGCCCGCGGCGATGTCGCGCTCGTTCGCCGCGAGGATCTCCGGGGCGCGCCGGACGAGCGCATCGGCCATGGCGTGCAGGAGGTCGTCCTTGGCCCCGCGGTTGAGCAGCGCGAGGTCGGCGGCGGCCCGCTTGCTGCGCCGGGCCGCGTCGCGGACCTGTTCGCGCAGGTCATCACGGGTGATTTCGGGGGTGGTGAGGGTCTCGGTGGCGGTCACGCACCCCAGCGTAATCCGTTCGGCGCAATACCCCGAAGCGGATTTCCGACACGCGGGACGCGCCCCCGCCGGAACAGCGCTCAGCACGTCCGGTAGGAACGGGCGCGTGGATGAGGACGCCCTGCGGGAAATGGCCGAGGAACGACTCCGGGCGCTCGCCGGCCCGGACGCCGAGCTGCGCGAGGACCAGTGGGCGGCGATCCGCGCCCTGGTGCTGCAGCGGCGACGGGCGCTGGTCGTGCAGCGGACCGGCTGGGGCAAGTCGGCGGTGTACTTCATCGCCACCGCGCTGCTGCGCGAGCTCGGCGAGGGGCCGACCGTGATCGTTTCGCCGCTGCTGGCGCTGATGCGCAACCAGGTCGAGGCGGCCGCAGCCGCCGAGGTGCACGCCGCGACGATCAACTCGGCCAACCCCGAGGAGTGGGAGGACATCGAGGAGCGCGTGGCCGCCGGTGAGGTGGACGTGCTGCTGGTCAGCCCGGAACGGCTGAACAACCCCGACTTCCGGGACACGATCCTGCCCGAGCTCACCCAGAACGCGGGCCTGCTCGTGGTCGACGAGGCGCACTGCATCTCCGACTGGGGCCACGACTTCCGCCCCGACTACCGCAGGCTGCGCACGCTGCTCACCGAGCTCCCCGAGGGAGTTCCGGTGCTGGCCACCACGGCCACGGCCAACGACCGGGTGGTCGCCGACGTCTCCGAGCAGCTGGGCGTCGGCGGGGAGTTCACCGACCCGCAGGAGACCCTGGTGCTGCGCGGCACCCTCGATCGGGAGAGCCTGCGGCTCGGCGTGGTGCAGCTGCCCACGGCGCAGGCCCGGCTGGGCTGGCTGGCCGCGCACCTCGACGAGCTCCCCGGTTCCGGCATCATCTACACGCTGACCGTGGCCACCGCCCACGAGGTCACCTCCTACCTGCGCGAACGCGGCTACGCGGTGGCCTCCTACTCGGGCCGCACCGATCCGGCCGAACGCGAGCAGGCCGAGTCGGACCTGCTGAACAACGAGGTCAAGGCCCTGGTGGCGACCTCCGCGCTGGGCATGGGTTTCGACAAGCCGGATCTGGGCTTCGTGGTCCACCTGGGCGCGCCCTCCTCCCCGATCGCCTACTACCAGCAGATCGGCCGCGCGGGCCGCGGCGTGCGGCGGGCCGATGTCCTGCTGCTGCCCGGGCCGGAGGACCGCGACATCTGGAGCTACTTCGCCTCGCTGGCCTTCCCGCCGGAATCCACGGTGCGCTCGGTGCTCGGGGCGCTGGAGCAGCACGGCAAGCTGTCGACCGCCGCGCTCGAACCGCACGTGGAACTGGGCCGCAGCAGGCTGGACATGGTGCTCAAGGTCCTCGACGTCGACGGCGCGGTGCGGCGGGTCAAGGGCGGCTGGGAGCCGACCGGTGAACCGTGGCAGTACGACGCCGAGCGCTACCAGCGCATCGAAGCCGAGCGGAAGTCCGAGCAGCAGGCGATGCTCGACTACATCGCCACCGGCCAGTGCCGGATGGAGTTCCTGCGCCGCCAGCTCGACGACCCGTACGCCGCCGAGTGCGGGCGCTGCGACAACTGCACCGGCTCCGGCTATTCCAGCGAGGTCGACGAGCAGGCCGTGCAGGAGGCCCGGGAACGTTTGCAGCGCCCGGGCGTGGAGCTCTCGCCGCGCAAGATGTGGCCCAGCGGGATGTCCTCGCTGGGCGTCGAGGTCTCCGGCAAGCTTCCCGCCGACGAGCAGACCACCAGCGGACGGGCGATCGGCAGGCTCACCGACATCGGCTGGGGAAACCGGCTGCGCGAACTGCTGGCAGCCGGGGCGGCGGACCAGGAACTGCCGGAAGACCTGTTCCAGGCAGGGGTCAAGGTCCTGGCAGCCTGGGAGTGGGAGCAGCGCCCGGTCGGCGTGGTCGCCCTGGGCTCGCGGACCCGGCCCAAGCTGGTGCGCAGCCTCGCCGAGCGCATCGCGAGCATCGGCCGGTTGCCGCTGCTCGGCGAGGTGCTGACGAACCCGAACACCACACCGCAGCGCGCGACGAACGGCGCGCAGCGGGTCGCCTCGCTGTGGCGGCAGTTCAAGGTCGACGACGAGCTGGCGGCGAAGTTGTCCGATGTGGACGGACCGGTGCTGCTGATGGACGACTACGCCGACACCGGCTGGACGATCACCGTCGCGGGCCGCCTCCTCCGCCAAGCAGGAGCACCGGCGGTACTCCCCTTCACCCTCGCGACGACCAACTAGCGACCCACCTCATGCCGGCGAGTCGTGAGTGACAGTTTTGCCTAAAACTGTGCGGACCTTTCGGCGCGGGAAGCTCACAGTTTTAGGCAAAACTGTCGTCGCTTTCGCTTCCGGTTGCCTTGGGATCTTCCGATCCCTCGGTCGGGGGCCTACGGTGTGCGCACCCCGTTGGTGGATGTCCGGAGGTTGCGATGGTCCAGGGCCCTGAGAAGACCGACGAGCACAGACTTCCCGTTCGGACGCTGGTCGCCGCGAGCATCGGCAACGCGATCGAGTGGTACGACTGGACCATCTACACCGCGTTCAGCGTGTACTTCGCCTCGGCGTTCTTCCCCGGCGAGTTCGCGCTGATCAACACCCTGGCCACCTTCGCGCTGGCGTTCTTCTTCCGCCCGCTCGGCGGCTGGGTGCTCGGCCGGTTCGCGGATCTTCGGGGGCGCAAGACCGCGATGTTGCTGACCATCACGCTGATGGCCGGCGGGTCGATGATCATCGGGATCCTGCCGAGCTACGAGAGCATCGGCTGGTTCGCGCCGCTGCTGCTGGTGCTCGCGCGGATCGGGCAAGGGATGTCGCTGGGCGGCGAGGTTTCCAACGCCTCGGCCTACCTGGCCGAGATCGCGCCCCCGGCGCGGCGCGGCCGGTACTCCTCGTTCTTCTACATCTCCACCGGTTCGGCCGTGCTGGTCGGTTCGGTGCTGGGTTTCGTGCTGAGCTCGGCGCTCAGCGAGGAGGCGCTGAGCTCGTACGGCTGGCGGATCCCGTTCGTCATCGGCGGTCTGCTCGGGCTGCTGGGCATGTGGCTGCGCACCACGCTGGCCGAGACCGAGCAGTTCGAGGAGAACAAGACCAAGGCCGAGCAGCTGAAGAACCCGCTGTGGCTGACGCTGCGGCATCACCCGAAGGCCGTCGGGCAGCTCGTGGGATTCACGATGCTCTCGACGCTGTGCTACTACACGTTCTTCAGCGCGCTGACCCCGTTCGCCGTCGAGACCCGCGGGGCCGATGCCACCGACGTCTTCCTGGCGCTGTCGATCGCGACCGCGCTGTTCGTCGTGCTGCAGTACCCGCTCGGCGTGCTCTCGGACCGCTACGGCCGCAAGCCGCAGCTGCTGATCTGGTCGGGGGCGACCGCGATCCTGGTCGTGCCGCTGTCCACACTGGTCCGACCAGGGCTCGGCAACCTGCTGGTCGTGTTCGTCATCGGACTCGGCCTGTACACGGCGATGACCTCGATCGCCCCGGCTGTCATGTCCGAGCTGTTCCCGACCGAACTGCGCGGACTGGGCATCGGCGCCTGGTACAACCTGACGGTGGCCATCTTCGGCGGGACGGCGCCGCTGGTCATCCAGGGCTTCGCGAGACTCGACCTCGCCTCGGTCTACTTCTGGTACGTCGCGGTCGGCGCGGCGGTCGCCTTCTTCGTCATCCGCACCCTCCCGGAGACCCGCGCCACCGAGCTCCGGTGACAGTCCTGCCGGAGGGGGCGACAGTTTTGCCTAAAACTGTGAGGGCCCCGCGCCCGAAATGTCCGGACAGTTTTAGGCAAAACTGTCGTCTCCGCCGCCGACACCGCTGGGGACGGGAGGCCTTCTCCGGAGGGAGGGTTACTTGCGGGCTACTAGGTCGTCGGCGTGGACCACCTCGCGGCGTTGTTCGGGCGGGAGGTCGTGCGTGGTGCGACCGATGAGCGTGGGGAGCTCTTCGGCGTCGTAGGCGACGACGCCGCGGGCCACCACGTTGCCCTCGGGGTCGAGGAGTTCGACGACGTCCCCGCTGTCGAAAGCGCCCTCGACTGCGGTGATGCCCGCGGCCAGCAGCGAGCGGCGGCGTTTGACCACCGCCGCGACCGCGCCTTCGTCGATCCAGAGGCGGCCGTTGGCACCGGCCGCGTGGGCCAGCCAGAAGCGGCGGGCGGACAACCGGGTTCCGGTGGCGGCGAACGCCGTGCCCACGTCGGCCGGCCCGAGCGCGTGCTCGGCGTTGTCCGAGGAGGTCAGCAGCACCGGAATACCGGAGGTGCAGGCGACTTTCGCGGCCGCGACCTTGGAGGCCATGCCGCCGGTGCCCAGTCCGGATGAGCCGGTGCTGCCCGCGTCCACGCCGACCATGTCGGCGGCGCCGTTCACCTCGCTGATCAGCTTCGCTCCGCTCCGGCGCGGATCGCCGTCGTACAGCGCGTCCACATCGGACAGCAGAACCAGCGCGTCGGCACCGACCAGGTGCGAGACGAGCGCGGCGAGCCGGTCGTTGTCGCCGAAGCGGATCTCGGAGGTGGCGACCGTGTCGTTCTCGTTGACCACCGGAACCACGCCGAGCCCGAGCAACCGGTTCAAGGTGCGCTGCGCGTTGCGGTAGTTGCCGCGCCGCACCACGTCATCGGCGGTCAGCAGCACCTGCCCGACGGTGAGGTCGAAGCGCGCGAACGAGGCGGCGTAGGCGTGCGCCAGGGTCAGCTGGCCGACGCTCGCCGCGGCCTGCTGGGTCGCGAGGTCCTTGGGCTTGCGGCTCAGCCCCATCGGCGCGATGCCCGCCGCGATCGCACCCGAGGACACCAGCACCACCTGGCCGCCTGCGGCGACCCGCTTGGCCACGGTGTCCACCAGCGAGGTGAGCCGCTCGGCGTCCAAACCGCCCTTGGTGGTGGTCAGCGAGGACGAGCCGATCTTGACCACGATCCGCTGCGCGTCGGCGACCGCCTGCCGCGTAGGCGACGTCGTCACTGGTCGTCCTCCTCGTCGACCTCCTCGCCGTCGTCCCCGACGTAACGGCCGAACTCGTCCAGCGAGGTGCGCCGGGCCCGCTTGGCAGCCTTGCGCTCGTGCGCCCGGACGCGGTCGTCCTCCTCCAGGCGCCCGTCCTCGCCGCGAGTGCCGTAGAGGGCGGCCATGCCCGCCGGGGTGGACGGCTCCCAGTCGAAGGTCATGTTGCCGATGGTGACCTGACTTCCCGGCTCGGCACCGCGCTTGGCCAGCTCGTTCTCCACGCCGAGCTTGGCGAGCCGGTCGGCCAGGAAGCCCACGGCCTCGCTGTTGTTGAAGTCGGTCTGCCGCACCCACCGCTCGGGCTTCTCGCCCCGCACGACGAACGCGTCCTCGAGCTCGGGGTCCTCCTCGACGGTGAAACCGCCGCCGTCGACCGCGGTCGGGCGCACGACCACGCGCGCGGGCTCTGGCTCGGGCAGCGTCTCGCGGTAGGCCTCGACCTCGCGGGCCATCGCGAAGCTGAGCTCGCGAAGTCCCTCGTGGGATGCGGTGGAGATCTCGAACACCGGCCAGCCGCGCTCGGCCATGTCGGCGCGCACCAGCTCGGCCAGCTCCCTGGCCTCCGGCACGTCCAGCTTGTTCAGCACCACGATGCGCGGGCGATCCGCCAGGTCGGCTCCGCCCATCTCCTCGGCCAGCGCCGGGGTGTACTCGGCGAGCTCGGTCTCGAGCGCGTCCACGTCGGAGATCGGATCGCGGCCCGGTTCCAGCGTCGCGCAGTCGACCACGTGCACCAGCACGGCGCAGCGCTCGATGTGGCGCAGGAAGTCCAGGCCGAGGCCGCGGCCCTGGCTGGCGCCGGGGATCAGGCCGGGCACGTCGGCGACGGTGAACACCGTCTCGCCGGCGGTGACCACGCCCAGGTTGGGCGCCAGCGTGGTGAACGGATAATCGGCGATCTTCGGCTTGGCCGCCGAGAGCACCGAGATCAGCGAGGACTTGCCCGCCGAGGGGAAACCGAGCAGGCCGACGTCGGCGACCGACTTGAGCTCGAGCACGAGCTCGAGCTCCTCGCCCGGCTCGCCCAGCAGCGCGAAGCCCGGGGCCCTGCGCGCCTTGGAGGCCAGCGCGGCGTTGCCCAGGCCGCCGCGACCGCCCGCGGCGGCCACGAAGGTGGTGCCGGGACCGACCAGGTCGGCCAGGACCTCGCCCTCCGGCGTCAGCACGACCGTGCCGTCCGGCACCGGCAGCACCAGGTCCTCGCCCTGCGAACCGTTGCGGTGACCGCCCTCGCCGCGCTTGCCGCTCTCGGCGCGCGCGTTCGGCCGGTAGTGGAAGTCCAGCAGGGTGTGCACGCCCGGATCGACGACCAGGCGAACGTCGCCACCCCGACCGCCGTTGCCGCCGTTCGGGCCGCCCAGCGGCTTGAACTTCTCCCGGTGCACCGATGCGACCCCGTTGCCTCCGTTGCCCGCTGCAACGGAGATGGTCACGCGGTCAACGAACCGCGACACGTATGCCTCCAGGAGGATCAAGCCGAGCTCGCACCCGGCGGACATGCTGGTCTGGAACTGATTTCAACAGCGCGAACGCCACTGCGCTTACCGGTCGCGCGCACGAGGCAACACGCGTCACATCGGACCCGCGCACCCCGAAACACACGAAGCGAGGGGCGGCCGGATGAACCGGTGTCCGCCCCTCGCTTCGGGAAGAGTTCGCTGTCGAGAGCCGGATCAGGCCTCGACCGGCGACACGCTGACGGCCTTGCGGCCGCGGTAACGTCCGAACTCGACGGTACCGGCTTCCAGCGCGAAGAGAGTGTCGTCCTTGCCCCGGCCGACGTTCAGGCCCGGGTGAACCTTGGTGCCACGCTGACGGATCAGGATCTCGCCGGCATTGACAACCTGGCCGCCGAAGCGCTTCACCCCGAGGTACTTGGGGTTCGAGTCGCGGCCGTTCCGAGAGCTGGATGCGCCCTTCTTGTGTGCCATGACTACTCAGGTCCTCACTTGTTGATGCCGGTGACCTCAACGCGGGTCAGCTTCTGACGGTGACCCTGCCGCTTGTGGTATCCGGTCTTGTTCTTGAACTTGTGGATGCGGATCTTGGGGCCCTTGGTCTGCTCGACCAGCTTGCCGGTCACGGCCACCTTGCTCAGGGCGTCGGCGTCGGTCGTGACCGCGGAGCCATCGACGACCATAAGCGCCGGGAGGGTGACCTCGGTGCCCAGCTCGCCATCGAGCTTCTCGACCTCGACGACGTCTCCGACAGCCACCTTGTACTGCTTGCCGCCGGTCTTGACGATCGCGTACATGAGTCGGAAGTCTCCTGCTGCTCGGTTTCGCTACTTCACCAGGTCTACGGCGGACGTCCACCTCGTCCACGCGGACGAGATTTCCTACCACGCCGTCGGTGCAGCGTCTCGGTGGGTTCCTGCCTCATCGCGATGATCACGAGGACTACCGCACTCGAAACAGGCGTTTAGTCTCTCCGCCCGTCCGGCGGCGAGAAGTTCTCACCCATCATACAGTCCGGGTTTTCACCCTCGTCGCGGGGCGTCCACCTGCGAGAGGGACCGGAGATCGGTCCCGCGCTCGATGAGCGAGCCGGATCAGCATACGGCGCGTCGATCCCGATCATCAAACCACCCCCGCCGCCCGACCGGCGACGCGCCGGGCGGGCCGATCCGGCGAGGGGATGAATCGCCCGAACAGCAGGTGGACACGCGCACCCGAGCACCCCGCGGGCGGTATGTGCCACACTGATGATCTCGCCCGAATCGTCGGCTCGATTCCACTTCGTACCCGTGCGTCCGGAAACGGGGTGTGATGGCTTCGACCATCGGGTGAACGGCACCCACCCATCCGGACGACACTCAACGCAGTTATTGGAAACGGGCTGGTAACGGAGCCCTGACGACCGCGTTGCGCATTACCCGATCGTGTGTTGCGCGCGTCCAGGGGGCAGCCGAATACGGGCCGTCACCGCCCGTATGGTTCCCCCGTGCACCATGAGTCGGCGAAGAAACTGCGGCTGATCGCCTCCGTTCTGGGGCTGATCGGCACCGCGTTGGCGCTGTTGGTCCCGTTCCTCCCGGTCACCCACAACGTGGGGACGCTGAAGTGGCCCACCGCGGAAGGCGGGACCCGTGCGGTCTCGGCCCCGCTGGAGGCCTACTCCCCGGTGTGGCTGGACGCGAAGGTTCCGTGCGCCTCGGCGCACAGCCTGGACGCGCGCAGCGAGAGACCGGGCCTGCTGCTGAGCACCAACCCGCCCACCTCGGACTACGGCAACCTGACCGGCCTGACGCTGCAGGTCGAGAACGGTCAGGCGCAGCTGTACTCCAAGGGCCAGCAGATCAGCACCACGCAGCTGCCCGAGGGCGAATGCACCATCAAGCTGCACTCCGACGCGAGCGGCACCAGCGCGCACGTCGACGGCACCCGGTGGGCCAACGTCACCGGTGACCAGCGGCCGCAGCTGACCGGCATCTACTCCTCGCTGGACGACCAGGTCGACGACGTCGAGGGCCTCGACTTCCAGGCGCGGGTGGACAACCGGTTCAGCTCCTGGGCGACCCCGCTCAAGACCGTCGTCATCGCGCTCACCATCGCCTCCTTCATCGGCGCGATGATCTGCCTGGGCAAGCTGGACCGGCTGGCCGGGCGCAAGCCACCCCGACTGGCTCCGCTGCGCTGGTGGAAGCCCACGCTGCGCGACGTCTCGGTGTTCGCCGCGCTCGGCATCTGGTGGCTGATCGGGGCCATGACCTCCGATGACGGCTACGTGCTGAGCATGGTGCGCTCCGAGCAGAGCGCCGGTTACGTCACCAACTACTTCCGGTGGTTCGCCAACCCCGAATCACCGTTCGGCTGGTTCTACGAGATCTACTCGCTGTGGGTGCGGGTCTCCACGGCCACGCCGTGGGTGCGCCTGCCCGCCCTGATGATGGGCATGATCAGCTGGATGCTGATCAGCCGCGAGGTGCTGCCCAGATTGGGCAGGCAGGTCCGGCGCAGCAACGCCGCGGGCTGGGCGGCCGCGGGCGTGTTCCTGGCCTTCTGGCTGCCCTACAACAACGGCCTGCGCGCCGAGCCGGTCGTGGTGCTGTTCTCGCTGCTGGCGCTGTGCGCGGTCGAGCGGGCGATCGGCACCGGCCGGATGATGCCCGCCGCGCTCGGCCTGGTGGCCGCCGCGCTCTCGGTGGGCGTCAACCCGCACGGCCTGGTCGCGGTGGTGCCCTACATCGCCGGTCTCAAACCGCTGTACCGGATGCTGCGCAAGCGAGCGCGCGACTTCGGCTGGCTCCCGGTGCTGGCTCCGTTCTCGGTGTCCGGTTTCGTGATCCTGACCCTGGTCTTCTACGACCAGACCTGGCAATCGGTCATGGACGCGATGGAGCTCAAGACGACCTTCGGCCCCAACGGCCACTGGTACGAGGAGCTCAGCCGCTACAGCCTGCTGTTCAGCCAGAGCGCGGACGGTTCGATGACCCGCCGGTTCCCGGTGCTGCTGGTGATCCTGTGCCTGGCCACCTGCCTGGTCGTGCTGCTGCGGCGCAACCGCATCCGCGGCGCGAGCCTCGGGCCGAGCAGGCGCCTGCTGGCCGTGTGCGCTGGCTGCTTCGTGGTGCTGGCGCTGACGCCGACCAAGCACACCCACCACTTCGGCATCTTCGCCGCCTTCGGCGGGTCGCTGGCGGCGCTGACCGCGCTGGCCACCAGCAGCACGGTGCTGCGCTCCCGGCGCAATCGGTTGATCTTCGTGACCGGACTGCTGATCATCCTGGCGCTGGCCGCGACCGGGCCGAACGCCTGGTGGTACGTCTCCGGCTGGGGCGTGCCGTGGTTCGACAAGCCGCCGTCGATCAAGGGGTACCAGGCCAGCAGTCTGCTGCTGGCCTGCGCCGGGATCACGGCAGTGCTGGCGATGATCGAGCACCTGCGGATCGACGAGGACAACCCGAAGGTCGTCGACGAGCGCTTCGACCGCAACGAGCAGGGCGTCCGCGCGCTGCGGCTGGGCACCGCCCCGCTGTCGGTGCTGTGCGCGCTGCTGGTGCTCGGCGAGCTCGCCGCGTTCGGCAAGGCGATCGTGGAGCAGGGCGACGGCTACACGCTGGCCTCCTCCAACTTCAAGCAGATCACCCAGAGCAGCTGCGGCCTGTCGGATCACGTCGGCGTCGAGACCGACCCGCGCCAGGGCGTGCTGCCGGTCTCGGCGGCGCAACCGGCCACGGCCACGCCGAGCAGCGAGCCGCCGAAGCGGCTGGAGGGCAAGGAGGACGCCAACCAGTACCTGCAGCCCAAGCAGGAGGGCTTCACCGACCCCGGTGTGCCGCCCACCGACGAATCCGACCCGGAGGCGATCAGCTACCGCCCGCCGAACCAGTTCGGCGGCCCGGAAGCGCCGGTCTGGGGCAGCTTCGACAAGGCCGGGATGAACACCGGCGAGGTGCGCACTCCGTGGTACGACATCCCGAAGGCCGCGCTGGAGCACAAGTCCCCGCTGGCGCTGAGCCTGGCCGGCCAGGAGACCGGGGCGAACTCGTTGATGTACGAGTTCGGCAAGGACACCCCGCGCGGGTTCGAGATCACCGGTCGGGCACCCCTGGTCCAGGGACCACCGCCCGGTTGGCGGGAGAGCCGCTACATGCTCGGGCAGGAAGCCGAGGGCGCGACCAAGGTCCGCCTCGTCATCGTCGACCAGGCGCTCGGGCAGGAGGGCTGGCTGGCGGTCACCGCTCCGCGCGTGCCGAAGCTGACCCAGATGACCGAGTTCATCGGCGACGAGCCGACGTTCGTGGAGTGGCCCGCCGGCCTGGTGCACCCGTGCCTGAAGATCTCCGGCATCTACGACGGCATCGCCGAGCTGCCGAAGTTCCGGGTCTCGGGCGGTGAGGAGGTCCGCGACACCGGTCAGAGCTGGTCCGCGCCGGACGCGGGCGGGCCGTTCGGCTGGCTGAGCGTGGCCACCAGCGCCCAGCTGCTGCCGACGTACCTGAAGAACGATCCGCAGAAGGACTGGGGCTCGTTGTACGTCCTGCACCGCTACAGCCCGGAGGCACTGCCCGCGGAGACGGCGTTGCACGAACACCGGGCAACCCACTGGGGCCTGTGGTCCCCGGGCAAGCTCCCCGAAGCGGTCACCCTGCCGGGCGATATGCCCTCGTCGGACGACCGCACGGACATCCCGCAGTTCGACGACAAGGAGGACCAGAACTAGGTCCGCGCAGCGAAAAGGGCCGGCACCCCACCTGGGGCGCCGGCCCTTTTCGCGGTCTCGGGAGGCCGGCGGTTGGGACCGGAACCGTCCCCGCGCGAGAATCCTGGTGTGACCGGGTATCGGGAGTGGGCTCCGGAGGCCGCGCTGCGCGCGTTCGTCTCGTGCGTGTGGACGCACGGGGCCGGTGCGGCCGGCGGGAATCAGCTCGTGGTCCCCGACGGATGCGCGGACCTGATCTGGCGCGATGGGCGGTTCGAGATCGCCGGACCGGACACCGGTCCTTGGACGAGCGCGCTGGAGCCCGGCCGAAACCTGTTCGGGATCCGCGTGCGCCCGGGAGCGGCTCCGCTGCTGCTCGGGGTCCCCGCAGCTGAGGCCCGGAACCTGCACCTCGACGGAACCGAGCTCTGGGGCGACCGGCTGCGCGCGCTGGCCGAGCGGATCGGAGCCGAACCCGATCGCGCGGGCGCGCTGCTCGAGGGGTTCGCGCGCCAGCGGCTGACCGAGCGGGAACCGGATCGAGCGGTCGGCATCGCGGTGACCGCGCTGGACCGGCCGCGACCGCCGTCGGTGGCCGGGCTCGCCGCCCGGCTCGGGCTCTCCGAACGCCAGTTGCGCAGGCGGATCGTGGACGCCGTCGGGTACGGGCCGAGCACGCTCGTCGGCGTGCTGCGGTTCCAGCGCGCCATCCGGCTCGGTCGGCGCGCCCCGCTCGCCCGGGCGGCCGCCGAGGCGGGCTACGCCGACCAGGCGCACCTCGGCCGCGAGTTCCGCCGCCTCTCCGGAGTGACGCCGCGCCGGTACTTCGGTCAGTCGTAGGCGTGCAGCGTCCGGAGAGCGTCGAGAGTGACCTTGGGACGGCCTTCCAGCGCGGTTCCCGGCGCCCACTCCAGCCAGGAGATCGGCCAGCCGCCGTCGTCCTGCTGCTGCGCGGCCAGGTCATCGAGCCCTCGGGCCATCTCCTCGTCGGAGAACCAGGCACGCGCCAGGCTGGTCGGTTCCGGCGCGTACTCGCAGGGCCCCGGGACCTCGCCCGAGGCGTACCCGGGCGCGACGTTGGCCCGCTCCGGGTGGTCCGGGTCGAGCAGCAC
The DNA here is from genome assembly GCF_039531955.1 of Saccharopolyspora halophila. Classification (NCBI taxonomy): domain Bacteria; kingdom Bacillati; phylum Actinomycetota; class Actinomycetes; order Pseudonocardiales; family Pseudonocardiaceae; genus Saccharopolyspora; species Saccharopolyspora halophila. Next base: position 16,492 of record NZ_BAAARA010000013.1, read on the forward strand.
GTACCCGGCCTCCCGGATCATCTCGCCGAAGCGCTCCGCCGCCGCAGCGGCCCGTTCCCGCTGCGGCACCCGGTCCAGGAAGGCTACCGCCGCCCGCGCCTCGTAGGGGTGCGTCTCGGTGCGGGAGTCGATCACCGACCAGCAGAACTCGTCGGCGCCCGCCAACCAGGGGTGCTCGATCCGGTTCTGGTGCAGCACCCCGGCCAGCAGCGCGGTGCTGAGCAGGCTCCCCTCGGGTTCCTCGGCCGCGGGCATCCACGGCGCGTGCGGGTAGCCCGCCAGCCGGACGTCGCCCGCAGGCACGCCGCCGTCCGGGCGGGTGATCCCGGCCAGGTAGTCGCAGATCTCGTGAGCGGCCGCGCCGGTGCACTGACCGATCTCGTCGAGGATCATCAGCGCGGTCCACGCCTGCAGCGGCTGGCTGACCGGTCCCCGGGCGTCGGGTTCGAGACCGTAGCCGAAGCCCCCGTCCGCGCAGCGGTACGCCTCCAGCGCGGTGCGCACGGCCGCTGCGCTCCCGTCGGCGTGCAGGTGTTCGAAGCGGCGCTGTTCCAGGACCCGGGCGGTGAGCCAGATGAACCGCTCGGCGGCGGCCAGGCGTTCGGTGGTGCAACGAGTCATGTCCCGAACGCTAAACGGGGATGGCCGATCCGCTCTTGAACGAATCGGCCATCCCCGGGTGCGTCGCGGGGTCAGTGCCCGGTCGGGCGGGAGACCTTCCGGCGGGTCCGGCGCACCGGCGCGGCCGGTGCGACCTCCGGCATGCCGCTGTCCTCGGACTGGGTGGGCTCGGCGGGCTTGGCGACGACCATCGGAGCCGCCGAGGAACCGGTGTTGACCGTGCTCCTGGTGACCTTGCGGCGGCGGCGCGCGCCGTTGCCCTGGTCACCGGCCGTCTCGGCCGAAGCATCCCCGGCGGGTTCCGCGGGCGCGGCCTGCTTGGACGCTTCCGCGGGCTCGGCCTTGGCGACGGGTTCCGACTTCGCGGCGGGCTCCGACTTCGGAGCGGGCTCCGACTTCGCGGCGGGCTCAGGCTTCGCAGCGGGCTCGGGCTGGGCGACCGGTTCAGCCTTGGGCTCCGCAGCGGGCTCCGGCTTCTGCTCCGACTTGGCTTTCGCCTCGGCCTTCCGCTCGGCCTTGCGCTCCGCCCTCGACGTGTCCTTCGACTTCGACTGCTCGGCCTTCGGCGCGTCCTTCGGCTGGTCGGCCTTCGCCTCGGTCTTCGCCTCGGACTTCGCCTCGGTCTTCGCCTCGGACTTCGAATCGGACTTGTCCGACTTCGGCGTCTCCTGCGGCTCCTGGTCCTGCTGCTTGCCGCGGTTGCGGTTGCGCCGACCGCCACCGCCGTTGCCGCCCGAGGAGGAACCGTTGCCGCCACCACCGTTGCCGTGCTGGTGGTTGATCGGCTCGGTGGAGACCATCAGGCCACGACCGCGGCAGTGCTCGCAGCTGCTGCTGTATGCCTCCAGCAGACCGGTGCCGACCCGCTTGCGGGTCATCTGCACCAGACCCAGCGAGGTCACCTCGGCGACCTGGTGGCGGGTGCGGTCCCGGCCCAGGCACTCGGTGAGCCTGCGCAGCACCAGGTCGCGGTTGGACTCCAGGACCATGTCGATGAAGTCGATGACGATGATGCCGCCGATGTCGCGCAGCCGGAGCTGGCGAACGATCTCCTCGGCCGCCTCCAGGTTGTTGCGGGTGACCGTCTCCTCCAGGTTGCCCCCGGAGCCGGTGAACTTGCCGGTGTTGACGTCGATCACCGTCATCGCCTCGGTGCGGTCGATGACCAGGTAACCACCGGAGGGCAGCCAGACCTTGCGGTCCAGCGCCTTGGCGATCTGCTCGTTGATCCGCTTCTCGGTGAACACGTCGTTCTTGCCGACGTGCTTGTCCAGCCGCGGCGCGAGGTCGGGAGCGACGTGCTGCACGTAGGACTCGATGGTCTGCCAGGCGTCGTCGCCCTGGACCGTCATCGACGAGAAGTCCTCGGTGAACAGGTCGCGGACGACCTTGATCAGCAGGTCCGGCTCCTCGTAGAGCAGCTGCGGGGCCTGCGCGTTGGGGACCTCGCCCTTCTCCTTGATGACCTCCCACTGCGCCTGCAGCCGCCGCACGTCGCGGTCGAGGGCTTCCTCGCTGGTCCCCTCGGAGGCGGTGCGGATGATCACACCGGCGTTCTCCGGCACGATCCGCTTGAGGATCTCCTTGAGCCGCTTGCGCTCGTTATCCGGCAGCTTGCGGCTGATGCCGGTGGCTCCACCGCCCGGCACGTAGACCAGGAAGCGGCCCGGCAGGCTCACCTGGGTGGTCAACCGGGCGCCCTTGTGCCCGACCGGGTCCTTGGTGACCTGGACCAGCACGCTGTCGCCGGTCTGCAGCGCCTGCTCGATGCGGCGCGCCTTGCCCGCCAGCCCGGCGGCGTCCCAGTCGACCTCACCGGCGTAGAGGACCGCGTTGCGGCCCCGGCCGATGTCGACGAAGGCGGCCTCCATGCTGGGCAGCACGTTCTGCACGCGACCCAGGTAGACGTTTCCGACCAGCGAGCCGGAGCCCGACGAGGTCACGAAGTTCTCGACGAGGACGTTGTCCTCGAGCACCGCGATCTGGGTCTGCTCGCCGCTCTGCCGGACCACCATCTTGCGGTCCACCGACTCGCGGCGGGCCAGGAACTCCGACTCGGAGAGCACCGGCGCGCGACGACGACCGGCCTCGCGGCCGTCCCGGCGGCGCTGCCGCTTGGCCTCCAGGCGGGTCGAGCCCTTGATCGCGCGGACCTCGTCGTCGCTGCTGGAGTCCTTGTTGTTGCCCTCGGGCTGCGACTCGCGGACGTGCACCACCGTGTTCGGCGGGTCGTCCTCGCGCGTGTTGGCGTTGCTCTCCTCGTCGGAGGTGCCCTTGCGGCGCCTGCGACGACGGCGCCTGCGGCTGCCCTCGCCCTGGCCCTCGGACTCGCCGCCCGAGGTCTCCTCGGACTTGTCCGCGGAGACCTCCTGGGCCTCCTCCGCCTTGGTCTCGTCGGACGACGTCTCGGCGGCCTCCTCGCCACCGGACTCGCCGTCCTCGCCACCCCGGCCGCGGCCGCGACCGCGGCGCCCGCGGCGACGACGGCGACGGCTAGCGCTCTCGCTGCTGTCGTCCTCGGAGTCGCCGCCCTCGGTCGCAGCCGTCTGCTCGGTCTCGGCCTGCTCTTCGGCCTCCGGCTCGGCCTCGGTGGCGGGCTGTTCCGGTGCGGCCTCCGGCTCAGCGGCCGGCTTGACCGGGTCGGCCTGCGTCGGGGCCAGGAACATCGCCTCCGGCGCCGCGAACACCGGCGAGAGCCCGGCCGCGGGCTCCGCGTCGGCCGACGGCGCGGGCGTGAAGTCGGCGGCGGGCACCCCGGTCGACTCGTCGGCCTGCTCGGGCTCGGCGCTCCCGGCATGCGGCTGCTCGGGCTGCGGCTGCTCGGGCTGCTGCGCGGCGGAGGACTGCTCGGCGGCCTCCGGGACCGTCGCGGCGGTACCCGAGGCCTCGTCCGTCGCAGCGGCCTCGGCCGCGGACTCGTCCACCAGTTCCGGGCTCATCGCCTGCACGACCTGCACGGCGACCTCCCGGTTGATGTTCGACTGGGCGCTGCGAACCGGTTGGCCGATCTCCTCCAGAGTTTTGATGATCTCGCGGCTGCTGGCGCCCAGCAGCTTGGCGAGAGCGTGGACCCGGAGCTTCGCGGGCAACTCAATAGAGTCGTGCGACCCCTGGGTAGGTGCGGGCGACTGCCCGCTGGTGTTTCCAGCGGGCGTATCCATGTTCAACATCCGGCTCCTCCGCCCCCGGGCGCGTCCGGGTGGACGCGGCCGCACAGAGGCATGTGCGATCTTTTAGTTTCCGCCACCCTCGGGTGACGGCAATTCTTCGTGGGTCCCTCCGCCCCGGGCCCGTCGGCCTGGGAAGTCGAACGGCGGGTCGACGACGCGGCATCCGTCACCCGGCCGCGGGCTCTCCCGCCGGAGTCCGGTCGCCGCCTGAGTCCTGGGCCAACGGGTCGGCAATGCCTCCCCCGTCGTCGAGCCGACCCTGCTCCAGCCGGGTCGCGCTCACGGCGGCCGACGGTGCCAGATCGGCGACGACACGCAGGGCGCTCAGTACGTCGTCGGGTCGTACGACCGGTGTTGTCTGCCGCACGACCGTTACGAGTATCCCATACGGTGTGGACGCTCCGGGCCAATCGTCCACCCGGGCGGTGGTGGATCGTTTTTGATCACGCTCCGCGATCGGCCGCGGACCCTCCAGCACCTCGGCCGAGAGCAGCGCGGCGCGAGCGTCGATGGTCCGGCGACCGTCCTTGGTCGCGCGCTCCACCAGGGCTTCCTCGGCGGCCATCAGCTTCTCGGCCGCCGCGCTCAGCTCCGCCACATCGGTGTCGGGCAGGTCGATGCGCCACCGGCTGACCTCCAACCTGTCCGCCAGCGCGCCGGGGCTGGCCGGGGTCGCGGTGAGCACGTCGACCCCGTCCGGCAGCGCCGCGTCCAGCTCGGCGCGGAGGACCTCGGGGTCGACCACCTCGACTAACTGCAGCTCGAGGTATTCGGCCTCGCTCGACACTCCGGTGGGTACCGCACCGGCCCAGGAGACCTTCGGGTGCGGGCTGAAGCCCTGGGAATACGCCATCGGAACCCCCGCGCGGCGCAGCGCGCGCTCGAAGGTGCGCGCAACGTCGCGGTGCGAGGTGAAGCGCAGCCTGCCCCGCTTGGCGTAGCGCAGCCGCAGCTTCTGCACCGGCGGCGCCGAAGGATTGGGGTGATCTCGCCGACTCAGAATGCCCTCCCCGACCATGGATCGTGCTCAGCGGCCGCCGGACCGCTTCGATCCCGATGCTTGCTTGCTCAACCGTGGTGTGACAACACCCACGGGATGTTCTCGTTCGAAACCGTACCGCGAACGCGCTCGCTCGCGCGCCCGCGCGTGGCCGGGAGGACACGCGCGAACGCGCAGGTCAGCCCTCGGAGAAGGCCGAGTTCCGAACCGGCGATCCCTGGCCGACCGGTGAAATCGGCAGCAGTTTTCGCCCGGTCGGGCCGACCTCGATGTCGGTGCCCATCGTCGGGCACACGCCGCAGTCGAAGCACGGCGTCCACCGGCAGTCGTCCTGCTCGCGCGCCTCCAGGGCGTCCTGCCAGTCGGTCCACAGCCATTCCTTCTCCAGCCCGGAGTCCAGGTGGTCCCAGGGCAGGATCTCGCCCTCGACCCGCTCGCGGGTGGTGAACCAGGCCAGGTCGACGCCGAACGGCTCGAGGGCCTCGGCGGCGGAGTCGACCCAGCGCTCGTAGGAGAAGTACTCGTTCCAGCCGTCGAACCGGCCGCCGTTGCGCCACACCTGCTCGACGACCCGGCCGATCCGCCGGTCACCGCGGGAGAGCAGGCCTTCGATCATCGAGGGCTTGCCGTCGTGGTAGCGCATGCCGATGTTGCGGCCCAGGGAGCGGTCGGAGTTGATCGCCTCGCGCAGCTTACGCAGCCGGTCGTCCACCGTCTCCGGGTCGGTCTGCGCCGCCCACTGGAACGGCGTGTGCGGCTTCGGCACGAACCCGCCGATCGAGATCGTGCACCGGATGTCCTTGCGGCCGGAGGCCTGGCGCCCCGCCCGGATGACCTCCTTGGCCATCTCGGCGATCTGCAGGACGTCGGAGTCCTCCTCGGTGGGCAACCCGCACATGAAGTAGAGCTTGACCTGGCGCCAGCCGTTGGCGAAGGCCGCCGAGACGGTGCGGATCAGGTCTTCCTCGGAGACCATCTTGTTGATGACCCGCCGGATCCGCTCGCTGCCGCCCTCGGGCGCGAACGTCAGGCCGGAACGGCGACCGTTGCGGGAGAGCTCGTTGGCCAGGTCGATGTTGAACGCGTCGACGCGGGTCGACGGCAGCGACAGACCGGTGTTGGTGCCCTCGTAGCGGTCCGCCAGGCCCTTGGTGACCTCGGCGATCTCGGAATGGTCGGCCGAGGACAGCGACAGCAGGCCGACCTCCTCGAAACCGGTGTTCTCCAGCCCGCGCTGCACCATGTCGCCGATGCCCTCGATGGAGCGCTCGCGCACCGGACGGGTGATCATGCCCGCCTGGCAGAAGCGGCAGCCGCGGGTGCAACCGCGGAAGATCTCCACGCTCATCCGCTCGTGCACGCTCTCGGCCATCGGCACCAGCGGCTGCTTCGGGTACGGCCACTCGTCCAGGTCCATCGTGGTGCGCTTGAAGACCCGGTAGGGCACGCGCTCCCGGTTCGGCACGACCTCGGCGATGGCCCCGTCGTCGCCGTAGCCGACGTCGTAGAACTTCGGGACGTAGACGCCGCCGGACTCGGCCAGGCGCAGCAGCACCTCGTCGCGGCCGCCGGGCCGCCCCTCGGCCTTCCAGCGGCGGATGACGTCGGTGATCTCCAGGACGGCTTCCTCGCCGTCACCGAGCACCGCGGCGTCCACGAAGTCGGCGATCGGCTCGGGGTTGAACGCGGCGTGCCCGCCCGCCAGCACGATCGGCGCGTCGTCCTCGCGGTCCACCGCGTGCAGCGGGACGCCCGCCAGGTCCAGCGCGCTGAGCAGGTTCGTGTAGCCGAGCTCGGTCGCGAAGCTCACGCCCAGCACGTCGAACTCGCCGACCGGCCGGTGCGCGTCGACGGTGAACTGCGGGATGCCGTTCTCCCGCATCAGCTCCTCGAGGTCCGGCCACACCGAATAGGTGCGTTCGGCCAGCACGTCGTCCTGCTCGTTGAGGATCTCGTAGAGGATCTGGATGCCCTGGTTGGGCAGGCCGACCTCGTAGGCGTCCGGATACATCAGCGCCCACCGGACGGCGACGTCGTCCCACTCCTTGACCGTCGCGTTGAGCTCGCCACCCACGTACTGCACGGGCTTGGAGACCCGAGGCAGCAACGGTTCCAACCTGTCGAAAACGGACTGCACACCCACGCGACCAGGGTAGAGGTCAAGCAGCGAACAGCCGACCCGGGGCGACCCAGCACAAAACGGGCACGGCAAGGACCACCTCACCGCACCCGCCTGAGAAGCTCACCGCTCCGCACGCGCAGTTGATCAAGGCGCACGCGCGAAGCGCGAGCCGAAACCCCACCCGAGCAACCGGCACCGCCGCGGGTTCTGAGCGGCTTTCTGGGTGAGGACGCCCCGACGCCGCGTATTGGCCCCATACACAAGGAGGGGACCGCAGCCCAGAAAGCCGCTCAGGTTCCGCTACCGGCGACCAGCAGTAGGAACAAACATCAGAGGTTAGGGAACCAGAGCTTGAGTTCGCGGGTGGCGGACTCCTCCGAGTCCGAGCCGTGAACCAGGTTGTACTGGACCTCGAGGCCGTAGTCGCCGCGGATGCTGCCCGGGGCGGCCTTCTCGACCGGGTCGGTACCGCCGGCCAGCTGGCGGAAGGCCGAGATGGCCTTCGGGCCCTCCACGCAGGCGGCGATGACCGGGCCGCCGGTGATGAACTCGATGAGGCTCTCGAAGAACGGCTTGCCGTCGTGCTCGGCGTAGTGCTGCTCGGCGAGCTCGCGGTCGACGTTCTTGAGCTCCAGCGCGACCAGCTTCAGGCCCTTGTTCTCGATGCGGCTGATGACCTCACCGACCAGCCCGCGCTCGACACCGTCGGGCTTGACCAGGACCAGAGTGCGCTCGCTCACGTTTTCTCTCCTTCACAGGCGTACGAGCAGGCGCGACGACTCCGCGCGCCCGAATTGACCGCCAGCGTATCGACGCAGGTGACCGCCCCGGCCCCGGGGCCTCGTCGGACCCGGAGCCGGGGTGGGTCGCGCTCAGCGCCGCGGGTCGAGCTCCTTGGTGTAGAGGGACCGGCCGCGCTGGTCGCGCAGGTCGACGGTCAGCCTGCCGGTCCCAGAGTCGATGTTCACCTCGCCGAAGTGCTGGTAGCCCTCCATCGGGGAGGCGCCCTGCCGCTCGGGGGCGTGCGCGAAGTCGACCGCCGGGCCGAAGGTCGGATCCATCTCGCTCGGCCCGTACGCGCCCGCGTGCAGCGGGCCGGAGACGAACTCCCAGAACTCGTCGAACCCCTCGAACGCCGCGCGCTGCGGCGCGTAGTTGATCGCCGCCGAGTAGTGCACGTCCGCGGTCAGCCAGACGACGTTGCGCACCCGGCGACGGCTGATTTCCTGCAGCACCCGCGCCAGCTCCGCCTCCCGGCCGTTCGGCGCGCCGGGCAGGCCGTTGGCCACGGCCTCCGCGGTGTCGCCGTCCGGGACGATGATGCCCAGCGGCATGTCCGAGGCGATCACCTTCCAGGTCGCCTTCGACTCGGACAGCTCGTCGACCAGCCAGCGGGCCTGCTTCTCCCCCAGGATCCGCTCCGGGGTGGTTCCCGCCGAGTTCGGATCCCGGTAGCTGCGCATGTCCAGCACGAACACGTCCAGCATCGGACCGTGCGAGACCTTGCGGTAGATCCGCCCGTCCACGGCGTCGACGCGGCGCACCGGCTGCCACTCGTGGAAGGCCCGGAAGGCGCGGTCGGCCAGCACGTCCACGCGCTTCTCGGTGTAGGCGTCGTCGTCGAGGATCTCGCCCGGATACCAGTTGTTGGTGACCTCGTGGTCGTCCCACTGGATCAACTGCGGAACGTTGGCCACGAACTCGCGCATGTTGGCGTCGAGCAGGTTGTAGGCGAACTGGCCGCGGTACTCGTCGAGCGTTTCGGCGACCTTGGACTTCTCCGGAGTCACGATGTTGCGCCACACCCGACCGTCGGGCAGCGCCACGGACTCCTCCAGCGGCCCGTCCGAGTAGACGGTATCCCCGCTGTGCAGGAAGAAGTCCGGGTCGCGCGCGGCCATCGCCCGGTAGATGGTCATCCCGCCGATCTCCGGGTTGATTCCCCAGCCCTGGCCGACGACATCGCCCGACCACAGGAACCGCACGTCCCGGCGGCCGCTGGGGACGGTGCGGAAAGTTCCCGTCACGCCTTCGCTGGTCGTCCGGCCGTCGAGGTCCTCGGCGGTGACGCGGTAGTGCACCTCGTGCCCCGGGGGCAAGCCGTCCAGCCGCAGCTCGCCGGTGCCGTCGGTCTCGGGCGTGAGCACCGGCCCGGGAACGCGTTCGGAGTCGCGGAAGTCGGCGTGCCGGGAGACCTCGACGAACATGCGCGCCGGGCGGTCCGCGCGGGTCCACACCACGGCGCCGTCCGGACGTGGGTCGCCGAGTTGCGCACCGTGGGTGAGCACCGGACGTCCGGAGCGAGCGAAGGCGGTTGCGGGCAGCAGCATCCCGGCGGCGACCAGACCGGCCCCGGTCGCGCCGCGCCGCAGCAGGTCTCGGCGATTCAGGTGATTTTCGGGGTTCATACGGGTTTTCTAGCCCCGCTGGACGCGCGGCGATCAACCTTCGGGGGACGGCCGGGTGAAGGTTTGGTGCCACCCGTTCACCTCTGGTGCGGGTGTGACCGACGCGATAGTTTCCGGCCGAATCGCCTGTGACGAGGAGGTCCCATGCGCGCCGCCGTGCACACAGCCGCCCACGAACCGATGCGGATCGAGCAGCTGGCCGACCCGGCGCCCCGGGCGGGCGAGGTCGCCATCGACGTACGCAGCTGCGGCGCCTGCCACAGCGATCTGCACGTCCTCAAGGGCGAACTCCCGTTCCCGACGCCGAGCGTGCTGGGACACGAGGTCGCCGGGGTGGTCGCCGAGATCGGCCCCGGGGTCCGCGACCTGGCGGTCGGCGACCGGGTGGTCACCAGCTTCATCATGCCCTGCGGTCAGTGCGGGCAGTGCTCGCGCGGCATGGAGGAGATCTGCGAGCGGTTCTTCCGGTTCAACCGCGGGCAGGGCAAGCTCTACGACGACGACACCCGGCTGCACCGAACCGACGGCGAACCGGTGTGGATGTACTCGCAGGGCGGGCTTGCCGAGCGGTGCGTGACGCCGGTGACCTCGGTCTACCGGGTTCCGGACAACCTGGACCTGGCCGACGTGGCCTCGATGGGCTGCTCGACGATGACCGCCTACGGCGCGCTGCGGCACGCGGCCGACGTCAAGGTCGGCGACACCGTGGCCGTGGTGGCAGCGGGCGGTGTCGGCTCGGGGCTGATCCAGCTGGCCGCGGTGTTCGGGGCCTCCACGATCATCGCGGTGGACATCAGCGACGACAAGCTCGACGGCGCGCGCAAACTCGGCGCCACCCACGTGGTCAACTCCGCCGAGGTGGACGCATCGGCCGTGATCCGGGAACTCACCGGCGGGCGCGGGGTCGACGTGGCCTTCGAAGCGCGCGGCGCGGTCCCCACCTTCAACATCGCCCGGGACTCGGTGGTCGAAGGCGGCCAGGTGGTGGTCGTGGGCATCGCGGCTCGCGGCACCACGGGCGAGTTCGACCTGGCCACGATCGCCCGGCGCAAGCTCCAGATCAAGGGCTCCTACGGCGCCAAGCCCCGTCGCGACATGCCGGTGCTGCTCGACCTGGCGGCCCGGGGCCACCTGCGCCCGCAGGACGCGATCAGCCGGCACTACTCCTTCGACCAGGTCCAAGAGGCCTACGACGCCCTCAACCGGGCCGAGATCCAAGGCCGAGCGATCATCGACATCACCTGACCGGAGCGGCGCGGTGACAGTTTTGCCTAAAACTGCGCGGACATTTCGGGCGCCGAGTCCTCACAGTTTTAGGCAAAACTGTCACCACCGCGAACCGACCATCCCGCGCTTAGCTGGGGTCCGTGCCTTCCGGGTGGCCCGGTGGGTGGCCGAGCTGGTCGTAGAGCCTGCCCTCGCGCATCCGGCGCGCGAGGTCGTTGCGCAGGTAGAGGATGTAACCCCAGATCAACGCGAAGATCAGGCCCATGACGCCCACCGCCGGGTGGACGAAGAAGCACAGGATCATCGCGGCCTGCAAGGCCAGCGCGAAGCCGAGGCCCCAGGAACGGCGCTGCACGAACGCGGCGACCAGCATCAGGACCGACAGCGTGGCCACGATCGCGAACCCGGCGCTGGAGACTCCCCCGCCGAGCTGCCAGACGACCGGCAGTGCCAGCAGGAAGGTGAGGAACTCCAGCGACAGCGTGGCCGCCATGATGCCGCGCAGACCCTTCCACGGGTCGCGCACGCCTTCCGGCGCCTCCGGCAGGCCCTTCTCCGAGTCTTCGGCCACGACCGCTCCCGTCTCGCTCACGCCGGTTCCCTGCCGAACAGCGCCCGCGCCTCGCCCGCCGTGACCACCGAACCGGTGATCACCACGCCGCCACCGGAGACCGCCTCGGTCGGGTCCTCGGTCTCCTCGGCCAGCTGGATGGCGTGCTCGACCGCGTTGTCCAGCTGCGGCTCGACCATGATCCGCTCCTGACCGAAGATCTCCAGCGCGATCCCGGCGAGCTCGTCGGGATCCAGCGAGCGCGGCGAGGAGTTGCGGGTGAGCACCAGCTCCTCCACGACCGGCTCCAGCTCGGCCAGAATGCCCCGCGCGTCCTTGTCGCCGAGCACCCCGACCACCGCGACGAGCTTGCGGAAGGAGAACTCGGAGCTCAGCGCGTCGGCCAAGGCGCGGGTTCCGTGCGGGTTGTGCGCCGCGTCGACCAGCACCGACGGCGCAGCACGGACCCGCTCCAGCCGGCCGGGCACGAGCACGCTGGCGAAGCCGTCCCGGATCCGCTCGACGTCGAGCTGGTGAGTGGCACCCGCGCCGAAGAACGACTCCACCGTGGCCAGCGCGATCGCGGCGTTGCGCGCCTGGTGCTCGCCGTGCAGCGGCAGGAAGATCTCCTCGTAGACGCCGCCGAGGCCCTGCAGCTTGAGCACCTGGCCGCCGACGGCGACGGTGCGCTCCAGGACGCCGAACTCCTGGCCCTCCCGGGCCACGGTCGCGTCGACCTCGGCGACCTTCTTCATGATCTCCTGCTGCGCCTCCGCCTGCTGCGCGGCCATGATCACGATGGAGTCCTGCTTGATGATCCCGGCCTTCTCCCGGGCGATGCCCGCGATATCGGTACCGAGGTACTCGGCGTGATCCAGGGCGACCGGGCAGATCACCGCGATCTTGGCGTTGGCGACGTTGGTGGCGTCCCAGCTACCGCCGAGACCGACCTCGACGACCGCGGCGTCCACCGGTGCGTCGGCGAAGGCCGCGTAAGCCATGGCGGTGAGCACCTCGAACTTGCTCATCGCCACATCGCTCTGGCCGTCCACGATCGAGACGTACGGTGCGACGTCCCGGTAGGCCTCGATGTAGCCCTCGGGGCTGATCGGCTTGCCGTCGATGCCGATGCGCTCGGTGGCCAGCTGCAGGTGCGGGCTGGTGTAGCGGCCGGTGCGCAGCTCCAGGCCGGTCAGCAGCGCGTCGACGATCCGCGTGGTCGAGGACTTGCCGTTGGTGCCCGCGATCTGCACGACCGGGTAACCGTTCTGCGGCTCGGCGAGCAGGTCGGTCAGCGCTCGGATCCGGTCCAGCGACGGTTCGATCTTCGTCTCCGGCCAGCGTTCGTTGAGCGCGGCCTCCACGACGCGCAGGTCCTGCAACGCCCCCGGGTCCATGCCGGTCAAGTCCACACTCCCCATACGAACGACGTAAATGCCGGAGTCGGAGTCTACGGTTCGGCGACCGCTCCCCCGCTCAAGCCCTACCCGAAACGCCACCCGCGCGCGCCGGGGCGCACAGTTCTGCCTAAAACTGTGCATGATCAATGTCCGTTTTGTCCGCACAGTTTTAGGCAAAACTGTCACGCGCCCGAAAGGGGCCCCTCCTGGTGGAGGGGCCCCTGGGGTCAGGACTCCGGGAGGGTTTGCAGGCGGGTCTTGATCCGGGCGATGTCGGCTTCCGCGGTCTCGCGGCGGGCCTTGATCTTGTCGACCACGTCCGCCGGGGCCTTGGCCAGGAAGGACTCGTTGCCGAGCTTCTTGTCGGCGCCGGAGAGCTCCTTCTCGGCCGCCGCGAGGTCCTTGGTCAGGCGCTTGCGCTCCGCCTCGACGTCGATGGCCCCGGAGAGGTCGAGCTCGACGGTGGTCGTGCCACCGGTGAGGCCCACCTCCAGGGACGCCGACGAGGTGAAGCCGTCCGCGGGCTCGGTGACCTTGGCCAGCGAGCGCACGGCGGGCACGTGCTCGTCGAGGCCCAGCTCGGCGACACCGGTGAGCCGCGCCGCGACTTTCTGCCCCGGCTTGAGCCCCTGGTCGGAGCGGAACCGGCGGATCTCGGTGATCAGCTTCTGGGTCGCCGCGATCCGGTCCGCCGCACCGCCGTCGGCCTCCGCGCCGGAAGCCGCCGGCCAGTCCGCGATGACCACGGACTCCCGCCCGGTCAGCGCGGTCCACAGCGTCTCGGTCAGGAACGGGATCGTCGGGTGCAGCAGCCGCAGCAGCGTGTCGAGCACCTGGCCCAGCACCTGCCTGGTCAGCTCGGCGCGCTCCTCCGAGGCGTCGATCTGGACCTTGGACAGCTCCACGTACCAGTCGCAGAACTCGTCCCAGGTGAAGTGGTAGAGCGCCTCGGTGGCCTTGGCGAACTGGAAGTCCTCCAGCATCTCGTCCACGAAGGACACCAGACCGTCCGCCCGGTCCAGGATCCAGCGATCCGCGTCGGTGAGCCGCGCGCGATCCAGCGGCGCGTCCGGCACCCGGGCGCCGTTGATCATCGCGAACTTGGTCGCGTTGAACAGCTTCGTGCCGAAGCTGCGCGACGCGGAGACCCACTCCTCGCTGATCGGCGCGTCGGTGCCCGGGTTCGCCCCGCGCGCCAGGGTGAACCGCAGCGCGTCGGCGCCGTAGGTGTCCATCCACTCGATGGGATCGACGGTGTTGCCCGCGGACTTCGACATCTTCTTGCCGTGCGGATCGCGGACCATGCCGTGCAGCGCGATGGTTTGGAACGGGATGGCCTCGGCCGGGTCCTCGTCCCGCATCGCGTACAGGCCCATCATCATCATCCGCACGACCCAGAAGAACAGGATGTCGTAGCCGGTGACCAGCACGGACGTCGGGTAGAACTTCTTCAGGTCGGCCGTGTCGTCGGGCCAGCCCATGGTCGAGAAGGGCCACAGGCCGGAGGAGAACCAGGTGTCGAGGACGTCCTCGTCCTGGCGCCAGCCCTCGCCGGAGGGCGGCTCCTCGTCCGGGCCGACGCAGACGACCTCGCCGTTCGGGCCGTACCAGATCGGGATCCGGTGGCCCCACCACAGCTGCCGCGAGATGGCCCAGTCGTGCAGGTTGTCGACCCAGTCGAAGTAGCGCTTGGACATCTCCGGCGGGTGCACCGCCACGCGCCCGTCCCGGACCGCGTCGCCCGCGGCCTTGGCCAGCGGCTCGACCTTGACGAACCACTGCAGCGACAGCCGCGGCTCGATCGGTTCCTTGGAGCGCGAGCTGTGCCCGACGCTGTGCACGTACGGACGCTTCTCGGCGACGATCCGGTCCTGCTCGCGCAGCGCCTCGCGCACCGCGACGCGGGCCTCGAAGCGGTCCATGCCGTCGAAGCGGGTGCCGGTGTTGGCGATGCGGCCCTGCTCGTCCATGATCGTCGGCATCGGCAGGTCGTGCCGCTTGCCGATCTCGAAGTCGTTCGGGTCGTGCGCCGGGGTCACCTTGACCGCGCCGGTGCCGAACTCGGGGTCGACGTGCTCGTCGGCCACGATCGAGATCTTGCGGCCGGTCAGCGGCAGTTCGATGTCGGTGCCGACCAGGTGCCCGTAGCGCTCGTCGTCCGGGTGCACCGCGATCGCGGTGTCACCGAGCATGGTCTCCACCCGGGTGGTGGCCACGACGATCGAGTCCTCGCCGTCGCCGTAGCGCATGGAGACGAGCTCGCCCTCGACCTCCTTGTGCTCCACCTCGATGTCCGAGATCGCGGTGCGCATCTCCGGCGACCAGTTGACCAGCTGCTCGGCGCGGTAGATCAGGCCCTCGTCGTAGAGCCGCTTGAAGATCGTCTGAACCGCGCGGGACAGCCCCTCGTCCATGGTGAAGCGCTGGCGGGACCAGTCCACGCTGTCGCCGAGGCGACTCATCTGGGACAGGATCGCCCCGCCGTGCTCCTCCTTCCACTGCCAGACGCGCTCCAGGAACTTCTCGCGGCCCAGCTCGCGGTGGTCGATGCCCTCCTCGCGGAGCTGCTTCTCCACCAGCGCCTGCACGGCGATGCTCGCGTGGTCCATGCCCGGCAGCCACAGGGCCTCGTAGCCCTGCATCCGGCGGCGGCGGGTGAGGATGTCCATCAGCGTGTGCTCGAAGGCGTGGCCGATGTGCAGGCTGCCGGTGACGTTCGGCGGCGGGATGACGATCGAGAACGGTGGCTTGTCGCTGTTCGCGTCGGCGGTGAAGTACTCGGCGGCTACCCAGCGCTGGTACAGCTCGGCCTCTACGTCGGCCGGGTTCCAGGTCGACGGAAGTTCACGGGGCGCTGCAGCTGCATGGGTCTGTGTCACACGCCGAATTCTACGAGTGCCCGCGCGGCCGATTTGCCGGGCATACCGCGACCGCTCGGCGACGCTCTTGTGATCCCCGACACGCCTGCGTGCCGACGCCTCTGCCGAGGGGGACCCTGTCAGCCATGCGGAAAGCTCCCCAGCAGGACATCGACGAGAACGACCTGCGCATCGAGGCCCCGGGAAAGGCGGCGGCCGGCATCAAGGGCGTCGCCGTGTCGCTGCAACGCAGCTTCGAGCAGATGGGGGTGACCCGCACCGCCCGCCTGCTTCCCCTTCTCAACCAGCGATCCGGGTTCGACTGCCCGGGCTGCGCCTGGCCGGATCCGCGCGCGGAGGAAGGCGGTAACCGCAAGCTCGCCGAGTTCTGCGAGAACGGCGCGAAGGCGGTCGCCGAAGAGGCCACCACCCGCCGGATCACCCGCGAGTTCTTCGCCGAGAACTCGGTGGCCGAACTGGCCGAGCGCACCGACCACTGGCTGGGCCAGCAGGGCAGGCTCACCGAACCGATGGTGCTGCGCGAGGGCGACACGCACTACCGGCCGATCGACTGGACCGAGGCGTTCCGGGTCATCGCCGAGGGCTTGCGCGGCCTGGAGTCCCCCGACCAAGCGGCCTTCTACACCTCGGGCCGCACCAGCAACGAGGCCGCGTTCGCCTACCAGCTGCTGGTGCGCGCGTTCGGCACGAACAACCTGCCGGACTGCTCGAACATGTGCCACGAGTCCTCCGGCACGGCCCTGACCGAGACCATCGGCGTCGGCAAGGGGTCGGTGTCGCTGGCCGATCTGGAGAACGCCGACCTGGTTCTGGTGATCGGGCAGAACCCCGGCACCAACCATCCCCGGATGCTGGGCTCGCTGGAGGAGGTCAAGCAGCGCGGCGGGAAGATCGTGGCGATCAACCCGCTGCCGGAGACCGGACTGATGCGGTTCAAGAACCCGCAGAACTTCCGGGGTGTGGCGGGCGACGGCACGGCGCTGGCCGACGAGTTCGCCCAGATCCGCATCGGCGGCGACCTGGCCCTGTTCAAGGCGATCAACGCGCTGGCGCTGAAGGCGGGCGCGGTCGACTCGGAGTTCGTCGACGCCCACACGCACGGTTTCGCCGAGTTCGCCGCGGAATCGGGCAACATCGACTGGGAAGCCACCGTCGAGGCCACCGGGCTGGACCGGGAACAGATCGAGCGCATCGCCGAGCTGGTCGTCTCCTCGGAGCGCACCGTTGCCTGCTGGGCGATGGGCTTGACGCAGCAGAAGCAGGGCGTGGACACGATTCGCGAGGTGGTCAACACGCTGCTGCTGCGCGGCATGATCGGCAAGCCGGGCGCGGGCGTGTGCCCGGTGCGCGGGCACTCCAACGTGCAGGGCGACCGCACGATGGGCATCTGGGAGCAGATGCCGGAGGAGTTCCTGTCCGCATTGGACGCGGAGTTCGGCATCTCTTCGCCGCGCGAGCACGGTCTGGACACGGTGGACACCATCCGCGCCATGACCGAGGGCCGGGTGCGGGCTTTCATCGGCATGGGCGGCAACTTCGTCTCCGCCACACCGGACACCGAGGCGACGACGGCCGCGCTGCGCAGCTGCGAACTGACCGTGCAGATCTCGACGAAGCTCAACCGCTCGCACGTGGTTCCGGGCCGGACAGCGCTGATCCTGCCCACGCTCGGCCGCACCGAGCGCGACCGGCACGACGGCGAGGACCGGTTCGTGACCGTCGAGGACTCCATGTCGGTGGTGCACCGGTCCCGCGGCAGGCTCGCGCCCGCCTCCGGCGAGCTGCTCTCGGAGGTGATGATCGTCTCCCGCCTGGCCCGCGAACTCCTCGGCGCCGAGCACCCGGTGGATTGGGAATCGTTCGCCGACTACGACGTCATCCGCGAGCACATCGCCCGGGTCGTGCCGGACTGCGCGGACTACAACCGGCGGGTCCGCGAGCCGGACGGCTTCGTGCTCCCGCATCCGCCCCGGGACACCCGCACGTTCCCGACCGCGACCGGCAAGGCGAACTTCACGATCAACACGCCGGAACCGATCCGGGTGCCGCCCGGCAGGCTGCTGCTGCAGACCATGCGAAGCCACGACCAGTACAACACCACGATCTACGGCCTCTCGGACCGCTACCGGGGGATCGAGAACGCGCGCCGGGTGGTGCTGGTCAACGAAACCGACCTCGCCGCACTCGGTTTCGAATCCGGCGAGCTGGTCGACGTGGTCTCGGAGTGGACCGCCGCCGACGGTTCGGTCGAGGAGCGCCGAGCCGATGCCTTCCGGCTGGTCGGCTACCCGACGGCTCCCGGCTGCGCGGCGGCCTACTACCCGGAGGCCAATCCGCTGGTGGCGCTCGACGCGGTGGCCGACAGGTCCAACACGCCGGTGTCGAAGGCAGTGGTCATCCGGCTACAACGGGCCTGACACCCGGAGGTGCTGGATCCCGGGCTGGATCCAGCACCTCCGGGTGCTCACCCGGTGAACAGCTGGCTGACCTTCTGCACGAGCGCGGCGAGGCCGTAGAGGAACGGGAGTGTCACCCAGAGCCAGGCCACGACCAGCAGGGCTTTCCGGTTGGCGGTGTTCACCGGGAACCTCCCGAGGTCGGTTCGTGGAACTTCGGATCGACCGGGCGGATGAGCTCGTTGGCGATGAATCCGACCACCAGCAGCCCGATCATGATGTACAGCGAGGCCGAGTAGAGATCCGGGCCGGTGGCTCCCGCGGCCTCCTGCGCGTCGGCGACCGCGTTGACGATCAGCGGGCCGAAGATGCCCGCGGCCGACCAGGCGGTGAGCAGCCTGCCGTGGATGGCGCCGACCTGCATGGTGCCGAAGAGATCCTTGAGGTAGGCCGGGACCGTGGCGAAACCGCCGCCGTAGAACGACAGGATCAGCATCGCGCACAGCACGAATACCGGCACCCCGGTGGCGCCGAACAGCAGGATCCCGAGGTAGAGCAGCGCACCGCCGCCCAGGTAGAGCCGGTAGATGTTCTTGCGCCCGACCAGGTCCGAGGTCGACGACCAGACGAACCGGCCCGCCATGTTGGTCAGCGACAGCAGCGCCACGAAGCCGGCCGCGGCACCGGCGGCGACCGGAGTGCTGGTGCCGGAGAAGAACCCGGTGATCATCGGCGAGGCCTTCTCCAGGATGCCGATCCCGGCGGTGACGTTCAGGCACAGCACGATCCAGAGCAACCAGAACTGCGGTGTGCGCAGCGCGTTGTTCGCCGTCACGTCCGCCGCTGTGACCATCGATTTCGAAATCTTCTGCGCCGGCGGCGAACTCGGCGCCCACCCCGGCGGCGGCACCCGCACCAGCAGTGCGCCCAGCGACATGAACACCGCGTAGACCAGCCCGTGCACCAGGAACGCCTGCGCGATTCCCGAGCGGTCGGTGCCGAACGCCTGCAGCATGGACGAGGACCACGGCGAGGCGATCAGCGCGCCGCCGCCGAAACCCATGATGGCGATGCCGGTGGCCATGCCCGGCCGGTCCGGGAACCACTTCATCAGCGTCGACACCGGGGAGATGTAGCCGATGCCCAGACCGATGCCGCCGACCAGGCCGTAACCGACCACCACCAGCCAGTACTGGCCGATGGCCGCGCCCAGCGCGGAAATCAGGAAACCCGCGGAGAAGCAGGTCGCCGACATGGTCATCGCCCAGCGCGGGCCGCGCTTCTCGACCATCGTGCCCAGCAGCGCCGCCGAGAGCCCGAGCACCACGATGCTCAGCTGGAACGGCAGCGCGCTCAGCGTTCCGGTCAGCCCGAGAGAGCTCTCCAGGGGCGGCTTGAACACGCTCCAGGCGTAAACCTGCCCGATCGACAGGTGGACCGCGAGCGCGGCCGGCGGGACGAGCCAGCGGCTCCAGTCCGGCGGAGCGACGATCCGGTCGGGCGAAAGCAGGCCTTGCACCATGGGGTCTCCCGCTCTGCGGCGTTGCTTGGCGCGGTGAGCATACTGTCCAGAACCGGGTTGAACGAGGTAGTAGTTCAATTCGAAACATTCACCTCGAGGAGGGCCACATGGGACGCGTGACGGTACGCCGACCGGTCCTGAGGATCACCGCCAACGGCACCACCTCCCGGCCGGACACCATGGCCGCCGAGGAGCCGCTGGAGATCCGGGTAAACGGCAAACCGCTGTCGGTGACCATGCGCACGCCCGGGCACGACGTCGAGCTCGCGCACGGCTTCCTGCTCACCGAGAGCGTCATCGGCGAGGCCGGGGAACTCGCCAGCGCGCGGTACTGCGACAGCCCCGGACCGGACGGCCGCAACACCTACAACGTGCTCGACATCGCGCTGGCCCCCGGGGTCGCGCCGCCGGACGCCTCGGTGGAGCGCAACTTCTACACCACGTCCTCCTGCGGCGTGTGCGGCAAGGCCGCGCTGGACTCGGTCAAGCTCCGCACCCGCCACTCCCCCGCCGACGACCCGCTGTCGATCGCGTCGGACACCGTCATCGCGCTGCCGGACAAGCTGCGCGCCGCCCAGCGGGTGTTCGACTCCACCGGCGGCCTGCACGCCGCTGGGCTGTTCGACTCCGATGGCGAGCTGCTGGTGGTGCGCGAGGACGTGGGCAGGCACAACGCGGTGGACAAGGCACTCGGCTGGGCGCTGCTGCAGGGGCGCGTGCCGCTGTCCGGCTGCGTGCTAATGGTCTCCGGCCGAGCGTCCTTCGAACTGGTCCAGAAGGCCGCGATGGCCGGGGTCCCGATGCTCACCGCGGTGTCCGCACCGTCCTCGCTGGCCGTCGATCTGGCCGAGGAGCAGGGCATGACGCTGGTGGGATTCCTGCGCGGGAGTTCCATGAACGTCTACACCCGAGCCGAACGTGTGTCCGTGGGCAAGATCGCGTGACGATCACGGCCCGGTGTTGAGATGCTTGCGGCAAGTGTTCGAACCAGTCCGGAGGACCGCTTGTCGCATCGGGAACCGATCGGCCGCGCGATGTCGCGGCGCTTCGTACTCTCCTCCGGAATCGCCGGGCTCGGAGCGCTCGGGCTCGGTCTGAGCACCGACACCGGCACGCCGGTCAACCAGGCGATGCCGCTGACCGGCAACGTCTCGGTGGAGCAGATCCGATCGCGCTCGCGCGGCCGCCCGGTGGACATGGTCGTCATGCACCCCCGAGGCGTGGACCCGCAGGGACTGCCGGTCTGCCTGATGCTGCACGGCCGGTACGGAGACGCGCTGGATCTCGTCGCGGGCGTTCCCACGTGGCTATCGGACTCCTTCGAGCAGCAGCGCATCCCGCCGTACACCGTCCTCGCCGTCGACGGCGGGCGCACGTCCTACTGGCACGACGACCCGATGACCATGCTGCTCGACGAGGTGCCCGGCTGGCTGGCCGAGCGCGGTCTCGGCGGTCCCGAGGGGCGCATCGCGGCCGTATCCGGCATCTCGATGGGCGGTTTCGGCGCGCTGCTCTACGCGCGGCGCCGCGCCGAGATGGGTGATCCGGTGCGCGCGGCGGGCGTGATCTCGCCCGCCCTGTTCACCACCTGGCGCCGGATGCGCACCCGGGACGCGTTCCGCAACGAGTCCGAGTGGGCCTCGCTGGACCCGCTCCGACACGTCGACGCCCTCGGCGACCTCCCGCTAGGCGTCTGGTGCGGCAACGCCGATCGCTTCATCAAGGGCACGCGCCGGTTCATCCGGCGAGCGCAGCCGGAGTACGCCTCGACGACGCCGGGACGGCACAACCGGGCCTACTTCCGGCGGGCGCTGCCCGAGCTCGTGGACTTCGTCGGCGGGCACCTGCACGACGCTTGACGGGGCTCAGGCCAGGCGGAGCCGCGGTTGGGCGTGGTTCGCCGTGTAGGGATCGGTGTCGTACCGGTCGTTGAGCGGAACCGTGCCGTAGAGCGTCCACTGCAGGACCGACGGCCACGGGCCGTAGCCCGCGCGGGTGTTGAGGTGCTCCCCGTCGAGGATCACGTCCATCTCGACCTGCAGCGCCTCGGCCAGCGCGTGCGCGCGGTGCATCGGCAGGAAGTCGTCCCCGGTGCCCACTACGAGCCTGGTGCTGCCCGCGGCCCGGCGCAGCGCGGCCGCGTCGGCCGGGTACGGAGTGATCCCCCGGGCGTGCTCGTGGTGCCAGTCGTTGTCCGGCGGGGCCACCACGAGCACCCGGTCGGCGCGCCGGACACCCGGCTCCATGGTGGCGGTGTGGTGCAGCCACAGGGCCGATCCGCACGAGTGGGTGGCCACCACCAGCTCGGCTTCCGGCGGAACCGCGGCCAGGCGCTCGCGCAGCACCGGCAGCCAGCGCTCCAGATCCGGGCGGTCCGGATCGGGCAGCGCGGGCAACTCCACCGGCACGTCCCGTTCGCGAAGCCGCCCGGCGAGCCACTGCTGCCAGTGCCACGGGCCGGCACCGGTCATCCCGTGAACAAGCAGGACGTGCATCTCGCTCATGAAACGTTCTCCCGGAATCGCCGTGCGGGGCCTCCCCCAATATCGACTATTCTCGCGCGGCCCGCAGGACACGGAACCGAGCGTCATGGCACTTCCCGCGAAAACCCGGCTGAGCAGCGGCGAATCACAACCCTGGCGCGAACGCGACAGCACCCCGTGCCGAATCGGTCACGGGGTGCAGTTCAGTACGCGGCGTCAGCCGCTGCTTCAGGTGTGGGACTCAGCCCGCACCGCCGCGGGTCCTCAGACGTCGTCGGGCGAGGACAGCCGCGACGCCGCGTAGGTGGCTACTCGAGGAGCGGATCCCGCAGCCCGGCGGCGCCTGAGGTTCCGCTCCCGGCACCGCCGAGCAAAACCCAACCTGAAAAGGGCCTCAGGCGGACTTCTCGCGGCGCTCGCGGCGCCCGGCCTGCCTGGCCACGATCGTCGGGTTGACGTTCTCCCGCACGGTCTGCTCGGTGATCACGACCTTGGCCACGTCCGAGCGGCCCGGGATGTCGTACATGACCGGGAGCAGGACCTCCTCCAGGATGGCGCGCAGGCCACGCGCCCCGGTGCCCCGCAGGATCGCCTGATCGGCGATGGCCTCCAGCGCGGTCTGGGTGAACTCCAGCTCGACGTTGTCCAGCTCGAAGAGGCGCTTGTACTGCTTGACCAGCGCGTTCTTCGGCTCGGTCAGGATCTGCACCAGCGCGGCCTTGTCCAGGTTCGTCACGCTGGCCTGGGTGGGCAGCCGGCCGATGAACTCCGGGATCAGCCCGTACTTGATCAGGTCCTCGGGCATCACGTCGGCGAAGTGATCGGCGGCGTCGACCTCCTGCTTGGAGCGCAGGTCCGCGCCGAAGCCCACGCTGTGCTTGCCGACCCGCTCCTCGACGATCTGGTCCAGCCCGGCGAAGGCGCCCGCCACGATGAACAGCACGTTCGTCGTGTCGATCTGGATGAACTCCTGGTGCGGGTGCTTGCGGCCGCCCTGCGGGGGCACGCTCGCGGTGGTGCCCTCCAGGATCTTCAGCAGCGCCTGCTGCACGCCCTCACCGGAGACGTCGCGGGTGATCGACGGGTTCTCGCTCTTGCGGGCGATCTTGTCGACCTCGTCGATGTAGATGATGCCGGTCTCGGCGCGCTTGACGTCGTAGTCGGCGGCCTGGATCAGCTTGAGCAGGATGTTCTCCACATCCTCGCCCACGTAGCCCGCCTCGGTCAGCGCCGTGGCGTCGGCGATCGCGAAGGGCACGTTGAGCATCTTGGCCAGGGTCTGCGCGAGGTAGGTCTTGCCGCAGCCGGTCGGGCCGAGCATCAGGATGTTCGACTTGGCCAGTTCGACGGCCTCTTCGCCGCGCGCTTCCTTCTTCTCCCCGGCCTGGATGCGCTTGTAGTGGTTGTAGACCGCAACCGAGAGATTGCGCTTCGCCGGATCCTGCCCGATGACGTACTGGTCGAGGAATTCGTGGATCTCGTTGGGCTTGGGCAGCTCGTCGAGCTTGACCTCGCCCGCCTCCGCGAGCTCCTCCTCGATGATCTCGTTGCAGAGATCGATGCACTCATCGCAGATGTACACGCCGGGGCCGGCGATGAGTTTCTTCACCTGCTTCTGGCTCTTCCCGCAGAAGGAGCACTTCAGCAGGTCGCCGCCGTCACCGATACGTGCCATGACCGCTGACCCCGTCCCCTCCGGCACGCCCTCCGATAGCGCGCCTGACCGTTATGTTCCTTCGACGGTACCTGGCATTCCCCGCGTTCGGGGAGACTCACAGTGTCCGCCACCGCCGTGCGCGCCGTGACCAGCGTCGCCATCGGCGTGTCGCGGCGCGGAGCCGGGCGTGGCGCACGCCCGACCCCAGCCTACGACCGGAAGCGTCCCCGCCCACTTCGTGGGAAGCGGGCGGGGACGCCGCACATCAGGACTTCTGCTGCGAGAGCTTCCGGTACGGCACGACCTCGTCGAGGATGCCGTACTCGACGGCCTGCTCGGCGGTGAGGATCTTGTCGCGGTCGACGTCCTCGCGCACCTGCTCGGCCGAGCGGTTGGTGTGCTTGCCCAGCGTCGACTCCATCAGCTCGCGCATCCGCTGCACCTCGGCGGCCTGGATCTCCAGGTCGGAGACCTGACCGTAGATGCCCTCCACGGACGGCTGGTGGATCAGCACGCGGGAGTTCGGCAGCGCCTGGCGCTTGCCCTTGGTGCCGCCCGCCAGCAGCACCGCCGCGGCCGAGGCCGCCTGGCCCAGGCAGATGGTGCGCACGTCGGGACGCACGTACTGCATCGTGTCGTAGATGGCCATCATCGCGGTGAACGAGCCGCCCGGGGAGTTGATGTACATCTGGATCTCGCGATCCGGGTCATCGGACTCCAGGAACAGCAGCTGCGCCATCACGTCGTTCGCGGACGCGTCGTCGACCTGGACACCCAGGAACACGATCCGTTCCTCGAACAACTTGTTGTACGGGTTGGACTCCTTGACCCCGTACGCGGTGCGCTCGACGAACGACGGCAGCACGTACCGGGACTGCAAAGACTGGTAAGGGTTCACGTCTGGTGACTCCTCGTTACTAGGTCCGGTCGGGGCGACGTCAGGCGCTCGGCAGGTTCGCCGCGCTGGCCACGTGGTCCACGAAGCCGTAGTCCCTGGCCTCCTGAGGGTTGAACCAGCGGTCGCGGTCCGAGTCGGCGATGATCTTCTCGACCGTCTGACCGGTCTGTTCGGCGATCAGCTCGGCCATCTCCCGCTTGTGCTTGGAGAACATCTCCGCCTGGATCGCGATGTCCGAGGCCGTACCGCCCAGCCCGGCGGAGGGCTGGTGCATCATGATCCGCGCGTGCGGCAGCGCGAAGCGCTTGCCCTTGGCACCCGCGGACAGCAGGAACTGCCCCATCGAGGCCGCCATGCCCATGGCCACCGTCGTCACGTCGGGCTTGATCAGCTGCATGGTGTCGTAGATCGCCATGCCAGCCGTCACCGAACCGCCCGGCGAGTTGATGTAGAGCGAGATGTCGCGGTCCTGGTCTTCAGCTGCCAGCAGCAACAGCTGCGAGCAGATCTGGTTGGAGATCGAGTCCTCGACCTGGGAGCCGAGGACGATGATCCGCTCCCGCAGCAGTCGCTCGTAAACCGAGTCGTTGAGCGAGAGTCCGTTATTGCCGCTCCGCATGGACGGCGACTGCGCGTCGGACGCCGGAACAGTCAGGTGCTGCGTCACGTCTCCCTGCCTTCTCCCACAATTGGGCCCTTTGTCCACCCTGGTCACTCCGGTCGCCTCGGGTCCGCCGGCTCCGCTTCCACAGTGGACCCGAACGAACCAGCCGGGTGTCGTCCATGACCGCAGGTGATGTGTTGCTTCCCTACTCGGGTGATCCGCTACAACCGACCCTAACGAACGTGGGCGGCACCAGCTTCCCAGTACCGCCCACGTTCGCTCAGAGCTTGCGTATTGAGTTGTCCCGCGTAAGCCGGGTCACTCGGCCTTGGTCGTCTCCGAGTCCTCCGAGGTCTCCTCGGCGGACTCCTCGGAACCGCCCTCGCCGAACAGCTCCTCCATGTCCAGGGAGTTGCCCGAGGCGTCCTGGACGGTGGCCTGACGGACCACCGAGAACAGCGCCTTGCTCCGGCGGACGTCGGCGTACATGGCGCCGATCTGGCCGGCCTCCTGGGCCTGCTGGACGAACTGGTCCGGGCTCATGCCGTACTGCTGGGCCTGGTAGATGATCCGCTGGGTCAGCTCCTCGTCCGAGACCTGCACGTCCTCGGCGTCGGCGATGGTGTCCAGCACCAGCTGGGTGCGGACCGCCTTCTCCGCCTCTTCGCGGGCCTCGGCGTCGAACTGCTCGCGGTTCTTGCCCTGCGTCTCAAGCCACTCTTCGAAGCGCTTCTCGTCGTGGTCGAACGGGTGAATCGCGTCGTGCTGGCGCGCCTCGACCTCCTGCTCGACGACCTTCTCCGGGAGCGGCACCTCGACGGTCTCGAGCAGAGCCTCCAGGACCTTGTCCCGGGCCTGCATGCCCTGCTCCATCTTCTTGACCCGGCTCACGCGATCGCGCAGGTCGGCCATGAGTTCCTCGGCCGTGTCGAACTCGCTGGCCATCTGCGCGAACTCGTCGTCGGCCTCCGGCAGCTGGCGCTCCTTGACCGACTGCAGGGTGACCTCGACCTCCGCGTCCTTACCGGCGTACTCGCCGGCAAGGAGCTTCGTGGTGAAGGTCGTGGTCTCGCCCTCGCTCGTGCCGATCAGCGCGTCGTCGATGCCGTCGATGAGCTGGCCGGAACCGATCTCGTAGGACAGGCCGGAGGTCTGAGCGTCCTCGACCTCCTCGCCGTCCACCGTCGCGGACAGGTCGATGCTGACGAAGTCGCCGTGCTGCGCCGGACGCTCCACCCCGGTCAGGGTGCCGAAGCGAGCGCGCAGGTTGTTGAGCTCCTCGTTCACCGCGTCCTCGTCGACCTCGAGGTCGTCGACGCTGACCGACAGCTCGCCGAAGGCGGGGACGGTGATCTCCGGGCGGACGTCCACCTCGGCGGTGAACGCGACCGCGTCACCGTCCTCGATCTTGGTCACCTCGATGTCCGGGCGCCCGAGGGTGCTCACCTCGTTGGAGTTGACGGCCTCCATGTACTTCGCCGGGACCGCGTCGTTGATGACCTGGTCGAGCACGGGCGCGCGACCAATGCGGCTCTCCAGCACGCGGGACGGGACCTTTCCCGGACGGAAGCCGGGGATGCGGACCTGCTGGGCCAGTTCCTTGTACGCGCGGTCGAAGTTCGGCTTGAGCTCGTCGAACGGCACCTCGACGTTGATCCGGACGCGCGTCGGGCTCAGGTGCTCGACGGTGCTCTTCACGTGGTCTCCTAGTGCGAACGTGCTTGTTCCCCGGCGTACCTGAGGGCGCGGTGCGACAACACCGCGACCGATGCCGGGCTGACCTCTGAGTCTATTGCTTTCCAACCGGACACACGGCCCGGGGTTGGGCAAGCCCGTCAGGAGAAGCGCGTCCCGGCGTGTTTGAGTGGGGTCGTGCGCTCCACCACCGCCGATACCACCTGCGCGGCTCTGTCCCAAGCGCTGACCGAGCCGCTGCCAGGCACGGCCGCGGTCGCGTCCGCCTGGCTGTGCCTGGAGCAACGGGGACCGTGGGGGCACAACGCGCTGCTGGAAAGCCACCTCGACCCCGGCATCGGCGCCGAGCTCGACCGGCGCGCGAGCGCGCACGGCGTGCGGGTGCAGCTCATCCGGCATCCCGGCCCGCACCCCGACACCTCCGGACCGCGGCAGGTGCTGATCGGGCACGCCGAACCCGGCGGCTGGCTGCGCGAGAAGACCATCGACGACCCGGCCGAACTGCTCGACCTCGACTTCCAGCGCATCGCCGCAGGGCGGCACGACGGCTGGGGCGAGCAGGCGAGCCCGGTGCTGCTGGTCTGCACCAACGGGCGGCGGGACCGGTGCTGCGCGCTGCTCGGACGCGAGCTCATCGCCGAGATCAGCGAGCACCACCGGGACGCGATCTGGGAGACCTCGCACACCGGCGGGCACCGCTTCGCCCCCGCCGCGGTGCTGCTGCCCAGCGGCTACACCTACGGCCGCCTGACCACGCACCAGGTCGACTCGGCGCTGGCCGCCGCGGCCGCGGGCAAGGTCTCGCTGGACGGCCTGCGCGGACGTTCCGCGTGGAGCAGGTCCGGGCAGGCCGCCGAGCTGGCCGTGCGCCACGAGCTCGGCGAGAGCCTCCAGGACGCGCTCGAGGTCGACGAGACGGAGGAGACCGCGGAGAGCACCGTGGTGCGAGTCCGGCACCGGGACGGACGGGACTGGCGAGTCGCCGTCCGCCCGCGCGAGCTCGACCCGCCCCGCCCCAACAGCTGCGGCAAGGAGGCCGTGCGGCCCGTCTCGCTCGAGGCCCGGATCATTCGGCCATAGCCGACCCCATCTCCGTCGGGGTGACCGCGGTCTGAATGCCTCCGGCCGGGTCCGAGGACGCGGGAGCCACCGGCGGGCCCGGGACCCACAGCGACACCACGATCAGGCCGGCCACGACGGCGCACAGCACCACGCACACCACAAGGACCGACCGTCCGCTGCCCAGACCTGGCGCCATCGCTTCATGCACGGTCGGGAAATCGGCGCGGGTCAGCGTGCCGTTACCCGAAACCGGGCACGAGTGCGGCACAGGTCACCGCGACCGGGCCGGAAAGACGAAACCGGCCGCCCGCCTCAGCGAGCAGCCGGTCACCACGTCGGGGTGGCGGGATTTGAACCCACGACCCCTCGCACCCAAAGCGAGTGCGCTACCAAACTGCGCCACACCCCGTCCGACGTGCGACACACCCGGAAAACCCGGGTGCGTTGCAAAGAGCCTATCGCGACCCGTTAGAGTGGGACACGCAAGGTCGCCAACGCCCGCGGAGAGCCCCGCGGGAACAGGCGGAACCAGCACGCGGGCGTAGCTCAATGGTAGAGCCCCAGTCTTCCAAACTGGCTACGCGGGTTCGATTCCCGTCGCCCGCTCCAGGGCGTGGGCGGAGTGCGCTTGCCACCCTCTTCGAGGGGATGGCGGCGCCTCCGCCCTTTCGCATTTCATTGCGGGGGCCGAGCCCCCGCAGGCCCCCACGGTGCGGCAGACCCCCACCGGACAGCTCCCTACGCCGGACCCCGTTCCCGGCCTGGGTTCACACCAGCACGCTCACAGCGCTGCTCACACGAGCTCGCATACCACCCTTGAAGCGCGGGCGAAGCGTGCCTTGCCACCCTCCCCGAGGGAACGGCGGCACCTCCGCCCCTTTCGCATCTCATTGCGGGGACTCCGGAGGGGGCCTTTCAGAATGCGGCGGAGCCGCATTCGGTGCGGGACTCAGCCGGCGCCGCTGCGGGTTCTCAGACGCCGTCGGGCGAGGACAGCCGCGACGCCGCGTAGGCCGCTACTCAAGGAGCGGATCCCGCAGCACGGGGGCGTCTGAGGTTCCGCTCCCGGCACCGCCACGCAAACCCCAAACCGAGATGCCTCCTAAGCCCCGGCCTGGGTTCTCACCGGCACGCTCGCGGGGTTCGGTGGCGCGCTTGGGGTGCCTTCGGTTGGGGTGGGTTTTGTTGTGACCTGCTTTTCGGCCGCTTTTGAGTTGGGCTCCTAGCTCGCTTTTGGGTTGGGTTCTCGATTTCGGATCGACTTGTGGTTGGGGGGTTTGGGGTCAGACTCGGTGCGGGTGGGGTCGTTTGGTGCGCCCGGGTTGCGGTGGGTTTGTGACCACTGTCACTACTTGGCTTTGTGACCTGGGCGTTCGCCTCTGGTTGATTTTGTCGGGGAATAAAAATGAGTTGGGCGTCGTCAGCGGGGTGCGCGAGACTGGGGTTGTCGCTCTCGGCTCGCCGTCCCGGCGCCGGGGCTTGACGTGCGCGCCCGGAGCCGTGGGCGCCGCTGTTCTTATCGGTTCTTCCCGTGGGGGTTTTGTGCGGCGACTTGAGTACAAGTGGCTGGTCGGCATCACGTTCGTGCTGGCTCTGATCATGCAGATCCTGGACGTCACCATCCTGAACGTGGCGCTGGCCACGCTCGGGCGGGAGTTCGGGGTCAGCGCGGGACAGCTGCAGTGGGTGCTGACCTCCTACATGATCAGTCTCGCCGTCTTCATCCCCGCGTCCGGCTGGATCGCCGATCGCTTCGGCAGCAAGCGGACCTTCCAGCTGGCGGTGATCACTTTCACCGCCGCCTCCATGCTGTGCGGGCTGTCCACCGAGATGTGGATGCTGGTCGGCGCCCGCTTCCTGCAGGGCGTCGGCGGCGGCATGCTGGTGCCCGTCGGTCAGGCGATGATGTTCCGCGCCTTCCCCGCCAACGAGCGGGCCAAGGCGGGTGCGGTGCTGTCCATCCCGATCACCATCGCTCCGATGCTCGGACCGCTGCTCGGCGGCTTCCTCGTCGAGTACGCGAGCTGGCGCTGGATCTTCTTCATCAACCTTCCCGTCGGCGCGCTGGCCCTGCTGTTCACCATCCTGTTCCTCCAGGAGGAGGCCACCCGCGACCCCGGCCGCTTCGACGTCCCCGGGTTCGTGTTCGCCGGCGCCGGCCTCGCCTCCCTGCTCTACGGCCTCGACCTCGGCTCCCAGGACGGCTGGACCGAGGTGCCGGTGTGGATCGCGCTGGGCTCGGCAGTGCTGCTCATCGGCGCTCTGGTGTGGCGCGAGCTGCGGGTGCGCAAGCCGATGCTGGACCTGCGACTGCTCAGCGACCGCATGTTCAGCACCGGCAACGTACTGCTGATCTGCATGACCGGCGCGATGTTCGGCGTGCTGTTCCTCATCCCGCTCTACCTGCAGAACCTGCGCGGTTTCTCACCGCTGGAGGCGGGCCTGGTGCTGATGCCGCAGGCCGTCGTCATGCTGCTCACCACCCAGGTGGTCAGCCGGGTGTACGGCCGGATCGGTCCGAAGCGGCTGATCCTGGTCGGCTTCGCGATGCAGATCTGCACCGGTGCGCTCCTGCAGCTGCAGGGCCTGCACACCTCGGTGTGGCTGCTCGTCGGGCTGCTGGGCACCCAGGGCCTGGCGATGGGCCTGCTGATGACCCCGGTGCAGACCGCGACCTTCGCCAGGATCTCCGGGCCGTCGATGGGCATGGCCAGCTCCATGTTCAACGTCAGCAGGCAGGTGGCCACCGCGTTGGGCACCGCGGTCGTCGCGACCGTGCTCACCGTCCTGACCACCCGCGGAATGGCCACTGTGGACCAGGCCGCGCC
The DNA here is from genome assembly GCF_039531955.1 of Saccharopolyspora halophila. Lineage (NCBI taxonomy): Bacteria > Bacillati > Actinomycetota > Actinomycetes > Pseudonocardiales > Pseudonocardiaceae > Saccharopolyspora > Saccharopolyspora halophila. The sequence continues at coordinate 47,014 of NZ_BAAARA010000013.1, forward strand.
TGCGCAGATGGCCCAGGTCCAGATGAGCGCGTTCCACGGCGCGTTCCTGGTCTCGGTGGTCTTCGCGGCGCTGGGTATGGTGCTGACATTGCGGGTGCGCGACGCCGATGCCGCGGCCACTCTCGACCGCCGGAACGCCGCCGCACGCAAGGGTGAACCCGAGCCGTCGAAACCGTGAGATAGGTCAAGCGCGCCCCACTTCCGGACTCGTCCGGGCACTATGTGAGGGGTGACCGACATGCCGCATGCCGATCAGGTTCGAAACCACGCCCGCTGGCGCCCCGGCTGGCACGCCGGGCGCACCAGCTATGCCTGGGTGCTCCCGCTGGCGGAGCAACCGGGGCTGCGCAAGCTGGTCAACGACTACCAGTACGCGCTGCGCGACCTACCCGGCTTCGACCTGGTCCCGCTGGAATGGATGCACATTCTGGTGCAGGAGGTCGGCTTCACCGACGAGATCGACGAGTCGCGGATCCAGTCGCTGCTGGACGCCACGCGCCCCCGTCTGACCGAGGTGCTGCCGCTGACCCTGGCCTTCCACCACGCCGTGGTGCTGCCGGAGTCGCTCGCCCTGCCAGCCGAGCCGCAGTCCTCCGTGCTGGAGCTGCGATCGGCGGTCCGCGAAGCGACCGCGGAAGTGCTCGGCGAGGACGCCGTGCCCGCGGAACCGGAGGACATCGACAAGCACGTGAGCCTGGCGCACTCGACCACCGACGGCCCGGCGATCTTCGCCATCGCGACGCTGTCGGCCACGCAGGTCGAGTCGGCCACCGCCAAGATCCCCGCGTTGTCGCTGGTCAAGCTCAACCGCGATCACTCCAGCACGGAGTGGGAGACCATCGCCGAGGTCCCGCTCGGCGGGTGACTCGGTAGCCGCCGTCGGCGGTGCGCGTTAGGAAGGCCACGTGGCCGATCTCCGCACGCGCACCCTGACCGACGCCGAGTCGGACGAGTTCCTCGCCGTGTTCGGCGCGGCATTCCTCCGGGATCTGGCCGTCTTCCGCCCCCTGTTCGAGCACATCCGGCCGATCGGGGCCTTCGACGGCGCCGAGCTGATCGGCGTGGCTGGCCACTTCGACCAGACGACGACCGTGCCCGGCGGCCTCGGCTGCCCGCTCGCCGCCGTGACCACGGTGGGTGTCAAACCCGATCACCGGCGGCGCGGTGCTGCCAACGCCCTGATGCGTCACCAGCTCGACGATCAGCGCGCAGCAGGCGTCCCGCTCGCGGCGCTGCACGCCTCCGAGGGCGCCATCTACGGCCGCTACGGGTACGGCGTGGCCAGCGCGTCCAACCACCTCGAGGTGCCCGGCCGGGCGGCGTTCCGGCCCGGCGTCGAGGTCGACGAGCGACCGGTCCGCGAGGTCACCCGGGAGCAGGCGCTGCCCGCGCTGCACGAGCAGTACGCGCGCATCGCCGCGCATCGGACCGGCTGGCTCGCCCGCGACGCGGGCTGGGAGGCGCGAACTGATCCAGGAACGGCGCGGCGACGAGGACGCGCACCGGTTCGCGCTGCACCCGGAGGGCCACCTGATCTACCGGGCGCAGCCCAAGTGGAACGACCGCGGCCCGGACTACCGGCTGGAGATCGTGACGCTGGGCGCCGAGACTCCGCAGGCCTACGCCGCGCCGTGGCGGTACCTGCTGGACCTCGACCTGGCCGCCGAGGTGGTGTGGCCCAAGGCCGCGGCCGATGAACCGATCGGGCGCCTGCTGGCCGATCCGCGCGCCGCCCGGCAGCAGCACTCCGACGGGCTGTGGTTGCGGTTGATCGACCTGGAATCCGCGCTACCCGCTCGCCGCTACGGCGCCGGAGCGGACGTCGTCCTGGAGATCACCGACGGGTTCCGCCCGTGGAACGCGGGACGCTGGCGGCTGCGCACATCGTTGTCGGACGCGTCGGTCTCGCGCACCCAGGAGCCCGCGCAGCTGGCCCTCGACACCGCCGATCTGGCCGCGGCCTACCTCGGTGGCACCACGCTGACCTCGCTGGCCGCCGCCGGCCGGGTGCGTGAGCTCGTCCCCGGCGCGCTGAGCACCGCATCCCGCGCCTTCGCCACCGACCGGCCGCCGAGCTGCCCGGACGCCTTCTGAGCACTCGCGGCCCCGGCCAGCGCGTTCCGCGCGAGGAGCGCAGGCATGGGCGGTCAGCGGGTACCGTCGGATAACAACGGCTCTGCCCGCAGGAGGCAGCGATGACCGCACTGGTAGTTCTGCTCGTCGCGCTCGTGGTGGTCGTCGGCGCGATCTGGTGGTCCCGGCAGAAATCCCTCGAACGGCAGCGCAAGCAGCTCGAGGACGACAAGGCCGAGGCCCGGCGCTGGACGGAACGGCTCGGCGGGCAGGTGCTCAACCTCATCGGCACCAACGAGCCGGCCAAGCAGGCGATGGCCGACGCCGCCGAGCGGCACGGCGCCGCGGTCAGCCAGCTCGACCAGGTCACCACCGCCAATCAAGCCCGGTTGACCACCGAGTCCGCCCTGGAAGGTCTGCACTACGTGCGCGCCGCTCGATTGGCCATGGACATGGACCCCGGACCCGAGCTGCCCGCCCTGACCGGACAGATCCACGCGGGCTCGGTCAGCGAGTTCCGCGAGGTCGAGGTCGACGGCAAGCAGCAGGTCGCCTCCCCCGAGCCGACCGAGCGCACCCCGCACTACTACCCCGGCGGCACGGTCGCGGGCCGTCCGGTACCGCAGGGCTGGTACAGCGATCCCTGGTGGAAACCGGCGATGGCGGCCGGCATGTGGGGCGCGGGGTCCTACATGCTGATGGGTGCGCTGTTCGCGGGCATGGCCACCGTGCCCGCCGAGGCCGCCGCTGCCGACGGCATGTCCGGCGACCCGGGCATGGACGGCGGAGCGGAAGGCCTCGACGGGTTCAACGACGGCGGCGGCGTGGACGGCTTCGACTTCGGCGGCTTCGGGTTCTGACTCACGGCACCGAGCCGAGGATCGCGCGAGCGATCGCTTCACCGTTCTGCGCGAGTCCGTTCGTCGGGACGGTTCCGTCGCACACCACGAGGTTGCACTCGCTGTTGGGCGCGAGGTCGCGCAACAGCACGGCCGGGTCGGCGTAGTTGCGCGGGTCGAAGTCGAACTCCGCCGGAGGCGCCGTGTAGGGACCGGGGTCGGGAACGTCCTGGTCCTGCACGCCCTTCATCAGGATCCGGAAGAAGTTGTGGTACAGATCCGAGGCGGCGAGGTTGCCGCTGAGCGCTCCGCCCGGATTCGTCGTCGTGTCGCCGAACGCTCCGGTCCAGGACACCGTCATGTTCAGGCTCGGGATGATGAAGTTGTTCTGCTGCAACGCGCCGACCATGGCGTAGAGATCGCGCGGCGCGCTCGGGATCATCTCGTGCTGCACGGCTTGCGAACTCGGCAGGTTGGTGCTGATGCAGGGCTCGCCGCGGTTGGTCCAGAACAGCATGCCGTAGCAACCGTTGGTGCTCGTGGGCTCGCCGACCCGGCGCACGTAGTCCGCGGGCACGACCTGCTGACCGTTCCACTCGCCGTCGTTCTGCATCAGCAGGCCGAGCTTGGCGTACTGCTCCGGCGGGATGAACAGGTGCGCGTAGCCGTAGGTCTGGCCGGAGCGGTCGCGCAGCCAGAAGTAGCTCGAGCGCGGAATGTCGAGCGGGTCGAACAGGTGGCGCTGCGCGTAGTCCTGCAGGTCCGTGCCCACCGCGCGCTGCACCGCGCAGGCCAGCAGGTCGGGCGTGCGCTGGCTGTACTCGAAGTGCGTGCCGGGCTGGTGGGTCAGCGGCTGGGCCAGTGCCTCCTGGCAGATGTCCGGGTCGAGGCCGGTGGTGGCGCCTTCGGACAGGATCGCCTCGTCGAGGCCCGAGGTCTGGGTGAGCAGCTGGCGCAGCGTGATCGCCCGGTGCGCCGCATCGCCCCGGCCGGCGGGAAAGTACTTGCCCACCGGGTCGTCGAGCGCCAGTTTCCCCTGGCCCTCCGCGATGCCGGTGAGCATGGAGAGCACCGACTTGGTGGAGCTCCACACGTTGTAGGGCAGACCGCCGGTCACCGGGTCCAGCGCGCCCGCGCCGACCCGGCAGTTGTTCCGGAAGATCTGCACCGAGGTCCGCATGTGGGTGTTCGCGTAGGCCAGCGCCTCCCGGACCGCAGCCGGGTCCAGGTCGACCTCCTCGGGCGCGGCGGATTCGAAGCCGCCCTCGGCGGGCAGGGCGCAGTCCCGCTGGTCCGCGGGTTGCGGTTCGGCGACGGCCGCCGCCGGGTTGGCACCGGCCGCCAGCAGGACCACCAGAGCTGTGATCAGCGATCGAACGGGACTCCGACGCACACCGGGCTCCTCTCTGCAGGAAAAGCGACGTTGCTCGACCTAGCGGTAAAAGATCTAGCACGTGGCTACTGCCGCGTAAACAAGTTCAGCCCGGTTGGCAGGTGGGACACCAGTAGAGCTTGCGGCCGGCCAGGTCGTTCATCCGGACCTCGGTTCCGCAGACGAGGCAGGGCATCCCGGCTCGGCGGTAGACGTAGACCTCACCACCGTGCCGGTCCTGGCGCGGGGCCCGGCCGGTGACCTCGGGCAGGTGCTCGTCGCGAACGGTGTCGATGCGCCCGGCCCGGACGCCGTCGGCCATCAGCTCGACGAGATCGGCCCAGATCAGCTCCCAGTTCTCGCGGCCGAGCGAACGACCGGGAGTCATCGGCTCGACGCCGTGGCGGAACAGGACCTCGGCGCGGTAGACGTTGCCCACTCCGGCCAGCAGTTTCTGGTCCATCAGCAGCGCGGCGATCGAGCTCTTCGACCGGGAGATCCGCTGCCAGGCACGTTCCGGGTCGGCGTCGGCGCGCAGCGGGTCCGGCCCCAGCCTCGCCCGCACCACGTCGGCCTCCTCCGGCGTGAGCAGCTCGCAGCTGATCGGGCCGCGCAGGTCGGTCCAGTGCGTGGGGCCCACGACGCGCATCCGAACCTGTCCGCGCGGTTCGAGGACCGGTAGCTCGGCTTCGGTGAACGTCCCGTACAGCCCCAGGTGGACGTGCACGACACGGTCGTCGGCGTAGTGGTGGAACAGGTGCTTGCCGTGCGCCTCGGCCCGCTCGAACACGACTCCGTCCAACACCTTGGCGTTCGCGGCGAAGCGGCCCTGCGGGCTGCTCACCTCGACCTCGTGCCCGGCGAACAGCTCACCGTGCACCCCGGCCAACCGGTGCAGTGTGTGCCCCTCCGGCAACGTTTCCCCTCCCGCGTCATCAACCGCCGGAAGAGTCAACCACACGCCGGACGAGCACCGCGGCAGGCGTCAGATCAGGATCCAGACCACGATCGACTCGATCAGGTAGGCCCCCGCGCAGCACAGCGCGACCAGCAGACCGCGGCGCACCGCCCGTTCGGAGCCGAGCACCAGCCCCGCGACGAGTGCGGCCAGGATCGCCACGACCGCACCCGCGATCAGCCACAGGCCCGCCCCGAGCGCGCAGTCCGGCTGCGGGCAGGTGGATCCGGGCCCGCCGAGCAGAGCGGGCGCCAGGGCTCGGTTGACGACGAACAGCACGGCCACGAGCACCGCCGTGCCCACCACCGCCACCAGCGAGGTACGCAAACGCGCCTTGATCACCCCACCAGTCTGGCAAACCCGCCGCCCGAGAGCACCCCGGTCCAAAACCGTTCAGGAGCACAGCAACCACCGTTTCAGGGGCTGTGACAGTTTTGCCTAAAACTGCGAGGACATCTCGGGCGCCGAGCCCTACAGTTTTAGGCAAAACTGTCACAACCGCCGCGCGAGCTCCGCTTCCCGCACCGTCGCGGCCCGGACGGCGCCTAGGGTGATCACCGTGTTCGGCGTGCTCGCTCATGTCGTCTTGTTGGCGGGTGAGGTGGGTGCCAGCGGGGTCGTTCCCGTGTTGCGGGGAGGTGTGTTGGCGTGACTTGGGTCGAGGTGGGGGATCGGGTTTTCGCGCGGCGGTACGGCGAGCTGGATCTGACCGTCGGGTTGGTGCTGGGCGCGGAGTCCGCGCTGGTCATCGATACCCGGGGTGATCACCGGCAGGGCGCGGAGCTGGCCGGGGCCGTGCGGGCGATGACCGCGCTGCCGTGGCAGGTGGTGCTCACGCACGGGCACTTCGACCACTGCTTCGGGACCTCGGCGTTCCTGCCCGCGCCGGTGTGGGCGCACGCGCGCTGCCCCGCGCACCTGGCAGCGACCGCGGGGGCGCAGCGGAAGCGCTGGGTCGAGCACTACCGCACCACCGGTCCCGAGACCGCCCGCGCGCTCGCCGATTCGGCACCCAGCACGCCGGATCACCTGGTCGACGACCCCGTCGAACTTGACCTGGGCGGCCGCGCGGTCCGCCTGTCGCATCCCGGGCCCGGACATACCGACCACGACCTGGTCGTCGAAATCCCGGACACCGCAACCATCTTCGCCGGCGACCTGGTCGAGCAGGGCGGCCCTCCGGACTTCGAGGACGCCCACCCGCTGCACTGGCCGGCCGCGCTGGACGCCGTGCTCGCCCGCGATCCGCGCACCATCGTCCCGGGCCACGGCGACCCGGTCGGCCCCGAATTCACCCGCGCCCAACGCGACGAGATCGCCCGGCTGGCCGAGCTCTGCGCCGAGCACCTCGCCGGTACCCGCACCCACGAGGAAGTCCTCCACGCCTCGCCGTTCCCGGCCGAGACCACCTCGGCGGCCCTGTCCCGAACCTGACCGGAACTGCTCCTTCCGGAGCATCCGAGCGGCGCATTCCGACCATTTCGACAACGGATCGCAACCGCGCACCTCCCGGACGCGTCACACTGATCCGAACGAGATCGGGACTGGGGAGGCCGCGATGCCGGAGGACTTCGGCACGGACATCCGCGCCACGGAACAGCTGGTCCGGCAATGGCAGGAACGCGCCGCTGAGAAGGCCGAGCGCTACGGCCGGATGCAGGAGAGCGCATCGAGCAGGTCTCGGCCACCGAGAGGTCCGGCGACGGCGCCGTGCAGGTGACCGTCGACTCGAACGGCACGCTGCGGAACCTGGAGCTCTCGGAATCCGCCGGGAACCGGCCCATGTCGCAGCTGGCCGCGGAGATCATGCGTATCGCGCAGGCCGCCCGGGCGAAGGTCCCAGACCTGATGCAGGACGCGATCGCCGACACCGTGGGAGTGGAAGACACTGCGGCACAGCACATCCTGTCCGAAGCGCGGCGAACCTTCCCGCAGCCCGAGGACGAGCAACCGGAGCAGCAGTCCGCGCCCGAGCGGGGCGACTTCGAGGACGACGACTTCAGCGGCGGATCGTTCCTGCGCTGACCGACCGAGAAGGAGATCCGGATGCCCGACGAGATGCAGGTCGTGGTCGACAACCTGCGCGTCCACGCGTCCAACGTGGACGGAGTGGTGTCCGAGCTGACCACCGCGCAGTCGTGACCACCCTGACCGGGGAACTCGTTCCGTGGACGGTGCCGGATCAGGTGCTCGCGCACTTCCGCGAGCTCCGCCGGGAAATGGTTCGGCCGGACACCGGCGCATGGCTGAGCGCGAAGTGCGAGATCGGCTACCCGGACAAGTCCCAGATCCAGTTCAACACGTCCGAGGAACCGAGCTGGACCACGCCGCCCGCCGACCAGGACTACGAGCTCGAGCTGTCCCGCCACCCCAGACAGCCGGACAAGATCCCCGACTGGTTTCGGACCGGTTCGGGTTGAGCGCAGCAGTTGATCCGCGTGAACGAGGACGAGCTCGAAAGTGAGCCCCACGGTCCGGTGCTGCACAACGGCGTTCGGTTCACCGGAGTGGCCGAAGATCGACTGCCGGACGGAACGCCGGTCTCGTTGACCACCTATGTCGACGGACTGGAGGACGGACCGGACGAGGAGTGGTGCAACGACGGAACCCGCCGCTCGGAGGGGCAGTTCCAGCGAGGCGTTCCGGTCGGGATTCATCGCACCTGGGGTCCGGAGGGAAACCTCTCCCGCGAGGTCGAGTTCAGCGACGCCGGGCGAATCCTGCGCCGTCGCGGCTTCGACGAGGCGGGCGAGGTCACGTGGGAGGACGCCGGCTAGGAGTGCTCGCGTGGCGGTGCCGGTTGCGGAACCTCGGCGGCCGGTCAGCTCCGTGATCCGCTACTGATGTGTGGCCGCAAACCCACCGATGAGCGGCGCCGCGGCTGCTTCGCCACCCCTGCGGCAGAGCCGACCGGTGCTCGTCGGATGCGAGCGGTCGGCGGGCCCGGAGCCGAGCGGGGTCGGGCCACCATCGCCTCGTCACCCGGTGCAGCGCACCAGCTCACCGCGTCGTGCGGACCAGGTGGTCGGCGGTGCGGGTGGTCTCCGGGAGCCGGTACCTGGGTGCCAGTTCGAGGACCAGGCCGCAAGCCGCGTCGAGCGTGCAGCGGTGGCCGACCGAGACAAGGACCGGTTTGACCCCGTGCTGGGTTCGCAGGGCGCTGCCCACCTCTTCCCCGTCCATTCGGATCGGCGACCGGTCCCCTCTCCGCTGTCCGGGTGGGTCGAACCGGCCCATGGGGGTCTTGCCGACCCCGATGGCCGGGAGGTCGGTCAACACGCCGAGGTGGCAGGCGAGGCCGAAGCGGCGCGGGTGGGCCAGGCCCTGGCCGTCGCAGACCAGCACGTCCGGCACGACCGAGAGCTGCCGCAGCGCCGCCAGCAGCGGCGGGGCCTCGCGGAAGGCGAAAAGACCCGGGGCGTAGGGGAACTCGGCGCGCCCGCGGACGGTGGCGCTGTCCACGACGGACAGCGCGGGCACGTCGAGGACCGCGACCGCGGCCACCAGCTCGTCGGAGGACTCGTCGTAGGCGACGTCCAGCCCGGCCGCGGTGCGGACCTCGGCCGGTTGGCCGTCGAAGCGCACCAGCGGGCGGAGGCGCTGCTGGACGGCCACCGCTTCCGCCCGCGTGGACGGCCACTCGTGCTCGCGCACCTCGATCACGCACCGAGCCCAACCGTGCGCGCGACCGCGGTTCACGCGCACGGCAGGCCCGCTCGGGAAAGCCGGGAAGAACCGTGACCTTCCCGTCATGCCCGGTCACCAGTCCATCTGCGGGCGTTCCGTGCGGCTGCGCTTGAGCTCGAAGAAGTACGGGTAGCTGGCCATCGCCACCGTGCCGTCGAAGATCTTGGCCGCTTCCTCCGGCTCGGGCACCCGGGTGATCACCGGACCGAAGAACGCCACGCCGTCGACGTGCAGGGTCGGGGTCCCGACCTCGTCACCGACCGGGTCCATGCCCTGGTGGTGGCTGGCGCGCAGCTCCTCGTCGTACTCGGCGCTGCTCGCGGCCTCGGCCAGCGTGGCGGGCAGCCCGACCTCGGCCAGCGAGTCGGCGATGACCTGCTCGTAGTCCTTGTTCTCCTTGTTGTGCAGGCGGTATCCCATCGCCGTGTACAGCGGCTCCAGGACCTCCTCGCCGTGGTGCTTGGCGGCGGCGATGCACACGCGGACCGGCCCCCAGGCCTTGTTCATCAGATCGACGTATTCCTCCGGCAAGTCGCGTCCGTCGTTGAGCACCGACAGGCTCATCACCCGAAAGTGCAGGTCGATGTCGCGGACCTTCGCCACCTGGAGGATCCAGCGCGAGGACACCCACGCGAACGGGCACACCGGGTCGAAGTAGAAGTCCACGCGCGGGCGGGCAGCGGCGGTCATCCGGGCCTCCATGCAAGAGATCGCTTCCCAGGCGTTCGCGCAGTTCGCACAACGCCCCGTCGTGAGGTACCAACCGGCGGGAGCCCGTTTGTCTTCCCGGAAGGGCGCGACACGTCGAGAATCACGTCGCGTGTGCCCCGCAGCGAAGAACTACACCGGCGTGATTTGATGCCTGCACGGTCACGCGACCGGCGTGGAATTGTCCCTACTAACGACGAGGTGATCCGTGGCACCGCCGAACCTCACCCGCGAACAGGCCGAGCAGCGCGCGGCACTGCTCGAGGTCCAGTCCTATGTGATCGAACTGGACCTGTCCGCCGGAGCGGGCGGTCCTGAGGTGGAGACCTTCGGTTCGACCACCACGGTTCGCTTCCGCAGCAACCGGGCCGGGGCCGACACCTGGATCGACCTGCTGGCGCCAAAGGTGCACAGCGCCGTGCTCAACGGGGTCGAGCTGGATCTGTCCGACTACGACGAGTCCACCGGCATCGAGCTGCCCGGCCTGGCGGAGGACAACGAACTCGTGGTGCGGGCGGACTGCGCCTACACCAACACCGGAGAGGGGCTGCACCGCTTCATCGACCCGGTCGACGGCGCTGTCTACCTCTACAGCCAGTTCGAGACCGCCGACGCGAAGCGGATGTTCACCTGCTTCGACCAGCCGGACCTCAAGGCGACCTACCAGATCACGGTGGACGCCCCGGAGTCCTGGAAGGTCATCTCCAACGCCGCCGCCGAGGTCGCCGAGCACGGCACCGGCGTCCGGCGCCACACCTTCGAGACCACGCAGCCGATGTCGACCTACCTGGTCGCGCTGGTCGCCGGTCCGTACGCCGAGTGGCGCGACACGTTCCCCGGTGGCGAGGGCCAGGACGAGATCCCGCTGGGCATCTACTGCCGCGCCTCGCTGGCCGAGCACCTCGACGCCGAGCGGCTGTTCACCGAGACCAAGCAGGGCTTCGGCTTCTTCCACAAGGCCTTCGGCGTGCCCTACCCGTTCGGCAAGTACGACCAGTGCTTCGTTCCCGAGTTCAACGCGGGCGCCATGGAGAACGCCGGCTGCGTGACCTTCCTCGAGGACTACGTGTTCCGCTCGAAGGTCACCGGCTACCTCTACGAGCGGCGCTGCGAGACCGTGCTGCACGAGATGGCGCACATGTGGTTCGGCGACCTGGTCACCATGCGCTGGTGGGACGACCTGTGGCTCAACGAGTCGTTCGCGACCTGGGCCAGCGTGCTCGCGCAGGTCGGCGCCACCGAGTACGACGCCGCCTGGACCACCTTCGCCAGCGTGGAGAAGTCCTGGGCCTACCGCCAGGACCAGCTGCCCTCCACCCACCCGGTCGCCGCCGACATCCAGGACCTGCAGGCCGTGGAGGTCAACTTCGACGGCATCACCTACGCCAAGGGCGCCTCGGTGCTCAAGCAGCTGGTTGCCTACGTCGGGCTGGAGAACTTCCTGGCCGGGCTGCGCGTCTACTTCGACCGCCACGCCTGGAGCAACGCCACCCTCGACGACCTGCTGAAGGCGCTCGAGGAGGCCTCCGGGCGGGACCTGTCCTGGTGGAGCGCGCAGTGGCTGGAGACCACCGGCCTGAACATGCTGCGGCCGCGGTTCAACACCGACGACGAGGGCCGGTTCACCTCCTTCGAGGTGGTGCAGAACGGCGCCCGCCCGGGCGCGGGCGAGCTGCGCACGCACCGGCTGGCGATCGGCATCTACGACGACGAGGGCGGCCAGCTGGTGCGCGAGCACCGCGTCGAGCTCGACGTCACGGGTGAGAGCACCGAGGTCCCGGAGCTGATCGGCGTGCACCGCGGCAAGCTGGTGCTGGTCAACGACGACGACCTCACCTACTGCTCGCTGCGCTTCGACCCGGCGTCGCTGGCCACGCTCATCGACCGCATCGGCGACATCGGCGACTCGCTGCCGCGTGCGCTGTGCTGGTCGACCGCGTGGGAGATGACCCGCGAGGCCGAGCTCAAGGCGCGCGACTTCGTCACCCTGGTGCTGGGCTCCTCCGCGGAAGCCGGGATCGGGGCCGAGAGCCAGATCGGCGTGGTGCAGCGGGTGCTGCTGCAGACCCAGACCGCGCTGGGCTCCTACGCCGACCCGTCCTGGCAGCCCGAGGGCTGGAAGCGGTTCAGCACGCGGCTGCTGGAGCTGGCCCGCAGCGCCGAGCCGGGTTCGGACCGCCAGCTGGCGTTCGTCAACTCGCTGGCCGGTTCGGTCCTGGACGACGAGCAGGTGGCGGTGCTGCGCGGCTGGTTGGACGGCTCGGCGCCGCTGCCCGGTCTGATCGTCGACACCGACCTGCGCTGGCAGCTGCTGCAGGCGCTGGTCGCGCACGGTGCCGCGGACGAGTCGGAGATCGACGCGCAGCTGGAGCAGGACCAGACCGCCACCGGCAAGCGCCGCGCGGAGCGGGCCCGGTCGCTGATCCCGACCCCGGAAGCCAAGGAGCGGGCCTGGCAGCGCGCGGTGCACGACGACCAGCTGCCGAACGCGATCAGCGACGCGATCATCGCGGGCTTCCAGCACCCGGCGCAGCGCGAACTGCTGGCGCCGTACGTCGAGCGGTACTTCGCCGAGATCGACGAGGTCTGGGCCCGCCGCTCCAGCGAGCGCGCCCAGCCCACCGTGATCGGCCTGTTCCCGTCCTGGGCGGTCACCAATGGCACGGTCGCCGCGGCCGACGAGTGGCTCGCGGGCGACCGCCCGGCGGCCCTCCGCCGCCTGGTCTCCGAAGGCCGCGCGGGCATCGTCCGCGCGCTAGCGGCCCGCGAGTTCGACCGCTCCTGACGGTTCCTCCCGAGGGAGACGCTCCGGTTCGCGCCCCTGACAGTTTTGCCTAAAACTGTCAGGGGTGGACGCCCGAAATGTCCGGACAGTTTTAGGCAAAACTGTCGCTCGGCATGAAGAAGCAGCCCCGGTTGGTCCGGGGCGGCTTCTTGGTTCTCGGGTCAGTGGCGGGTGGGAGCCTTCTTGTAGGAGGTGCCCGCTGCGTCCGCCAGCATGCGGATTCCGCTGATCAGGCCGTCGATGAGGTCGTCCTCCTTGAAGGAGGCGACCATGCTCATGGCGGCCAGCTGGCAGGAGCGATCCGGGATCCGGCGGTAGGACTCCTCGCCGGTGACGATCTCGAACTTGCGCTGCCCTGGCGATACCGCGATCAGGACGCCCTCGGAGGCCGCGGCGCCGAGGGCGGCGTGGCGCTCCTCGGCCTGCTTGCGGGTGTCCTCGCCGAGGTCGCCCAGGTAGATCGCGAACTCGAGGCCGGTGCTGCGGCTCGCCACGGTCAGGGCCTCGTCCAGGCGGGACAGCTGCCCCGGGCTGAACGGCAGGCGGGGCCGATCCGGCTCGACTCGGCGGGCAATCGACATCCGGCCGGTGGGCATCAGCGCTTCACCGAAACCGGGTTCGCGCTCCTCCACGGCCGCGCGCTCACCAGTTGCCACGTGCACCTCCCCTGGCCGTGCTGCGCCGCGCGTCGTCCTGCGCAGCGTCACCTTCGACGTCCGCCGGTGCGGCGTCGTTCACGCCGGCGGGGTTGGCCACCCAGAAAACGGGTGCAAAGTTCCACTCCTCGCCCGCGCGGTACCGCGGCCGGGAGAGCCTGGGCCACATCGCGATCAACACGATCAGGCCGTAGATGGCCGCTGGGATCACCACCAGGGCGAGCACAGTCTCCGCGACAGTCAACACGGTCAGTACGGTATCCGATCGCCGAGATCCTGTGGGCGCACCGACGCGGCCGAGTTCGATCACCGCCCACGCGCGTACCGCCATCGGCGGCCGCGAATCGGCCGGAACGCGAACCGCCCGATTCGCCCGATCACACCGAAAGCGCCGGTCGCGGACGGACTTCTCGTCCAATCCTCGCCCGCGCGAGAACGAGCCCGACGGCTTCAGTTACGCGCTGCATCGATTCCTTGTGACTCATCTCATTGTCTGTCACTCTTTCGGCTCAGCAGATGCGGCCGAATGGAGTCCACCCGGACGGCGCCAACGCGGGTCAGGTTGGCGGCTTGTACCTCGGGGTTCGTGATCATAGTTTTTCACCTGTATGGGTCTTGAATATTTGATCATTCTCGTTCAAGACACGGAGATCTTACGGAGGGCGCGTTATGTCCGACTCTGAGGCCGCCACCAACCAGGCGGAACTCACCCTTCCGGGTGTTGACCAGCCACTTGCTGAACACGGTGTGCACATCACCCACAGCGGGGTCCGGATCGGCCGGGGCGTCCGGATCTCCTCGGGGGTGCGCATCAGCAGGAGCGTGCGGCCCAGCGGGCGCAGCGGCGTGCGAATCTCCTCCGGCATCAGCGGACGCGACGGTGTGCGCATCAGCGGACGCGCCGACACGCGCGGCGCCCGCAGCGGCGTGCGCATCAGCGGGCGCGACGGCGTCCGGATCAGCGGCCGCACTGGTGCGCGCGGCGGCACGCGCGTCAACTGCCGCAGCGGTGTCCGGATCAGCGGGCGCGAGGGCGTGCGGATCAGCGCCCGCGGGGGCGTGCGGATCAGCTGACCCGCATCCGCCCCCTCGAGATCAGGCCGCGGACTCGCCCAGGTAGGGCAGCCACAGCGGGTCGGCGTCGGTCAGGCCGGCGAGCAGCCGCCAGTGCCTGCCGCGAGGTGCCTGCGGTGCCACCGGAAGGCGCCAGCCCAGCTCGCTGAGCGTCTTGTCCGCCTTGCGGTGGTTGCACTTGGTGCAACAGGCGACGCAGTTCTCCCAGGTGTGCGGCCCCCCGCGCGAGCGCGGCAGAACATGATCTATCGTTTCCGCTCGTGCGCCGCAGTAGACGCACCGGTGGTTGTCCCGCAGCATGAGCGCCGCGCGGGTCAGCGGAACCCGGCCGCGATGCGGCACGCGCACGAACGTGCTGAGCCTGATCACGGACGGGATCTCCACGGCGGTGTTCGCCGAGTGCAGCACCATGCCCGCGGAGTCGCCGTGCACCACCTCGGCCTTGCCGCAGACGACCATCACGATGGCGCGCCGCAGCGGCAGGGCGGTGAGCGGTTCGAAGGTCGTGTTGAGCAGCAGCACTCGGCGCTTGCGCCACGAGGGCGCGTGGCCGGGCGGGCGGTCCGCCTGAGGTGGCCCCTGTCCGCGGGGCGGTGGGCACAACGGGGCCCGCGACGCGAGGCTGGTCGCCTTCAGCGCCGGTTGTCGGGTCGGTTGTCGGTCGGGCACTCGACCACCTCCACCGGTGTCGGCCAAAGTTCAGCACAGAATCCGGTCCGAACGCACGTGTGATTCGCCACGCCGCGCCGAGTGATCCGCCTCACCGATTGTTTCCGCAGGTGAGAGCGCATCCGTATCGATGCTGTATTTCCCGGTCGGCCGCTCGGGAATCCGCTTCCCCATTTTCGATCACCCGTCGCGTCGGCACGAATGATCGATTCGGGTGAATCGCCGCCCGTTTCCCCGATCGCTCACGCGAGACCGCCGGACGGCTCCGATCGAGCACGTATCGTCACGAACGTGACCGACGTTCATCCCCACCCGAACTACCCGAACGCCGACCGCGACGACCTCGTCGAAGACCTCCACGGCCATCGGGTCGCCGATCCGTACCGCTGGCTCGAGGATCCCGCCGACGAGCGGACCGAAGCCTGGTCGGCCGCCCAGGATCAGCTGGCCCGCGACTGGCTCGACGAGCTGCCCGGCCGGGAGGCGATCTCGGCCCGGCTCAAGGAGCTGCTCGAGTCCGGCTCGGTCGGGACCCCGGTGTGGCGCGCGGGCAGGGCGTTCTTCAACCGCCGCGAGCCGGACCAGGAGTTCGGCGTGGTGTGCGTGCGCGAGCCCGACGGCAGCGAGCGCGTGCTGCTGGACGTCGCCGAACTGGACCCCTCCGGGCTGACCACGCTGGATCGCTGGTCGCCGAGCCGCGAGGGCGACCGGCTCGCCTACCAGATCTCGGTCGGCGGCAACGAGGAGTCGAACCTCCACGTGCTGGACGTGGCCACCGGCGAGCTCGTCGACGGCCCGATCGACCGCTGCCGCTACTCGATGACGGCGTGGCTACCCGGCGGCGCGGAGTTCTACTACGTGCGCAGGCTGCCGCCGGAGCGGGTTCCCGAGGGCGAGGAGCAGTTCCACCGCCGCGTCTACCGGCACCGGGTGGGCACCGACCCGGACGCGGACGACGTGCTGGTGCACGGCGAGGGCCTGGACCCGACCTACTACTACGGCGCCGGGCTCTCCGACGACGCCCGCTGGCTGATCGTCCAGGGCAGCCCGGGAACCGCGCGCCGCGACTCGGTCTGGATCGCCGACCTGGCCGGTGACGGCGAGCTCCGCCAGGTCGTGGACACCTCCGACGGCTACCGGGTCGGCGCGTGGGTCGAACCCGACGGCCGGCTCTACGTCATGACCACCCTCGACGCGCCGCGCTGGCGGCTGTGCGTGGCCGATCCGGAACACCCGGAGCCGGAGAACTGGACCGAGCTGATCCCCGAAGCGCCCGACTCGGTGCTCGAGGACGTCGACTACTTCGACCCCGGCGACGGCAGCCCCCGGCTGGTGGCGCTGTGGACCCGGCACGCGGTCTCCGAGGTGACGCTGCACGACCCGGCGACCGGCGCCAAGACCGCAGACGTCGCGCTGCCGAGCACCGGCGAGATCACCACGCTGCGCACCGTGGACCGGCTCACCGAGCACGACCGGGACAAGATCTGGATCGGCTGGACCGACTTCGCCACTCCGCCGTGCGTGCACCGCTACGAACACGCGACCGGCGAGGTCGTGCTGGAGCAGCCCGCGCCCGGTTCGGTCGAGCTCCCCGAGGTGCACACCCGGCAGGTGACCTACCGCTCCGCCGACGGCACCGAGGTGCGCATGTTCGTGCTCAGCCCGGTCGCCGAACCCGACCGCCCGCGCCCGGCGTTCCTGACCGGCTACGGCGGCTTCTCGCTGTCCCGCACTCCCGGCTACATGGCGACCGCGCTGGCCTGGGTGGGCGCGGGTGGCGTGTGGGCGCTGCCCTCGCTGCGCGGCGGTGGCGAAGAGGGCGAGCAGTGGCACGCCGACGGGATGCGCGAGCACAAGCAGCACACCTTCGACGACTTCCACGCGGCCGCCCAGCACCTGATCGACTCCGGCCGGACCAGCGCGGAGCAGCTGGCGATCTCCGGCGGCTCGAACGGCGGGCTGCTGGTCGGCGCGGCGCTGACGCAGCGCCCGGAGCTCTACCGGGCGGTGGTGTGCTCGGCACCGCTGCTGGACATGGTCCGCTACGAGCGGTTCCTGCTCGGCCGCACCTGGAACGACGAGTACGGCACGGCCGAGGACCCCGAGGAGCTCGGCTGGCTGCTGTCCTACTCGCCGTACCACAACGTTGCCGAGCACACCGCGTATCCGTCGGTGCTGTTCACCGTCTTCGAGTCGGACACCCGGGTCGATCCGAATCACGCCCGCAAGATGTGCGCCGCGCTGCAGCGCGCCACCAGCTCTGACCCGGGAAAACGGCCGATCTTGCTGCGCAGGGAGACCGACGTGGGCCATTCCGCGCGCTCGGTTTCCCGTACTGTGGGGCTGGCGACGGACCAGCTCGCCTTCCTCGCGGAAGCGACCGGTCTCACGCTGGACTGAGCCGGCGATAACGCCGGGCGAACCGAAATCGATGCATCTCGTGCGCGGCGGGGCGCGCACGAAGCCCGATTCGGTTGCGCCCGACCCCCGTCCCCCGCCGGCCGCCGAGAAGACAGCCATGGAGAACCCCGAACCCATGAACCTGCCCCTGCTGACCCAACCCCCGACTTGCGAAGAGGACGCCCGGTGGTGCCACGCGGTCCTGGACTGGACCAACAACAAGTGGCTCGCCTCCTACGCGGACCTGCTCATCGCCAAGCCGCTGCAGATCGTGATGATCGTGCTGGTGGCGCTGGTCATCCGCTGGCTGCTGCACCGCGCGATCACCCGGCTGACCCTCGGCAACGGCAAACCCCCGAAGCTGCTCAGCCCGCTGCGCGAACGCCGCGGCGACTCGCTGACCGCCGAACTGCTCTCCGAGCGCAGGCAGCAGCGCGCCCGCACGATCGGCTCGGTGCTGAAATCGCTGAGCTCGTTCGTGATATTCGGCCTCGCGGTGATCTACGCGCTGCAGGTGCTGGGCTTCGAGATCGCCCCGGTGCTGGCCTCGGCCGGTGTGCTCGGCGTCGCGGTCGCCTTCGGTGCGCAGAACCTGGTCCGCGACTTCCTGTCCGGCATGTTCATGCTGGTCGAGGACCAGTACGGCGTCGGTGACGTGGTCGACCTGGGCGAGGCCACCGGTTCCGTCGAGGCGGTCGGCCTGCGGGTCACCACGTTGCGCGACATCAACGGCACGGTCTGGTACGTGCGCAACGGCGAGATCCTGCGGGTCGGCAACTCCTCGCAGGGCTTCGCCGTCGCCGTCGTGGACTTCCCGATCTCGCACAAGTCCGACGTGCAGAAGGCCATCGAGGTCGCCAAGCAGGTGGCCACCGAGGCCGCGAGCAAGGAACCGCTGTCCAAGGACGTCCTGGATCCCCCGGAGATGCTGGGCGTCGACTCGATCACCTCGGACACCGTGACGCTGCGGCTGACCGTGAAGGTCCGCCCCGGCAGGCAGTGGTCGGTGCAGCGGAGGCTGCGGGTCGACATCAAGCGGGCCTACAGCGAGGAGGACATCGAGCCTCCGTATCCGTCGGGCCGCCCGGCGCATCTGCAGAACCCGAACTGATCCGGCGGCCGGGAACCCCGGGAACGCGGAGCGCACCTGGGGCTTTCCCGGCCATTGTGACGTTTTGCATCGCCGTGGGGGCCGAGCGTTCACCCTCGCCTGAGAGGATGGGGGTGTGACTTCCGTGGATAGTTTCTACGAGCAGGTCGGCGGTGAGGCGACCTTCCATCGGATCGTGGCGCGGTTCTACGAAGAGGTGGCCAAGGACGAGCTGCTGCGCCCGCTATATCCCGAGGAAGACCTCGGTCCTGCCGAGGAGCGGCTCCGGCTGTTCCTGATGCAGTACTGGGGTGGCCCGACCACCTACTCCGACCAGCGCGGGCATCCGCGCCTGCGGATGCGGCACGCGCCGTTCAAGATCGGCCCGGCCGAGCGCGACGCCTGGCTGCGCTGCATGCGCATCGCCGTCGACGAGGCCCAGTTGGCACCGCAGCACCGCGAGCGGCTGTGGCAGTACCTCGAGATGGCCGCCAACAGCATGATGAACTCGTGGTTCTGAGCGAACCGGACCGACAAGCAAAGGACCTGTTGATGCAGGTGGGCAACGGCCCCGACCTGGACGGCGCCCCCTGGTGGTGGGACGCCGTCTGCTACCAGGTCGATGTAGGCGCGTTCGCCGATGTGGACGGCGACGGCATCGGTGATCTCGAGGGGCTGCGTGCTCGGCTGGGCTACGTGGAGCTGCTCGGCGTCGACGTGATCGTGCTGGCCGGTATCGCCGCGCAGGACCCGAACACGCCCGAGCTCGCCGGCCTGCTCGGCGAGGCCCGCGATGCCGGGCTGCGCGTGCTGCTGTCCATCGACGTCGATCCGGCTCGAACCGACCCCGGTCCGCTGCTGCGGCCGTGGCTGGACGCCGGGCTGGACGGGTTCCACCTGGCGCCGCGCAACGACCCGGGCGACGCGGTCGCCGCGGTGCTGGCCGACTACCCGGACCGCATCGTGATCGGCAGCGGCACCGGCAACTGGCACCTGCTGTTCGGCCTCGACCTGGCGATTGCGGGCTTCGCCGCAGGTCCGGTGCAGAACGCGATCGACTCCGTGCTGGCCGCCGATGCTCCGCGTCCCGCGTGGGCGATGGCCAGCCGGGACACCTCGCGGATCCGCGACCACGCGCAGCTGACCCCGGTGCGCGCGATGGCGCTGGTGCAGCTGGCGCTGCCGGGTGCGGTGTGCCTGCGGCACGGCGAGGAGCTGGGGCTGCCGGGCACCGAGCGGATCCGGATGCCGTGGGAGGGCGACCGCGCGCCGTTCGGGTTCTCCACCGCTCCGGGCGACTGGCCGTCGATCCCGGACGAGTGGGTGGAGTTCACCGTGGAGGCGCAGCTGGAGGACCCCGAGTCCACGCTCTCGCTGTACCGGCACGCCCTGGAGATCCGCAACACGCACCCGGCCTTCACCGGCGAGGGCGTGGAGTGGTTCGGGGCGCCGGAGGACTGCTTCGCCTTCCGCCGGGTCGGCAGCAGCCTGATCTGCGCGCTGAACACCTCGGCCGAGCCGGTTCCGCTGCCGCCCGGAGAGGTGCTGCTGAGCTCGCGCCCGCTGGACGAGGGGGCGTTGCCGCCGGGCACGGCTGCCTGGCTGGCGTGACCAGCGCCTCACTAGCGCGCCCAATCCGCGCATCAGCCCCGGCGCGTGGGTAAATTTCTGGGGAGTGCCGCCGAGACTTCGTAGGAAGCCATGACCGCCGTTGCGTCCCAGCCCGATTCGGTTCGGGAAAAGCGTGCCGGTCGACTCGTCGGTGTCGACGTGGCGAGGTTCCTCGCCATCCTGGGCATGTTCTGCATCCACTTCGGTGTTCCGGTGCTGACCGGGTGGCCGCACGACCGAGTCGCCGAGTTCACCAGCGGGCGCTCCACCGCGCTGTTCACCCTGCTCGCCGGGGTGTCGCTGGCGCTGATGACCGGGCGGCAGACGCCACCGACCGGCGAGCGGCTGCGCGACGCGCGCTACCGGGTGGCGATCCGCGCCGGAGTGCTGCTGGTCATCGGTTGGGTCCTGGTCGCGATGACCCAGGACACCGGCTTCCTGCTGACGGTGATCATCCCGTACTACGGTCTCTACTTCCTGCTGTCGGTGCCGTTCCTGCGGTTGCGGGCGCGTGGCCTGGTCATCGCCGCGATCGCGACCCTGCTGATCGGCCCGCAGCTGTCCTTCGTGCTGCGCGGCTGGGCCGAGGCCGGCACCTGGCTGACCTGGTTCATCGCGCTGGTCGACAGCGTCGATCCCGGGCACCTGATCGCCGAAGAGGGCCTCTTCGACCTGCTGCTGCTCGGTTTCTACCCGGCGATGTCCTACTTCCCGCTGGTGCTGGCGGGCCTGGCGGTCGGGCGGATGGATCTGCGCACGACCCGCACGCGGATCTGGATGGCCGTCGCCGGGCTGGTGCTGGCCTTCGGGAGCCGCTGGCTGTCCAAGTGGCTGGTGATCACCGAGGCGCCCGGGCCGAACGACGGCACCGTCGACGTGCACCACCCGGAGTGGCTGCTCGACGCCAGCTCGCACTCGGGCACCAGCTTCGAGATCGCCAGCGCGGCCGGGGCCTCGCTGGTGGCGCTGGCGGTGTGCCTGGCGGTCGCGGACCGCGCGGGCAAGTGGATCAAGCCGCTGGCCAACGCCGGGTCGATGGCCCTGACGCTCTACGCGCTGCACGCCCCGGTGATCGCCTGGCAGGTCGTGGTCGGTGGCTGGCACCTCAGCGGCAAGGCCGACTGGATGACCGAGCTGGCCACTGCAGGACCGAACCTGCCGCTCGAGGACCCGAACCTGCCGTCCTTCCCGCGCGACGGTCATGAGCCGGAGGGCTTCGTCCGGTTCCTGAACATCCACATGCCGGTGATCTCGCTGATCGTCGCCCTGGTCTTCGCCAACGTCTGGCACCGCTTCTTCCGCCGCGGCCCGCTCGAGGCCTTCACCAGCGACGCCGTCACCTGGTGCATGAACCGCCTGCGCCGCTGAACTACCCCTCGGCACAAACCCGGCGGTGCAGGGCCTGCACGACGTAGCGCGCCGAATCCATCGCGCCCGCCTGCCAACCGGTGAAGTAGCTCAGCCAGTCGCCCGCGAAGTAGACCCGCCCGGCCGGTTCGTTGAGCAGCGCGTACTCGCCGGAACCGCGGTCCGGCCAGATGGCGGTGCCGCCCTCGATGAACGGCGTGCGGTTCCAGGCCACCGAGAAGGCGTCGTCGAGTTCGGCGCGGTAGACCGGCCCGTGGATCTTCGCGCCCTGCTCGACGGCGCGCCGGGCGACCTCGGCCCCGAGCGCCACCACATCCGCACCGATCGCCCGGTGCAGCGCCGTCGAGATCGCGTCCATCCCGCCGACCGGCTGGAACATCATCATCGCCTGGTCGTAGCCGAGCTCGAAGGTCAGGTAGCGCCCGGTGCGCCCGGCGATCACCTCGTGCAGCGACGGAGGCGGGCCGAGCACCTGCCCCGGCTGGTCGGCGGCTCCCGGCTCGACGGCGTAGCCGCGCCTGCTGCTGCCGGTGTAGGCGAACGCGTCGGCCCTGCCCCCGATGTCGCCGAAGCGGGTCAGGAACTCCAGCAACCGCTCCTTGTCCTCGGCGGAGACCTCCTGGTCCAGCGATCCCCGGTCCAGCGCCTTGGAGAGCAGTTCCGAGATGTAGCCGTGGACGTCGGCCTCGACGGTCCGGAACTGGTGCGGGCCGGCGCCGGTCTGCTCGTTGCAGACCGGCGCGTTGGCGTTCCGGTTGGCGAACGGCTCCACCGGGCACCCCGACCTCGCGGCAGTAGTCCAGCGTGATGTGCGACTGCGCCAAGCGCGCGGCACCGGCGTTGAAGTACTGCCGTTCGCCGAACCGGGCGGTCTGCTAGCGCCCGTCGAGATCGGTCGAGGTGGTTCCCCCGCGCACCGTCCAGTTCCGGCCACCCACGCGGTCGGCGGCTTCGAGCACGGTGCACCGGTAACCGGCCTTGCCGAGCTCGTAGGCCGCGGTCAGCCCGGCCATTCCGGCGCCCAGGATCAGCACGTGCCGCCCCCGCTGCTCGGGCGGCAGGTCCCCGGCCAGCGGCTCGCGGAAGTCCGCTGCGGCTTCGGGCCCCGCGAGCAATCCCAGCGCTCGCATCGACTCGAACATGGCCCCGGCCCCACCGGCGACCCCGATCGACTTCAACAACCCTCGCCGAGTGACGTCCACGCCCGAGCCTCCCCGCGCCGGACCCGATCAACCCGGCAAAGCTCGCACGAAAACCACCCCACCCGGCACCCGAATCACCCGAAAAGGCGCAGCGCATTCCCGGATTTCCCGGACGAGCTGCCCGCCGAGCGTCACATCAGCAGGGGCAGCAGGGCGTGGCGGCGGCGGATCACCGCGCCGTAGCGGGAGTCGAGGCGCAGCCAGGAATCCGTGGCGCTGACCCGGACGATCTCCGACTCCGACGGGTTGGCCACCAGGAAGCCCATGCCGGAGAGCACGAACAGGCAGCGCAGCGGGACCTTCACCTCCAGGCCGGAGCCGGAGACGGTGAAGACCTCCTGGTCCAATAGCGACGCGGGCGGGGTGCCCTTGGGTCCCACGTTCTCCTTGGCCACGCCGATGCCCCGCTCGGCGACCTCGCCGACCAGGGTCGCGGGCAGGTCGTCGACCCGCTTCCAGCCCGGCGTCCGCGGGATCTCGGACTGCCACATGAGGTCCTTGGGCGGGCCCGGATCCATCGTCTCGCCACCCGCGACCGTCAGCGTGGCCAGCAGCTCGCTGCCCGAGGCCGTGACGTCCGCGGGAGCCGCCTCGCCCTGCACCGAGCGGGTGCACAGCGCGTCGAAGGGAGTGGTGGCCCAGACGTCCATCCGGTCGGTGCCGTCGCGGTTGCGCATCCGGATCAGCGCTTGGGAATCCAGCCGGACCGCGCGGGCGACGAAGGCACCCAGGTCGTCGCGCTCGGTTGCGTCCGGCATCCGCAGCTCAGGCACGACCATGCTCCAATTGCTCGGTTCGCCACTCGGACAGGAACTCGCGCTCCTGCTCGGTCAACCTTCGCGGACGGCCCGCCCGCAGGTCGTAGGGCACCATCAGGGTTTCCGCAGTGCAGACGGTCTCCTGCGCGAACGCGGTGTAGTCCACCACGAACGACGCCGACTTGAGGTCGCGCACCGCCATCCGGACCTGCAGCGACTTCGACTCGTACATCAGCGGGCTGTGGTAGTCGACCACCACGCGAGCCACCACCATGCCCTCGGCCATGCCCAGCACTCCCTGCCGTCCGGCCTCGTTGAACAGCAGCTCGGCGCGCGCCTCCTCGAGCAGTGTGATCGTCCTGGCGTGATTGACGTGACCGAACGCATCCAGGTCGGACCAACGCAGCGCCACTTCGGCTAGGAACGCGCCCACTGGGCATCCTTTCTGCAGTTCGGGCGGCTCGCGGCGCGGGACCGCGAGCCGCCCTCGTCGTTCATCGGACCATGCTGCGCAGCTGGCGCACCGCCACCGACAACGTGGCGAGGTCCAGCCGTCCGGAGCTCGCGATCTGCTCCAGCGACGAGTTCGCCCGAGCCAGCCGCGAGGAGTTCGCCGACTCCCAGCGCGCGATCTTCTCCTCCGCGTCGTCCTCGGGCTCGCTGGTCCGCAGGACGTCGATGGTGATCGCGCGAAGCGATGCGTAGAAGTCGTCCCGCAGCGCCAGCCTGGCGAGCGCGTGCCAGCGGTTGTCGCGTTCCAGCGAGTTCACCGCCTGCAGCATCAGCTCGAAGCCGAGGTGCTCCCACAGCGCGTAGTAGACCTCGGCGCTCTCCTGCGGGCTGCGTTCGGTGCTGACCCCGGTGTCGCGTTCGGCCAGTTCGGCGACCTCGCGGATGTCGAACAGGGCGAAGGTGTCCAGCAGTACCGCGACCCGCTCGGCCAGGTCAACCGGCACCCCGGCGCCGGACCAGCGCTCGACCTTCTCGGCCACGCCCGCCGCGGCCTGCCCGCGCAGCAGCCCTCGCACCGACGGGAACAGCTCGTTGACCACGGGCCGGAACCGCGCGATCTCGGCGCCGATCGCCAGCGGCTGCGGCCGGTTGGTCAGCATCCAGCGCGCGGCGCGGTCGAGCAGCCTGCGGCTCTCCAGCACCAGCTCGTCGGCGACGGCCGTGGAGACCTCGCCGTTGAGCTCGTCGATGTGCCGCCACAGCTCGTGCAGGTCGAACACCTCGGTGACCACCGCGAAGGCGCGCACCGCGTCGGTGCTGGAGGCGGCGATCTCCTCCGCGAGCCGGTAGGCGTAGGAGATGCCTGCGCCGTCGACCATCTCGTTGACCAGCATCATCGTGATGATCTCCCGGCGCAGCGGGTGCGACGGGATCGCGTCGGCGTAGCGCTCGCGCAGCGGCCGCGGGAAGTACTCGGGCAACCGGTTGCCGAAGGCCTCGGTGTCCGGCAGCTCGCTGGCCTGCACGTCCTGCTTGAGCTTGAGCTTGACGTGCGCCATCAAGGTGGCCAGTTCCGGTGAGGTCAGGCCCGCGCCGGAGCGCTCCAGGTCGCGGAACTGCTTCTTGGTCGGCAGCGCCTCCAGCTCGCGATCCAGCCCGGAGACCTGCTCCAGCTCGACGACCTGACGGGCGTGCACCGGCAGCATCGAGGACGCGTGCGCGCGGGAGATGCCCAGCACCGCGTTCTGCCGGTGGTTGTCGCCCAGCACCAGCTCACCGACCTCGTCGGTCATCTCGGCCAGCAGCTCGTTGCGCTGCGGACCGGTGAGCCTGCCGTCCGAGACCAGCCGGTCCAGCATGATCTTGATGTTGACCTCGTGGTCGGAGCAGTCCACGCCCGCGGAGTTGTCCAGCGCATCGGTGTTGACCTTGCCGCCCGCGCGGGCGAACTCGATGCGGCCGAGCTGGGTCAGCCCCAGGTTCCCGCCCTCGCCGACGACCTTGACCCGCAGGTCGGCCCCGTCGACGCGGACCGGATCGTTGGCCTTGTCGCCGACGTCGGCGTGCGCTTCCGAGGAGGCCTTGACGTAGGTGCCGATACCGCCGTTCCACAGCAGGTCCGCCGGGGCGAGCAGGATCTTTCTGATCAGCTCCGGCGGGGACAGCGCCTCGACGGACTCGTCGATGCCCAGCGCCGCGCGGATCCTCGGGTTCAGCGGGATCGATTTCAGCGAGCGCGACCACACGCCGCCGCCCTCGCTGATCTTGGTGCGGTCGTAGTCGTCCCAGGTCGAGCGCGGTAGCTCGAAGAGCCTGCTGCGCTCGGCGAAGGACACCGCCGGGTCCGGATCGGGATCGATGAACACGTGCATGTGGTTGAACGCGGCGACCAGCCGGATGTGCTCGGACAGCAGCATCCCGTTGCCGAACACGTCGCCCGCCATGTCACCGACGCCGACCACGGTGAAGTCCTGCGCCTGGGTGTCGACGTCGAACTCGAGGAAGTGCCGCTTGACGCTCTCCCACGCGCCCTTGGCCGTGATGCCCATCGCCTTGTGGTCGTAGCCGACCGAGCCGCCGGAGGCGAAGGCGTCGTCGAGCCAGAAGCCGTAGGACTTGGCGACCTCGTTGGCGATGTCCGAGAACGTCGCGGTGCCCTTGTCCGCCGCGACCACCAGGTA
Organism: Saccharopolyspora halophila; assembly: GCF_039531955.1. Lineage (NCBI taxonomy): Bacteria > Bacillati > Actinomycetota > Actinomycetes > Pseudonocardiales > Pseudonocardiaceae > Saccharopolyspora > Saccharopolyspora halophila. Next base: position 72,897 of record NZ_BAAARA010000013.1, read on the forward strand.
GGTGTCGTCCTCGTCGTGGCGCACCACCTCGCGCGGCGGCTCCACCTCGCCCGCGACCAGGTTGTCGGTGAGGTCGAGCAGGCCGGAGATGAACATCCGGTAGCAGGCGATGCCCTCCTCCTGGGAGGCCTTGCGGTCGAGCGCCGGATCGCCGGTGGGCGTCGGCGGCCGCTTGACCACGAAACCGCCCTTGGCGCCGACCGGGACGATCACCGCGTTCTTGACCGCCTGCGCCTTGACCAGGCCGAGGATCTCGGTGCGGAAGTCCTGCCTGCGATCCGACCAGCGCAAACCGCCGCGCGCGACCGAACCGAAGCGCAGGTGCACGCCCTCCACCCACGGCGAGTACACGAAGATCTCGTACTGCGGGCGCGGCTCGGGCAGTCCTGGGATCTCGCGCGGTTCCAGCTTCAGCGCCAGGAACGGGCGGGACCGGTCGGCGACCTCGACGTAGTGGTTGGTGCGCAGCGTGGCCAGGATCAGGCTGAGGTAGTTGCGCAGGATCCGGTCCGCGTCGAGGCTGGTGACCTCGTCGATCAGCGCGCCGACCCGCTCGGTGAGCTCGCCGACGCGATCCGCGCGCTCGGCGTCGGCCAACGCCGGGTCGAACCGCGCCTCGAAGAGCTGCACCAGCGCGATGGTGGTCGCGCGGTGCTCCAGGATGGTCTCTTCGATGTAGTCCTGGGTGTAGGCGATGCCCACCTGGCGCAGGTACTTGGCGTAGGCGCGCAGCACCGAGGCCTGGCGCCAGTCCAGCCCGGCGCGCAGCACCAGCGCGTTGAAGCGGTCCACCTCGGCCGAGCCCAGCCAGGCCGCGCGGAAGGCGTCCTCGAAGCGCTGCCGCAGCGAGTCCAGCAGCTTCGGATCGGTGCTGTCGAGCAGGCCCGACTCCAGGCGCAGCCCGAAGTCGTTGATCCAGTATTTGCGGCCGGTGTGCTCGAGCACCATCTCGTACGGGCGCTCGTCGACGACCTCCACGCCCATGCTCTGCAGCACCGGCAGCACCCGGGACAGCGTGACGCGGCCGCCGACGTAGATCTTGAACCGGCGCTGGCCAGCGCTGGAATCGCGCGGGACGTAGAAGGACATGTCCAGGTCGTCCGGGCCCTCGAGGGCCTCCAGCCTGCGCAGGTCGGCCAGGCCCTGAGCGGCGCTGAAGTCCTCCTTGTAGGCCTCCGGGAAGGCCCCGGCGAACTGCAGGCCGATCTGGCTGGTGACCTCGGCCAGCGCACCGGCGCTGCGCTCACCGCCGGACTGCTCGGCGTCGACCTCGGTGACCATCTGGTCGTCCCAGGTGTGGATCGCCTCGTCGAGCCGCCGCTGGATCCGGGCGAGGTCCGGTTCCACCTGGTGATCCGGATCGGTGTGCACCAGGAAGTGCACCCGCGCCAGGGTCGATTCGCCAACCCGGGTGCTGTACTCCAGACCGGTTCCGCCGAGCTCGTCGAGCAGCACCTCCTGCATCGCCAGCCGGGAGCTCGTGGTGTAGCGGTCGCGCGGCAGGTAGACGAGGCAGGAGAAGAACCGGCCGTAGGAGTCGCGGCGCAGGAACGGCTTGATCTTGCGCCGCCCGGCCAGCGCGAGCACGCCGGTGATGGTCTCCTGCAGCGTGTCGAAGTCGGTGGAGAACAGCTCGGTGCGCGGGTAGCTCTGGATCTCCTCCAGCATCCGCTGCCCCGAGTAGGACTCCAGCGGGAACCCGGCGCGGTGGATCACGTCCCGCACCCGGCGCTCCACGAACGGGATGTCCAGGACGTCCTCGTGCAGCGCGGTGGTGGTGAACAGCCCCAGGAACCGGTGTTCGCCGGTGACCTCGCCGTCGGCGTTGAAGGTCTTCACGCCCACGTAGAACGGGTGCACCGGCCGGTGCACGGTGGACGGGGCGCTGGCCTGGGTGAGCACCAGCAGGTCCTTGGACAGCGCGTCGGCCTGCGATCCCGGCCCAGCGGTCAGGCTGCGCGCGGCGACGCTGTCGCTGCGCAGCACGCCCAGACCGGATGCCAGCACGGCCTGCAGCGCGGGTTGGTCGTCCTCGCGCACGACCTCGTAGTGCCGATAGCCGAGGAAGGTGAAGTGCCCGTCGGCAAGCCAGCGCAGCAGCCCGGCGCCGTCGCGGGCGTCCTCGGAGGGCAGCGGCGGCGGGGTCTGCTCCAGTTCGTCGGCCAGCTCCCGCGCGGTGTTGTGCATCCGCTCGGTGTCCTCGACCACCTCGCGCACGTCGTTGAGCACGCCCGCGAGGTCGTCGTGCAAGGTGGCCAGCCGATCGGGGTCGCTGACCTGGCTGATCTCGACGAACATCCAGCTCTCCGCCAGCGCGTCGGCGGGCGGATCGGCCGGGTCCGCGCCCGGTATGACTTCCAGCAGCTCACCCGCGAGGTCGCGGCGGACCACCACGATCGGGTGGATGATGCGCAGCACTTCCGCGCCGTCCCGGCCCAGCTCGGCAATCAGCGAGTCGACCAGGTAGGGCATGTCGTCGGTGACGGTCTGCACCACGGTGGCCTGGTCCTGCCAACCGTCGGTCTCGCGGGTCGGGTTGAACACCTGCACCAGCGGACGGCCGGCGACGCGGGCCCCGGCCAGCTCGTGGTGCGCCTTCAGCGCCCCGACGAGGTCGGTCGGGTCGTCATCGACGAGCTCTTCGGCGGGCACGTGCCGGTAGTAGGCGTGCAGCAGTTCGCCGAGTTCGGGGGCGAACTCCACGGCCCGCTCCAGCAGCCGCTGCTTTGCCAGTTCGGGATTCTCGGACTGGTCACCGGATTCGGTGCGCACTTGTTCTCCGGTCTTCAACTGTCCGGGATTCGAGGTCATCTTCAGGCAGCTCCACGCATTACGGCACCTCGTTGTGCCAACGGCTCCACTTTAAGCCTGCCAGTTCGCTGCGCGGTGGGCGGGCGTCATCCCTTATTCGCAGGTGACGAAGGCTGTGCGGAACCGCGTCCGGCAGGTGGCTCACAGCAGCGGATCCGCCGCCGCAGCGTCGAATCCGGGCCTGCGATGCCGCGCGCCGGGCCCGTCGCGCGAGTCGTCCGAAGTGGACCGCGCGGGCTGCGCGGCGGATTCCTCGGCGGCACCCGCGCTGCGGTGCGTTCCGCCGCTGCGCGAGCCGCCGGAGGCTCCGGCGGTGTCGTCGCGGTTTCCCACCTCGTAGGCCTTCATGGCCTCGGCGAGGAGATCGGCCAACCCGGCGTCGGAGCTGGGCTCGGGTTCGGGTTCGGGCTCCGGTGCTGGCTCGGGAGGGGTTGTTCGCTCCGGCGCGGCCGGAGATTCGGCCGCGGTTTCGTCGTCGGCGGAGTACCTGCGACGACGGCTCGGCCGGTGCTCGGCGGGCAGTTCCAGCCCGGCGCGGATCTCCGCGAGCGTCTTGCCGCGCGAACGGCGCCCACCCGTCTCGTCACCGTCGGAATCTGGGCTCGACGCGCCCACGCCCTCGTCGACCTCGGGCTGCCCGACCTCGCGGTCCGCGGTGACCGGGGACTCGGCGACGTCGGCTTCGGTGGCCTGATGTCCGGCGAGCTGGTGCTCGTTGGCCCAGGACTGCGGGGCTTCCGGTTGCGCGCCCGCGGGCTGCGGATCGTCGGGCTGCGGATCGTCGGGCTGCTGGGTCTCGGGCTGGGAGGGGCTCGACCCCGCACCGTAGGCCCCGAGGTCGATACCGAGCTGCTCGAGCAGGGAAGTGGCCGTGGCTCGCGGTTGGCCCGCTTCCGGAGAGCGGTCGTCGTCGACCAGCCCCGGCAACTCGGCGTCCTCCTCGTCCGGCTCGTGCGCGGCGGGCGCGTGGCCCTCGGCCTCGGCGGTGATCCATCGGAGGCTGGCGGAGGCGGCGGCCAGCGGGTCGGCGTACCCCCACTCGCCGCCGTCGTGCCGACCGCCGGTCGTCTCGTCGGCACCGGGTTCGGCGTGGTTGCTGGACCGCTCCGCCAGCCACGGCGGCTCGTCGCCGAGACCCGCGAACTCCACGCGCGGCTCCGGCATCGGGCCCTCGGGCTCGGCGTGCCGGGTGGGTTCAGCGGGTTCGGACGGTTCGGCGTTCCCGGCCGGTCGTTCCTGGTCAGCCGGACCCTCGGCCTCCTCGGCACGGCTGGTCAGGGTCTCGAGCAGCTTGCGCGCGGCGTCCTGCGTCGCGGCGTAACCGCTGATCGACGACGCCTCCCCCTCCGCGCCGATGTGCTCGGCGATCTGCTGCTCAACGCTGGTGGTCTCCGGCTCGGCCCCGGCCCCCACCTCCGGCGCGACCTGCGGCGCGGCCGCGGCCTCCGGTTCCGGCCCGGGCGCCACGGCGGGCTCCGGCTCGGCCGCGATCTCCGGCTCCGGGTCGATCTTCGTCTCGTGCCGGGACTCGGCAGGCGCGGTCCCGGAGGTTTCGTTGTCCACGGCCAAGCCGAGGAAGTTCGCCCAGTCCGGCTCGATCGACTCGTCCCGGCGGCGCCGAGGACCGGACCTGGCCGGCTGCCGGTGCTCCGGGCTCGGAGCGGGTTCCGGCTGCTGCTCGCCCGCAGCAGGCACGGGTGCCTCCGGTTCCGGCTCGGGCGCAACGGACTCCGACCGCGCGTGCTGCTCGGCAGCGGCGGGCGCCTCGGGCGCGGCACGCCTGCGGCGGCGCGGCTGCCCGGCAGCTCGGTGCTCGGCAGGCCGCTCGGTGGATCGCTGCTCGGGAGCGACCGCGGCCAGCACCGGTCCTGCCGCAGCGGGCTTCCCGTGCTCCGGCGGGAACTCGGCGAGCAGACTCATCCGAGCGTCGTGCAGGCTGGACCGCCAGCGGCGGTCGGCGGTGTGCGATTCGCGCAACGTGCGCAGTGCCGCCTCCACCTCGGCCATGCCCTCGTGCGCGTGCGAGAGGACGTTGAGGGTCTCGGCGAGCAGGCAGTCCAGGTCGTGCCGCTGCGCGATCGCGGCGGTATCGGTCAGCACCCGCATCGCGGAGGCGGTGTCCCCCGCTGGCAGGTGCACCCGGGTCGCCACGGCCAGCCCGAGCCAGCCGATCGGCCCGGCTTCCGCGGCGCGAACCGGCCGCCCCAGCGCGCTGCGGGCGCTCTCCAGCCCCTCGGGGCGTCGGCCGAGGTCGAGAAGGGCCTGAACGCGATCGAGTTCCAGCCGGGCGCGGACCCCGCCGCCGTCGGCGTCCGGGTCGGTGAGCCCGTCCAGCAGCTCCAGGCCGGAGTCCGCGGCTTCGACGGCTCCGCCGAACTCGCTGCGCCTGCGGAGGTGCCCGGCGCGGGCTGCCCGCACGCGGGCGGTGAGCAACCCGGTGACGTCCCGGTTGCTCGAGGAGCCCGAGTACAGCCGCTCGGCCTCGTCGAGCACCCGGGCCCGCTCGTCGACGTCCTGCCTTCCCGGCAGCGCAGCCGCCATGGCCAGCAGCGCGTGCGCGCGCAGCGCGGGCTCGTCGTGGTTGCGCTCCAGCTCGCCGCGCAGCACGCGCAGCGCGACCTCGTAGCTGCCCGCGCTCGCCGCGCACCAGGCCAGCTCTATCCGCAGGCGAGTCAGGATCTCGGCATCGCCCGCGGATTCGGCCTCGCGCACCGCGGCCAGCGCCCGGCCGGTCACGGCCACGCCGTGACCCAGCCGGTTGCTGGCGAATATCGCCAGCGTCTCCGCGCTCAGGCGGGAGGTCTGGTCACCGGTGCGTCTGGCGAGCGCGACCGCCCGATCACCGAGCACCAAAGCAACTTCCGGGACCCGCCAACGCATGTGCCATGCGGGGTCCAGGATTCCGGAAGCAGAATCCGGCTGCGGTGAAGCGGACACGCTCGCCACGGCGCCTCCGATCTCAGCCGCGAGTCAGCTTGCGATGGGTCACGCGGTGGGGACGGGCCGCGTCGGCACCCATCCTATCGATCTTGTTCTGCTCGTAGCCCTCGAAGTTGCCCTCGAACCAGAACCACTTGGCCGGGTTCTCCTCATCGCCCTCCCAGGCGAGGATGTGCGTGGCCACGCGGTCCAGGAACCAGCGGTCGTGCGAGATGACCACGGCGCAGCCCGGGAACTGCTCGAGCGCGTTCTCCAGCGAACCGAGGGTCTCGACGTCGAGGTCGTTGGTGGGCTCGTCCAGCAGGATCAGGTTGCCGCCCCGCTTGAGCGTCAGCGCCAAGTTCAGCCGGTTGCGCTCACCACCGGAGAGCACGCCCGCGGGCTTCTGCTGATCCGGACCCTTGAAGCCGAACGCGCTCACGTAGGCGCGCGAGGGCATTTCGACCTGGCCGACCTGGATGTAGTCCAGACCGTCGGAGACGACCTCCCAGACGTTCTTGTCCGGGTCGATGTTCGCGCGGTTCTGGTCCACATAGGACAGCTTGACGGTGTCGCCGACCTTGACCTTGCCCTCGTCCGGCTCCTCGAGCCCGACGATGGTCTTGAACAGGGTCGTCTTACCGACGCCGTTCGGGCCGATGACACCGACGATGCCGTTGCGCGGCAGGTTGAACGACAGGTCGTCGATCAGCAGGTTGCCGTCGAAGCCCTTCTTGAGGTTCTCCACCTCGACCACGACGTTGCCCAGCCGCGGGCCCGGCGGGATCTGGATCTCCTCGAAGTCGAGCTTGCGGGTCTTCTCCGCCTCGTTGGCCATCTCCTCGTAGCGGGCCAGACGGGCGCGCGACTTGGTCTGCTTGGCCTTGGCGTTGGAGCGGACCCACTCCAGCTCGTCCTTGAGGCGCTTCTGCAGCTTGGCGTCGCGCTTGCCCTGAACCGCGAGGCGCTCCTGCTTCTTCTCCAGGTAGGTGGAGTAGTTGCCCTCGTACGGGTAGGTGCGGCCGCGGTCGAGCTCCAGGATCCAGCCCGCGACGTTGTCCAGGAAGTAGCGGTCGTGGGTGACGGCCAGGACGGCGCCCGGGTAGTTCGCGAGGAACTGCTCCAGCCACAGCACGCTCTCCGCGTCCAGGTGGTTGGTGGGCTCGTCGAGCAGCAGCAGATCGGGCTTGCTCAGCAGCAGCTTGCACAGGGCGACCCGGCGACGCTCACCACCGGAGAGGTACTTCACCTCGGCTTCCGGCGGCGGGCAGCGCAGCGCGTCCATCGCCTGCTCCAGCTGGGAGTCCAGCTCCCACGCGTCAGCGTGGTCGAGCTCCTCCTGCAGCTTGCCCATCTCCTCCATGAGCTCGTCGGTGTAGTCGTTGGCGAGCTGCTCGGCGATCTCGTTGAAGCGGTTGAGCTTCACCTTGATCTCGCCAACGCCCTCCTCGACGTTGCCCAGGACGGTCTTCTCCTCGTTCAACGGGGGTTCCTGCTGCATGATGCCCACGGAGTAACCGGGACTCAGGAACGCCTCACCGTTGTTCGGCTGGTCGAGTCCCGCCATGATGCGCAGCACGGTCGACTTGCCAGCCCCGTTCGGCCCGACGACGCCGATCTTGGCGCCTGGGTAGAACTGGATGGTCGCGTTGTCGAGGATGACCTTGTCACCGTGCGTCTTGCGCACATTCTTCATGGTGTAAATGAACTCGGCCATGCCCTGAATCGTAGTGGCGTCGCGCGCGGGACCTCTCGCCCGGTCCCTCGGCGACGAGCACGCGAGTTGGCGGAGTGCTCGGAGGTGAGGATGTGTCACCCGATGCGAGCAATCACACGGTTGGGAGCGTTCCCGTCGCGGCGGAGCCGCTGTTTCAGGTGAGGGAGTCAGCTCCGCAGCGCCGCGCAGGTCGCTGCTCAAGTCGCGCATCCCGCAGCCCGGCGGCGTCCGAGGTTCCGCTACCCGTCACGCAAACCTGAAAACTGAAGTACCCGTCAGTCGCGCCGCGATCCGTCCTCTTCGGCGAGGTTCTTGAGCATGGCGTTGTAGGCCTGGAGGTCGGCGTCGCCGTCCTTGTCGGCCTTGCGGTCGATGCGGCGCGCCTGCCGCTCGTCCGAGCGCGACCACTGGATCAGCAGCGCGAACATCACCACCACCAGCGGCACCTCGCCAGAGGTCCACGCGATCGCGCCGCCGAGCTGCTGGTCGGCCATCAGGTCGTGCATCCACGGCAAGTCGATGCTGCGGTAGAAGTCGGCCGCGATGGGCTGCTGCGACATCATCAGGATGATCCCGAAGAAGGCGTGGAAGGGCATCGAGGCGAACATCAGCCCCACCTTGGCCAGCGACGGCAGCTTGCGCGGCGACGGGTCGATGCCGATCACCGGCCAGTAGAAGACGTAGCCCGCCAGCAGGAAGTGCGCGTTCATCGCCAGGTGCGCCCAGTGCCGGTCGACGGCCATGCCGAACAGCGGGGTGAAGTACAGGACGTAGAACGAGCCGACGAACAACCCCAGCGCCACGGCCGGATTGGTCAGCACCCGCGTCACCGGCGAGTGCACGAAAGCCAGGATCCACTCCCGCGCTCCGGGCGGGCTCCCCTTTGCCGCGGGCTTGAACACCCGCAGCGCCAGCGAGACCGGCCCGGCCAGCACCAGGAACACCGGCGCCATCATGGAAAGCACCATGTGCTGGCCCATGTGCGCCGAGAACACGCCCATCGCGTACTTGCCGACGCCGAACGAGGTGCCGACGAGGATGGAGCCGCAGCCGAGCAGCCAGGCGACCAGCCTGCCGGTCGGCCAGTTGTCCCCGCGCTGGCGCAGCCGGTACCAGCCCCACAGGTACACGCCCGCCGCCACCAGCGACAACGTGCCGAAGACCAGGTCGAAGCGGAAGTCGAACAGCAGCCGCAGCGTCGTCGGCGCCTCGTCGAGCGGGTAGCCGATGAGCAGCTCGGCGCGGCTGGGGACGGTGGTGTAGCCGTCGGGAGGCGGCGTGCGGCCCAGCGCCACCGCGGTGCCCAGCGTGGCGAACATGATCAGCACTTCGACGGCTCCGAGCCGCAGCAGCGCCGAGGCCTTGGCCCCCACGTCGAGCTTGGCCAGCACGGTGCGCCGCTGGAAGTAGCCGAACACGCCCAGCGCCAGCAGACCCAGGACCTTCAGCAGCACCAGCAACCCGTAGGTCGAGCCCACCAGCTGATCGAACGGCACCCGCACCAGCGCGTTGACCACGCCGGAACCCGCCATCGCGATCCAGGCGACCAGCGCGATGCGGGAGAACCGCGTGGCCACCAGCGGCAGGTGCGCGCCCCCGCGCGCGGCGTGCGCGATCAGGGCGATCAGCCCGCCGACCCAGATGACCGCGCCGTAGAGGTGCCACAGCAGGCTGTTGGTGGCCAGGTCGTGCGCTCCGCCGCTGGCCGAGTGACCGGTGGCGATCAGCGGCAGCAGCCCGGTCAGGGCGACCGCGAAGGCCGCCACCGTCCAGCCCCAGGACAGCACCACGCGGCACATCAGGGCGACCACGAAGGCGATCACCGCGGTCAGCGCCCAGGCCTGCGCTTCCGCGAGCGCGTCGATCAGCGCGAGCAGCGTCGTCGTGCTGAGCACCTCGGAGACCGGCTGCCCGGTCGCGTCGGCGCACAGGAACGGCACCATCAGCGCGGCTCCGACGCACCACGCGGCAGCCGCCCAGCTCGCTGCCCGCACCGCGGCGTAACCGTCGGCGAGCAGCGCTCCGTCTCGACTCGCGGGGATCCCGAAGGAGGCGAGCAGCAGCGAGCCGATGGTGATCACGGCCCCGGTCTCGGCGAGCACTCGCACGACCGGCAGGCCGAACTGGGTCAGCGGGCCGGGGTCGGGCAGACCGAGCAGGGCGTAGTTCGCCCCCGCCGACAGCGCGGTCAGGGCGACGGCGACCAGCGCCCCGAGCAACCCGGCGGTGACAACCAGCACGCCGAGCGTGCCGGACGCGTTGCGCCGTTCCAGTGCGGTTTCGGCGACGGTCTCGGTAGCCACGAACCGAGCGTAACCGCGCCTGGGCAAGCGTCACCGAGCAGGATGGTGTGGGCGTGGCCTCCAGCACGCCTGGCCCGCTACTGTTGCTCCGTGCCCAAGCTCCTCCCCCGCGCGCTGCTTCCGCTGCTCGCGTTCGCGCTGGCCGGCTGCGGCTCGGGCGTGACCGGCCAGCCGATCCCGGCGGCCGGGTTCCAGAGCGAGGAAGCACCCCCGCGCACCCGGGAGGCGGCGCCGGAGACGCCGCAGATCCCGCGGCCGCGCAGCACCGCGGGTGTCGATCCGTGCGCCCTGCTCACCCCGGACGCGCTGGCTCCGGTGGGCGGCCCGGTCGGTCCGCCGCACCGCGACGACCCGGTCGCCGGAGCCTGCGCGCAGTTGCTCGGCAGCGCCCCGGAGAACACCGCGGCGGCGGCTTTCTACGCGCCGTACGGCGCGGTCGTGGAAAGACAGCCGCGCGGGGTCGCGGTAGCCGTCGAGGGGCATTCGAGCTGGCTCTACTGCGAGCCGGTCACCCAGCACCAGACCTGCGCGGCGGCCACCGCGATCGCGCCGGATCGCACGCTGCTGACCATGCTGTCGATGCGTGACGCGTCCGCGGCCGATACCTCGGAGCGACTGTTCGGCCTAACCAAGACCGCGCTCGCCGCATTGCCCGCTGCGTGACGCAACCTCGCTGAACTGCGGTTTCGGCCACTCCGGCGGTTCGACCGATTACGCGTTACACATTTGGCCTGTCGAATTGCTTGCCGTTTTGTACCGGCTCGGCAACGGTGCAGCGTCGTTCGCACAACTGCGGAAGCAGGCCGCTACCCTGCTTGCTGCACCACATAGGGCTGGCCACCTGGCCAAACGGCCCCCATAGCTCAGCTGGATAGAGCAAAGGACTTCTAATCCTTAGGTCGCAGGTTCGAGTCCTGCTGGGGGCGCTACCTGGCAAAACGAAAGAGCTCTAGCCGCATGGCGCCTGGACAGCAAGGCATCCGACGCTGTGGTCGGCGCATGCCGACCCCCGCCGAACAGCGGTAGAAGGCTGCGGCACTTGACGGTCTGCGGGAGCGGCTTCCGGACTGGCGGAGGAAGCTGCGCGCCACCAGCGAGGCGCCACGAACGAGCACCTCGCCGAGAGCGGTACGCCGACCGGCGCCGGTGCCCGCTCGGGTTGAGATCTCGGCGTCAGTTCTACGTCTCAGCGCAGGTCAGCATCCAGCGCTGCAGCACGTGGCAGACCTACTACCAGCGCGCAAAACGCGCGGAAGGCAAGCGGCACACCCAGGCCGTCCTCGCAGTCGCACGGCGACGCGTCAGCGCGTTCTGGGCTCTGCTCGGCATCAACAGGGGCTACCAGACTCCAGCACCAGTGCCGGTCATTGCGGCTTGATGCACCCCCGCAACTCGAGAGCATCCGGTTCGTGCCCGGCCGTTGAGAGTTCCACCAGATCAGGCATCTGAGGCACGCCGGCCGAGACGCTCGATCGGTTCCGGGCCGCCATCAGCAGCACCACCGCCCCCTCGGGACACGTCCCGGCCTACCTGGGCGAGGTCGTTGTGCAGCTCAGGACATCCTCCAGCCGCTGGGACTTGCCCGGACACCGAGCGTGGATGCGCTGACGCCCGTTGCCGAGTTCTTCGCCAGCCGCGACTTCACCGTTGCCAGCCGCACCCACGTCGCGGGCCTGCATCTGCGAGCAGACGACGGGCCGTTTACCACGGGTACCGGTCCCCTGAGCGCCGGATCGACCCTTGCCCTGGTGATGACCACGGCTGGCCGCGCGTCCTACCTCGACCAGCTCGACGGCCCAGGCGTAGCAAAACTGCGGTCACGCCTCCAGGAAGCCGCGGCCTGAACCACCGCTGCCAGTTGATCTCACGGGACGTGCCGCAGATCGATCGGCCTGCGGCCACAGTTACCGGAACGACGGAGGAGCAGGCTCGATCCGAGCCGTCGAACGCCCGGCAGTTGACAAGCGGATCGGGATTCCCTGCCCGGAACTGCAGCGTGCGTCCGGGCCACGCAACCCGATGCCAGAACCCTGTGTTCGATGCCATCCAGCCAGAGCCGTCGTGGAAGCGCGGGCGCCGGGATACGCGGAGAAGATCCCCTGACCGTCGTTGCGGGTCCGGGGGCCTTCTCTGAAAGCGTGCGGCGACCAGGCGTTTTCCTGCTCTCGCCGTCTCCTCGGGGCCAAATGGAGTCCACACGGGCAAATATGGTGATCTTCGTCGAACACTGGCCGCGCAGATCGCCCGTTGCTGAGGCGGAACTACTCGGATGACTTGCGGCGCACAACCTGCCTCGCGCGGCACGGTCGAGTCGTGCCCAGCGCGCGCTCGTTGAACCAGCCTACGAGGAGGCAGATCATGCGCTTCCGCGCCACCTTCGCGATGATCTCGGCTGTAGCGGCACTCGCGATGTCTGCGGGAACTGCGGCCGCCGATGGAATCCTGAGCCCAACCGGCGGTCTTCCTCTTTGTCGCCTGCCCTTACACCGGCTTTGAGTGCTTTGGGCGGGTGAAGCAGTTTAAGTCCGGGAGTGGGGCGGTGGTTCGCCGCCCTGCTCCCCCGTGCGGAAAGCCGTGAATTCAGCAAGCGACTTCTAATCCTCAACCAGCAGGTTCGAGTCCTGCTGGGGGCGCACAACTCGGATAGGCAAAAGCGGGGTCGATCCGGATCAATATCAACCGCCTGCTTTTCCCTCGTCGTTTCGGCTTTCCGGGGCGTGGTCACACTTTGCGCGCCCACCGTTGTTGCCGAATTTCCCCGCGCGCTCCCCCGGTGCGAGCCGCCTTCGTCCGGCAGCTCGACCGGGACGAAGGCGGGCTGAGCAGTTCCACCGACGAGGATCGCGCTGTGCGCGGGTTTCCGGTGGCCTGTCAGGCTTCGCCGTTGTCGACGAGAGCCCGGAGCGCGTCGAGATAGGCGGCGTAGGCTTCGCGCCCCTGCTCGGTCAAGGCCAGCCAGGTCCTCGGGCGCTTGCCGACGTGACCCTTGGTGACCTCGACGTAGCCCGCGTTCTCCAAGATCGTCATGTGTTTCGACAGCAGGGAGTCGCTGGCCTCGATGGTGTCGCGGAGCAGCGGGAAGTCCATCCGCTGCATCGGGGCGAGGGCCGTCATGATCGACAGGCGGGTCGGCGAGTGGATGGTCTCGTTCAGGCCGTGTCGCGGGTGCTGCTGGGCCGTCATTCCGCGAGCACCCGCCAGGCGCCGTAGACGCAGGGAATCGCCGGGAGGAGTCCGGTGATGACGATCCCCGGAACCGACCCGTCCGGCAGCACGAATTCCCGCAGCAGCACGGCAGCGAGCACCAGCACCACGAAGACCCCGGTCACGGGCCACACCAGCCGGATCAGCAGCTTGCTCTCGGCCCGCTGGAGGGCGGAGTAGACGATCCCGCACACCGCGAAGATCAGCGGGAGGAATTCCACGACCGTTCTGGGCCATCCGTCGGGCATCAGCGGAGACCCGATCAGGTGCACCGTCATCGCCACGGCCATCGCCAGCCACAACCACGCGGGCCATCGCGCGGCCCGACGCGCCTTCGCGTCGACCTCGGTGGCGTTGCCCAACGCGGCGGACGGGGTCAGCTGCGGCTCGTCCTCGGGAGTTCTCGACTCGTTCATGACTAGAAGAATGACAACTACTCAACGGTTCGTCAAGTAGTTGCGTCCCGTTCAGGGGTGGGCCGTCCGCTGGCGGGCCAGCGGCGCCCCTCAGCGGCGATCGAGGAGGGGCGCGCGTCGGTCGAGCTCGCCCCAGCCATCCCGGCGGCAACCCGTAGATCAGCCCAGCGACCCCGCTGGTCACCCGCTTGCCGGCGACCGCGAATCCCGATCGTGAGATGGTCCGGCGGAATGGCTGCCGGTGCTCTTGATCGGGGTTCGCGGGCGTCGCTGCGGCCGGGCCCGGTTCTCAGCGGTTCACAGCGCCTCGGCGCGGACGACGTCGAGGTTGTGGAACGTCGGCTCGCCATCGCAGAGTTCGCGCATCCGCTGCGCGAACGCGCCGGTCTCGGGCAGCCGGGAGTTCTCCATGGCCCGCTCGTAGGTGGGGAACTCGACGAACTCGAAGTACCGCTCGGGCTCGTCGTGCTCGGCGGTGAGCACCGCCTTGGTCGCGGTGCGCTTGCCGCCGGTCTTGTCCTCCCACTCATCCATCAGCGCGTTGATCTCGTCGCGGCGCGAGCTCTGGAACTCGATGAGCTGGACGAAGTGGTTGCCGTCGTCCGAGGTCACCTCGTCTTCGAGGTCACGGCGCACGCTCTCGCGCATTTCCGGGGTGTCCTCGTGGCCGTGCACCGACGCCGCGTGCTCGGCGGCGGCCCGGACGACCTCTTCCTCCTCGCCGATGATGGTCAGCGAGCAGTTCATCTCGCTCGGGTACTTGCGGCAGTCCGCGATCTTCCTGGTCATGACGCTTGCCCTTCCGCTTGGCGAGCCCGGTCATGCGGAGCCACGTGGTGCCGACGTCGCGGGCCCGGGCTCGGTATCCGCGCCAGGACTCGGCGCGAACGGCGTCGGCCCTGCGCCGGCAACGGCATGTCAGGAGACCGGTGGCCGGTCTGGCAGAACTCCGCGGCTCCAACGCCGTGTGGCGAGTATGCGCTGGGCAGCGCGGTGCACGACAGGGACTTTCGGCTCCGGGCGCAGCCCGTTCGCGCGACGGCGGTCAGCCGCAGATCAGTTCGGGGCGCCGGTCTTCGGGATGATCTTCAGCCGCTGGTTCATGTCGGCGACGTCCTCCTGCAGCTCGCCGAGGTCGCCTTGGATCGAGGCGACCTGCCCCTGCATGCCGGAGACGCTTCCGCCTGCGCCCGCGACCGTGCGGTTCATCTCGTTCATCCGCTCGGTGATGCCGCGCAGCTCGGTGCTCATCCGCTGAATGCTCACCGCAACCGAAGGCAGCCCGGAGGTGTCGCTCTGCAGCATCGCGATGGTGCCGCTCAGGCTCGCGATCTGGCCGTTGAGCGCACCAACGCTTTCGGCCATGTCCGGAAACGGGCCCATCAGTTCCCGCATCGCCACGATGTCCTCGTCGAGCTTGGACATCTCGGCCTTGAGCAGTTCGAGATTGCTGAGCGCGGACAACTTCGCGTTGGTGCGCTCCAGGTTCGAGGTGACCGAATCCAGCTGGTCGTGCATCCGCGAGAAGTTGTACTGCACAACGCCCATGGCGACCAGGTAAGCGCCCGCCACGACGATCAGCAGGGCCTTGGACACCTTCAGCCCGCCACCGGACGGGGAATCGCCGCCCGAGCCGCCCGCCAGGTCGTTCATGGTCAAGTTCTCCCTCGCCGGCGCCTCACCAAGACCCCGCCAGGCTAGCCAGGAACATCGCCGACTTGGCGACGAAGAGCGCCACGTCACGCGAAGGCCCCGGGAGCCGCGCCGTCACGGGGCGCCGAACCCTGACGTGGCCCCGTCCGAGCCGGAACGAGGCCACGCGCGGGAGATCAGCGGCCGAACCCGATCCGGTGGACTTGACAGTTTTGCCTAAAACTGTCGCATGACCATGTCCGTTTTGTCCGGACAATTTTAGGCAAAACTGTCACCGTCCCGACGTGAGGTCTGTGTGGAGGGTGCGGATCGCCGGGGCTTGGATCTCGGGGTCCGCGAGGTGCTCGGCTCGGGTGGGGTGGCGGAGGTCGGTGATCTCGGCCGCCGGTGTCGGGGCGCCCTCGATCGTGGCCGAGCCCGTCCGGTCCGGCAGACTGGGTGGTATGACCTGCCGCGTCGCGGCTCGCGCTCGTACCGGAAGGAAACGTCCCCAGTGCAGGACATCGGTAACGCAATCGACTTCGAGTTCCGCGGTCGCCGCGTCGTCCGGGACCGGCCGATGGTCATGGCCATCGTCAACCGGACGCCGGACTCCTTCTACGACCAGGGCGCGACCTTCGACGAGGAGCCCGCGCGCGATGCGGTGCGCACGGCCGTCGAGGGAGGCGCCGACATCATCGACATCGGCGGGATCACCGCCAGCCCCGGCGACGAGGTCGACACCGACGAGGAGATCGCTCGAGTGCTGCCCACCGTCGAGTGGACCCGCGAGCACTACCCGGACGTGCTGATCAGCGTGGACACCTGGCGCCACGAGGTCAGCGACGCGGTGTGCCAGGCCGGCGCGGACATCATCAACGACGCCTGGGGCGCGGCCGACGAGAAGATCATCGACGTCGCGGCCGAGCACCGGGCCGGCTACATCTGCACGCACGCCAACCGCAACCCGCGAGCCACCCCGGTGCGCTCGGACTACGACGACGTGGTCAACACAGTGATCGACGAGATCGTGCGGCTCGCCGAGCTCGCGGAGTCCAAGGGCGTGCCGCGCAGCGGGATCATCATCGACGGCACCGGCTACGGCAAGAACACCACCGACCACCTCGAGCTGGTGCGGCGCGTGCCGGAGATGGTGGCGACCGGCTGGCCGGTGCTGATGGCGCTGTCCAACAAGACCTTCGTGCGCGAATCGCTGGACCTCTCCGCCGAGCAGCGCGAGGAGCTGCTGACCGGGACGCTGGCGGCCACGGCGATCGCCGCGCGCTCGGGTGCGGCCGTGTTCCGCGCGCACCAGGCCCTGCAGACCCGGCGCACGCTCGAGATGGTGGCGTGCATCAACGGAACCCGGCAGCCCATGCTTCCCGAGGAGTGGATCTCCTGATGCGACCGATCTGGCCCGAACCCGGACCGGAACTCGACGACGCGCAGCTCGAGGACCTCTACCGCTACCCCGCGGGCGACGACAAGTGGCTGGCGGTCAACTTCGTCTCCAGCGCCGACGGCGCGGTGGAGACCGGTGGCCAAGCGCGTCCGCTGTCCAACCCGCCGGACCGCAAGGTGCTGCAGCTGGGCAGCGACCTGGCCGACGTGGTGCTGGTCGGCGCCACCACGGCGATGGTCGAGGACTTCCGCGGTGTGCACCCCGGCGAGGAGACGCTGAAGATCCGGCGCAGGCACGACCTGGCCGACGTCGCCCCGACCGCGGTGGTCACCACCGGCTCGCTGCCCGCCGACGCCCCGGCGATCACCCAGGCCGCGACCACCACGTTCGTGATCACCTGCGCCTCCGCGCCGCCCGCCAAGCAGAAGGCGTGGAAGGAGGCGGGCGCCGAGCTGATCGTGGCCGGTGAGCAGCAGGTGGACCTCGCGGCTGCGGTCCGGGAACTGGCCGAACGCGGTATGCGGCGGATCGACTGCGAAGGCGGTCCGCACCTGTTCGGCGGGCTGATCGAGGCCGGTCTCGTCGACGAGCTGCGGCTGACCGTCTCACCGCTGCTGGTCAGCGGGGCCGCCTCGCGGATCGCCGCCGGAACCCCGCTGGACCCGGTCGGCATCGAGCTCGCCACGGTGCTGGCCGAGGACGGCGTCCTGTTGCTGCGCTACCTGGTCAAGGGCTCCTGACGCGCGACTGAGCTTCAGGGGTCCGTGCGGCATGCGGCGGCGGCCGCATGCGGGGTGGGACTCAACCGGCACCGCCGAGGGTTCTGCCGCGTCGTGCGGCGAGGAAGCCGCGGCCGCTACTCAAGGAGCGGATCCCGCAGCTGCGCGACGCGGCAGGTTCCGCCCACCCGCACCGCCACGCGAACCACTGACGTATCTCCGCACTCGCGCCGGAACGAGCTGGACCCGGTTGCTCCGCATCGCTCCACCGGGGGCGGTTTCGGCCGGTGGGAACCAGTCTGGAGACTGGGATGGATGACGAAGGAGTCGCCTGTGCTGCAGGAAGCCCGGCGCATCGCCGAGGAAGTGCTCTTCCCCGCCGCGCTGGAGGTCGACGCCGGCGACCGGGTACCGGAGAGCCACCTCGCACTGCTCGCCGAACTCGGCTTCTACGGGATGGCCGATCCCGAGGAGGCCGGTCTGGACCTGCCCGACCGGGCCTCGGCGCTGCGGCTCCTCGAGATCCTGGCGGGCGGGTGCCTGACCACGACGTTCGTGTGGATGCAGCACCACGGGGCGGTGCGGGCGCTGGCCGAATCGCGCAACCGCACGCTGCAGCAGAACCTGCGGCCGGATCTGCGCGACGGCAAGCGGCGCGCGGGCGTGGCGATCAGCGCCGCCGTGCACACCGGCCCGGCGTCGCTGCAGGCCCAGCAGGTGGTCGGCGGCTACCTGTTCTCGGGCACCGCGCCGTTCGTGACCGGCTGGGGCATGATCGACCTGCTGCACACCGCCGCCCGCGACGCCGAGGGCTCGCTGGTGTTCGCGCTGCTGGACGCCGAGGAGAACGAGGGCGTCACCGCCGAGCCGCTCGACCTGCTCGCGGTGCGCGCCAGCGGCACCGTCACCCTGCGGTTCCACCGCCACTTCGTGCCCCGGGACAAGATCATCCGGGTGCTCCCGCAGACCGACTACCTGCAGGGCGATGCCGAATCCCTGCGCTTCAACGGCGCGCTCGCGCTGGGCGTGGCCGGGCGCGCGATCTCGCTGCTGGGCGAGGACGCGGGCGGGCTGACCGCCGAGCTCGACGAGGCCCGTGACGACCTGGTCAACGCCACCCCGGAGGACGTGCCCGCCGCCAGGGCGACGGGTTCGGAACTGGCGATGCGCGCCGCCACGGCCTGCGCGGTGCACCACGGCAGCAACACCCTGCTGCCCGGCACCCACGCGCAGCGCCTCGTCCGGGAGGCGACCTTCCTGCTGCTGTTCGGGTCCCGGCCGACCATCCGCGCCGAGCTGCTCGGACTGCTCACGAACGGGCGCTGAAAGCCCGCTACTGCCGCAGGTTTCGCTTGAGGACCTTGCCCGAGGCGTTCCTGGGGAGCTCGGCGACGAACTCGACGGCGCGGGGGCGCTTGTAGTTGGCCAACCGGTGCTCGCAGTGCGCCAGGACGTCCTGCTCGGTCAGGCCCGCACCGACGACGAAAGCCCTGCCGACCTCGCCCAATCGCTCGTCCGGGACGCCGATCACCGCCACGTCGCGAACGCCGTCGAGCGCGGCGAGGGCCTGCTCGACCTCGGCCGGGTAGACGTTGAATCCCCCGCAGACGTACATGTCCTTGAGCCGATCGGTGATCTTGAGGTTGCCGCGCTCGTCGAGCACGCCGACATCGCCGGTGTGCAGCCATCCGTCGATGACGGCCGCCTCGGTGGCCTCCGGGTCGTCGAGGTAACCGCGCATCACGTTCGGCCCGCGCAGCACCACCTCGCCCGCTTCGCCCGCGGGCAGCGACCGGCTCTCGCCGTCGATCACGGCGAGCTCGAAGTCCGCCGCGGCGCGACCCGCGGTGTGCGCGACGGTTTCCGGCTCGTCGCCGGGACGGCACATGGTGGCCACCACCGCCTCGGTGAGCCCGTAGGCGGTCAGCACCGTGTCGAAGCCCAGCTCGCCGCGCATCCGCTCGATCAGCGTGATCGGGACGACGGCGGCACCGGTCACCGCCAGCCGCAGCCCGGGCGGAGATCCCGCGCGTTCGGGGGCGTGCAGCAGGGACTGGAAGATGGTGGGTGCGGCGGCCAGCACCGAGACCCGCTCGGTTTCCAGGATCCGCAGCACCCCGGCCGGGTCGAAGACCGCCCGCGGGAGCATCGTCGCGCCGGTCAGCAGGCAGACCAGGATGCCCGCCTTGTAGCCGAAGCTGTGCGAGAACGGGTTCACCAGCAGGTACCGGTCGTCCTGGCCGACCCGGCCGCACTCGGCCCAGGCCGCAGCCACGCCCAAGCTCTGCCGGTGCAGGGACATCACGCCCTTGGCCCGCCCGGTGGTCCCGGAGGTGAACAGCACGTCGGCGAGATCCTCGGCGCCGACCGCGTCGGCCCGCTGCTCCACCAGCTGCGGCGGGACCTGCGCGGCGAGCTCGGGGATGTCGTGCCAGTCGTGCACCCCCGGTCCGGCCCGCCCGGCGGCCCCGAGCGGAACCCGCAGCACCGCTCGCACTTCCGGGAGTCCGGCGACCACCTCGCCCGCTCCGTCACCAGCGGCCTCGCGGATACCGGCCAGCCGGTCGGTGCCGAGGAAGTCGTCGGCGACCACGAGTGCGCGAACCTTCCCGCGACGCAGCAGATCGACGGTCTCCACCCCGGTAAAGCGGGTGTTGACCGGGATCAGGGTCGCGCCCGCGTACGAGGCTCCGAGCGCGGCCAGCACCCAGTGGTGCGTGTTCGGCGAGTTCAGCGCCACCCGATCGCCCGCTCGCACGCCGACGGCGACGAACATCCGGGCCATCTCGCGAACTTCGGCGGCCAGCTGCGCGAACGTCAGCCGCACCGGCCCGTCGACCAGTGCTTCGATCTCGCCGAACCGCCGCTCAGCGGTGCGGACCGCGGCGGGAATCGAGTCTGCGGCCATCTCGCCCTCCCGGGTTGGCTGAGCGCCGAGGGTATACCGAGCAAGCGCGTGCTTGGTAGGGGTCCTCTCGCTCGACCCAACGCCGTCGGCCGTTCGGCCGATCTTCGGCGGCGAAACCGATCCGGAACCAGATTCACCGTTTCGCCCGGCCACGCGGCGTGGCACGATCTGCCGCGATCGCGACCCGCCCGCAACGGTTCTCGCGCCGAGGAGACTCGATGAGCAACGCCGCCATCGGTTCCACCGCCCCGACCAGCCGCACCGAACTCCGCCGCGTCGTCACGTCGTCCGTGGTGGGCACAGCGCTGGAGTGGTACGACTTCTTCATCTACGGCTTCGCCGTGACGCTGGTGTTCAACGAGCTGTTCTTCCCCACCGGCGACCCGGCCGTGGGCACCATCGCCGGCTTCGCCACCTTCGGCGTCGGATTCGCCGTCCGCCCGCTTCTACGCGACCTTCGCCCCGGCCTACTTGCAGGAAACCCTCGGACTGCCGAGATGGGTGGGTTTGACCGGGGTCTTCACCTTCACCACCGCGATGATCATCCTGCAGCCGGTCTACGGCGCGCTCTCGGACAGGATCGGCCGCAAACCGCTGAACCTGTTCAGCGTCAGCTTCACGGCGCTGTTCGCCTTCCCGTTCTTCGCGCTGCTGAGCACCGAGCAACCGGTCCTGATCTGGCTGGCCATGGTGATCGCGGCAGGCCTGGGACTCGCACCGATGATCGCCGTGCAACCGGCCTTCTACGCGGAGCTGTTCGGCGCCCGGGTGCGCTACACCGGATTCGCGGCTTCCCGCGAGATCGGCGCCGCGATCGGCGGCTTCTCCCCGCTGGTCGCCTCCGCGCTGGTCATCCAGGCCGGGGGCACCGGGTGGCTGGTCGCGGCCTGGATGATCGCCACCGCGCTCGTCTCGCTGGCCGCCTTCATCCACTCCAGCGAGGGCAAGAACACCGACATCGCAGCCCCGGACACCGACACCGCACGGCCATAGCCGTTCACGGAAGCCGCGGTACCCACCGCTCCGGAGCGATTCGCCGGACGTCCGCGACACCGGGCATCGGCGATCAGGTGCGGACCGGTGGACCGCTCAGCTGGCGGCCGCGGTCGTCTCCTCGTCGTCTTCCGCTGCGGCTTCGACCTCGGCGACCAGGTCGCTCGCGAAAGACGGGGTGGGCGGAAAACTCCAGTCCGTCTCGGCCGGATCGCACAGCTCGCTGGCGATCTCCTGGTAGATCGGGACGCCTTCGGACTGGTCGGCAGGCTGCTCTTCCCCCATGCCGCATCCCCTCATCGTCGGCAGGCGAGCTCGCTCGTCCCTGCGATGACACGCGACCGCCTCGGCACCGACGGTCACGCCGAACGTGAAACTCCCCCTCAGGAGATTCACACGGACCCAAACACAACCACGGGTGCCCGTGCCAAGGCCGATTCGGTCATTTAACCCGACAGAGTGACGGCCTCCTACACCGCGGTCGCTCTTCGCAACGGTGCGAGCACGGGCCCGCAGGTGCTGATCAGGCCTGGGACCAGCTGCCACCGGCCTGGAAGTAGTGCCACTCGCGGCCCCACGCGCGCATGGCTATCCGGCGCGCCGCGTGCTGGGTGGCGGCGATCAGCGCGAAGGCCAGCGACTCGAGGATCACCAGGAGCAGCAGGGCCGCGAAGACGGCCGAGGCGACCAGCGAGCCGCCGTCCGCGGGCGGCGAGACCCGGTTGCCCTGCTGGTTGACCCAGACGGTGGTCGTGTCACCGGGCTTGGCCTCGGTGGGGACCCGGACCGTCGAGCTGCGCTCCTGCGTGCCGACCCGCCACTTGACCACCGCCGTCGAGCTCACGGCGTCCTGGCTGTAGGCCTCCGAGACCGGGACGCTCAGCGCGGGCTCGGTGGCCAGGACCGCGCTGACCGGCCGGTTCTGCTGCGCGGCCGCCTTCGCGCGATCGCTGAGGTCCTGGTGCAGCGACCCGGCGAACATCGCCGAGGCGGGCACCGCGATCAGCGCGCCCATCAGCAACACCAAGGTGATTCCGGCCGCGACCCGGTCGATCGGCCTGCGCAGCGGGTTCGGGCTGATGCTGAGCGCGTTGACCAACCACGCCACGTGCGCCTTGAGCGCCGTTCCCATGCAGAACCTCCAGACACGGTGTGCGATGCAGCCCTCACGGAAAGTATCCCGCACCGAGCCGTGATCGTTATTGCTCCGTGACCAGTACTACACGATTGAGGTCGCGAACGTCGCGCAGCAGGAGCGGCGCAGCAACCCGGCGTACGGCGCTTCCCCCAGGTCGATCGGACGAGCGCGCGCGATCACCAGAGATCCCGCGGTACCTCCCGGGCGCCGGCTCCGCGGCGCCGAAGTGCTCGTTCCCGCTGGTGCGCCTGCCCTTTCCGACGCGAGGCGATCAGCGGGACTTGCGGCGCCACCAGCGTCCGCGTCCGCGCGATCCGGCGTTGTCATCCGCACCCGCCTTCTGCAGCCATTCGTGCCACGCCGCCGCGTAGCTGGCCTCGATGCCGCGCAGCAGGCGGGAGATCCGCCGGTGGCGGGACCGGTCCTGGCCGCGCACCCACCGCTCCAGCTCCTGATCGATGGCCGCGCGCACCTCCGCGTCCGTGGAGTCCTGCCACGCGATCAAGAACGCCAGCGCCACGGCCCGGTCGCGCTGCCCGTCATCGGCCCGCTCGTCGCCGAAGAGCCCGGGCAGCTCGCGGCCGAGGCCCCGCCGCAACCCCTGCCCCGCTTCGGTGACCACGCGCAACGCCTCGGAGAGGGTGACCTCGCGGAGCACGGCGAGCACTTCCGCAGCGCGGGCGCCGAGCACCTCGCCGGAGATCTCGCTCAGCGACCCCGCTTCCGCGCCCCTGCGGGGGTAGCCGATCAGCCAGGAACGCAGCCGCCCGTCATCGGCCCACAGCTCGCGCAGCTCGCCGCGATCACCGATGTGGTGCCCCAGCATCCGCAGCACGTCCAGGTAGTCCGCATCCACCTCGGCATGCCCCATCGCGGAGAAGACGCGCTGCGCGACCGATTCGGAGACCGCGGTCGCGGGCATCGCGGAGACGAGATGGCGCAGTTCGGCCACCTCCGGCCGGTTGTCCTCGAACAGAGCGGTGAACACGGCCTCCGGCAACTCCCGGCTCGGCTCGTGCAGCTGTTCGGCGAAGGTCCGGACGATCCGCCCGCGGGCCGGGCCTCCCTCGGCCACGGCGGACGCGGCGATCGCCGCGTCCAGCGGCTGCCCCGGATCGGTCGCCGTGTCCAGCAACAGCGGCCACCAGTCGGCGGCCACGTCGCGACGCACGTTGTCGGCCTCCGGGCCGGCTAATCGGTGTGACAGCAGCTCGCGCAGCCGGTCGAGCAACTCCGCCCGGCACGGCCACCGCTCCGTGCTGACCTCGACGCGCGGATGGTCGGCCCACCAGTGCACGAACCGATCGGCGGCCTCGGCGAAACCGTTCGGCCGCAGCGGGACGTCGAACCGGTGCGCGGTGCGCAGCAGCAGGTCCATGCGCTCCGGAGGTGCCGCGGTGGCCGCCGATTCCAGCAGAATGCGGGCCTGGTCGGCCTCCTCCTCGCCCCACGACGAGCCGTCGAAGGGCTGCTGAACGACGGACTCGGGGTCGCCGTGCAGGATCTCGTCGATCTCGTTGCGCAGCAGCGCGATGCGGACCCGCCCGGTGTGCTCGCCGAGGTTCTCGGCGAGGTCGGCCAGCACCGCGTGCGGCGGCTCGGCGGCCAGCACCGCCGAGAGCACCGCTCCGCGCACGTCGGTGGACGAGGGCGCGGGCGCGTCCTGCAGCCACGCCACGAGCGGACGGCAGTCGGCGGGGCTGACGTGCTCGCCGAGCACGATCAACCCGGCGGCCAGCCGATCGGCCTCCCCCGCGACCTGCTCCCCTCGGCCGCGAGCGAACTGGTGCGCGAGCTCCACGGCGTCGATCACGTCCACCGGATCGGCGACCAGGAAGCGCGGGACCCAGTGCCGCGCCGAACCGGTCGCCTCCACCTCCGGGAGCTCGCCCGCGAGGTCGAAGACCACGGCGCCCGGGAACTCCCCGGCCTCCGGCACGGCCAGCACGTGGGCGTCGCCGGAGTCCGCGAACGCGCTGAAGGACACGCGCAGCGCGCGCTCCTGGGGCAGCAGCAGCGTCGATACCGCGATCCAGCGCACCGCGGTATCGGCGTCGGAGGCGACCAGCACCACCCGCGGCCCGCCGTCGAGCGCGCGCTCGATCGCCGAGTGCAGCGCGGTCAGCACGGCCGCGTCATCGGTCTCCAGGACCCAGCCGCGCAGCTCCTCGGCACCCAGCGGGCCGGGTTCGGGCTCGGCGGGCACGTCCGGGCCGTCGGCGTCGGTCGCCCACCACGGCGCGTCCCAGAGCTGGGCCGGGCGGATCGGGCCGTAGAGCTGTGGATCGGTGGTGATCAGGGCGTGCGTGAAGCCCCCGGCGGTGGTGCGCGCCGTCCGGAAGTGCTCGTCGTGGCCGTGGTACAGCGCCGCGAAACCGGGGATCGGCGGCTCGGCGCTGTCGTTGTAGCGCGATCGGAACTCCCGCCCGCTCATCGCCCGCTCCCGTTCGGTGTTTCCTGCGCGTGCTCGCGGTGAAGATTATCCGCGAGCACCCTCGTCTTGTGCCCTAATGGGTTCCGGGAACGACCGGAAGGAGCAGCATGATCGTCGATGTTCTCCAGCGAGCTTGGCAGGTCTGGGCGGATTTCGGCGCCGAGCTGGACGAGTCGCAGTGGCAGCGGCCGACCCGGTTGCCCGGATGGACGGTCAAGGACGTCTACGCGCACCACAGCCCGTTCCCCTCGGCCACCCTCGCCGGTATCCGCGGACCGCACCCGAACGATCCGCTGACCTGCGCCGACGCCGGTGCTCTTTTGGCGGACATGCAGCGGCCGGGCGGCATGAGCGAGCAGGTCGCCGAGGTGCTGCGGGACACCGCGGCCCAGCGGGCCGCCGACACCCCGGCCGCAGCGCTGGTCGCGGAGTTCTCGGAGGTCGGCGAGCAGGCGATCGCCGAGTTGCGCGAGGCCGACCTGGACCGGCACGTGCTCTACGGCGGCTACGCGGTCGTCCCGGCGCGCGAAGCGCTGCGGATCTTCGTGCTGGAGGCGGTGGTGCACTACTTCGACATGGCCACCGCGCTGGGCCGCGAGGTCCCCGGCCCGATGGCGGGCGCGCCGGTCCGCACGACGACGAGCCTGCTGGCCGAGACCCCCGACCCGGTCGCGCTGATCGACACCGCCACCGGCCGGAGTCCCGATCCGGTCTTTCCGGTGCTGCGCTAGCTAGGAGCTGTTCATGAAACGCGGCGGCAGCCGCTGTTTCAGGTGCGGGACTCAGCTCGCGCCGCCGCAGGTTCTGGCCGGCTTCGTGGCGAGTGCGCCGGGGGACGCCGTGCATTGGCACACATCAGGAGCGGCGCGCGGATCCACGGAGCCGACCAGGTTCTGCTACCCGCCCCGCCAAGCAAAGCACTTCCTGAACACGCCCTGGATGTGCTCGGTGTCAGTCGGGCCGGCCGGGGCTGCAAGTGCTCACGCCGCGAGTGCGGAGCCCGACGGCGCCTGGGGTTCCGCTCCCGGCACCCGCCGAGCACGGTCCGCGGGATCTCCTAGCCGATCACCGGCAGGCCCACCGCGGCGTCCACGGCGATCGCCACGAACACCAGGGCCAGGTACGAGTTGGACAGGTGGAACAGGTGCATCGGGTTCATCGCCCCGCCCTTGCGGGCCGCTGCGTGCAACCGCTGCGCGACGAGCAGGAACGCCGCGCCGCTCAGCAGCGCGATGGCCACGTAGATCCAGCTGGTGACCGGGACCAGCAGCAGCGTGCTGCCGACCGTGGCCCAGCTGTAGACCAGGATGCGCGCCGAGACCTGCCGCGTGGTGGCCACCACCGGCAGCATCGGCACGCCCGCGCGGGCGTAGTCGTCCTTGTACTTCATCGCCAGCGACCAGAAGTGCGGCGGCGTCCACAGGAAGACCACGGCGAACATCACGATCGCGGGCCACTCCACCGTGCCGGTCACCGCGGCCCAGCCGACGACCACCGGCATGCAGCCCGCGGCACCGCCCCAGACGATGTTCTGCGAGGTCCGGCGCTTGAGCACCAGCGTGTAGATGAAGACGTAGAACAGGATCGCGCTGGTCGACAGCACGGCGGCCAGCAGGTTGGCCCCGAGCCACAGCACCAGGAACGACGCCACGCCCAGCACCAGGCCGAAGATCAGCGCGCTGCGGCGGGGCACCTCGTGGTGCACCAGCGGCCGCTTCTTGGTGCGGTCCATCACCGCGTCGATGTCGGAGTCGGCCACGCAGTTGAGCGCGTTGGCGCTGCCCGCCGACATGGCACCGCCGACCAGGGTGACCAGCACCAGCCACGGCGACGGGATGCCGCGGGCGGCCAGGAACATCGCCGGGATGGTGGTGACCAGCAGCAGCTCGATCACGCGCGGCTTGGTCAGCGCGAAGTAGGCTGCCACGACGCTGCGGCGGCTGACCTGCGCCTTGTCGGCCGACGCCGTCGCGGGCTCGGAGATGGACCTCATGAGGCGCGGGTTTCCTCCGGGGAGTTCGACTGCACGATCGGCTTACCGGCCATCCGCAGCTCGTGCCAGAGCACGACCTTGCGCTCGGCGACGAACGCGCCGAACGGGATGGTGCCCGCCAGCAGGACCAGCAGCATGCGGCCGATGGGGGCCCGCAGCTGGGTCATCGCGATCACGGCGACCAGCAGGTAGACCATGTACAACCAGCCGTGCGCGACGCCGATGCGGAAGCTCCAGGTGGTACCGAACTCCTGCGCGGCCGAACCGGTCGGCCACAGGCCTGCGAAGTGCCCGTACTTGAGCACGACAGCTGCGCACAACAGGATCAGCAGCACGGCGGTGACGTACGCCATGATCCGGTAGAAGAGCAGCACACCAGGCTTCACGCCAATCCCTCAATCCCGCCTCATGCCTAGCATTACGGTGTCAACTGACGGTACGCCACGCGTGGCGGAGGCCTGCTCGCGACCTCGGCCAAGAGTGGCGATGCACACGCCACGACGGCGACAGCGGACCGGTGACCACCGGATTTTCTAGATCATTCCGTGGGCCTTGGCGATCAGCTCGAAGCTGTGCAGCTTGGTCTCGGCGTCCGGGACGTTGGCGGTGAGCATCAGCTCCTGCGCACCGGTCCGGGTGCGCAGCTCGTCGAGCTCGGCGCGGACGCGCTCCGGCGTCCCGTGGACCGCTTCGGCCAGCCAGTCGTCGACGAAGGCCCGGTCCAGCTCCGTGTAGGGGTATTCGCGCGCCTGCTGCCGGGTCGGCTGCTTGCCGGGCAGCCCCTGGCGGAGCTTGAGCATGCTCAGCGCGATCGGCCGGACGACGTCCAGGGCCTCCTGCTCGCTGTCGGCGGCCACGGCCTGCACGCCGATCATGGCGTAGGGCTCGTCGAGCACGCCCGAGGGCCGGAAGGACTCCCGGTAGAGCTCCAGCGCGGGCTCGGTGTTCTGCGCCGAGAAGTGGTGCGCGAAGGCGAACGGCAGGCCCAGGCCGCCGGCCACCTGAGCGCTGAAGCCGCTGGAACCCAGCAGCCACACCGGCGGTGGGTCCCCGCGCGGGACGGCCTGGACGTCGGCGTAGGGGTGCTCGATCGGGAAGTCGTCGCTCAGGAAGGCCAGCAGTTCACCGAGCTGCTGCGGGAAGTCGTCGGCCGACGCGGGCCCCTCGGTGCGGCGCAGCGCTCGCGCGGTGGCCTGGTCGGTGCCGGGGGCGCGGCCGATGCCCAGGTCGATGCGGCCCGGGTGCAGCGCCTGCAGGGTGCCGAACTGCTCGGCGACCACCAGCGGAGCGTGGTTGGGCAGCATCACCCCGCCCGAGCCGAGCCGGAGGGTGCGGGTGTGCGCGGCCAGGTGCGCGAGCACCACCGACGGCGAGGAGCTGGCGATGCCGGGCATCCCGTGGTGCTCGGCCAGCCACATCCGGTGATAACCCCACCGCTCGACGCCGCGGGCCAGCTCGGTGGTCCCGCGCAGCACCTCGCTCGCGGAGTCCTCGACGCCCACCGTCGACAGGTCCAGCACCGACAGCGGTACCGGCGAGTGTCCCCGGCTCGTTCCCCGGATGGGGTCGTCCTGCATCTCGTTCGCGCTCATCACCGCGGACAACCCGCGGTCGGCCCCGGCTGTTCCCGGAGCCGACCGGATGCCGCCCAAATCACCGGGTGGCCGTCCGCGCCGGTGACCCCGGAGCCTGCCGGGCCTCAGGACGTCAGCGCGTAGTTGCGCGTCCTGGTGCTCCGGCGGGCCAGCAGGGAGTCGCGGATCTCGCCCGCCCGGACCGCGCCGTTGGACAGCAGCGACGAGGTGATGCCGTGGGTGTGCTCGGTGCCGCCCTGCAGGTAGATCGATCCGGGCAGCGGTTCGGTGGTGCGGATCCGGTAGTCGCGTTCGATCTCCAGGTTGCCCTCGGCGTCCCAGGCGCAGTGCCGCGCCGTCTCGCCGAGCAGGCGGTAGGGGTCGCGGGAGCGGCAGCCGGTCGCGTAGATCAGCAGGTCCGCCTCCAGCACCTCGCGCTCGCCGGTGGGCTGGAACTCCGCGGTCACCGTCGCGCCGTCCGGGCGGACCTCGGTGTCGGCGAGCCCGGTGGCGTGCATGATCCGCAACCGCTGCTTGCCGGTCACCTTCTCCTGGTAGGAGCGGGCGTAGAGCTCCTCGATGAGATCCAGGTCGACCACCGAGTAGTTGGTGTTGCGGTGGTAGTTCATCAGCTTCGCGCGGAACTCCGGCGAGGAGGCGAAGAAGTCGTCCACCGCCTGCGGGTCGAAGATCCGGTTCGCGAACGGGCTGTCATCGGCCGGGCTGTAGCCGTACCGGCCGAACACCGCGCACACCTCGGCGTCGGTGAAGGTGCGATGCAGGTAGTCGACGACCTCCGCGGCGCTCTGCCCGGCGCCGACCACCACGCAGCGGCGCGGGGGCGCCTCGGCCAGCTCCGGCACCCGGTGCATCAGCTCCAGGTTGTGCCACACCCGCGCGCCCAGCTCGGCGCCCTCGGGCACGTGCGCCTCCAGACCGGTGGCCAGCACGATGTTGCGCGCGCGATGCACCGCGAGCCGCCCGCCGTGCCGCACCACCACCTCGAAGTGCTCGCCTGCCGGGTGCAGCTCGACGACCTCGGAGTCGTAGTGCACGCGGTCGGACATCCGAGCCGCCGCCCACTCCAGGTAGTCGTGGTACTCCACGCGGGTCGGGAACAGCGTCTTGTGGTTGATGAAGTCGGTCAGCCGGTCCTTGTCGTGCAGGTAGGACAAGAAGGAGAAGTCGCTGGCCGGATTGCGCATGGTGACCAGGTCTTTGAGGTAGGAGACCTGCATCGTGGTGCCCTCGATGAGCATCCCGCGGTGCCAGCCGAAGGTCTCCTGCCGCTCGAAGAACACCGCGTCGAGCTTCTCGGCCGCGCTCGCGGTGCGGTTGTGCTCCTCGACCGCGATCGCCAGCGCCAGGTTGGACGGCCCGAAACCGATCCCCAGCACGTCGTGGACGTTCTCTTCGTTCAGCGCCGCAGACACGTCGTCCTCTCGGTTCGCCGGTGCCCGACGCGCGGGCGAGTGGATGCCCCGCCGAAACCCCGGGGTTCGGCCGGTCTTCGCCAGCGCCGGTCAGTCCCGATCGTGGTTGTGCTTGTCGTGGTATTCCGTTTCGGCCATGCCGTACTTCCAGTAGCCGATGGCGAGCACGGACTTGGAGTCCATGCCGCGCTCGTCGCGCAGGTGCCGCCGGATGCCGCGCACCGCACCCGACTCGCCCGCGACCCAGGCGGACACGTCGAGGTCGGCGGGCACGTCGAGACCCTGGACGGCCTCGTGCAGCTGCCGGGAGCGGCCGGGGACGACGCCGTCCCGGTGCAGCCAGGTCCAGCTCAGGTCCGGCGGGCAGGCGACCCGCTGCTGATCGGCGATGGAGTCCACCTCCACCAGGACCTGGCCGCGCGCGGTCGGCGGGAGCCCTTCGACGATGCTCGAGATCGCGGGCAACGCGGTCTCGTCGCCGACCAGCAGGTAGTAGTCGGCCTCCCGGCAGGTCTTGCCGCCGGGCCCCATCACGCCGAGCCGGTCGCCGGGCCGCGCGCGGCGAGCCCAGTTGGAGGCCACGCCGTGCTCGCCGTGCATCACGAAGTCCACGTCGAGCTCGCCGCGGGATTCGTCGTAGCGGCGGACCGTGTAGGTCCGCATGGTCGGCCGGTGCTCGGCCGCCGGCCAGCGATAGCGGCCGGTCTCCTCGTCGAGGGCAGGCAGCACCGGGCGCTGCTGGCCCCGCTGCGGGACGAAGACCTTGATGTTGGGCCCGGTGTGCTGGTCGAGGAAACCTTCGAGCTCCTCACCGCCGAGGGTCACCCGTCGCATGGATGGGCTCAGGTCAACGGTGCGCACGACCTCCAGGTCCCGTGCCGGGGGCCTGTTGTGCCGGAGCCGATTCGCGGTTCCCATCGACCATCCGTTCCTTTCGTCCCACCAACGATCATCGTAAGTTAAGGCTAGCCTAACCACAGAAGCGGACAGTTGTCTTCCCCGCGGTGGTTCAAATCTCCTACCGGTTCGCGACGGCCGGTTCCCGTTGCGGCGCGCCGGATTCGGACATCCGGAGCGCCAGAAACGCGCCCACCAGGGCGAATCCGGCGGAGAGCAGCATCGCTGCGTGGTACGAACCGAGCCCCGGACCGGCCATGGCCAGCACCGTCGCGGTGAACGCCACCCCGAGCGCGGAGCCGAGCTGGCGCTGCACGTTGAACAGCGTGGAGGCACCGCCGGTGGCCGCCTCGTCGATCGTGGAGAAGGCCACGACCTGCAGCTCCGCCGACGCCGCGCCGACGAAGAAGCCGGAGGCGAGCTGCACGAGCGCGGCCTGCCAGAAGTCACCCGGTCCGATGACGTTCATCGCCGCGAACGAGCCGGCCGCACCGACCATCGCCACCGCGATCAGCCTGCGGGGCCCGTACCTGCGGTGCGCCCAGACGACCAGCTGCGAGGCGATCATCAGGCCGACCGCCTTGGGCAGCGTCACCAGACCCGTCTCCCACGCCGAAGCACCCAGCTCCATCTGGAACATCAGGGTGAATCCGTAGAGGGTGCCGAGGAAACCGGCCACGCAGGTGAACAGGATCAGGCTCGCCCGGCGGAACGAGTCGTCGGCGAACAACCGCAGGTCCAGCATCGGCTGTTCGGTGCGCAACTGGGCCCGGACCAGCGCGGCCAGCATCGACAGTCCGACGATTCCGGCGATCCACGGCAGCGGCGCGTGCGGCCCGGAGTTGGCGATGCCCTCCAGGCCGAACATCAGCAGCCCGAGACCGGGCGCCGCCAACGCGAAACCGCGCAGGTCGAACCGCTTTCCGGGGGACTCGACGTGCTCCGGCAGCAGCAGCGCGCCGAAGACCAGCGCGGCCACGCCGACCGGGACGTTGACGAAGAACCCCCACCGCCAGGTCAGGTGCTCGACGAAGAACCCGCCGAGCACGGGCCCGAGCGCGGGCGCCACGGCGGTCGGCAGCAGCAGCACGCGGGAGAGCCGGATGCGCTCCTCCGGCGGGTAGGCCCGGAACAGCAGGGTCAGCGCGACCGGGCTCATCACTCCCCCGCCCGCGCCCTGCAGCACCCGCGCGAGGGTGAGCTGGGTCAGGTCTCCTGCGATGCCGCACAGCGCGGAGGCCAGCACGAACGTGCCGAAGGCCGCGAGGAAGACGCGCTTGGTGCCGTACCGGTCGCCGAGCCAGCCGGAGATCGGGATGCAGACCGCGAGGCTGACCAGGTAACCCACGTTGACCAGCGAGGTCGCGCTCGGCGGCACGGCGAACTCGGCGCCGAGGGCGGGCAGCGCGACGTTGACGATGGTGGCGTCCATGCCGTTCATGAACATCGCGGCCACGTAGCACACGCACACCACGACCTGCGGGCTGAACCGCCGCGCCAGAGCCGCCATCACCGCGCGGGCCGCATGTCGGTCCAGTTCACCTCGATGTGGTCCACGCAGGCCTGCCGATCGGCAGGACCGTGCGCGACCGTCCACCCCGCGGGCACCTCGATCGCAACGGGCCACAACGAGTACTGGTCCTGCTCGTTGATCAGCGCGTAGTACTCCGCACCCGCGTCCTCGAACGGATTGCTCATCGTTGCTCCTACCTGACAGTTCTAGGAGATGTTTCAGTGGTCGGTTTGCGTGGCGGTGCCGGTAGGGGAACCTGACGCGCCGTGTGGCGGCGGGATCCGCTCCTTGAGCAGCCAGCTACGCGGCGTCGCGGCCGTCCTCGCCACACGACGCGTCAGAACCCCCGGCGGCGCAGGCTGAATCCCACACCTGAAACAGCGGCTCCGCCGCATACTGCAAGACCCCCTTAAGGCAAAACTGTCGCTTCCGCGAGGGCCCGGTCGACGATCGCGGCGATCTCGGCCAGGGGTTCCGGTTGGGTCATGTCCTTGTGCTCGCAGGCGATGTCGTGGTTGATCACCCGGCCGTCGACGTAGGGCTGCCACATCTCCGGCGTCAGTGATTCCTTCGCCTGGTTGAGGGTGGCGGTGCAGAACAGGACATCGCCGCGGAACTTGTCGTGGTCGGCGGAGTTCTCCAGCACCGCGCAGTTGGCGAAGTTGTCGATGATCGCCGTGATGCTGTGCTCCTCCAGGTTCGCCAGGGCGCTGCCCTCGGCCGAGAGGATCTCCAGCACGCCATCCCTGGACAGCGGCTCGTCACCGAGCTCGGAGAGGTCGTGGCCGGCCATGTACAGCAGCGCCATCAGCGCTTCGTGCTCGGTGGGCAGCTCGTCCCAGACGTCCTTCGGGTAGGAGTCGAGCATGCACAGGAACCGGACCTCCTCTCCCTCGGCCTGCAGGTGGGTGGCCATCTCGTGGGCGACCACGCCGCCGAAGGACCAGCCCAGGAAGTAGTACGGCCCGCGCGGCTGGATCTCCCGGATGTGCTCGAGGTATTCGGCGGCCATCTCGGCCAGGCTCGCGGCCACCGGAGCGGGTTCGGCCAGCCCGCGCGTCTGCACGCCGTAGATCGGCCGTTCCGCGTCGATGTGCTTGAGCAGCCCGGAGAACGGCCAGGCCAGGCCGGCCGCGGGGTGCACGCAGAACAGCGGCGGCTCGGAGCCCTCGGTGCGCAGCGGCAGCAGGATCTCCAGCGCGTCGCGGTCTCCCCCGGTCCGGATGCGTTCGGCCAGCCCGGCCACGGTCGGTGCGGCGAACAGGCTGCCGACGTTGACCTTGATGCCGAGCGCGTCGCGGATCCGGCCGATCAGCTTGGCCGCCAGCAGCGAGTGCCCGCCCAGGTCGAAGAACCCGTCGTCGACGCCGACCCGAGGCAATCCGAGAACCTCCGCGAACAACCCGCAGAGGATCTCCTCGGTCGGGTTGCGCGGCATGGTGTTTCCGACGACCTGGCCGAGATCCGGCACGGGCAGCGCGTTCCGGTCGAGCTTGCCGTTGGGCATCAGCGGCAGCGCGTCGACGAACACCACCGCGGCCGGGACCATGTAGTCCGGCAGCGATTCGCCGACGTGCCTGCGCAGCGCGGCAGCGTCCGACTCGCCGACGACGTAGGCCACCAGGCGCTTCTCACCAGGGCTGTCCTCGCGGACCACGGCCGCGACCTGCGAGACGTCGGGGTGCTCGGTCAGCACCGCCTCGACCTCGCCGAGCTCGATGCGGAACCCGCGGATCTTGACCTGGTCGTCGGCGCGGCCGGCGAAGTCCAGCGTGCCGTCGGCGCGCCAGCGCACCAGATCGCCCGTGCGGTACATGCGCGATCCGGCGGGCCCGAAGGGGTCGGCGACGAACCGCTCCGCGGTCAGGCCGGGCCGCTGCAGGTACCCGTGCGCCAGTCCGAGGCCGGAGACGTAGAGCTCCCCGACCACGCCGGGCGGAGTCGGTTGCAGCCGCTCGTCGAGCACGTAGACCCGCGCACCCGGATCTGGCACGCCGATCGGCACCGAGCTGGAGACCGCGTCGGGATCGCAGTCCCACAGCGTGGTGTTCACGGTGGCCTCGGTGGGCCCGTAGCAGTTGAGCATCGTGCGGCCCCGAGCCCAGCGCAGCACCAGGTCCGAGGGGACCTTCTCGGCACCGCACAGCAGGGTCGCGCCCTCCGGCAGCTCGGTCTCCGGCGGGAACATGCCCATCATCGAGGGCCCGATCGCCAGGTGCGTGACGCGATGCCGCCGCGCGTACTCCGCGAGGGGTTCACCGGGGACCCGCCGGTCGGAGGGCACCACGACGAGGGTGCCGCCGCCGAGCAGGCCCATGCAGATCTCCCAGAAGGCCACGTCGAAGCTCGGCGAGGCGAACTGCAGCACCCGGCTGTCCGGGGTGATGCCGACGCGCTCGGTCTGGGTGGCCAGCAGCTTGCCGATGCCGCGGTGCGGCACGATGACGCCCTTCGGCGTACCGGTCGAACCGGAGGTGTGGATGACGTAGGCGGCGTCGTCGAGCGCGGGCCGCGGCAGATCGGGCTCGCCCTGCGGCTTCTCGGCGTGGTGCACCAGCGTCGCGGGCAGCTCGGCGTCCAGGTCGTCGGTGAGCACCAGCCGCG
Organism: Saccharopolyspora halophila; assembly: GCF_039531955.1. Taxonomy (NCBI): domain Bacteria; kingdom Bacillati; phylum Actinomycetota; class Actinomycetes; order Pseudonocardiales; family Pseudonocardiaceae; genus Saccharopolyspora; species Saccharopolyspora halophila. The sequence goes on from NZ_BAAARA010000013.1 coordinate 107,507, forward strand.
GGCGGGCATCGGAGACCATGTGCCGCAACCGTTCCGGCGGGTACTCCGGGTCCAGCGCCAGGTAGGCGGCACCCGCGTGCATCGCCGCGAGCAGCCCGATGATCAGTTCCGCGGAGCGCGGCAGCAGGACGCCGACGATGTCACCCGGACCGGCACCGCGCTCGACGAGCGACCGCGCCTGTTCCCGGACCCGCCGGTGCAGCTCGCGATAGCTGAGCTCGGTGTCCTCGAAGATCAGCGCGGGCTTGTCCGGCGTCGCCTCGGCACGGGCGGCCAGCAGCTCCGGGAAGGTTCCGCTCGCGTCCACGTCGCCGGTGGCATCCCCCCATTCGAGGACCCGCCGCCGGGTGCGCTCGCCGAGCACGTCCAACCGCCCGATCGGGGTGTGCGGCGCGTCGACCGCCGAGCTCAGCAGCTGCACGAACCGCTCGGCGATCGCGGTGACGGTGGCCTCGGTGAACAGGTCCGAGCTGTACTGCACCAGACCGTCCGCTCCGCCGTCGGCCCGCTCGCTGAGGCTCACCGCCAGGTCGAACTTGGCCGCCCCCGCCGAGCGGGTGTCCACAGTGGTATCCAGGCCGGGCAGCTCGGCGCGCACCGAGTCGGCCGCGCCCCAGTAGGCCAGCATCACCTGGAACAGCGGGTGCCTGGCCAGCGAACGGGTCGGGTTGAGCACCTCGGCGAGCCGCTCGAAGGGCAGGTCGGCGTTGTCGAAGGCGGCCAGGTCGACCTGCCGCACCCGGTCGACGAGCTCGGCGAAGCCCGGATCGCCGGAGGTGTCGGTGCGCAGCACGAGGCTGTTGACGAAGAACCCGACCAGGTCGTCGAGGCGGTCGTCACCGCGCCCGGCCACCGGTGCACCGATCGGCACGTCGTTCCCTGCACCGAGCCTGGTCAGCAGCGCGGCCAACCCCGCCTGCAGCACCATGAACGCGCTCGCCCGATGCCGCGCGGCCAGCTCCCGCACGCGCCGGTGCAGTTCCGGGTCGAGCTCGAAGCGCACGGTCCCACCTCGGTGGCTGGCCACCGCAGGGCGCGGGAAGTCGGTGGGCAGCTCCAGCTGATCCGGCAGTCCGGCGAGCGCCTCGCGCCAGAAGTCGAGCTGCCGGGCGGCCAGCCCGCCCGTCTCGTCGCCGAGCAGGTCGCGCTGCCACAGCGCGTAGTCCACGTACTGCACGGGCAACGGCTCCCACTCGGGCGCGCGGCCGCCCAGCCGCGCCGCGTACGCGGTGGACAGATCGCGCACCAGCGGGCGGATCGACCACTCGTCACCGGCGACGTGGTGCATCAGCAGCATCAGCACGTGCCGGTCGCCGTCGGTGAGCAGCGTGGCCCGCAACGGTGGCTCCTGGGCCAGGTCGAAGCCCTCCCGGGCCGCCTCGTCGATCGCGGTGTCCACATCGGAGGTTCGCAGCACGGCGAGCTCCGGCGGGGCGTCGAGCACGCGCTGGTGCGGTTCGCCCAGCTCGTCCGGGAACACCGTCCGCAGGCTCTGGTGCCTGGCCACGACGTCGACGAGCGCGAGACCCAGCGCGGCGAGGTCCAGCTCACCGGTCATGTCCAGCAGCAGCGGCATGTTGTAGGTCGCGCTCGGCCCCTCCAGGCGGTTGAGGAACCACAACCGCTGCTGCCCGAACGACAGCGGGATCCGCTCCGGGCGCTGCGCGGGAACCAGCGCCGGTCTGCCGTCGGCGGTGCGCAACCGGGAGGCCAGCTCGGCGACCACCGGGTGATCGAACAACGTCCGGATGCCTAGTTCGGCGCCGAGTTCGCTGCGCACCCGCGCCAGCAATCGCGCGGCCAGCAGCGAGTGCCCGCCGAGATCGAAGAACCCGTCGTCGATGCCGACGTCGTCGACGCCGAGCACCTCGCCGAACAACCGGCACAGCACGGCCTCGGTGGCGTTGCGCGCCGCGCGTCCACCGCCGGAGCCGAACTCCGGTGCGGGCAATGCCTTGACGTCGAGCTTGCCGTTGGCGGTCAGCGGGATCTCGTCGAGCACCACGAACGCGGAGGGCACCATGTACGACGGCACCCGGTCGGCCAGGTGCGCGCGCAGCTCGGCCGGGTCGGCGGTGCCCACCACGTAGCCGACCAGGCGCTGGTCTCCCGGGTCGTCCGCGCGGACGATCACCGCGGCCTGCCGCACCTGCGGGTGCGCGGTCAGGTTCGCCTCGATCTCGCCCGGCTCGATGCGGAACCCGCGCACCTTGACCTGCTGGTCGGCGCGGCCGATGAACTCGATCGACCCGTCCGGCCGCCAGCGCCCCAGGTCACCGGAGCGGTACATCCTCGAACCCGGCGCGCCGTGCGGGTCGGCGACGAACCGCTGCGCGGTGAGCCCGCGCTGCCCCAGGTAGCCGCGCGCCAGCCCCTCGCCCGCGACGTAGAGCTCGCCGACCACGCCCGGCGGCACCGGCCGCAACCGGGAGTCCAGCAGGTACACCCGCAGATCCGGGATGCCGCGCCCGATCAGGCTGCCGTCCCGGGCGGCCACCAGGTCGCGGTCGAGCTCCACGTAGGACACGTGCACGGTGGTCTCGGTGATCCCGTACATGTTGATCAGCTTGGGCGCGTCGTCGGCGTGCCGCCGGTACCAGTCGTCCAGCCGGGAGAGCTCCAGCGCCTCGCCGCCGAACACGACGTAGCGCAGCGCGAGGTCTGCGCCCGGGTTCTCCCGGTCGGCCTGGCTGAGCTGGTAGAACGCCGACGGGGTCTGGTTGAGCACGGTGACCCGCTCGCGATCGAGCAGCTCCAGGAACTCCGCGGGCGAGCGGCTCACCTCGTGCGGGACCACCACGAGACGGCCGCCGCGCAGCAGCGCGCCCCAGATCTCCCAGACCGAGAAGTCGAAGGCGTAGGAGTGGAACAGCGTCCACACGTCCTGCTCGGTGAAGCCGAACCACGCCTCGGTGGCGCTGAACAGCCGCACCACGTTCTGGTGCGGGACGGCCACGCCCTTGGGCTTGCCGGTCGAACCCGAGGTGTAGATGACGTAGGCGGCGTGCTCGCTGGTCAGCGGGCCGCGCTCGCCCGGCTTCGGGTCGCGCGGCGAATGCCGGGTGATCTCATCGCCCGCGTCGTCGAGCAGCACCCGGGTGATGCCCGCGGGCAACCGCGCGGCGCGCTCCCGGTCGCTGATCAGCACGCTGGGCAGCGAGTCCTCGACGATGTGCGCGATGCGCTCGGCGGGCTGCTCGGGATCCAGCGGCAGGTAGGCGGCCCCGGCCTTGAGCACCGCCAGCAGCGCGACCACGAGCTCGGCCGAGCGCGGAAGCGCCAGCGCCACCAGCTGTTCCGGACCCACACCGTGGTCGATGAGGTGGTGCGCGAGCTGGTTGGCCCGGGTGTTGAGCTCGGCGTAGCTGAGCCGCTCGTCCCCGTGGACCAGCGCGATCGAGTCCGGCCAGCGCTGCGCCTGCTCCTCGAAGAGCTGCGGCAGCGTCGCGGGCTCGGCGGCGCGGAAGCCCTCGATCGGCGCGTTCCACTCCTCGAGGATGCGAGTGCGCTCGGCCGCCGAGAGCAGGTCGATCGAGCCGACCGCGGTGTCGGAGCCGGCCTCGGCGAAGGAGTTCAGGAAGCGCAGGAACCGGTCTCGGTGCGCGGCGAGCTCCTCGCCGGTGTAGCGCTCCGGGTTGGCGTCGAACTCGAACCGCAGCCGGTCGTCGTCGTTGTAGACCAGCACGCTGAGGTCGTCGACCGGCCCCGCGGCCACGTTGTGCACCTCGGCGGGCGCGCCCGCGAAGGACAGGTCGTAGTCGAAGGACTTGATGTTGAGCATCGGCCCGAACAGCGCCCGGTCCGAGCCGAGCAGCCGGAGATCGCGGCGCAGCTGCTCGCTGCGGTAGCGCTGGTGCTTGCGCAGGTCGCGAACTGCCTCGGCGGTCTGCCGGATCAGCTCGGCGCGGGTTGTCGAGCCGGTGACGTGCAGCCGCAGCGGCAGCACGTTGACCACGGTGCCCGGCACCCGCAGCGCCGTCGAGCCCATCCGCCCCATCACCGGGAGCCCGAGCACGACGTCGTCCGCCCCGGTCATCCGGTGCAGGTAGGCGCCGAACGCGGCGATCAGCGCGTCGGACCAGATCGTGCGCGCCTCGTCGGCGGCCGCTCCGAGGGCCGCCGCGTCGATGTCGCCGAGCTCGCGGCGGAAGGACGTCGCGGCGGGCCGGGTGCGCTCGGCGAGCGTGCGCACCTCCGGCTCGTCGGCGAAGCGCTGCCGCCAGTAGTCCTGGTCCCGCTCGAACTTCGGCGATGCCCGGTAGTCGCGCTCGTCGTCCACCAGCGAGGCGAGATCACCGAACGGGGACTCGCCCGGGTCCTCTCCCGCGGCGAATGCGGTGTAGACCTCGGCGAGCCTGCGGATGATGATCGAGAAGCCGTAGCCGTCCACCGCCACGTGGTGGATCCGCTGGTACCACCACCAGCGCCGCTCCCCCAGCTTGCACAGCGCCGCGGTCCACAACCGGCCGCCCTCGGAGGGCGAGCGGGTCAGGTGCACCGGAGCCCGCATGTCCTCGTCGATCCAGGCCGCAGCACGGGCGTCCGGGTCGTCCGCGCCGGAGAAGTCCAGCACCGGCAGCTCGACCGCGGCGAGCTCCTCGACGACCTGGCTCGGCTGCTCGTCGTCGACGACGCGGATGCGCATCGTCTCGGCCTCGCGGACCACCCTCCGCAGGGCATCGGCGAACAGCTCGGGATCCACCTCGCCGCGGATCTCCACGCGTTCCGCGGTGTTGAAGATCGGATTCGCCTCGTCCAGCTGCTGGGCGAACCAGATTCCCGCCTGCGCCGCCGACAACGGCAACTGCCCCTGCATCGCACTCCCCACGATCCAAAAGTAAGTAAGCCTTACCTTAGTTCAGGTCCCAACCTGAGTACAGGGTTCCGTTTTCGACCTTCGCGTGGCCCTACTCACGCGAACGCTCGAAGACCATCAGCGCCGAGTTCTTGCCCGCCAGGCCGACCTCGGCGACCTGCGCGAAACCGGCCTTGCCGAAGGCGCCCACCGACGCGCCATTGTGGACATTCGGCTCGGCGACCACGCGCTCGGCGAGCGGGTCCGCCGCCAGCAGACCCTCGGCGACGGCGCGCAGCAACTTCGAACCCGTGCCCTTGCCGATGGCGTCCGGCTCCCCGATGGCGATGTGCACACCCAGGTCGCGAGCACCGTACGAGTAGCAGCTCGCCAGCTTGTCCGGCCGCACGCGGTAGAGCTCCAGGTAGCCGACGTCGCGGCCGTCGCGCCCGACGATGCACGGCATCGAGTGATTCCCGGAGACCTGCTTGTCCAGCTCGTCGCGCCACACCTGCAGCGACCAGTCCTGGTTCCAGTTGACCGCCACGTGCTCCCGGTTCATCCAGCGGTGCACCAGCTCCACGTCCGGACCGCCGTCGGCGCCGGTGACCCGGATCGGCCGCAGCGTGAAGCCGTCCAGCTCCGGCACCGGCACCCCGGGCGCCTCGGCGGGCTCCGGGGCCAGCGGATTGCGCACCTCGAAGCGCACCGGCCGGACCCGAACCGCGCCCGATTCGTCCCGGTAGCGCAGCTCGGAACCGTTGAGCGCGGCCAGATCGGTCAGCGTCGGATCGGTCAGCCAGTGCTCGACGAGATCGGCGACGCCGGGGTTCCGCTCGGCGAGCGCGGTGAGCCTGCGGGCCAGCTCGGCCAGCAGGTGCTCCTCGTGGGCCACCCCGCGGCGGCCGAGCAGGCCGATGGCCACCAGCACGCCCCGGGTGAGCAGATCAGCGGTGCAGGCGGCGCGATCCTCGCCGCCCCGGGCGAGCATCTCCGGCAGCATCCGCTCCTCGACGTGCGAGGTCAGCCAGCGCTGCACCTCGGCGGCGTTGGACAACGAACGCGCGACGGCGACGACGTCCTCCGGGTACGGCAGCGGGTCGATCTCGCGGCGCGGCAGCGCGTGCAGCAGCCACTCCACCAGCGAACCCGACTCCGGCCGGTTGATCGGCGCGCCGGGCAGCGACCTCGCGCGGGCGTCGGCCGAGCAGGCCGCGGCCAGCAGCGCCGGATCGGCGGCAACCACGTGCTCGCCCTCCGCGTCGAGCACCCGGATCGTGCCGAAACCGTGCGCGCCGGTCGGCGAGGCGTAGACGACATCGATGCGCAGCGACAGCGAAGCGATCCGGACCCGCAGCTCGCCCTCGGCGACCGGCGTGTGCGTTTCGGTCAGCCACCGGCGCAACAGCACCGAAGCCCGCTGATGCGACCGCCCGACCAGGTCGGCTCCATTCGCCACGCCGCGCTCCTAACACCTCGAATTAATAAGCGGAGCCTAACCTAACGGATCACCCCCGGGCTCGGTCCAGAGACATGAGACGGAGACGACCCCCGCGCTTCGAAGTGCACTGTGGACGAAGGCGTGCCATGATCCGCTGAACGGCAGGTTCCCGACAGATCAACACCTGATCCGGTGACGATCGTTGTGTCTCGCTGGGCGATGCCAGACGCTCGCCCCTACTCTCCGAGCCAACGGACCGACCGACCGGAGAGGAGTTCCCCATGGAAGACGCCGACGCCGTCGTGCCGCTCCGGCCGGGTTTCGACATCCAAGTGCGCGGCTTCAGCCGAAACCAGGTCATCGAGCACATCGAGGTGCTCGAGGATCAGCTACGAATGGTCACCATCGACCGCAACGAAGCGGTCCGCCTGAACAACGACCTGCGCAAGCTGTGCGAGGACACCCGGCGCAGCCTCGACGAGTCCGAGACGCGCCTCAAGCGCATCGAGTCCTCCGACACCGGCCTTCCCGCGGCCTCGCAGAGAGTGCAGAACATGCTCTCCATGGCCGAGGAGGAGGTGCAGCAGTTGCGCGATCAGGCCAAGCGCCAGGCCGAGATCATTCGAGGCAGGGCCGAGACCGAGGCCCGCGCACTGCTCAACGACGCCGAGCAGGCCGCCTCCGAGCTCCGCGACGAGTGCAACGAGCTGGTCAACGACGTCGAGGAGCGGCGCGCCAAGCTGCAGCGCGAGCACGAGCAGAAGCTCAGCGAGCAGCGCAATCGCGAGTACCGGATGCGCCAGGACATCCGCGGCGAGTACAAGAAGGTGCTCACCCAGGCCCAGGAAGAGGCCGACGCGCTGATCGCCGACACCCGCAAGCAGTGCAGCGAGTGGGACGCCGAGACCGAGCGGATGCGGCTGGAGGTCCTCGAGGAGATCCGCGCCAAGCAGGCCGACCTCGATCAGCTGCGCAACGAAGTGCTTTCCGCGATGAGCGACGCCAAGGACAAGCTGGACACCTCGGTCGGCCGGCTGCAGGAGATCGAGGTGGGCACCGCCGAGGCGGAAACCACGGGCGCGGCGTCCAACGGCGCGGCCGGCACCGAAACGGCGCGCACCGACGCGGCGGACACCGAAGCCGCGGAGGCCGAGGCCGAGTACGCGAGCAACGGAGCGGGTGCCAAGGACGGCGTCCTCCCGGAGGTCACGCTGCCCGAGCAGCGCGAGGACGCGCAGACCTACACCATTCCGATCGAGCCCGAGCACACCACGAACGGCGCATCCCAGACCTCGTCCGGCGTGCGCCAGAACTGATCGGAGGACTACGTGGAGCTGCTCTTTGTCCTGTTCCTCTGCGGTTTCGCCGCAGCGACGCTGATCTTCTGGCCGCTGCTCAACCGCGCCAACAAGCGATCGGCCGAGGGGCGCTCGCCGCAGCGCGGCAGGCACGCCCTGGACGCGGCCTCGGCCCCGGCCGCCGCCACGACCGCCACCACGACCGCTGCGAGCACTCGGACCACCGGCGGCACCACCGCGAGCGCTTCGACGTCCGAGAACGCCGCGGCCGGACCGGAAGAGGGCACCGAGGAGGAGACCGGCGGCGAGTCCACGCAGCCGGTCTCGGTCAACGCGCCGCAGCAGCGCGAGCCCGAAGAGGTCGAGATGCCGGACCTGCCGACCGATCTGTTCGAGACCCGGTACCAGGCCAAGTTCAACCGGCCCAAGCGCCGCCTGGAACGGATCAAGGCCGAGGTCGGCCGCATGGAGTGATCGAGCGCGCGAGAGCGGCCCGGCCCGGAACGGGTCGGGCCGCTCTCGTGCGCGCCGGATGTTCGTGGCCGGCCACGTCACCCGATTGCTAGGTTCGTTGCCGGGACAGGTAATCGACGGCTGGAGCCCCACTCTTGAAGAATCCGTCCAGGATCTACCTGGTCGCCACGACCGGGAACCCGAACTACGGGGACGAACTGATCGCGGCCACCTGGCTGAAGCACCTCGCCCGCGTGGCACCGGAAAGCGAAGTATGGGTGGATTGCCCCAATCCCGGCCCCAGCGAGGTGCTGCTCGGCGACCTGCACCCGCGCGTCCGATTCACCGACACGTTCTGGCGGCTGTCCTGGGACGCGCCGGAGGACGGTCCGTGGGAGGTCGCCGCGCACGTGCAGCACGCGATCCAGAACCCGGGCCTGGCGCCGCGATGGGTCGCGGGCATCGAGCTGGCGAGCTCGGCGGATCTGTTCCACGTGATCGGCGGCGGGTTCATCAACGGCATCTGGCCGCGCCACATCGGCCTGCTGGCGGCCACGGTCGCGGCGGCACGCCGCTCCGGCGGGCGCGCGGTGATGACCGGGCAGGGGCTGTGGCCGGTGGCCCAAGAAGCACAACCGCTGCTGCGCAGCCTGGCCGCGCAGTTCGAGATCGTCGACGTGCGCGACGAGCCATCCGCCTCTTTGCTGGTCAACGCCTCGGCCACGGGCGATGACCTGTTCTTCGGCATCGAGCCCGCCCTCTTCCGCGAAGAGGAGGACAAGCCGGAGGTCATGGTCTGCATGCAGTCGGACATGCTGGACCTCACCGGGCACGCGCTGGCCGGTTTCCTGCTGGACACGTTGCGCAGCTGGGGCGTCAGCCCGGAGCGCGTCGGTTTCGTCGAGGGCATCCCGCGCATCGACCGGGACATCTTCGCCCTGGTCGAGCACGATCTGCCGGGCGCCCGGTTCTACCCGTTCTCGGACATCATGGCCCACGGCCTGCCCGCCGGGCCGGGCCAGAAGTGGATCTCCACCCGGTTCCACATGCACCTGGTGGCCGCCGCGACCGGTGCCGACGGAGTCGCGGTGTCGATCAGCTCGAACTACTACGCCAACAAGCACCGCTCGCTGATCGAGCGCGGCTCCGGGTGGACGCTGAACGAAGACCTCTCGATTCCCGCGCCGCCCACCGGCGGGGGCTACAAGCCCGCCGCACTGCGGGAACTGCAGCAGGGCAAGGCCGCACTGGCCAAGACGATCTACGGCTAGGAACGCCCGAACTCGCGCGGCGTCGCCGGTGGCCGAAGGAACTCCGGCGACGTGTTCCGCACCTGGCATCGCCGGCCGCCCCGCGCCGCCGAGCGGTTGCTACGCGCGGACCTCGGCGTGCCCGGCCTCGGCGATCTCGGCGATGTTCGGGATCACGCCGGGGAGTTCGTCGTCCTCGACCGCTTCGCGCGCCGCCGGGATCTCGTGGACCGCTGAGCCGGATCCCTCGTCCGGCTCAGCCGTTCGCGGTTCACCGCCGGGATCCACGGCCTCCTCGCCGCTGTCGGGTTCGCCAACGCCCTCGGACTCGCCAACACCCTCCGTTGCGGACGAAGACGTTTCAGCTCCCCTTCGACGATCATCGCGCCGGTCGGCGATGTAGAACGGCGCAGCCGCGAGCACCGGCACGAGCATGCCCAGTAACACGATGAGGAGAGAAGTGCCCAACGCCCCGAACTCCGTCCAAATAGGAGTGGATCTAACCTGCAAGTTCCGCCCGTTGAAGAGCATCACACCCAGCAAATCGCTACGCCGTCCCGTTATCGTTATCCACAAGCGACAGTGAGGCGAATCACAACTCGTACAGTGGTCAAACATCAACCGAGAGTGATCACCGATCTCGCTCGAGCGGAGTTCGGCGATCACTCCCCGTGATCAAAATCTGCTACCGGGCGAGGAACTCAGCGGTCGGCCAGGTTTCCTTGACCCACGCGCTGTGCCAGAACATCCACTCGAACTCGGTCGCGCGCGTGAACGCCTCGAGCATCTTGCCCCGGGTCGCCTCGTCCGAGCGCGCGGCGACCTTGTCCACCAGCTCGCGCGCGGACCGCACCGCCGAGGCGAACTCGTCATCGGCGTAGGTCTTGATCCACGCCTGGTACGGGTGCCCCTCGGCGCCACCGGTGGCTTCCAGGATCGTGGCGCCCACGTGCTGGTAGACCCAGAAGCACGGCAGGATCGCGGCCAGCAGCACCGGATAGGACTCGGCGAGCGCGCACGCCTTGAGGTACGACGTGTAGCCCAGGCAGGTCGGCGAGGTCTCGATCCCGGCGGTCTCGGCCTCGGTCAGCCCGAACTCCTCGACGTAACCCGCGTGCAGCCGCCGCTCCTCCAGCAGCGCCGCGTTGGCCGCGCCCGCCAGGAACGCCGCGTCATCGGCATCATCGGACCGGGTCGCCGCCGCGGACAGCGCCTGGGCGAAACCGACCAGGTACCGGGCGTCCTGCACGATGTAGAACGCGAACACGTCGCGCGAGAGGCTCCCGTCGGTGAGCGCCTCGTTGAACGGCAGCTTCAGGATCGCGTCCTGCAGCCGAGCGGTGTGCTGCCACGCCTCGGCGCAGAAACCGCCGGCAGGCGGATCGGGCAACTTGCTCATTGCGGTCCTCCCGGATTCCTTCGTGAACTTGCGCGGTCGACGAACGACGCCACGCGCGAACGCCCGCGATGCCGGATCGGATCGCGGTATCTCCGACGCGCCGGATACCGCCACCCGCACCGCCGCGGTGATCGAGCCCGAAGCGGGCTCGACCCTCACCACCAGGAGTGGAAGTGGTGCACCGGGCCGTGCCCGTGACCGACGTCGAGGCGAGCGGAGGCGCGGAGGGCTTCGGTGAGGTACTGCTTGGCCTCGCCAACGGCCTCGAGCCAGCCCGCCCGCTGCGGGCGCAGGGCCGCGATGGCCGCCGAGAGGGTGCACCCGGTGCCGTGATCGTTGGTGGTGGCGATCCGCTCGCCGGCGAGGAACTCGGACCGCCCGTCGCCGTGCAGCAGGTCGACGCTGTCGGTCCCGTGGAAGTGCCCGCCCTTGAGCAGCACCTGCTTGGCACCCAGCGCGGCCAACCGCTCGGCCTGGCCGGGCATCTGCCCGGACTCGGTGATCTCGGGCTCACCGAGCAGGTCGGCGGCCTCCGGGAGGTTCGGCGTGATCAGGTCGACCCGCGGCAGCAGTTCCTCGCGCAGCGCCCCCACGGCCTCCGGGGCCAGCAGGCGGTCACCGCTCTTGGCCACCATCACCGGGTCCAGCACCACGTGCCGCGGCGAGTAGTCGTCCAGCACGGCGACCACCGCGCGAATCACCTCGGCGTTGGCCAGCATGCCGATCTTGACCGCGTCCACCCGGACGTCGTCGAGCAGCGTGACCAGCTGATCGGTGACGAAGTCGGGCGCCACTTCCTGCACCCGGCGCACGCCGGTCGTGGTCTGCGCGACCAGCGCCGTGATCACCGACATGCCGTAGGCCCCGTTGGCCGAGAACGCCTTGAGGTCCGCCTGAATTCCGGCACCGCCGCTGGGGTCGGTACCGGCGATGGTCAGCACATTGGGGGCCATGATGATGACGTCCCTCCGCTAGTACGAGCTAGGTCAGGTTCGACGGGTCTGTTCTCAGCCAGGACATGCCGGGCACCCCGCGTCGCGTCCCAACCTAGCAACAGCCGGCAAGCCCCCGGGTCCGCGTCGCCGAATCAAGAAAGGCGACCGAACTCACACCCGGTCAGGGCCATCGGCAGGTAAAGCGTCCCTTTTCGACGGACTAACCTGGAAAGCGATGGAAACGACGACCGATGCTCCGAGCTTCGCCCGCGCGCGCCGTCAGCGTCCCGAAGAGGACCCGGCGCAGATCTGGGCCCCGCTGGCGGATCTGACCGAGGCCGCAGCGGCGGCCGCCGGATCGCAGACGGTGGCGATCACCCGCGGCTTCGACCGCAACAGCCGTCTGCGCGCCAAGGCGCTGCGCGACCTGTTGGCAAAACGCGACGTCCCGGCGATCGAGATCACTCCCGCACCGGGCAGTGACCGGCTGGTCGACGGCGTGTCGGTCGCCGCCGTGGTCAACCTGATCGGCGCGGGCTCCTGGCAGCCCTACCGGCTGGCCGCCCAGCTGCAGGTGCAGGTCCTGACGCCCAAGCCGGGCGAGGGCCTGTCCGCCGAGGCCACCCGCGACGTCATCGCGATGGTCGGTGAGTCCGGCGAGCGGGGTGTGGCGCTGTCGCACATCGCGGTGCGCGCCGAGGAGCCGGCCGCGGCCAAGCTGACGCTGTCCTACGAGGGCACCGAGCAGACCATCCCCGGCGGCTGGCTGAGCGCCACCGTGCAGGGCGACGAGCTGCAGGTGCAGTTCGGCGGCACCGATCTGGCCGAGAAGTCGGTGAGCACCCGCGAGATCCGGGCCGAGGCCTCGGACGGGCTGCACCGGCTGGTCCGCGACGAGCTGCCGATCGCCGACTTCGAGGGCGCCGTGACCTTCTCCGCCGAGAGCGGCGGTCTGCGGGTTCGCCCGGTCTGATCAACCTGCTGCGGCAGACGAGTGTGCCCGGTTAACGGTGCTGCTTCGGGGGCGATCTCCCAACGGGGGGATCGCCCCCGAAGCGTTTCGGGGCCCGGGTCCCGTCGGCGCTACCGCGATTCTTCGCGATCGATCCCGCGGCGTGCCGTCATGCGCCCGGTCCCGGTGCGTCCCTCGTTCGAGAAGCGCGCAATCAGCGCGCTAGCGAGGCGAACGGCACCTAGGAGGCTGGACAGTGGGAACCAACGAATGGCACGTCAGCTGCCGCGACGTCGCGGGCAGGCGACGTGACATGTCGGTGTTCGTCGATCAGGGCCAGGTGGTGGTCATCACACCGCCCGGCGAAACCGCGGTAATGTCACCGCTGGAGATCGGCCGCTTGCGCGCCGCCCTGCGGGACGCCGTGGTCACGGCTTCCGAGCACTAGACCACGCGGGCTACGTCACCGCAGCCGCCGCGCGGTCTTGTTACCTCGGGCTCGCACCGGCATTATTTACTCGCGAGTAGATAAGGATGTCGAGAGGTGAGCGAGTGAGCGTCCTGCGGCGGTTGTCCGAGACCTTCCTACGCAGCGCGGGCCCCGCGTTGCACGCGGCATACGTGCTAGTCAGGCAGGGTGTGGTGCGTCCGGTGCGGCCGGACAAACTGGCTCGCATGGCGCTGGCCTACCGGCGCTGGGGCATCACCGTGCCGCTGGGCTTCGCCATCGGCGCGATCCGGCACCCGGACCGCCCGGCGGTGATCGACGAGCGGGGCGCGCTCAGCTACGCCGACCTGTCCGAGCGGACCACCCGCCTGGCGACGGCGCTGCGGGATCGGGTCCCGGCCCGGACCCGGATCGGTTTGCTCGCCCGCAACCACCACGGCACCGTCGAAGTGGTCGTCGCCGCCGCCAAGCTGGGCGTGGACGTGGTGCTGCTCAACGTCGGGCTGAGCACCAAGCAGCTCGGCGATGTGCTCCGCGAGCAGAACGTCGACCTGCTGGTCACCGACGAGGAGTTCGGCGACCACCTGCCCGAGCTGCCCGCCGACCTGGACGTGGTGCTGAGCTGGGTGGAGTCCACCACCGAGCACGACACCCTCGACCACCTGATCGCCAAGACTCCCCTGCGCGGCATCGACAAGCCGCCGCGGCACTCGCGGCTGATCGTGCTCACCTCCGGCACCACCGGCACGCCGAAGGGCGCCCGCAGGCCGGATCCGCCGAGCCTGACCCCCGCCGCCTCGATCTTCTCCCGGGTCCCGCTGCGCGCGGGCGAGCGCGTCCTGATCGAGGCGCCGCTGTTCCACACCTGGGGCGTGGCCGGATTCCAGCTCTCGGCCGTGCTGGGTGCGACGCTGGTGCTGCGCCGCCGGTTCGACCCGCAGGACACGTTGCGCACCATCGAGCGCAACCGGGTCGGCGCCATGTGGGCGGTGCCGGTGATGCTGCAGCGCATCCTCGACCTGCCCGACGAGCAGCGCGCCGCGCACCGGCTCGATTCGCTGCGCATCGTGGCCAGCAGCGGCTCCGCCCTGCCCGCCGACCTGGCCACGCGATTCCAGCGCACCTTCGGCCAGGTGCTCTACAACCTCTACGGCTCCACCGAGGTCTCCTGGGTCAGCGTCGCCCAGCCCTCCGACCTGCGCGCCGCGCCCTCGTCGGCGGGCAGGCCCCCGTTCGGCACCACCGTCCGGATCCTGGACGAGGACGGGCGGCCGGTACCGCAAGGCGAGCCGGGCCGGATCTTCGCGGCCAACAACATGATCTTCGACGGTTACACCAACGGTGCCAGCCGGGAAAGCCGCGACGGCCTGATGTCCACCGGCGACCTCGGTCGCTTCGACCGCGCCGGACGGTTGTTCGTGGTCGGGCGCGAGGACGACATGATCATCTCGGGCGGCGAGAACATCTACCCCAAGGAGACCGAGGACGTCATCGGCGCCATGCCGGAGGTGGCCGAGGCCGCGGTCCTGGGGGTCGACGACGAGGAGCTGGGGCAGCGCCTGGCGGCCTTCGTTGTCCTGCGCGAGCAGGCTTCGCTGGAGGCCGACGACATCCGCAACCGCGTCCGCGAGCGCATCACCAAGTTCGCCACCCCCAGGGACGTCGTCTTCCTCGACGAGCTTCCCCGCAACCCCACGGGCAAGGTGGTCCCCCGAGAGCTGCACCCCCACCTCAACAAGTGAGGTGACAGTTTTGCCTAAAACTGTCCGGGCAGAACGGACATGGTCTCGGTGCGGTTTTAGGCAAAACTGTCAGTTCGCCGGGTCGAGGGGTGCCCTGCGGGGCGGGTCGAGGGGTTAGGCTGCTTCGGGTGAACGACCGTCTAGTGTGGATCGACTGCGAAATGACGGGGCTCGACCTCGGCAAGGACGCGTTGATCGAGATCGCCGCCCTGGTCACCGACGCCGACCTCAACATCCTCGACGACGGCGTGGACATCGTGATCCACGCCGACGACGAAGCCCTGGCCGGCATGCCCGAAGTGGTGCGGGACATGCACGAGCGCTCCGGGCTCACCCAGGAGGTCCGCGAGTCCGCGGTGAGCCTGGAGGAAGCCGAGCAGCGGGTCCTGGACCACATCCGGCAGTACGTGCCCGACGTGCGCTCCGCGCCGCTGGCGGGCAACTCGATCGCCACCGACCGCGGCTTCCTCTCCCGGGACATGCCGAAGCTGGACGAGCACCTGCACTACCGGATGGTCGACGTGTCCTCCGTCAAGGAGCTGTGCCGCCGCTGGTACCCGCGGATCTACTACGCGCAGCCGGAGAAGGGCCTCGCGCACCGCGCGCTGGCCGACATCCGCGAGTCCATCCGCGAGCTCGCCTACTACCGCCGCACCGCGTTCGTCCCGCAGCCGGGACCGAGCAGCGAGCAGGCACAAGCCGTGGCTCGGGAGCTGATCGACGGCGACGAGCCGGAACAGGACCACTGAGCAGCTGAAATCCGAAAATCAGGGCCGGTGCGAATCCCGTCCGGGGCACGCGTTAAGATAGATCTGTTGCTCCGGGCGGCCTCGGTGAGAGGCTGACTCGAGCGGCCGAGGTGGGTGTAGCTCAGTCGGTAGAGCACTGGGTTGTGGTCCCAGGAGTCGCGGGTTCGATTCCCGTCACTCACCCCAAGGCAGAAAGGCCCCGCTCCTTCGAGCGGGGCCTTTCTCGTTCTTCGCCCTTCCTCATGAATGAAGGCTCCTCCCCGGCTGGGAGAGGAGCCTTCATCGATCTCGCGGTCGCGGCGATCTCAGGCGCGGCGGCCCGCACCGCCGCGCAGGGCGGGCCCGATCACCGGTTTCCCGCCTTCCACTGGCTCCACGGGATCTGCCAGTCGCCGAATCCGTCCCAGGACCTCAGGTCCGGCCCACCGGAATTGGTGATCTCGACGACATCGCCCTTCTTGACCAGGTTGTAGATCCACTCGGCGTTCTCGTTGCTCATGTTGATGCACCCGTGGCTGACGTTGCGGTGTCCCTGGTCGGCCACCGACCACGGCGCGGCGTGCAGGAACTCGCCGCCGTTGGAGATCCGCACCGCCCATTCCACCTCGGTCCGGTATCCCCCTTCGTCGACGGGCAGCCCGTAGGTCGAGGAATCCATCATGTACTTGCGGTGATGCGCCATGACCACGTGAACGCCGTTGTTCGACGGGAAGTCCGGCTTGCCGAGCGAGACCGGCATGGTGCGGATGATCTTGCCGTTCTTCTCCACCGACATCTGGTGGCTGGCGCCGTCGGCCTTGAGCACGACGCGGTCGCCGATGTGGAAGGTGGCGGTGCGGTCCGCCTCACCCCACACGCCGTCGCCCAGCTCGCGGCCGTAGACGTCGATGTTCACGTCGATCGTGGTGCCCGGCTCCCAGTACTCCTTCGGACGCCAGTGCACCTCGCGGCTGTTGAACCAGTAGAACGCGCCCTCGACGGCCGGTTCGGTCCGGATGTCGATCGCCTGCTCGGCCTTCTTCTTGTCCGGCGCCGGGGCGTTCTTGCTGAACCGGAACACCAGCGGCTGGCCGACGCCCACCGTGTCGCCGTCCAGCGGGATCATCGACACGTAGGTCTGGGCAGCGGGCGAGAGCGTGGTGAAGGTCGATTGCTTGGTGATCTCCGGACCTTCCGGGCCCTTGGCGGTCACCGACAGCGTGTAGGTGCGGTCGTACCCCAGCTTCTGGCCGACCTTCCAGCTCTTGCCGTCGTCCGCGATCCGGCCCTCGACCGGGCCGCCGTCAGCGTTGGTCAGCTCAGCCCGGACGATCTCGCCGCCGTCGACCTTAGCCGTGACGGGGTCGAGCGGGGACACCCCCTTGGCCCCGTTGTCCGGCGCCATTCGCACCGTCGGCGCGGCCACCTCGGGCGCCTGCTGATCCTTCTGACCTCCCGCAACGCCACTGCAGCCGGCCGTCAACAGCACCACCAACCCGGCGGCCAGCACCGCCGACGACCGGCACGCGCGCCGAATTAACCCGACCGAGTTACCCCTCTGAACCATTACCAACGTTCCGTCCCGTCCCAACACGCAACTGACCCTCACCAATAGTGTGCCGCAGCGCTCCGACCGCCCGGCCAGTGGTCGGATGCGCACTCTGCGTCATCGACTACTTCTCGATCCGCCCTATTGGGACGCGCGGCCCCACCCCCGGGTTGCTCGGCGACCGCCACATCGCCTCGGGCGGACCCCCTGCATCAGGGCTCCGCCGCCGCGTGCTAAAGTTTTTCGCGTTGCCGGGGAAACCGGACGGAATCCCCGGGCGGCACGCGAGCGCCAATAGCTCAAGTGGTAGAGCAACTGACTCTTAATCAGTGGGTTCGGGGTTCGAGTCCCTGTTGGCGCACTTCGAAATCGAGGGCCTCCTGCACCGGCAGGAGGCCCTCGATTTTTTTCGAGCGAGTTCCGATTCTCCGGAATGCGACCCGGAACACGTGCCGCCCGGAACCGGAGCCCGGTGCAAAACCCCCCCACCGCACCGTGCTAATCTTTTGCACGTCGCCAGGGAGACCGACGCGGAATCCCGGTGGAGACGCAAGCGCCAATAGCTCAAGTGGTAGAGCAACTGACTCTTAATCAGTGGGTTCGGGGTTCGAGTCCCTGTTGGCGCACTTCGGAGCCCAGGCCGCGAGGTCTGGGCTCGTTGCTTTCGCGAGCCCGGATCACCCCTCCGCCACCGGCGGATCCGCCCCGCTGCCGGGTGGATAGGCTCCCGATCATGAATCGTTCCGAGGACGAGGACGCTCGCCTCACCGCGCTGGCGCTGGCCGCCCGGTCCGGTGATCGCGCCTCGATCGAGGGATTCATCTCCGGCACCCAGCGCGACGTGTGGCGCTTCCTCGCGCACCGGGCTGGCGTGCACCTCGCCGACGATCTGACGCAGGAGACCTACCTGCGGGCGCTGAAGTCCATCCGGCGCTTCTCCGCGCGGTCCTCGGCCCGCGTCTGGCTGCTGTCCATCGCCCGCCGCGTCGTGGTGGATCAGATCCGCCACGAGCGGGCCCGCCCGCAGACCGCGCCGGTCGCCGACTGGACCGCGGCGGCCGACCTCGCGATGAGCTCGCCCGGTGCCGCCGACATCGTCGAGCTGAACGCGATGCTCGACGAACTCGACGAGGAGCGCCGGGAAGCGTTGCTGCTCACCCAGATCCTGGGCCTGTCATACCAGGAGGCCGCGGACGTCTGCGGGTGCGCGATCGGCACCATCCGTTCCCGGGTGGCACGGGCCAGGGCCGAACTCCTGGACGCCGCGCGGCGAGCCGAAGGCGCCGGGTAGCAAACCCGCGCGAGAACGTGAACATCGTTACACCCGCGGTCCGGAACTCCTAGCCCCGCACGGCCGACTTCTCCCTCGACGGTGACGCCGAGGAGGGGACATCCATGACCATCGAGGAAGCCGAGCGCACCCGGCAACCGGGGCCCGCCACCGGATGGGCGGCGCTGCGGCCGATGCTGCTGCGCCTGCACTTCTACGCCGGTGTTCTCGTCGGCCCGTTCCTGCTCGTGGCGGCGCTGACCGGCCTGCTCTACGTCTTCACCCCGCAGCTGGAACAGCACTTCTACGCCCACGAGCTGCACGTGCCCGCGAGTTCGCAGTCCCAGCCGCTCGCCGAGCAGGTCCGGGTCGCCACCAGTGCGCTGCCCGCCGAAGAGCTCGAAGCGGTGCGCCCGGCGCCCTCCCCGACCGACACCACTCAGGTCATCTTCGAAGACCCGGAGAACCGCGCGAGCTACTTCCGCACGGTCTTCGTCGACCCGCACACCGCCGAGGTGCGCGGCGTGCTGGAGACCTACGGCAGCGGTCAGGCACTCCCGCTGCGCACCTTCTTCGACCAGCTGCACCGCAACCTCAACCTCGGCGACCCGGGGCGCGTCTACAGCGAGCTCGCCGCGAGCTGGCTGTGGGTCGTGGTCCTCGGCGGGCTCGTGCTGTGGGTGACGCGCCGGCGTTCGCGGATCGCGGCCATGTTCAAGCCGCAGGTGCGCGGCAGCCGCCGGCGGCGCGTGCTGTCCTGGCACGGATCGGTGGGCCTGTGGATCGCGCTCGGGCTGCTGTTCCTGTCCGCGACCGGACTGACCTGGTCGACCTACGCCGGGGCGAACATCGGTGAGCTGCGGTCGGCGCTGGCCTGGGAAACCCCCAGCGTCTCCACCGATCTGCCGCGCCCCGCCGCGGGCGACGTGGGCATGGACCGGGTGCTGGCCGCAGCCGACGCGCACGGTCTGTCCGGACCCGTGGAGATCACGCCTCCCGGCGACGGGAGCGCCTACCGGGTCCAGGAGATCGGCCGCTCCTGGCCGACCCAGCAGGACGCGGTCGCGGTGCACCCCGGAAGCGGCGAGATCACTGCCTCGCTGCCCTTCGCCGATCAGCCGCTGGTGGCCAAGCTGTCCCGCTGGGGAATCGACGCGCACATGGGCCTGCTCTTCGGCTGGGTGAACCAGCTCGTGCTGGTCGTGATGGCCGTCGCGCTGATCTGCATGATCGTCTGGGGCTACCGGATGTGGTGGTTGCGCAGGCCGACCCGGGGCTTCGGCAAGTCCCCCGAGCGCGGCGCGTGGCGGCGAGTGCCCAATCGGATCCTGGTCCCGATCGGCATCGCGGCGCTGGGCATCGCCTACGCGCTGCCGGTCTTCGGCGTGTCGTTGCTGATCTTCCTGGTCGTGGACAGCGCGCTCGGCGCCATCAGCCGCCGACGCGCGGCCGCCTAGGTCCTGTCCGGGAACTGCTGCTCGGCTCGGCGGTGAGGACAGCGGAACCCGCGGCGGCGCAGGCGAGTTCGCCGCGCGCCTGAACAGCTCCTAGCCGGTCCGGCGGTACGCGGTGGGGCCCAGATCGCCGGGCCGGACCTGCGGGCTCGGCGAAGCCGTCCCAGCCGGATCGGCGGGCTCTTCCGGTGTACCGGACCCGGTGCGCCGGGGAGGCCGCTGGTCGCGCTGCACCAGCACGAGCGCGATCAGCCCGGCGACCAGCAAGCCGTGCGTGGCGACGCGGCCCGCGGTGGCCGTCCCGAGCACCAGGTCGTGCACGCAGAACCCGGTGAGCACCAGCACGAAGGCGGACAGCACCGGCACCGTCCCGGCCGCGGCGCCGGGCCGCCAGGCGGTCCACAGCAACCCCAGCCCGATGGCCAGGTTCCACGCAGTGCTCTCGTTGAACAGGTGGCCCGCCATCGCGACCAGGTTGTCCTGCCCGACCCCGGCTAGCTGGGCGAACCCGAGCACGAGCTGGCAACCGCCGACGACCGCCAGCGCGATCCGCCGCCACCCGCGACCTGTCCGCGCGGGCGCCGCGCGGAGCACCGCTGCGGTCAGGTCCGGCGTCGGTTGCGCCGGTCGGACCCGCAGCGTCCGGTTCAACGCGATCGCCCGCTGCTGCCAGGACCGGCAACCCGCGCACTCCGCGAGATGCGCTTCGAGCCGTTCCTCGGCCACCGGTGACGCTTCACCGTCCAGCCGGGCCGACAGGGCCTCGCGGTAGTCCTCACAGTCCACGTTCACATTGTCGTGCCGGACGGACGCGGAGTTCCCGCCCGGTTCCCGCTGTTCGACCGCGGGACGTCCCAGAGCGCGCTACCGGCGTCAATGCGTTCCGTGGCGCGAAAGTCGACACGGACGGAGGTAGTTCCGGCCCGCGCGCCACCGAACAATCAGCGGGGTGAGCGCGCTCGGACAAGTCGCCGCCGGTGTGGTCGTCGTGGCGACCGCCATCGCGCTGCTGCGACTCGGAACGCGATTGCGCACCCGGACCCGGCCCGGCCACGTCGAGGTGGCGCACGCGTCGATGGGTGTGGGCATGACCGCGATGCACCTGCCCGGCGTGGTCCCGCCGATCGCCTGGGCCGTGCTGTTCACGGCGCTGGCGGTCTGGCTCGGAGTGCTGGCGGTGCGCAAGCGAGTGCCGTCCTACCTGCACCACGTGATCGGTTCGCTGGCGATGGCCTACATGGTCGTCGCCCAGCGCACCCGCGGGAGTTCCACCTCGCTGCTGGTCCCCTCCGGGCACCACCACGCGCACGGCCCCGCGGTCTCGGTCGCCACCCACGCGCCGGGCTACTCGGTCCCGCTGCTGGCCTGGATCTTCGCGGTCTATTGCTTGCTCAGCGCCGGATTCGCGGGAACCGATGCCGTGCGCGGCCGGGACCGGCGGGCTCGAATCAGCGGCGCGGTCGAGCTGGCGCTGTCCGCGGCGATGGCGCACATGTTCCTGAGCACTCTCTAGCGGACCACCCCCGGCAGAAGTGGGAACCCTAGCTTCCGCTCGACTTCTCAGGTTAGGCTTCCCAAACTTTCGTCCGGAACCAACACGTAAGGTGCATAATGCTGCGTCATCGACGACTGCTCGCGGCGCTGCTCTCCGCCGTCGCGCTGGGAGTGGGCGCCTGTGGAACGCCCTCCGAGCCGGAGCAGACCGGCAATCAGGAGCAGGGACGCGTGATCGAGCACGCGATGGGCAAGACCACGATCAAGGGAACTCCCAAACGAGTGGTCGTGCTCGACACCGGCGAACTGGACGCGGCACTGGCGCTGGGCGTCAAGCCGGTCGGGGCGGTGCTGCCCGCGGCCAACTCCAAGATCCAGCCCTACCTCGCCGAGAAGGCGGGCAACGTCGAGATGGTCGGCACGATCGGCTCGCCGAACATCGAGAAGATCGCCAAGCTGAAGCCCGACCTGATCCTGTCCAGCAAGACCAGGGACGAGGAGAACTACGACGCGCTGAGCAAGATCGCGCCGACGGTGATGGCCGAAACCGTGGGCAAGACCTGGAAGGAGAACTTCCTGCTCGACGCGGAGGCGCTCGGCAAGAAGCCGAAGGCCGAGCAGATCCTCGCCGACTACAAGAAGCGCGCGGCCGAGATCGGCCAGCGAGCAGGCGACCCGGGTGCGCAGAAGGTCAGCATGCTGCGGTTCAGCACCGGCAACATCCGGCTCTACAGCGAGAACTCGTTCATCGGCACCATCCTGTCCGACGCGGGGTTCGCCCGGCCGCAGAACCAGCAGATCGAGAAGACCTTCGCCAAGCTCAGCCGCGAGCAGATCTCGCAGGCCGACGGTGACATCCTCTTCTACGGCGCCTACGGCGAGACCGGCGCCAAGCAGATGAACGAGGTCGTCAACTCCGTGCAGTGGAGCACCCTGGGCGCGGTGAAGGCGAACAAGGCCTTCGAGGTCCCCGACGACACCTGGTACCTGGGCCTGGGGCCGATCGCCGCCAACCTGGTCCTCGACGACCTGGAGCGGATCCTCGGCTGATCCCCCCGGGAACCTCGCAGGTGGCGCCGTCCCCAGGGCGGCGCCACCTCTCGGTTCAGCCGGAAGCCGTCAGCCGCAGATCGCTCGCGCTGCGCCCGACCCTGAGCTCCTCCGATGCGGACTCGACGTCCACCGTGACCACCGCGGTCTCGCCGGGATCGGCCTCGGCCGTGGTGAAACCCGCCAGCCGCAGCGGTTCCGCCTCGTAGACCTGAACCACCTCGCGACCGCGGCGATCACCGCCGTTGCGGAGCTTGATCTTGACCTGCCCGCCCTCCCGATCTGCTTCGAGGTACTCCCAGGTCGTGTACCCGAGCCCGTGGCCGAACGGGAAGGCCGGGACCTTGCCCGCGCGCTCGTAACCGCGGTAGCCGATGCCCGCGCCCTCCTCGTAGCGCAGCAGCCCGCCCACCGGCTGAACACCGGGCAGCGCAACCGGGACGTCGGCGAGTTCCGCGGGCAACGTGCTCGGCAGCCGCCCACCCGGCTCGGTCTTGCCGAGCAGGACCTCGGCGAGGGCGTCGCCGTACTCCTGGCCGCCGAACCAGGTCCACAGGATCGCGGGCACCTCGCCGGACCACGGCAGCAGCACGGGAGCGCCCGCGTTGACCACCACGACGGTGTTCGAGTTCGCACCCGCCACGCTGCTGACGAGCTCGTTCTGCAGACCGGGAAGGTCGAGCGTCGTGCGGTCGCGGCCCTCGGTCTCGACCTCGTCGTTGGTTCCCACCACGACCACCGCGACATCGGCCTCCCGAGCCGCGGCCAGCGCCGACTCCAGCTCGGCGCGGTCGTCGCAGCGACCCGCCCGGTAGCCGACGCCGAGCACGATCAGGTCCGCGTTGATGTCCTGGGGCGTGAACTCCACGGACGCCTCGATGCGTCCCCGGTCGAGATCGGACTCCACCAGCAGCACGCTGCATCGCTGCTCCGGGGGTTCCACCATGTCCGCCAGCGGGTCGTCCACTTCGCGGGCGCGGGCGACCTCGGCGTTCAAGACCTCGCGACCGCCGAAATCGACGCGGAAGTGCCCGGTACCGCTCACCCCGAAGGCGTGATCCCCGACCTCGGTGCGCAGCCGGCCGCGCAGCCGGATCTTCGCCGTGCCCTTGGGCAGGCTGCCGATCTGCCACACCAGCCGCTCAGTGCCGCGCAGCTCGCTGTCGACGACCTTCCCGTTCTCATCGAGGTATTCGACGCGGAAGCCCGTTCCGCGGCCTTCGGGGTCGTCGACGTCCTCGCGAGGGATCGGGTCCAGCAACCGCCGCTGCCACACGCCCCGGCGGTAGGTGACCTCCGCGTCGGGCAGAGCGTTCCGGACCCCCTCCAGCGGCGTGACCACGTGCGGCGGGCTGACGTGCGATGAACCACCGCCCTGCACCGCGGGCAGGATGGCGTTCTCCCCGATCACCGCGACCTTGCCGATCCCCTCCCGCAACGGCAGCGCGGGCCGGTCCCCGACCGTCTCGTTGCGCAGCAGCACGCACCCCCGTGCGGTCAGCTCGCGCAGGACCGTACGGGCCTCTTCCGGCGGTGTGGCCGTCTTGCCCTTCTCGGACTTGTTGGCCTTCTTCTCGGACTTGCCACCGATCGCCCCGACCCGATCGGCCAGGCGCAACAGCCGCAGGACCTTGTCGTCGAGCACCGACTCGGCGATCTCGCCGTCCTCGACCGCCTTCTGCAGCACGCCGTCGCTCCACGGGCTGGTCGGACCCGGCATCGCGAGGTCGAGACCGCCATCGGCGGCCGCCTTGAGGGAGCGAGTCGCGAACCAGTCCGACATCAGCACGCCGTCCCAGCCCCACTCGTCCTTGAGGATGTCGTTGACCAGCGTGGAGTTCTCGGTCATCGTGCGGCCGTTCACCGAGTTGTAAGCGGCCATCATCGCCCACGGGCCGGCCTTTTCCACGATCCGGCGGAACGGTTCGAGGTAGACCTCGCGCAGGGTCGTCTCGTCGACGACCGCGTCATAGGTCATCCGCTCGGTCTCGCTGTCGTTGGCGACGTAGTGCTTCGGGGTGGCCGCCACGCCCTTCGACTGGATGCCCTGCACCACGGCAGCACCGAGCTCGCCGACCAGCAACGGGTCCTCGGAGAAGTTCTCGAAGTTCCTGCCACCGAACGGGCTGCGATGCAGGTTCACCGTGGGCGCCAGGACCACGTGCACTCCGCGCCGCAGCGCCTCGTCGCCGAACAGCTCGCCCGCGCGCTTGGCCGCGTCCCGGTCCCAAGTAGCGCCGATGGCCGAGGCGACCGGCAGCAGGAGCGAAGTGTCCCGCTCGTCCCACCTCGTCCCGCGGACCCCGTTCGGTCCGTCGGAGCACACCAGCGCTCGCAGGCCGATCTTCGAGTTCGGGTGCAGCGTCCAGAAGTCCGCGCCGGTCACCAGTCGGGCCTTCTCCGCCACCGTCAACTTCTCGAGCGACGAGCGAAGCTCGCTTTCGTCCACGGCACGCCCCTTCCACAGTGGAACTTCCGGCCAAGTCTCAAGCAAGAAGTCGACCTTGTCGACCGGAAGGGCCAGGCGACCTCCGGCCGTGTCAAGCCGTGAGAACGGACGTTCTGGGCGTGCTGGGGGTGTTCGGGTCGTGCATATAAAGAAGGGAGGGGTGCGGTATCCAGGACCAA
>NZ_BAAARA010000014.1:0-13807 GCF_039531955.1 Saccharopolyspora halophila
CCTCAGCGAGATGCGGCAGGACCTCGTCCTCACGGGCCTGCACCGCGACCATCACGCCACCGGCCGGGAGCGCCTGCATCAGGCGCGCCCGCGCGCTGATCAACGTGCACGCGTCCTCCAGCGAGAACACACCCGCCACGTGCGCAGCCGCGATCTCACCGATCGAATGCCCCGCCAAATAATCCGGCCGCAGCCCGAACGACTCGGCGAGGCGGAACAGGGCGACCTCGACCGCGAACAACGCGGGCTGCGCCCAACCCGTCCGGTTCAGGACCTCGGCATCATCGCCCCACATCACATCGCGCACGCCCGGATCCAACCGATCCAGCACCGCATCCAGGGCCTCGGCGAACACCGGAAACCGGTCGTACAGCTCACGCCCCATGCCGAGCCGCTGCGAACCCTGACCCGCGAACAGCACACCCAACGACCGCTCAGCAGCGACCCCGCGGGCGAGTTCCGAGACCCCTTCGTCCGAAGCCAGCAACACCGCACGGCGCTCGAACACCGAACGCGAGGACACCAGCGAATACCCGATATCGGCGGGAGACTCGTCCAACCCGCGCAACCGCGGGAGCTGCTCGTCCAAGGCGCCCTCGGACTTCGCCGACACCACCCACGGGACCACGGCAGGCGCGACTCGCGACTCGTCCACCGGCTCCTCGGCAGCACCCGGCTGCTCCAGAATCACGTGCGCGTTCGTACCGCTGACACCGAACGACGACACACCAGCACGACGAACACGACCGGCATCCGGCCACTCGCTCGGCGAAGCGAGCAGTTCGACCTGACCGTCCTGCCAGTCCACGTGCGAGGACGGCGCGTCCGAGTGCAGCGACTTCGGCAGCACGCCGTTGCGCATCGCCATCACCATCTTGATCACCCCGGCCACGCCGGAGGCGGCCTGGGTGTGACCGAGGTTCGACTTCACCGAACCCAGCAGCAACGGCTTCTCGCGATTTTGGCCGTACGTGGCCAGCAGCGCCTGCGCCTCGATCGGATCACCCAGGGAGGTCCCCGTTCCGTGCCCCTCGACCACATCGACGTCCGAAGTGGACAGACCCGCACCGGCCAAGGCCTGCCGGATCACCCGCTGCTGCGACGGACCGTTCGGCGCTGTCAACCCGTTCGACGCGCCGTCCTGGTTCACCGCCGAGCCCGGCATCACTGCCAGCACCCGATGCCCGTTGCGCTGCGCGTCCGAAAGCCGCTCCAGCACCACGAGTCCCGCGCCCTCGGACCAGCCCACGCCGTCGGCGGAGTCGGAGTAGGACTTGCACCTGCCGTCAGCGGCCAGCCCGCGCTGGCGGGAGAACACCACGAAGGACGCCGGAGTCGACATCACGGTCACACCACCGGCCAGCGCCAGCGAGCACTCCCCCTGCCGCAACGACTGCGCGGCCAGATGCATCGACACCAGCGACGACGAGCACGCCGTGTCCACCGTCACCGCCGGACCCTCGAACCCGAAGGTGTAGGAGACCCGGCCGGAGAGCACGCTCTGCGCGGTGCCGGTGCCCTGATAGCCCTCGAAGGTGTCGCCGTCCAGCAACGTGCCGTAGTCGTTGACCATCACACCGGCGAAGACACCGGTCTGGCTGCCCTGCAACGAGATCGGATCGATCCCGGCCCGCTCGATCGCCTCCCACGCCGTCTGCAGCACCAGCCGCTGCTGGACGTCGGTGGCCAGCGCCTCTCGCGGGGACATCGCGAAGAAGTCGGCGTCGAACTCGCCCGCGTCGTGCAGGAACCCGCCCGCCAGGGCGTAGGAGGTGCCGGCTCGGTCCGGGTCGGAGTCGAAGAGGGTGTCCAGGTCCCAGCCCCGGTTGGTGGGGAACCCGGTGATCGCGTCGGAGCCCTCGGTCACCAACCGCCACAGGTCTTCCGGCGAGGAGACCCCGCCCGGGTACCGGCAGGCCATGCCCACGATCGCGATCGGGTCCTCGTCGAGCGACGGGGCGGCGGGCACCGGCGATGGCGCGTCGAGCGCCGATCCGAACAGGTCGTCGCGCAGATGCCCGGCGAGCCTGGTCACCGTCGGGTAGTCGAACACCGACGTCGCCGACAGCCGGATCCCGGTCGCGGCGGTCAACCGGTTGCGCAGCTCGACCGCGGTCAGCGAGTCGAAGCCGAGCTCCTGGAAGGCGCGCGAGGGATCGACTCCCCCGGCGCTGGTGTGCCCGAGCACGGCCGCGACCTCGTCGCGGACCAGTTCCACCAGCCGTTCGGTTCGCTCGGCCTCGGTCAGCGCGGCGAGGCGGTCCACCAGCGCCCCGGTCTCGCCGCCGGTCGACGCGGCGGCGCGCCGGATCGGCGTGCGGATCAGCCCGCGCAGCAGCGGCGGGACCTCCCCGCGAGCGCGCAGCGCGGGCAGGTCCAGGTGCACCGGAAGGACCAGCGCGGCACCGGTTCCCAGCGCCGCGTCGAACATCTCGGTGCCCTGCCGCACGGACAGCGGCAGGACCCCCATCCGCGAGATCCGCTGCACATCAGCCTCGGCGAGCCCGCTGGTCAGACCGACCGACTGCTCCCAGGCGCCCCACGCCAGCGACACCGCGGGGAGCCCGCGCTCGCGCCGGTGCTGCGCCAGGGCGTCGAGGAAGGAGTTGCCCGCCGCGTAGTTGCCCTGGCCCGCGCCGCCGAAGGTGGCCGCGGCCGAGGAGAACAGCACGAACGCCGACAGGTCCTCGGCGAGTTCGTGCAGGTGCCACGCGGCGTCGACCTTCGGGGCGAGCACGGCGTCGGACGCCTCGGGCGTCAGCGATTCGATCACGCCGTCCTGCACGACACCGGCGGTGTGCACGACGGCTCGCACGGGGTGCTGCTCCAGCAGCCCGGCCACCGCGGCACGATCGGTCACGTCGCAGGGCACCACGCGCGCGGTGGCTCCGCCGTCGGCCAGCTCGGCGACGAGGTCATCAGCGCCCTCGGCCGCCGGACCGCGGCGGCTGACCAGCAGCAGGTCGCGCACGCCGTGCCTGCTCACCAGGTGGCGGGCCAGCACAGCGCCCAGCCCGCCGGTACCACCGGTGATCAGCACGGTGCCGTCGACGTCCCAGACCGGCTGCTGCCGCGAGCCGTCCGCCCTGCCGATGCGCGCCGCCTGCACCTCGTCGCCGCGGACTCGCAGCTGGGGCTCGTCGCTGCCGAGCGCGCGCGCCAAGGTCTCGGCGGACGTGTCGAGCTCGGCCTCGGGGTCCAGGTCGACCAGCGCGAAGCGACCCGGGTGCTCGGTCTGCGCCGACCGCACCAGGCCCCACACCGCCGAGCCGGTCAGGTCGTCGCCCGAGGTCGCCCCGCGGGTCACGAACACCAGCCGGGAGCCGGTGAACCGCTCCTCCGCCAACCACTCCTGCAGGAGCCGCAGGACGCGCGCGGTCGCCGCGTGCGCCGAGGACGGCACGTCCTCGCCGTCACCGGTGACGGGAACCAGGACCTCGTCGGCGTCGACATCGGCGATGCCGACGTGCGCCGACCCGGCCAAGCCCAGCGGGTCCGGCCCGATCACGGCCCGGTCGCGTTCGGCGGGCACCGAGGTGGGGACGGGCGTCCACTCGAGGTGGAACAGCGCATCCCGCTCCACCGGGGCGCCGGTGAGCTGCTCGGCGGGAAGTTGCCGGGTGACGAGGCGGTCGACCGTGGCCACCGGCGAGCCCGTCGCGTCGGCAACTGAGAGCACCGTCGTGCCGTCCGGCCCCGGAGCGAGCCGCATCCGCACCACCGAGGCGCCCGCGGCGTGCAGCGACACCCCCTGCCAGGAGAACGGCAACCCGCCTCGGCTGAGCGAGCCGACGTCGCCGAATCCCGAGGCGTGCATCCCGGCGTCCAGCAGGGCAGGGTGCAGGCCGAAGTCCTCGGCCGCGGCCTCGGAGGGCAACTCGACCTCGGCGTACAGGTCGTCGCCGCGCCGCCACACCGCGCGCAGCCCGCGGAAGACCGGGCCGTAGTCGAAGCCGACCTCGGCGAATCGCTGGTAGCAGTCGGTCACATCGACGGACTCGGAGTCGGCCGGTGGCCAGGCGCCGAGGTCGAACGCCGGTTCCGCCGCCGCGGCGGCCAGCACACCTCCTGCGTGCTCGGTCCAGGCTCCCTCGCCGATTCCCGCTGGGCGGGAGAAGATGGCCACCGGGCGGCGGCCCGATTCGTCCGCCGCCCCGACGGACACCTGCACCTGCACGTCGCCCTGGTCGGGCAGCACCAGCGGAGCGGACAACGTCAGTTCCTCGACGCGGCCGCAGCCCACCTCGTCGCCCGCCCGAATCGCCAGTTCGAGGAATCCGGTGCCGGGGAAGAGCACGCGTCCGTGCACCACGTGATCCGCGAGCCAGCTGTGGGTGCGCCGGGTCAGCCGGCTGGTGAACAGGAACCCGTCCGACCCCGCGAGCTCGGCTCCGGCGCCCAGCAGCGGGTGTCCGACGGCCTCCAGACCGGCGGCGCGCACGTCGCCCGATGCGGGGGCGGGCCGGGGCCAGAACCGCTCGCGCTGGAACGCGTACGTCGGCAGGTCGACTCGGCGGGCACCGGTGTCGGCGAAGAACCGGGACCAGTCGACGTCGACGCCGGACACGTGCAACCGCGCGAGCGCATCGATCAAAGCCGATGCCGCGTCGCGGTCCTTGCGCTGGGCGGCAACCAGCACCGCGCTCTCCGGTGCGGATTCGGCGGCCATCGCGGATAGCACGCCGTCCGGGCCGAGTTCCAGGAACGCGTTGACGCCGTGCTCGCCCAGCGAGCGCACGTCGTCGGCGAAGCGCACGGTCTCCCGCACGTGCTGCGCCCAGAACTCCGGCGAGGACACGTCGCCGTCGATGGCGATCGAAATGCTCGGGGCGTGGAAGGACAAGCCGCTGATCGCGGTGCGGAAGTCCTCCAGCATCGGATCCATCAACGACGAGTGGAAAGCATGGGAAACCTTGAGCCGCGTCCACTTCCACCGCTCGGCCACGGTGAGCACCGCGGTCTCATCACCGGCCAGCACCACCGAGGCCGGCCCGTTCACCGCCGCGATCGAGACGCCCTCGACCAGATGCGGCAGCACCTCGTCCTCACCAGCTTGGACCGCGACCATCACGCCACCAGTCGGCAACGCCTGCATCAGGCGCGCCCTGGCGCTGATCAACGTGCAAGCATCCTCCAGCGAGAACACACCCGCCACATGCGCAGCCGCGATCTCACCGATCGAATGCCCAGCCAGGTAATCGGGACGAACACCGAAGGACTCCACCAGGCGGAAGAGAGCCACCTCGACCGCGAACAACGCAGGCTGCGCCCAACCCGTCCGGTTCAGGACCTCCGGATCATCACCCCACATCACATCCCGAACACCCGGATCAAGATGCCCCAGCACCGCATCCAGGGCCTCCGCGAACACCGGGAACCGGTAGTAGAGCTCCCGACCCATCCCCAAGCGCTGCGAACCCTGACCCGCGAACAGCACGCCCAACGACCGCTCGTCGGCCACCCCGCGCGCGACCTCGGCCACGTCGTCGCCGGAAGCGAGGCGCACCACCCGGTGTTCCAGCGTCGTACGGGAGGTGGCCAGCGAGAAGCCGATGTCCAGCGGCGCGAGCTCCGGGTTGCGCTCGGCGAAGGACCCGATCCGGTCGAGCTGCGCCGCCAGCGCCGCCTCCGAGCGGCCGGACACCACCCACGGCACCTCGGCGAGATCGGACGCCCGGACCTCGGGCTCGGGCCGATCCGCGGCCGGAGCCTCCTCGATGATCACGTGCGCGTTGGTGCCGCTGACGCCGAACGCCGAGACGCCGGCCCGGCGCGGCCGATCGCCCCGCGCCCACTCCCGGGACGAGTTCAGCAGTTCCACCGAACCGGCCGACCAGTCCACATTGGAGGATCGGGTCTCCGCGTGCAGGGTCTTGGGCAGCTCGCCTCGGTCCAGCGCCATCGCCATCTTGATCACACCGGCGACTCCGGCGGCGCCCTGCGGGTGACCGATGTTCGACTTGATCGTGCCCAGCAGCACCGGCTGCTCGCGATCCTGCCCGTACGTCGCCTGCACCGCCTGGGCCTCGATCGGGTCGCCCAGGGCCGTGCCGGTGCCGTGCGCCTCGACCACGTCGACGTCCCCGGCGGACAGACCCGCGTTGCCCAGCGCGGTCCGGATCACCCGCTGCTGCGAAGGACCGTTCGGGGCGGTCAGCCCGTTCGACGCGCCGTCCTGGTTGACCGCAGACCCGCGCAGCACCGCCAGCACGTCGTGCCCGTTGCGCTCCGCGTCCGAGAGCCGCTCCAGCACCAGCACTCCGACGCCCTCGGACCAACCGGTCCCGTCGGCGGCGTCGGAGAACGCCTTGCACCGGCCGTCCGAGGCCAGCCCGCTCTGCGAGGTGAACGCGGTGAACGCGTTCGGCGTCGACATCACCGCGACACCACCGGCCAGCGCCAGCGAGCACTCGCCCTGCCGCAGCGACTGCATGGCGTTGTGCAGGGCGACCAGCGACGAGGAGCACGCGGTGTCCACCGTCACCGCCGGGCCCTCCAGGCCCAGCAGGTAGGAGATGCGCCCGGAGAGCACGCTCGCGGCGAACGCGGTGGTCGAGTACAGGCCCACGTCCTCGCTGGAGGCCGCCAGGAGGTCGCTGTAGTCCTGACCGGTGGTTCCCATGAACACGCCGGTCTTGCTGGAGCGCAGCGAGGCGGCGTCGATGCCCGCCCGCTCCACGGCCTCCCACGAGACCTCCAGCAGCAACCGCTGCTGCGGATCCATGGCCACGGCCTCGCGCGGCGAGATGCCGAAGAACCCCGCGTCGAACCCGGCGACGTCGGAGAGGAAACCGCCCTGGAAGGTGGCGCTGTCCAGCTCCTCGACGTCCCAGCCGCGATCGGCCGGGAACTCCGAGATGGCGTCGCGCCCCTCGGCCACCAGCTCCCACAGCTCCTCCGGCGAGGAGCTGCCGCCCGGGTACCGGCAACCCATCCCGACGATCGCGACGGGCTCGGTCGCGGCTGCGATGAGCTGTTGGTTCTGCTTGCGCAGGCGATCGTTCTCCTTCAAGGACGAGCGCAGAGCCTCGACGTACTGCTTCTCAGAGCTGCTCATCGGATTTCCTTCGGATCGCCGTGTCTTCAGTTCGCGGTGTTCTCGGTCGCCAGCCGCAGCAGGTCCTCGCCGTCCATCTCGTCGATCGAGTCGGTCTCGGCGGAGGAGGCCTCGGCGGAGTCGCTGTCGTCGTCGGCGAGGTCGAGAACCAGGTCCAGCAGGCCGGCCTTGCGCAAGCGGCTGACCGGGATGGTCGTCAGGACCTCCCGGATGCGTGCGTCCGGATCGTCGTCGGCCGCCGCCGACGCGGCGGGCAGGATCTGGCCCTGGAGGTACTTCGCCAGGGCCGCGGGCGTGGGGTGGTCGAACACGAGCGTCGCCGGTAGTGCCAGGCCGGTGGCCGCCTTGAGGCGGTTGCGCAGCTCCACGGCCGTCACCGAGTCGTATCCGACCTCGCGGAAGGCCCG
The DNA here is from genome assembly GCF_039531955.1 of Saccharopolyspora halophila. Lineage (NCBI taxonomy): Bacteria > Bacillati > Actinomycetota > Actinomycetes > Pseudonocardiales > Pseudonocardiaceae > Saccharopolyspora > Saccharopolyspora halophila. The sequence continues at coordinate 7,465 of NZ_BAAARA010000014.1, forward strand.
GCTGGCCGGGAACGCTTCGGCCCCGGCGAACCCGAGGGTCACCGCCGCCTCGCCGCGCACCAGGTCGAGCAGGACGCGGCCTCGTTCGGCCTCGGGCAGCTCGGCCAGTCGCTGCTGGAACGCGGGCTCGCCCGCCTCCGCCTCCGGCTCGGCGAGCGCCTGCTGCGCCTCCGGAATCCCGGACAGCAGCGGGCTCGGCCGACCGGCGGTGAAGCTCGGGGCGAACCGCTCCCAATCGGTGTTCGTCACGGTGAGCGTGGTCTCCCCGTCGGCCACCGCCTGCTGCAGCACCAGGATCGCCAGGTCCGGGTCCATCTGCAGCACACCGCGCTTGCGCAGCCGCTCGGCGTCCTCGGCGTCCTCGGCGGCCTTGCCCGCATCGGCCCAGGAGCCCCACGCGATCGAGGTCGCCACCAGGCCGACCGACCGCCGGTACTGCGCCAAACCGTCCAGATACGCATTCGCCGCCGCGTAGCCGGACTGCCCGGCGCTGCCCCAGCNCTCGTCGAGCTGTTCGCCGGAAAGGGCGTCCAGCCCGGTGCCTCCGTCGATGAGTCCCGCCGCGTGCACGACGGCGCTCAGCGGGCGCTCGTCCGGGATCTCGGCTAGCACCGCCGCCAGCGCATCCCGGTCGGCGACGTCGCAGGCCCGCACGGTGACCTCCGCACCCGACGCCTCGAGTTCGCCCCGCAGCTCCGCGGCGCCGGGAGCGTCGGGGCCGCGACGGCTGAGCAGCACCACGTGCTCGGCCCCGCGACCCACCACCCAGCGGGCCACCCTGGCGCCCAGGCCACCGGTACCGCCGGTGATCAGCACGGTCCCGCGAGCGTGCCACTCGCCGCTGCGCGCTCCGCGCGGAGCTCGGCTCAGCCGCCGCCCGAACGCACCGGACGCGCGCACCGCGATCTGGTCCTCGGCACCGGCGCCCGCGAGCGCGCCCGCCAAGGTGCCCAGGACGCGCTCGTCGAGCTCGTCCGGAAGGTCGATCAGGCCGCCCCAGCGACGCGGCAGCTCCAGCGCCGCGACCCGGCCCAGGCCCCACAGGGCCGTCTGCGCCGGGGAGCACGGAGCTTCCGAGTCGTCCACCGACACGGCCCGCCGGGTCGCGCACCACAGCGGGGCCTCGACGCCGTGATCGCCCAGTGCCTGCAGCAAGGCCGCGGTGGCGACCAGCCCGGCGGGGGCCGAGCCGAACACCGGGTGCGCGGTCTCGGCAACGCCCAGCAGCGACAGCACGCCGGTGATCTCGGAGCCCGCAGGCACGACCTCGGCGAGATCCGCCGCCAGCTGCTTGCGGTCCCCGTTCTGCGCGACCTCGACGCGCACCGCGTCCGGCGCCAGCGCCGTGAGCACCGCGTCCGTCCACTCGTCGGCGGACCCCGCGGGCACCGCCGCGAGCCACGCACCGGACGGCGCGTCCGCGGCGAGCCCGGGAACTGCGGACCAGGTCTCCCGGTACCGCCAGGCGTTGGCGACCGAGCGGGCGCGCTGCCGGTGACGCCAGGAGGTCAGCGCCGGCGTGATCGCCGCCGCGGTCTCGGCGTCCAATCCCAGTGCCGAGCCCAGGCTTCCGTCCTCGACGAGGTCCCAGAAGGCCGAATCCACCGGGTCCGCGATCGTCCCCGCGGCTGCCGGCTCGGGCCAGAACCGCTGCCGCTGGAACGCGTAGGTCGGCAGCTCGACCCGGTTGCCCGGGCCGGTGAAGAAGGCGGTCCAGTCCACCTCGGCACCGCGCACGTAGGCCTCGGCCAGCGAGGAGGCGAATCGGACCGGACCGCCCTGGTCGCGGCGCAGCGTTCCCACGGCCGTCACGTCCACCTCGGCTTCCTCGGCAGTCTGCTGCAGGGGCATGGTCAGCACCGGGTGCGCGCTGGACTCGACGAAGATGCGGTAGCCGTCGGCGATCAGCGCGCCGACGGCGCCCGCGAAATCGACCGGCTGCCGCACGTTGCGGAACCAGTACTCGGCGTCCAGCGTCCCGGTATCGATCCGCGCGGCGGCCACGGCGGAGTAGAACGGGACGTCCGAAGCGCGCGGCCGCACCGTGGCCAGCGACTCCAGCAACGTCTCCCGCAGCGGTTCCACCTGCGCGCAGTGCGAGGCGACGGGGGCAACGATCCGCGCCCGCACGTCCCGCGCCTCGCAGTGCGCCACGAACTCGTCGAGGGCGTCTCGCTCGCCCGCGACGGTGACCGCGCCCGGTCCGTTCACCCCGGATATCTCGAGCCGGTCCGCCCAGCTCGCCAGCAGCTCGCCGGCTTCCGCCGCGGACACCGCGACCGATGCCACCGCGCCCTTGCCGATCATCTCCTCGGCGAACAGCCCGCTGCGCACCACGACGATCCGCGCCGCGTCCTGCAGGCTCAGCGCGCCCGCGACGTAGGCGGCCGCGATCTCGCCCTGGGAGTGACCGACCACCGCGGCTGGCCGGACGCCGAAGGAGCGCCAGACCTCCGCCAGCGACACCATCACCGCGAACAGCAGCGGTTGCAGGACCTCGATCCGCTCCAGCGCTTCGGCGCCCTCCCCGGTGACCGAGCCGCGCAGCACGTCCAGCACCGACCAGTCCACCAAGGTCCCGATGACCCGGTCGCATTCGCTCATGCTGCGATGGAAGACCGGTGAGGTCTCCAGCAGTTCCAGCGCCATGCCCGCCCACTGCGTGCCCTGCCCCGGGAACACCAGCACCGGGCCGGGCCCGGCGTCTTCCACCTCGCCGCGGACGAGGGCGACACCGGCACCGTCCCGGCGCAGCGCCACGGCGCGGTTCTCGAAGGTCGAACGGGTGGTCAGCAGCGAGAAACCGACGTCGCTCGGGGAGATCTCCGGGGATTCGGCGGCGAAGCTCTCGATCCGCTCGAGCTGACCGTCCAAGGCGCCCTCGGACCTGGCCGAGACCACCCACGGCACGATGCCGCCGAAGGTGGTGCCCGGCGCGGCCTGCTCGGCGGACCGCTCGTCGGTCTCCGCCTGCTCGAGGACGAGATGAGCGTTGGTTCCGCTGATGCCGAACGACGAGACCGCCGCGCGCCGCGCCCGGTCGGCGTCCGGCCACGGCGTCGGCTCGGACAGCACTTCCACGCCTGCCGCGGACCAATCCACGTGCGAGGACGGCGTTCCGGCGTGCAGGGTGCGCGGGAGCACGCCGTGGCGCATGGCCTGCACCATCTTGATCACGCTGGCCACCCCGGCGGCGGCCTGGGTGTGGCCGATGTTCGACTTGATCGAGCCGAGCAGCAGGGGCCGTTCCCGGTCCTGCCCGTAGGTCGCCGCGAGCGCCTGGACCTCGATCGGGTCGCCCAGAGCGGTACCCGTGCCGTGCGCGTCGATCGCATCGACATCCGATGTGGACAGACCGGCACCGGACAGGGCCTGCCGGATCACCCGCTGCTGCGAAGGACCGTTCGGCGCCGTCAGACCGTTCGACGCGCCGTCCTGGTTCACCGCGCTGCCGCGTACCACGGCCAGCACCTGGTGCCCGTTGCGCCGCGCGTCGGAGAGGCGCTCCAGCACCACCACGCCGACGCCTTCCGACCAACCGGCTCCGTCGGCGTCGTCGGAGAACGCCTTGCAGCGCCCGTCCGGTGCCGATGCGCCCTGCCGTCCCAGCTCCGCGATCGTCGCCGGGGTGGACATGACGGTGACGCCGCCGGCCAGCGCGAGCTCGCACTCGTCCTGCCGCAGGGATTGCGCGGCGAGGTGCATCGCCAGCAGCGAGGAGGAGCAGGCGGTGTCCACGGTGACGGCCGGGCCTTCGAAACCGAAGGTGTAGGCCAGCCGTCCGGAGATCACGCTGCCCGCGACACCGGTGATCGCGTGGCCCCCGCCGTCCTGATCGGAGCCGGTCAGCACGTTCGCGTAGTCCTGCATGGTGCTGCCGGTGAACACACCGGTCCGGCTTCCGCGCAGGGACGCCGGAACGACCCCGACCCGTTCGATCGCCTCCCAGGAGGTCTCCAGCAGCAGGCGCTGCTGCGGGTCCATGGCCAGCGCTTCGCGCGGCGAGATGCCGAAGAAGGCCGGGTCGAAGTCGGCCTGGTCGGCCAGGAAACCACCTTCCCCCGCCACGGTGCTCGCCTCTCCGGAGGTCAGCAGCGCGTCGAGGTCCCAGCCGCGGTCGGTGGGGAACGGAGCGATCGCGTCGGTGTCGTCGACCAGGAGTTGCCACAGCTCGTCGGGAGAGCCGACACCTCCGGGGAACCGGCAGGCCATTCCGACGATCGCGATCGGCTCGTCGTCGCGGTCCCGGCGCCGCGCCACCTCGACCTCGGCGTGCTCGCCGAGCAGCTCGCCGAGCAGGTGCTCGGCCAGAGCCCGAGGCGTCGGGTAGTCGTAGACCAGGCTCGCGGCCAGCGTCCGTCCGGTGGCGGCGGCGAGCTGGTTGCGCAGCTCGACCGCGGTCAGCGAGTCGAAGCCCAGGTCCCGGAACGCCTTGTCCAGTCCGATCACCGTGGCGTCGGAGTAGCCCAGCACCGCACCGATCCGGCTGCGGACCAGATCGAGCACCAGCTCGGTTCGGCCGTCCTCGTCCAGGTCGCGCAACCGGGCGGCGAGGCCGGAGGCGGTCGATCCGGTGTCGTTCCGGGCAGATTCGAGGTCGGCCAGCGCTCGTCGTGCTTCCGGGAGCTCGGAGAGCACCGGCATGGGGCGCAACTCCAGCAGCGCGCGCAGCATCCGCGGGTGCAGCAGGTCGGCGACGATCGTCGTCGCGGCGGGCCGCGCCACGGCCTGCCACAGCGCGCTGATCGCCAGTTCCGGCTCCAGCGTCCCGGCCCCGTCGCGCTGCAGCCGCTCGGCGACCTCGTCCTGGGCGGCCATGCCGCTGCCGGACCAGGCGCCCCAGGCCACGGAGGTGGCGGGCAGCCCGGCGCTGCGGCGCTGCTGCGCCAGGGCGTCCAGCACCGCGTTCGCCGCCGCGTAGTTGGCCTGACCCGGGTTGCCGACCGCACCCGCCACGGACGAGAACAGCACGAAGAAGTCCAGGTCGCGGTCGCGCGTGAGCTCGTCCAGCAGCAGCGCGGAGTCCACCTTCGTCCGGAACACCTCGGTGAAGCGGTCCGGCGTCAGCTGCTCCAGCACGCCGTCATCGACGACTCCGGCGGTGTGCACCACGCCGGACAGCCGCTCGACATCCGCCAGCAGCGCGGTGAGGCCGTCGCGGTCGGCGACGTCGCAGGACTCCACCCGCACCCGCACGCCGCGGGCGGCCAGCTCGTCGCGCAGCTCGGTCGCTCCCGGGGCCTGCGGACCGCGCCGGCTCGCCAGGATCAGCTCTTCGACACCACGTCCGGCCAGGTCCCGCGCGACGGCGGCGCCCAGCGCACCGGTGCCGCCCGTGATGAGCACGGCTCCCGATGCCGAGAACTCCTCCGGCGTCGTCCGCGCGCGCGGTGCGCGCAGCAGCCTGCGCCCGAAGACACCGTGCGCTCGTACCGCGACCTGGTCCTCCGCTCCGGAGGCCAGCACCGCGGTGAGGCGCTCGACGGCGCGTCGGTCGAGCACGTCCGGCAGGTCGATCAGGCCGCCCCACCGGCCGGGCAGTTCCAGCGCGGCGACCCGGCCGAGGCCCCACGTCCCGGCGCGCAGCGGGTCGGTGATCACGTCGTCCTCGCCCACCGACACCGCCGCACGGGTCACGGACCAGATCGGCGCGTCGAGACCCGCATCGCCCAGGGCCTGCACCAGCACCGCGGACGCCGTCAAGCCGCGCTCGGCGGTGCCGAGCAGCGAGATCACGCCGGAGGCCGGTCCGGGAAGGGCCGCGAGGCGGTCGGCCAGCTCACCGCGTTCCTGCTCGGCGGATTCCAGGACCAGCGCATCCGTGCCGAGGGCGTCGATGACCGAGGCGGCCCAGGGATCATCGGTCGCCTCGGCGGGCAGCACGACCAGCCAGGTTCCGCTGCCGAGCGTCGCGGAGTTCTCGCTCAGCGGGGTCCAGGTCTCCTGGTAGCACCAGGAATCCACCGTCGACCGGGCCCGCCTGCGGCTGCGCCAGGACGACAGGGCCGGAACCAGCTCAGCCGCGGACTCCGCACCGATTCCCAGCTCACTGGCCAGCGAACCGCTCTCCACCAAATCCCAGAACACGTCATCCCCGGCCTCCGGTCCCGCCGCGGGCTCGGGCCAGTAGCGCTCGTGCTGGAAAGCATAGGTCGGCAGATCGACGCGACAGGCACCCGTACCCGCGAACCACTGGCTCCACCGCACGCCCACGCCCGCGGTGTGCAACCGCGCGAGCGCGCCCACCAGGGCCGTCTCCTCACCACGATCCTTGCGCAAGGCCGGCGCCAGCACCGCGCCCTCGGGAGCGGATTCAGCGGCCATCGCCGAGAGCACGCCATCC
>NZ_BAAARA010000015.1:0-354276 GCF_039531955.1 Saccharopolyspora halophila
AGCCACTTCAAGGGGCCCGCATCAGGCCCGGCCCGGTTTCCCCGGTCCGCATCGCGCTGACTCGGATAACTCTACACCCCGCGAAACCTGCCGTTCACCCACCCCCTCCAAACGGTTCGAGGGCCCGGGAGCAAACTCCCCCGGGCCCTCGATCTTCCCTGGTCACCAGGGGTGCGGACGGTCGGTCACACCGCCAGCGGCAGCGCGGTCGGGTGCACCGGCGCGGGCAGGGCCGATTCGCCGGTGAGGTGGGCGTCGACCGCGCTGGCGACCGAACGCCCCTCGGCGATCGCCCACACCACCAGCGACGCGCCCCGGTGCGCGTCGCCGCAGACGAACACACCGGGAGCGGTGGTCTCCCAGTTCGAGCCGCTACCGATGGTGCCGCGCTTGGTCAGCTCGATCCCGAGACCGTCGAGCAGCGACATGCGTTCGACGCCCTCGAAACCGATCGCCAGCAGCGCCAGGTCGCACGGCAGTTCCTCGACCTCGTCGTCGACCGGGACGACCTGCCTGCGGCCGTTCTCGTCGCGGCGCACCTCGACGTGGCGCAACCGCACCGCGCGCACGTCGCCCTGCTCGTCGCCGACGAACGACTCGATGGCCACCGCGAACTTCCGCTCTCCCGCCTCCTCGTGCGCCGGGTAGGTCCGCAGGATGTACGGCCAGACCGGCCACGGCGAGAGGTCGTCGTCGCGCTCGGTCGGCGGCTGCGGGTAGTTGTCCAGCTGGGTGACCGACAGCGCGCCCTGCCGGGTCGCGGTGCCGTAGCAGTCCGCGCCGGTGTCCCCGCCACCCAGGATGACGACGTGCTTGCCCTCGGCCGACAGCTGCGCGGGACCGTCGCCCTCGAGCTCCTTGTTGGCCGGAACCAGGTGCTCCATGGCCAGGTGCACACCGTTGAGCTCGCGGCCCGGGATGCTGTTGTCGTCGCGGCAGCGCAGCGCGCCCACCGCCAGCACCACCGCGTCGTAGCCGGCGTTGAGGTCCTCGACGGTCAGGTCCACCCCGACCTCGCAGCCGGTGATGAACCTGGTTCCCTCGTCGCGCATCTGCACCAGGCGCCGGTCCAGGGCGGACTTCTCCATCTTGAACTCGGGGATCCCGTAGCGGAGCAGCCCACCGATGCGATCGTCCCGCTCGTAGACGGTCACCTCGTGGCCGGCGCGGGTCAGCTGCTGCGCGGCTGCCAGACCGGCGGGTCCGGAACCGACCACGGCGACGCGCTTGCCGGTGTGCTCCTCGGCGGTGCGCGGGACGACGTAGTCGTTCTCCCAGCCGACCTCGGCGATGGTCTCCTCGACCCGCTTGATCGCCACCGGGCCGCCCGCGTCCGGCGAGATGGAGAGCACACAACCGGCCTCGCACGGCGCCGGGCACAGCTTGCCGGTGAACTCCGGGAAGTTGTTGGTCGCGTGCAGCCGCTCGCTGGCGGCCTCCCACTGGCCGCGCCGAACCATGTTGTTCCACTCCGGGATCAGGTTGCCCAGCGGGCAGCCCGCACCACCGGAGTGGCAGAACGGGATGCCGCAGTCCATGCAGCGCGCGGCCTGGGTGGAGACGCTCTCGTTGCGCTCCTGGGTGGAAAGCGCCGCGTAGACCTCCTGCCAGTCACCCAGCCGCTCGTCGGTGGGGCGCTTGGGGGCGTCGGCCCGCGAATACTTCAGAAAGCCCTTGGGGTCAGCCACGGGAAGCCTCCATGATCGCCTCGTCCACGTCGCGGCCTTCGATCCTGGCCATCCGCATGGCTTCCAGGACCCGTTCGAAGTCGCGCGGCATCACCTTGGTGAACGCCGCCGAACGTCGCGGCCAGTCGCCCAGCAGCGACGCGGCCACCGCGGAGCCGGTCAGCTCGTGGTGACGCTCCACGATCTCGTGGAGCCACTTCAGTTCCTTGGCGCTGGGTTTCTGCAGGTCCACCATCGCCGGATTGACCCGAACCGGGTCGAGGTCGAGCACGTACCCGATGCCGCCGGACATGCCCGCGCCCACGTTGCGCCCGGTGCCGCCGAGCACGACCGCGCGGCCGCCGGTCATGTACTCGAAGGCGTGGTCGCCGACGCCCTCGCAAACCAGCAGGGCGCCCGAGTTCCGGACCGCGAAGCGCTCACCGACCTTGCCGCGCAGGTAGATCTCGCCGGTGGTGGCGCCGTAGCCGATCACGTTGCCCGCGATCACCTGGTCCTCGGCGGCGAAGGCCGAGTCCGGGTGCGGGCGCACCACGATCCGTCCGCCGGAGAGGCCCTTGCCGACGTAGTCGTTGGCGTCGCCGATCATGTCCAGCGTGATGCCCTGAGGCAGGAACGCGCCCAGCGATTGTCCGGCCGACCCCTCGAGCTCGACGTGCACGGTGTCGTCCGGCAGGCCGTCGCCGCCGTAGCGGCGGGAGAGCTCGGCACCCAGCAGGGTGCCGACGGTGCGGTTGACGTTGCGCACCGGCAGCTGCAGCTTCACCGGACGGGCGTCCTCGAGGGAAGCCTCGGCGAGCTGGATCAGCGTGCGGTCCAGCGCGTGGTCGAGACCGTGGTCCTGCTCGCGCACCCGGCGGCGCACCGCGGAGTACGGCGTCTCCGGTTCGGCGAACACCGGTTCCAGGTCCAGTCCCTTGGCCTTCCACAGCTGCACGGCCTCGTCCTTGCGCAGCGCCGAGACCTGGCCGATCGCCTCGTCGAGGGTCCGGAAGCCCAGCTGGGCCAGGTGCTCGCGGACCTCCTCGGCGATGAACTCGAAGAAGTTCACCACGTGGTCGACCTGGCCGGTGAACCGCTTGCGCAGCTCCGGGCTCTGGGTGGCGACGCCGACCGGGCAGGTGTCCAGGTGGCACACGCGCATCATCACGCAGCCCTCGACCACCAGCGGAGCCGTGGCGAAGCCGTACTCCTCGGCACCCAGCAGCGCGGCGATCACCACGTCGCGGCCGGTCTTGAACCCGCCGTCGCACTGCACCGTGATCCGGTCGCGCAGGCCGTTGAGCAGCAGGGTCTGCTGGGTCTCGGCCAGACCGATCTCCCACGGCGTGCCCGCGTGCTTGAGCGAGGTCAGCGGGGCCGCGCCGGTTCCGCCGTCGTGCCCGGAGACCAGCACCACGTCGGCGTGCGCCTTGGACACGCCCGCGGCGACGGTGCCGATGCCGACCTCGCTGACCAGCTTGACGTGCACGCGGGCGCGCTCGTTGGCGTTCTTCAGATCGTGGATCAGCTGCGCCAGGTCCTCGATCGAGTAGATGTCGTGGTGCGGCGGCGGCGAGATCAGCCCGACGCCCGGCGTGGAGTGCCGGGTCTTGGCGATCCACGGGTAGACCTTGTGCGCGGGCAGCTGGCCGCCCTCGCCGGGCTTGGCGCCCTGCGCCATCTTGATCTGGATGTCATCGGAGTTGACCAGGTACTCGCTGGTCACGCCGAACCGCCCGGAAGCGACCTGCTTGACCGCCGAGCGGCGCTCCGGGTCGTAGAGGCGGTCGACGTCCTCGCCGCCCTCACCGGAGTTGGACTTGCCGCCGATGCGGTTCATCGCCATGGCCAGGACCTCGTGGGCCTCGGCGGAGATGGCGCCGTAGCTCATCGCACCGGTGGAGAACCGCTTCATGATCTCCGAAGCCGGTTCGACCTCGTCGACGTCGATCGGCTCGCGCCCGCTGTCGAAGTCGAACAGCCCGCGCAGCGTCCCGCCTTCGGCCGCCAGCCGGTCGCATTCCGCGGTGTACTCGCGGAACTTGTCGTAGCGACGGGTCTTGGTGGAGTGCTGCAGCAGGAACACCGTCTCCGGGGTGAACAGGTGCAGCTCGCCCTCGCGGCGGTAGGAGTAGTCCCCGCCGACCTCGAGCCTGCGGTGCGCCTGTTCGGTCGGGTTGTCCGGGAAGGCGGTGCGGTGCCGCCGGGCGACCTCCTCGGCCAGCTCGTCGAGCCCGACGCCGCCGAGCTTGGACGTGGTCCCCCGGAAGTAGCGCTCGACCAGGTCCTGGGACAGGCCGACCGCTTCGAAGACCTGCGCGGCGGTGTAGGCGCCGACGGTGGAGATGCCCATCTTGGACATCACCTTCAGCACGCCCTTGACCAGTGCCTGCACGTAGTTGCCGACGGCGTCCTTGGAGCGGATGCCGGTGATCTCGCCGGTGGCGATCATGTCCTCGATCGCCTCGAACGCCAGGTACGGGTTGACCGCCGCGGCACCGTAGCCCAGCAGCGCGGCCACGTGGTGCACCTCGCGGGCGTCCCCGGATTCCACGACCAGCGCGACGCGCAGGCGCTCCTTGGTGCCGATCAGGTACTGGTGCACCGCGGAGGTCAGCAGCAGGGACGGGATCGGCGCCATCCGGTGGTCGGAATCGCGGTCGGAGAGCACCAGCACGCGAGCGCCCGCGGCGATGGCCTCCGATGCCTCGCGCTGCACCCGCTCGATGGCCCGGCCGAGCGCCTCGCCGCCGCCGTCGACCTCGTAGAGACCGGAGATCACGGCCGAGGCGAACCCCGGGAGGTCGCCGTCGTCGTTGATGTGGATGAGCTTGGCGAGCTCGTCGTTGTCGATCACCGGGTTGGGCAGCATGATGTGCCTGCACGACGCCGGCGACGGGGCGAGCAGGTTCTGCTCCGGGCCCATCACGCGGGCGACCGAGGTGACGATCTGCTCCCGGATCGCGTCCAGCGGCGGGTTGGTGACCTGCGCGAAGCCCTGGACGAAGTAGTCGTAGAGCATCCGCGGGCGCTGCGAGAGCACGGCGGGCGGAGTGTCCGCGCCCATCGAGCCCAGCGGTTCGGCGCCACCGGTGGCCATCGGTGCCAGCAGCAGGCCGAGCTCTTCCTCGGTGTAGCCGAACGCCTGCTCGCGGCGCACCACCGACTCGTGCGTGCTGACCACGTGCTCGCGGTCGGGCAGCTCGTCGAGGTGCAGCTGCCCGGCGTGCAGCCACTCGTCGTAGGCGTGCTCGTCGGCGAGCTCGGTCTTGAGCCGCTCGTCGTCGACGATCTCGCCCGCGGTGGTGTCCAGGAGGAACATCCGGCCCGGCTGCAGGCGGCCCTTGGCCACGACCTCTTCGGGTTTGACGTTGAGCACGCCGGTCTCGCTGGCCAGCACCACGCGGTCGTCGCTGGTCCGCCACCAGCGGGCGGGGCGCAAGCCGTTGCGGTCCAGCACGGCGCCGACGAGCTCGCCGTCGGTGAAGGTGACGCAGGCAGGCCCGTCCCACGGCTCCATCAGGCTGGCGTGGAACTCGTAGAAGGCCCGGCGCTTGGCGTCCATCTCGGCGTGGTTCTCCCACGCTTCCGGGACCATCATCAGCACCGCGTGCGGCAGGCTGCGCCCGCCGAGGTGCAGCAGTTCCAGGACCTCGTCGAAGGAGGCCGAGTCCGATCCGTCGTCGGCGACGACCGGGTACAGCCGCGAGAGATCGCCCGGGATGAGGTCCGAGGACAGCAGGGACTCGCGGGAGTGCATCCGGTTGCGGTTGCCGCGAATCGTGTTGATCTCGCCGTTGTGCGCCACGTAGCGGAACGGGTGCGCCAGTGGCCAGGACGGGAAGGTGTTGGTGGAGAAGCGGCTGTGCACCAGCGCGATCGCGCTCGCCGTGCGCTCGTCGCGCAGGTCCGGGAAGAACGCGGGCAGCTGCTCGGTGGTGAGCATGCCCTTGTATACGAAGGTGCGGCTCGACAGCGACGGGAAGTAGAGCTCGAGCCCCTGCTCGGCCGCAGCGCGCTCGGCCCGCTTGCGCAGGCAGAACGCCAGCCGGTCGAGAGCGAGACCCGCCTCGTCGCGCTGTCCGGCCACCAGGACGGTGGCGAAGTGCGGCATGGACCTGCGGGCGGTGGTGCCCACGTCCGCGGCGTCCGGGGTGGTGGGCACGTCGCGCCAGCCCAGCACCCGCAGGTTCTCCTCGGCGGCGACGTCCTCGATCAGCCGCTGGGCCCGCGCGCGCTGCTCGGCGTCGGCGGGCAGGAAGGCCATTCCCGCCGCGTACCGGTGCTCGCCGTTGCCCGCCGGCTCCGGCAGCACGACATCGGTTTCGGCCCGCAGCAGCTCGTCGGGCAGCTGCAGCAGAATTCCGGCACCGTCACCGCTGGTCGGCTCGGCGCCAGCGGCACCGCGGTGTTCCAGGTTCGAAAGGGCGGTCAGGGCATCGGCGACGATGCCGTGAGAACGTCGTCCACGGATATCGGCGACCATGGCGACACCGCAGGAATCCTGCTCCGCGGCCGGGTCGTAGAGGCCCTGGGCCGCGGGGGCGGCGGAGAAGACCATGCGCAGACCTCCCTCGTCAGATCTCGTGCTGAAAGTCGGAGGTCGAACGTTGACCTGACTTTGGCGACTTCTGGGCACGGGACGACGCTGGCCCGCATGCTTCGGCGTCCGGTTCGCGAGAGATTTTCCGGGCATGACGGCCCGTTCGCGGTAACCAGAGCGTTTAGCAGACTTTAACAGCCAGGACACCCAGAAGCAGCAATTCGAGAGTGATGCTGACCATGTTGTACACCGCTTGACGATTCTTAAGCGGAGCGTTCACGCCGCTCAGCGGGTTGCTCGCGGCTGACTTCGTGTTGAAGCCCGTGGCACGAATGCTACACATCTCGGCGCACCGACCAGCGTTTTCGATGTATCGGTGAACGCGCTTCGTCACCAAATCTAACCGTTGTGCAGCCATCCGGACAGCCCTCGCGGTGACGCACGCCCCGCGCCCGCGCCAACGGCCGATCATTCCTGATATCTTTCCAGCTCAGAGCACTCGAGGGAGTTGAGTTGCTCGCGGGACGCCAGCGTGGAGGGAAACCGGTGCGCTGCCGCTTGCGCGTGGCGTCTGCGTCCGCCACCCCCGGTGCCGGCTCCGTTTCCGCACGGGAACGGCGCTACGAGCACCGGCCGAACCGTAGGGAAGTCATGACCGGGTTCCGTCGCCTCGCCACCCTGCTGCTCGCTGCGCTCGCTCTGCTCAGCGGTGTGACCGCATGCGCGACCCGACAGCACACATCCGCACAGGCTCCCGCCGAGGACCCCGCCGCCGCGTTCCCGGTGAAGGTCGAGCTGCCCGGGCAGGACCCGGTGACGCTGGTCAACCAGCCCAAGAAGATCGTGTCCCTGTCCCCGACCGCGACGGAGTCGCTCTACGCCATCGGCGCGGGCGAGCAGGTCGTCGCGGTCGACAAGTACTCGAACTTCCCGAGCAAGGCGCCGAACACCGAGCTGAGCGGGTTCACCGCCGACGCGGGCGCGGTGGCCCAGCAGAATCCGGACCTGGTGGTCGCTCCGGACAACGCCGAGCAACTCGCCGAGGGCTTGCGCGCCATCGACGTCCCGGTGCTGCTGACGCCTGCGGCCAAGAACCTGGACGAGGCCTTCCAGCAGATCGAGGCGCTGGGGCAGGCAACCGGGCACAACGAGCAGGCCAAGGCGCTGGCGGACAAGATGCGCGGCCAGATCGCCGACATCGTCGAGAGCACGCCCAAGCCGCCGGAACCGCTGAGCTACTTCCACGAGGTCAACCCGGACTTCTACACGGCCACCTCGCAGAGCTTCGTGGGCAGCGTCTACTCCCGGTTCGGCATGACCAACATCGCCGACTCCGCCGGCGGCGAGTTCCCGCAGGTCTCGGCCGAGCACGTGGTACAGGCCAACCCGGACCTGATCTTCCTGGCCGACACGAAGTGCTGCGGCGTGAACAAGGCCAAGGTCGCCGAACGACCGGGCTGGGACACCCTCGACGCGGTGCGGCAGGACCGCGTCGTCGAGCTCAACGACGACATCGCGAGCCGCTGGGGTCCGCGCGTCGTCGATCTGGTGAAGGCCATCAGCAAGGCCGTCACCAAGGCCCAGCAGGAGTGAGCGACCGGCTCGGCGCGCTAACGCGGAGCAGACTGCGCCCGCGGCATCTCGTCATCGGACTGCTGGTGCTCCTGGGCAGCATGGTGCTGTCGGTGCTGGTGGGGGCCGCGGGACTGGGCTGGCAGCGGGTGCTCGGCGAGATCGCCGCGCAGCTCACCGGCGGGGTATCGCCGCTCTCCGAGCGCGAGGCGGCGATCCTGTGGGAGCTGCGCGTGCCGCGCACCGTGCTCGGGCTGCTGGTCGGAGCCGCGCTGGCCGTGTCCGGTGCGGCGTTCCAGGGCGTGTTCCGCAATCCCCTCGCCGACCCGTACCTGCTGGGGTCCGCCTCCGGGGCCGGACTGGCGGTGACGATCGTGATCGCCCTGGTGCCGCAGTACGGACTGGGCGTTCCGGTGCAGGCGGCCGCGTTCGCCGGAGCGCTCGGCGGTGTCGGCCTGACCTGGCTGGTGGGGCGTTCGGCGGGCTCGGACACCGCCACGCTGGTGCTCGCCGGGGTCGCGGTGGGCGCGTTCCTGACCGCCGGGCAGACCTTCGTGCAGCAGCTGCGCGTGGAATCGCTGCAGCAGGTCTACATGTGGATCCTCGGCCGGTTGAGCACCACTGGCTGGCGCGAAGTTCTCGTGGTGCTGCCCTACCTGGTGGTGGCCGCGCTCGTGCTGCTGGTGTGCGCGCGCCTGCTGGATCTGCTGGGCACCGGCGACGAGGAGGCCGCCTCGCTGGGCGTGAAACCGGGCCGGGTGCGGGCTCTGGTGCTCATCGCGGCGTCGCTGGCCACCGCCGCGGCCGTGTCGGTGGCCGGCCTGATCGGGTTCGTCGGCCTGGTGGTGCCGCACCTGGTGCGGCTGGCCGCGGGCGGGAGCTACCGGATCATCGTCCCGCTGTCGCTGCTGTTCGGCGGCGTGTTCCTCGTGCTGGCCGACATGCTGGCGCGCACGGTGCTCGCACCCGCGGAGATCCCGATCGGCGTAATCACGGCGTTCACCGGCGCACCGTTCTTCGCCCTGCTGCTGCAGCGGAGGCACTCATGAGCGGCATCGAGGTGCGCTCGCTGTCCGCCGGATACCGCGGCCGCGAAGTGCTTTCCGGCATCTCGACCACTGTGGACACCGGTGGCTGGCTGGGCATCATCGGGCCCAACGGAGCGGGCAAGTCGACCCTGCTGAAGGCCATCGCCGGGCTCGTCCGGCACACCGGCGGAGTGCTGGTCGACGGCAGGCCGCTGGAAGCGCTGCGGCGGCGGGAACGCGCCAGGGCGATCGGCTACGCCCCGCAGATCCCGCAGCTGCCGATCGGCCTGACCGTGACCGACTACGTCCTGCTCGGCAGGACACCGCACCTGGGGCTGCTGGCCAGGGAGAGCGCGGCCGACCTCGACGTGGTGGCCTGGGTGCTGGAGAAGCTGGACCTGACCGGTCTGGCGAACCGGTCGCTGTCCACACTGTCCGGGGGTGAGCGCCAGCGGGCAGTGCTGGCGCGGGCGCTCGCCCAGCGAGCGGGGGTGCTGCTGCTGGACGAGCCGACCACCGGGCTGGACATCGGGCACGCGCAGGCGTTGCTGGACCTCGTCGACGAGCTCCGCCGCGAGCTGGGGACCACCGTCGTCAGCACGCTGCACGACCTGACCCTGGCTGGGCAGTACGCGGAACGATTGCTGCTGCTCGATCGCGGCGAGGTGGTGGCCGAGGGAACGCCCTCGGAGGCGCTGACACCGGAGCTGCTCGCGACCCACTACGCCGCGCGGACCTCGATCCTGCACTCGCCCGACGGCACCCCGGTCATCGCCCCCGTCCGCTAGCAACCGCCGCACCTGCGAAAACCACCCCGGCGAAACATCCGTCTCGCCGGGGTGGTTCGGCACCGGACCGCAGGGGCCGGGGTGGTCACGAGTTCGAGTTGCCCGCCTTGGAATCCCCGGAACCGGCCTCTTCCTCGCCGGGCTCGTCCGCCGCGGCCTTCTCGTCGCCGGGTTCGCCGGTGTCCCCGCCGGGATCGTCCTCGTCCGGCTCGTCCTCCGCGGACTTCCCCTCGGTGGACTTCGCGCCGGTGGACTCCGCTTCGCGGCCGGAGACCTTCGCGGATCCGTCGCCGCCCGAGACAGTCGTGGGTGGCAGGTCCTCCGGGTAGGGCTTGCCGATCAGCTTCGCCGGCTCCTCCCGCTTGCCGCGAACGATCAGCAGGTAGGCGACGGCGCCCGCGAAGACCAGGATCGAGGTGAACACGTTGATCCGGATGCCCAGGATGTGCGTGGCCTGGTCGGCGCGCATCATCTCGATCCAGACCCGGCCGAGCGTGTAGCCGGCCACGTAGAGCGCGAAGACCCGGCCGCGCCCCATCTTGAACCGGCGGTCCGCCCAGATCAGCAGCAGGAAGACGCCGACGTTCCAGACCAGCTCGTAGAGGAAGGTCGGGTGCACGACGGTGATCGGCGTCTTGTCGATGGCCACGCCCGCGATCGGGTCGGCCAGACCCGTGGACGGGTCGATGCGCCGGTAGATCTCCAGCCCCCACGGCAGGTCCGTCGGACCGCCGTAGAGCTCCTGGTTGAAGTAGTTGCCGAGCCTGCCGATGGCCTGCGCCAGGACCACGCCGGGGGCGACGGCGTCGGCGAAGGCCGACAGCGGAATGCCGCGCTGCCTGCAGCCGATCCACGCGCCGACCGCGCCGAGCGCGACGGCGCCCCAGATGCCAAGGCCGCCGTTCCAGACCTTGAAGATGTCCAGCGGGTTGCGGTCCGGGCCGAAGTACTTGTACCAGTCGGTGGCCACGTGGTAGAGCCGTCCGCCGATCAGGCCGAACGGCACCGCCCACACGGCGATGTCGACGACGGTGCCCTCCCGGCCACCGCGCGCCTGCCAGCGGCGGCTGCCGAGCCAGACCGCGACGAAGATGCCCGCGATGATGAACAGCGCGTAGGCCCTGATCGGAACCGGTCCGATGTACCAAACCCCTTGCGGGGGACTGGGAATGTTAGCCAGGAAGGGACTCGCCATAGCGGCAACCGAGGCATTCACGAGGCCAACGGTATCTGTCCCTCAACGGCGCGTGAGCACCAGGGCTCACCGGCCGCGCACGCCTGCCGCCAGCTCACCGGAGAGCTGGCGCACGCCCGCCGCGCCGTCCTCCTGGGCGCGGGTGACGAACGCGGAACCGACGATCACGCCGTCGGCGAAGCCCGCCACCTCGACCGCCTGCTCCGGCGAGCGCACGCCCAGGCCCACGCCGATCGGCAGGTCGGTGTGCGCGCGGGTGCGCTCGACCAGTCCCGCGGCCGCCGCGCCCACGGAATCGCGGGCACCGGTCACGCCCATCACCGAGGTGGCGTAGACGAAGCCGCTGCTGGCCTTGGCGGTCATCCCGAGCCG
Source organism: Saccharopolyspora halophila (assembly GCF_039531955.1). NCBI lineage: Bacteria > Bacillati > Actinomycetota > Actinomycetes > Pseudonocardiales > Pseudonocardiaceae > Saccharopolyspora > Saccharopolyspora halophila. Next base: position 11,169 of record NZ_BAAARA010000015.1, read on the forward strand.
TTCCTCCGTCGAGGAGGGCGCGACCAGGAAGATCCGGTCCAACCCGTGCTGGTCGGTGGCGTCGATCCACTCCGCGGCCTCGTCCGGGATCAGGTCCGGGGTGATCACCCCGAGCCCGCCCGCGGCCTTGAGATCGCGGGCGAACGCGGCCGGGCCGTAGCGGTGCACCGGGTTCCAGTAGGTCATCACCACGGCGTTGCCGCCGGCCTCGGCGATCGAGGACACCAGGTCGAACACGTCGCGCACCCGGAACCCCGCGCGCAGCGCGGTCTCGCTGGCGGCCTGGATGGTCGGGCCGTCCATCACCGGGTCGGAGAACGGCAGGCCGACCTCGACGATGTCGCAGCCCGGCCGGTCCTCGCCCGGCAGCATCGCGCGGAACAGCTCGGCGCTGCCCTCGACGGTCGGGAACCCGGCGGGCAGGTAACCGATCAGCGCGGCCCGCTCTTCCCGCCGGCAGGCCTGGAAGACCTCGTCCAGACTCATTGAGCCTCCTCCGAATCCACCAGGCCGAAGTACTTCGCCGCGGTGTCCATGTCCTTGTCGCCCCGCCCGGAGAGGCTGACCACGATCACGCCGTCCGGGCCGATCTCCCGGCCGAGCTCGATCGCGCCGGCCAGGGCGTGCGCGGACTCGATCGCGGGGATGATGCCCTCGGTGCGCGTGAGCAGCTGGAAGGCCTGCATGGCCTCGTCGTCGGTCACCGAGCGGTACTCGGCGCGCCCCGAGTCCTTGAGGTAGGAGTGCTCCGGGCCCACGCCCGGGTAGTCCAGCCCGGCCGAGATCGAGTAGGCCTCGGTGACCTGCCCGTCGTCGTCCTGCAGCAGGTAGGAGCGCGCGCCGTGCAGCGTTCCCGGCGAGCCCTCGCCGAGGGTCACGCCGTGCTCGCCGGAATCGATGCCGTGTCCGGCGGGCTCGTAGCCGACGAGGCGCACGTCGGCGTCGTCGAGGAAGCCGTGGAAGATGCCGATCGCGTTGGAGCCACCGCCCACGCAGGCCACGACCGCGTCCGGCAACCGCCCGGCCATCGCCAGCGCCTGCTCCCGGGCCTCGTCGCCGATGACCCGGTGGAAGTTGCGCACCATCATCGGGAACGGGTGCGCCCCGGCCGCCGTGCCCAGCAGGTAGTGGGTGTGCTCGACGTTGGCGACCCAGTCGCGCAGCGCCTCGTTGATCGCGTCCTTGAGCGTGGCCGAACCGTTGGCCACCGGAATGACCTCGGCGCCGAGCAGCCGCATCCGCGCCACGTTGAGGGCTTGGCGCTCGGTGTCGACCTTGCCCATGTAGACGACGCAGTCCAGGCCCAGCAGCGCGCAGGCGGTGGCCGTGGCCACGCCGTGCTGGCCCGCACCCGTCTCGGCGATCACCCGGCTCTTGCCCATCCGCTTGACCAGCAACGCCTGACCGAGCACGTTGTTGATCTTGTGGGAGCCGGTGTGGTTGAGGTCCTCCCGCTTGAGCAGGATCCGCGCGCCACCCGCGTGCTCGGCGAAGCGCTTGGCCTCGGTCAGCAGCGACGGGCGGCCCGCGTAGTTGCGCAGCAGATCGTCGAGTTCGGCGAGGAACTCCGGATCCTGCTGCGCCTTGGCGTACTCGGCGGCCAGCTCGTCCTGAGCGGCGATCAGCGCCTCGGGCATGAACCGGCCGCCGTAGTCACCGAAGTGACCGCGTTCGTCCGGGTCATGTCCCTCGGGCACCGGCCTGCCCGACCGGTGAGCGCGCGCGGCATCAGCCCCGACGGTCATTTCGTTCCTCCTGTGCCTCACGCGACGCCGCGCCCACCGGTGCTCACCGGCTCGGACGCGGGCACGCCGGATGCGAACCGGCGGTCACCAGCTGGTTGACGGCCGACTTGGGATTGTCACTGGTCACCAGGCCTTCACCGACCAGCACGGCGTCGGCGCCCGATCCCGCGTAGGCCATCAGGTCGCTGGGCCCGCGGACACCGGACTCGGCGATCTTGATGACCTCCGGCGGCAGTCCCGGCGCGATCCGGCCGAACACGTCCCGATCGACGTCGAGCGTGTGCAGATTGCGCGCGTTGATGCCAATGATCTTCGCGCCCGCCTCCAGTGCCCGGTCGGCCTCCTCGGCGGTGTGGACCTCGACCAGCGCCGCCATGCCGAGCGACTCGACCCGGTCCAGCAGCGCCTCGAGGACGTTCTGCTCCAGGGCGGCCACGATCAGCAGCACCATGTCGGCACCGTGCGCCCGCGCCTCGTGCACCTGGTACGGGCTGACGATGAAGTCCTTGCGCAGCACCGGTGTGCCGGGGACGCGCTTGCGCACCGCGTCCAGGTCGGCCAGCGAACCGCCGAAGCGGCGCTGCTCGGTGAGCACGCTGATCACGCGCGCACCGGCCTCGGCGTAGTCGGCCGCGAGATCGGCCGGCTCACCGATCTCGGCCAGCTCGCCCTTGGACGGGCTCCGCCGCTTGACCTCGGCGATCACGCCCACGCCGCCCTCGCTGAGCTTGGCCAGCACGTCGTGCGGTGGTGGCGCGGCAGCGGACAGCTGCTTGATCTCGTCGAAGGAGGTCGCGGCTTCGCGGGCCGCGAGATCCTCCCGCACGCCTTCGATGATGGATTCCAGAACGGTCACGCGAACACCTCGCCGGCTGTGCCCCGAACACGCACCCGCAAGTCGCTGGAACACCCGTCGTTGAATGCGCAGATGAACTCATTGCGCTCGATCACGACACTCCCCTTCCCGCCGTGCCGTCGCATGGCCGATGCTAAACCTCACCAACCGCACCCCTCGCCAAGGGGTGGGCCCGGAGGCCCAGCGCAACAGGGACCTTCGGCCCTTGCGGCGCTGCGAGATCACTGCCCTGCACGACGCACAGCAGGAGTTTCGGGCCGTACCCGGCAGCTCAGCGATCGTCTTCCGCGGTGGGATCGCGACCCGCGTCCAATTCGTTCCACAACTGCCGGTCCGAATCGTGGGAAGGGCGCTCCTTGGCCGTTCCCGGCGCGGAGTACTTGGCACCCATCGCGGGCATCCGCCCGGCACGCAGCACCGTCAGCGCACCCGCCGCGACCAGCAGCAGCGCCCCCAGCAGCATCAGCAACGGCCCCGCGGGCTGGGTGCTGACCTCGCTGACCGGCGTGCCGCCCGCCGGGGCGTGCTCGCGCACGTAGTCGAACCAGCCGCCGGTCAACGTCTGGTAGCCGCGCCAGCCGAGCAGCGCGCCCGCGAGGACCACCAGCAGACCCATCAGCCGCCGCAGCAGCCCGCCGGTGGCCAGCACCGCGGCCACCGCCGCCAGCGAGGCCAGCGCCATCGGGCCCAGCTCCGGGCGGAGCTGGGCACCGGTGCCGCCGCTGGTCATCGTGCTGCCCAGCGGGGTGTCGAACTGCTGGTCAGCCCAGGTCAGCGCGGAAGCGCCCCACAGCACCCCGGCGCCTGCCAGCACCAGCAGCACCACGATCCACAGCAGCCCTCTCGATCGGGGCTCGGGCTCAGATACCTGCGCGCTGGTCAACGCGCTCCTCCACTACTTCGCCGCCCGGCGCGGCGAGGGTTTCGGCGGTGGCCACCGCGTTGAGCACCGCGCGGGCCTTGTTCAAGCACTCCCGGTCCTCGGCGGCCGGGTCCGAGTCGGCCACGATGCCGCCGCCCGCCTGCACGTAGGCCGTGCCGTCACGCACCAGAGCAGTGCGGATGGCGATCGCGGTGTCGGCGTCCCCGGCGAAGTCCAGGTAACCGACCACGCCGCCGTACTGGGCCCGCCGGGTGGGTTCCAGCTCTTCGATCAGCTGCAGGGCGCGCGGCTTGGGCGCACCGGACAGCGTCCCGGCCGGGAAGCAGGCGGCGATCGCGTCGAAAGCGGTCTTGCCCTCGGCCAGCTGCCCGGTGACGGTGGAGACCAGGTGCATCACGTGGCTGTAGCGCTCGATGCGGAAGAAGTCGACCACCCGCACCGAACCGGGGGCGCACACCCGGCCCAGGTCGTTGCGTCCGAGGTCGACCAGCATCAGGTGCTCCGCGCGCTCCTTGTCGTCGGCGAGCAAGTCCTTCTCCAGCACCGCGTCCTCGTCCTCGTCGGCCCCGCGCCAGCGGGTACCCGCGATCGGGTGCGTGGTGGCCTGGCCGTCGTGCACCTTGACCAGCGATTCCGGACTGGAGCCAACGATGTCGAACGGGCTGCCGCCGTTCGGGTCCTCCAGCCGCAGCAGGTACATGTACGGGCTCGGATTGGTGGTGCGCAGCACCCGGTAGATGTCCAGCGCATCGGCCTGCGTCTCGAGTTCGAAGCGCTGCGAGACCACGACCTGGAACGCCTCGCCGGAGCGGATGGCCTCCTTGGCCTTCTCCACCGCCGCGAAGTGCTCCTCCTGGGTGCGCCGCCGGACGAAGTCCGGGCTCGGCCGGGAGAAGGTGGCCACCGTGGGGGCCGCAGGCGTGCTCAGCCGCTCGGTCATCTCGTCGAGGCGGCGCACTGCGTCGTCGTAGGCGGCGTCCACTCGCTCAGGGCTGTTGTCCCAGTTCACGGCGTTGGCGATCAGCGTGATCGTGCCCTCGTGGTGGTCCAGCGCGGCCAGGTCGGTGGCCAGCAGCATCACCATCTCGGGGATCTGCAGGTCGTCCTCGGTCAGTTCGGGCAGCCGCTCCATGCGCCGAACCGAGTCGTAGCCCAGGTAGCCGACCATGCCGCCGGTCAGCGGCGGCATCCCGGGCAGCGGGTCGGTGTGCAGCAGGCGCTGCGTCTCCCGCAACGCCTCCAGCGGGTCGCCGCCGGTGGGCAGGCCGACCGGCGGGGTGCCGGTCCAGTGCGCCTCGCCGTCGCGGACGGTGAGCGCGGCCGCGCTCCGGGCGCCCACGAACGACCATCGCGACCAGGAACGACCGTTCTCAGCGGACTCCAGCAGGAAAGTTCCGGGGCGATTGCCCGCCAGCTTGCGGTAGACGCCCAGCGGGGTCTCGTCGTCCGCGAGCAGCCGTCGCACCACCGGGATCACCCTGCGGTCCGCGGCCAGGGTCCGGAACTCCTCGCGTCCTGGGCTGATGCTGCCGATCTCACCGTCACCGACCATGCGTTCCATTGTGCCGCGCACCGGGTCCGCCCGACGCGGCACCTACCCGCAACCGGTTTTGCCTCCCGGGCACCCGTGCGGCGAGGATGGTCGGGTGAGCAGTGCAGCCGACCGGGACAACGACGAGCCGAAGCGACGGGGTCGCAGGCGCAACGGCGCCGACACGAAATCGGCGCTGCTGACCGCCGCGCGGGAGGTGTTCGCCGAGCAGGGCTACGAGTCCGCGACGGTGCGCACCATCGCCGGTCGCGCCGGAGTGGACCCGGCGATGGTCAACCACTGGTTCGGCGGCAAGGAGGGCCTGTTCCTCGCCGCGATGCGCATCCCGGTCAACCCGGCCGATCTGGTCCCGGAGCTGCTCGACGGACCACCGGAGGAGCTGGCCGAGCGGATCCTGCGGCGGTTCGTCTCGGTCTGGGACGGCGCGGGCGGCGGCCAGTTCGCCGCGCTGGTGCGCAGCGTGGCTGGCAACGAGATCGCGGTGTCGATGCTGCGCGACTTCGTCCGGAACGTCCTGTTCAACCGGCTGCTCCAAGAGCTCGGCTCGGATCGGCCCGACCTGCGGGTGGCCCTGTGCGCCACCCAGGTGGTCGGGCTCGGCATGGCCCGCTACGTCATCCACCTGGAGCCGCTGGCCTCGGCCGACGTGGACACCATCGTCAGTTCCATCGCGCCGAACCTGCAGCGCTACCTCACCGGCGATCTGGGCGAGGTCACGTTCGCGTAGGGGATGTTTCGTCCGCCGCTGGGCCGGGCGTGCCGCGGATCGATGCGCGATGGGACTACGCGCTCCGATGTTGCGGGTGGAGCTGCTCGATCCGGTCGCGTTCGGTGTACATGTCCCAGTACTGCTCGGCGAGGTCGTCGGGGTCGACGACCGGGAACTCCGCAGCCGGCTCCGCAGCAGTTCCGGATTGGGCGATGAGTGCGCTCATCTCGCTGCGGGCGATCGTCGCCCCGACGGAGAGGGTTCCGGCGTAGATGCCCGCATCGGCCAGCTCGCCGTGGAGGGAGTGCAGGTAGTTGCGAACAGCGGCGCCGAGCGGAGCCAGGCCGCTGAGCCCGGGCACGGGGTGGACCGCCGTGACACCGGTGGTCAGGAGAAAGGCGCCATCTCCCCGCTCGGTCCACTCCGGCAGCATCGCGCGGACCACCTCCACGGGTGTCAGCAGGAACACCGGGAGGCCCTTCTCCAGGGTGGCAGCGTCCGTCAGGGCGGCAGGACCGAAGCTCTGCTCAGCGCTGAACGGCCCGTACTCGATCACGTCGATGCGGCCGAAGCGGTCGCGGATGCTCGCGATCAGCTCCGGCACTTCGGCGGGTCGGGACAGGTCAGCGCTGAACCCGGCTGCTTCGACGCCGTCCGCGGCCAGCTGTTCGACGAGGGAGTCCAGTCGCTGCCTGCGCCGCGCCACCAGGGCGACGCGGAAGCCTTCACGGCCGAAACGACGAGCTACGGAGGCGCCGAGGCCGGTCCCGGCCCCGAAGACGGCGATCACTTTGGACATCTGAGACTTCCCCTCACCCAGAAAACCTGACCCTCTGGTCAACTTAATTCGACGGTAGCATGCAAATTGACCGAAGGGTCAAGTCCGGGGTGGAACGAGGCGAAGGAACACCGGGCCAGGACCAGGAGGAATCACCAGATGCGGGCCGACGCGCAACGGAACGCCGAGAAGCTGCGAGCAGCCGCCGCCGAGCTCTTCCACGAGCGCGGCCTGCAGGTACCGCTCAAGGAGATCGCCCGGCGGGCAGGGGTGAGCCACGGCACGCTCTACAACCTCTTCGGTACTCGCGAGGCCCTGATCGACGAGGTGGTGACCGATCACGCGGCACGCCGCCTGGAGGAGGTCGCGCAGCAGGCCCTGTCCATCGAGGACGCCTGGGCGGGATTCGCGCACTACGTCGAGAAAATCTGCGAGCTCCAGGCCACCGACCCCGCCGTCGCCGACGTGGTCAGCGGTCGTTATCCGGGCGCGGAACGCCTCATGACCGCCTGCGACCGGACCAGGGACGCCGCTCAGCGGATCCTCGGGCGAGCCCGCGAGGCCGGCGCTCTCCGCCCCGACTTCACCGATGCGGACCTGGTGTTCGCCTTCGCCGCCAACGCTCTGCTGGCCCGCTCGACCGGCGAAGCCGCCCCGAACGCCTGGCGCCGCCAAGCCGCCTTCCTGCTGGACGGTCTGCGCACCGAGGCCGCCCGCGCGCAACCGCCCGCAACCCAGCCGACCGAGCAGCAGGTCCACGACGCCTTGAAAGACCTCGGCGACACGACGTAGCACGCACGAGGGCGGCGCTCCCGGGTGAGAGGTGCGCTCATCGCCCGCGGGTCAACCCGGACCGACCGGCCCGAGCGAAACCACCGGGCACCTCCGCCGCCGGTAGGCCGGTCAGCTCTCCGGTGCGAGCAGGACGTCAGCGTCGAAGCAGGTGTGGTCACCGGTGTGGCACGCGGCGCCCTCCTGGTCGACGACCAGCAGGAGCGTGTCGCCGTCGCAGTCCAGGCGGACCTCGTGCACGTGCTGGGTGTGCCCGGAGGTCTCGCCCTTGACCCAGTGCGTCCCGCGGCTGCGCGAGTAGTAGGTGCCCTTGCGCGTGGTCAGCGTGCGGTGCAGGGCCTCATCGTCCATCCAGGCCATCATCAGCACCTCGCCCGTGCCGCGCTGCTGCGCGATGGCCGCTACCAGTCCGTCGGGGGTGCGCTTGAGCCGTTCGGCGACGGCGGGATCGAGCTCGTTCATCGGACCGTGATCCCTTCCGCGCGCATGGCGTCCTTGACCTCGCCGATGCGCAGCTCGCCGAAGTGGAAGACGCTCGCGGCCAGCACGGCGTCGGCGCCCGCGCGCACTGCGGGCGCGAAGTGCTCGACCGCACCGGCCCCGCCGCTGGCGATCAGCGGCACGTCGACGACCTCGCGGGCCGCCCTGATCATCTCCAGGTCGAACCCGGCCTTCGTGCCGTCGGCGTCCATCGAGTTCAGCAGGATCTCGCCGACGCCGAGCGCCTGGCCCTTGGCCGCCCACTCCAGCGCGCAGATGCCGGTGCCCCGGCGTCCGCCGTGCGTGGTGACCTCGTAGCCGGAGGGCGTCGGCTGCCCGCCCTCGGGAACGCGGCGCGCGTCCACCGACAGCACCACGCACTGCGCGCCGAACCGCTTGGAGGCCTCGTTGAGCAGCTCGGGACGGGCGATCGCGGCGGTGTTCAGGCTGACCTTGTCCGAGCCGGTGCGCAGCAGCCGGTCGATGTCGTCGGTGCTGCGCACGCCGCCGCCCACGGTCAGCGGGATGAAGACCTGCTCGGCGGTGCGGCGCACCACGTCGAAGGTGGTGGCGCGGTCCGAGGACGACGCCGTGACGTCCAGGAACGTCAGCTCGTCGGCGCCCTCCGCGTCGTAGGCCTCGGCCAGCTCCACCGGGTCCCCGGCGTCCCGGAGATCGGTGAAGTTGACGCCCTTGACGACCCGGCCCTGATCAACGTCCAGGCAGGGGATGACCCGCACCGCAACACCCATGACTCCAGCCTAATGGGTCCTCGCGGACGGCTGCGGAGCCGCATGCGGTGTGCCGCCAGCGAGGTGCGGTGTTGCCAACCACAGTTTTGCCTAAAACTGTCCGGACATTTCGGGCGCGGACTCTCACAGTTTTAGGCAAAACTGTCACCACCACGCGCGCTCGGCGGCTTCGTGGTGAGTGATGGGTCGTGGTCTGGTCGGGAGCGCGGCGGAGCCGCTGTTCAAGGCGGAAATCAGACGGCTCCGCGGCGGGTTCTCGGACGTTGAGAACAGCCGCACCGCCGCGCACACCCGCGGGCTGAAACGCACCGGCAACCGGCGCCTCAGCGCACGGCCTCGAGTGCTTCCTCGAGGGTGAAGTTCTGGGCGTAGAGGGCCTTGCCGACGATCGAGCCCTCCAGGCCCGCCGGAGCCAGCTTGGACAGCGCGACCAGGTCGTCCACGCTGGACACCCCGCCGGAGGCGATGACCGCGGCGTCGGTGCGCTCGCACACCTGGCGCAGCAGCTCGGTGTTCGGGCCCTGCAGCGTGCCGTCCTTGCTGACGTCGGTGACCACGTAGCGGCTGCAGCCCGCGGCGTCGAGCCGGGCCAGCACCTCCCAGAGGTCACCGCCGTCCGTGGTCCAGCCGCGGGCGGCCAGCCGGTGACCCTGCTCGGTGATGCGCACGTCCAGGCCGACGGCCACCCGATCACCGTGCTCGGCGACGACGCGGTCGGCCCACTCCGGGTTCTCCAGCGCGGCGGTGCCGAGGTTGACCCGGGCGCATCCGGTGGACAGCGCCGCCTCCAGGGAGGCGTCGTCGCGGATGCCGCCGGAGAGCTCGACCCGCACGTCCAGCTTGGCGGTCACCTCGGCGAGCAGCTCGCGGTTGTCGCCGCGGCCGAAGGCGGCGTCGAGGTCGACGAGATGGACCCATTCGGCCCCCGCGCGCTGCCAGGTCAGCGCGGCCTCCAGCGGATCACCGTAGGAGGTCTCGGTACCGGCAGCGCCCTGCACGAGGCGAACGGCCTGCCCATCGGCAACGTCAACAGCGGGAAGCAACGTGAAGCTCACGCCCACAACCTTAGGACAGGCCCCGCAGGCGCAGCGCACCACGCCCCGGCACGGCATCGCGGGCCGACGCCACGCCTGGCGGGCCCGCTCAGTCGCGCGTCTTGTCCCGGTTCATCGCGATGATCGGCACTGCCAGCACGGCCACCGCCAGGAGCACGGCCGTCCAGACCGGCACGCCGGCCTGCACCAGGTACGGGATGCCCATGCCGGCCGCCATGCCGACCGCGAGCACGAGCGCGACGATGCGAACCGTGTTCGGCCCCATCAGGCCGTAGCGGCGGCTCACAGGGCGCCCAGCCAGTTGCGCAAGAGGCGGGCACCGGCTTCGCCGGACTTCTCCGGGTGGAACTGAGTAGCCATCAGAGCACCGTTCTCGACCGCGGCGACGAACGGCTCGCCGTGGTCGGCGTAGGTCACCTTGGAGGGCGCGATCGAATCGGCCGGGTCGAGCTTCCACTCGCGGACCGCGAAGGAGTGCACGAAGTAGAACCGCGCATCCGCGTCGAGCCCGTCGAACAGCACGCTGTCCTCGGGTGCGCGGACCGTGTTCCAGCCCATGTGCGGCAGCACGTCGGCCTGCAAGCGCTCGACGGTGCCCGGCCACCGGCCGCAGCCGTCGGCCCGCACACCGTGCTCCACGCCCTCGCCGAACAGCACCTGCATGCCCACGCAGATGCCCAGCACGGGACGCTCCGCCGCCAGGCGCTCGTCGATGATCTTGTCACCGCCTGCCTGCAGCAGGCCCTCCATGCACGCCGCGAAGGCGCCGACACCGGGAACGACCAGGCCGTCCGCTTCCACTGCGGCACGATGGTCGGAGGTCACCTCGACGTCGGCGCCCGCGCGCTCGACCGCGCGCTCGGCGGAGCGGAGGTTGCCTGATCCGTAGTCCAAGATGACGACTCGTGCCACGGCCCCAGGCTACCGGCTAGGACGCACCGGCCAGGAAGCCGCGTACGGCCACGCCGATTTCGGCAGGACCGAGCCCGTGCGCGGCTTCGTGCTCGTCGGCGCTGCCGTAGGCGCGCAGCTCGGCGTCGCGACGCACGCCCAGCGACCGGACCCGATGCGGGATGTCCTGCAGAGCGGCGTCGACCTCGTGCGCCGAGGTACCGCGCAGGTACGGCTCGACGAGCACGACGTCCGGCGCCGAGCCGAGCACGGCATCGCGCAGGCCCGCCGCGTCGAACGGCCGGACCGTGGCCGCGTAGAGCACGGTGACGTCGAGGTCGGCGGTGGCGGACAGCACCGGTCGCAGCATCGGGCCGACGGCCAGCACCACGCCCGCCCGCCCGCTCCGGAGCCTGCGCATCCCGGGGCCGGTCACCAGCGCCTCGTCGTTTCCCCGTTCGGACAGCCGCAGGTAGGCGGGACCGTCCCGGGAGAACTCGCGGCGCAGCAGCGCCTCGACCTCGTCGGGGTGGCCGGGAACGTGCGCGGTCCAGCCCGGAAGCGTGTCGATCAGCGCGACGTCGCCGGGGGCCATGTGGGTGCGCCCGGCGCCCGGGTAGTCGTAGGAAGCACCGGTGCTGACCGCGATCGCCCCGGTTCCCTGGTGGCTCAGATCGAGCTTGAGCTGTTCGAAGGGACGTTCCACCAGGAACGGGGTGATCGAGTGCAGCACCGGGCGCATCCCGGTCAGCGCCAGCCCGCCCGCGACACCGACCATCGCCTGCTCGCGGATACCGATGTTGATCACGCGCTCGGGGTGGCGCAGCGCGGCTTCGGCGAACCGGTCGGCGGAGATCTCGGCCAGCACCACCGCCGCTCTCGGGTCGGTGTCCAGCACGTCGGCGACGGTGTCGGTGAATCGTTCGCGCATGGTCGTGGTGATCGTGGACGCGGCCATCTCAGACTCCTCGTGGTTCGACTTCGGCGACGACGGCGAGCGGTCGGTCGGGCGGGTTGGAGGACAGCGCGTCGCGCAACGCGGTGTGGTCGCGACCGTCGGCCTCGCGGGTGGCCCAGCCCTCCCGGGCGAAGCGGTCGGCGATGCCGCCGGGCCAGCCGGTGCTCGAGGACTTGTTGTCGACCACGACCGTGGTCAACCGGTGCAGATCCCAGCGGCCGGCGACCTGGATCGCCTCGTGATTGCTGCCCTCGTCGAGTTCGGCGTCCCCGACGAGGACCACCACCCGGCCGCCGCGCCGCTGCGCGTCCAGACCGAGGACGGTGCCGAGGGCGAGCGGGAGCCCGTGCCCGAGCGAGCCGCTGCCGATCTCCACTCCCGGCAGCAGCACCCGGTCCGGGTGGAATCCCAGCGGGGAGTCGAAATCGCCGAATCCCCGCAGCTGTTCCGGGTCCAGGAACCCCTTGGCCGCCAGCACGGCGTAGTAGGCCATCGGGCCGTGGCCCTTGGACAGCAGGAAGCGATCCCGATCGGGATCGTCGACGCGCCGCGGGTCGACCGAGAGGATCTGGTCGTAGAGGACCCACAGCACGTCCAGGGTGGAGGTCGCGGCGAAGTCGTGCTTCTCGTCGCCGGTCATCCGGGTCATCAGCGGACCCAGGTCCGCGTAGGCGCATCCGGTGGTCATCGTCATGCGCCCCAGCATCGAACTTCGAGTTCACTGTAAGTCAAGGTTCGAATCCCTGCACCGCGCTCGAAGTCTTCGCTACGCTGGGCGCTGTGACGAAGCTCCCGAAACTGCTGACCATCGGTGAAGTGGCGCAACGCAGCGGCGTGGCGCAGACCGCGCTGCGGTTCTACGAGGAGCGCGGGCTGATCTCCTCGACCCGCACCAGCGGCAACCAGCGCCGCTACGAGCGGCCGGTGCTGCGCAGGCTGGCGTTCATCCGCTCCGCGCAGCGTGTCGGGCTCAGCCTCGACCAGATCTCCGACGCCCTGGCCACCCTCCCGGACGACCACGCCCCCACCAAGGCCGACTGGGCCCGGTTGTCCAAGCGCTGGCGCGACGAGCTGGACGCCCGCATCGACGGCCTGCAACGACTCCGCGACCGCCTCACCGGCTGCATCGGCTGCGGCTGCCTGTCCCTGCGCACCTGCGCGCTGCACAACGCCGACGACCACATGTCCGAGCTCGGCCCGGGCGCTCCCGCGCTGCGCCCGGCGGCCGACGAGAAGTGAGGTCTCAGGGGACGTTTCAGTTCGGGGTTCGCGCAGCGGCGCGGTAGCGGAACCTCGGACACCACCGGGCCCCGCCCAGAACGACGGCGCCACCGCCGAGCGCGCGGTGGTGACAGTTTTGCCTAAAACTGTGCGGCCCCGGCGCCCGAAATGTCCGGACAGTTTTAGGCAAAACTGTCGTTGGCAACGCCGCGCCCTCAGGCCTCGCCGATCCAGCGGTAGGACATCTCCGGGCGGCCGACCGAGCCGTACTGCGGGCTGCGCTCGACCATGCCCGTGGTGACCAGGTATTCGAGGTAGCGGCGGGCCGTCACCCGGGAGACGCCCGCGGTCTCGGCGAGCGCGCTGGCCGTGCCACCGCTCGGGAGCCCGCGCAACGCGGTGACCACGGCGGTGAGCGTCTCCTCGCCCATGCCCTTGGGCAGCGACTGCTTCTCCACCCCGCGCAGCGCGGAGAAGGCGCGGTCGATCTCGGCCTGGCCGTGCACCTCCCGGTCCTGCCCGAGGCTGCTGCGGAACTTGGCGTAGTGCTCCAGCTTCTCCCGCATGGCGGCGAAGGTGAACGGTTTGAGCAGGTACTGCACCACCCCGCTGGAGACCGCCGCGCGCACCACCTTGAGATCGCGCGCCGAGGTCACCGCGATCACGTCCGTGGGCGCGCCCGCCGTGCGCAACGCGCGCGCCACGGCCAGCCCGTCCATGTCCGGCAACCGCAGGTCCAGCAGCACCAGGTCGACGGCGGCGTGCTCGACGAACTGCAGCGCGGCCTGCCCGGTGCGAACCCGGCCGGCGACGGTGAACCCCTCGATCCGGTTGACGTAGGCCTCGTGCGCCTCGCCGACCACCGGGTCGTCCTCCACGACCAGGACCGCGATCACGGCTTTCCGCCCGTTCCGCCCGAGGCCCGCGGGCCGGGCAGTCGCACGGTGAACACCGCGCCGCCCTCGGTGCGCACATCGATGGTTCCGCCGTGGCGCCGCGCGCTCTGCCCGACCAGCGCCAGGCCCAGCCCGCGGTCGTCGGACTTGGTCGACCAGCCGCGTCGGAACAACCGCTGCACGGCCTCGGAATCGACTCCGGGCCCGTTGTCGGCGACCCGGATCAGCACCTCGTCCGCAGCGGACCGAATGGTGACGTTTACCCGCGGCTGCGGGCTTTCGACCACCGCCTCCACGGCGTTGTCGATCAGGTTGCCGAGAATCGTGACCAGATCGCGGGATTCGAGGTGCGCGACGGACTCGTCATCGATCTCGGTGTCGGCGCCGAGCACGACCTCCACCCCGCGCTCCCCCGCCTCAGCGCTCTTGCCGAGCAGCAGGGCGGCCAGCACCGGCTCGTCGACCGCGCCGACGACCCGATCGGTGAGCCGCTGCGCGAGATCCAGCTCCGCGGTGGCGAAGTCCACGGCTTCGTCCGGACGCCCGAGTTCGATCAGCGAGACCACGGTGTGCAGGCGGTTGGCGGACTCGTGCGCCTGGGAGCGCAGGGATTCGGCGAACCCGCGCATCGAGTCGAGCTCACCGCTGAGCGCCTGCAGCTCGGTGTGGTCGCGCAACGTCACCACGCTTCCCAGGTCGCGACCACCGGTGCGCACCGGCGAGACGTTGACCAGCAGCACCCGGTGATCGGTCAGGTGCACCTCGTCCCGGACCGCGCGCCCGGCCCCGAGCGTCTCGAGCAGCGAGGACGGCAGCCCGAGGTCGGCCACGCGCTCGCCCTCCACCTCGGAGGCGTCGAGTTCCAGCAGCACAGCGGCACCATCGTTGCACAGCGTCAGCCTGCCGTCCGGGCCCACCAGCAGCAGACCTTCGCGCACCGCGTGCAGGATCGCGTCGTGGTACTCGTACATCCGGGAGAGCTCCGCGGGGCGCATCCCGTGCGTGTGCCGCCGGATCCGCTCGCTGACCAGGTAGGTCAGCAGCCCGCCGAGCACCAGCGCGGCGCCCGCCACCAGCACCAGCGCGGTGACCCGCTGCTGCAGCTCCCGGGTGAGCACGCGGACCGTGATGCCGTCGGAGACCAGGCCGACCAGCTTCCCGTCGCGGTAGACCGGCACCACCGCGCGCACCGACGGACCCAGCGTTCCGGTGTAGGTCTCGGTGAGCGCCTGCCCGGCGACGGCGCGGTCGATGTGCCCGATGAACGGCTCGCCGATGCGCGCCGGATCGGGATGGGTGTACCGGATCCCCGTGGGCGACATGATCGTCACGAAGTCGACGCGGGTGTCCGCGCGCACCCGCTCGGCCAGCGGCTGCAGCACCTCCGCGGGTTCCGGGGCCACCAGTCCGTCGCGCACCGTCGGGGCCGCCGCCAGCGTCTTGGCCAGCGCGACCACCTCGTCGCGCGCGGCCGCGGAGCTCTGCCGCTGCGCGTCGTAGAAGGCCAGCGCCGTGCCGGCCAGCACCACGACGGCGACCACGATCACCTGCAGCACGAACAGCTGCCGCGCCAGGCTCCACTGAGGACGGCCGCGCGCCAGCGGGTTTGCGGAGCGTGTAAGCGACATCAACTGCCCGTTACCAGTGCGTGAACACAATGTACATAAGCGAGACGCCGACGATACCCGGCTCCGATAGTCACCCGACAGATCTCCTCGTGACCCAGGACACGAGCTCGGAGATCGACGTGTGCCCCGTTTTCGGTAGGAGTTGAGTTGGCTGGCAACGACGCGGCGACATCTCGCCGGGACAGAACGCATTACCTGTACATCGCGGTGATCGTCGCCGTCCTGGCAGGCATCGCCGTAGGTTTTCTCGCACCCGAGTTCGGCACGGCGCTCAAGCCGCTGGGCGAGGGCTTCGTGGCACTGATCAAGATGATGATCTCGCCGATCATCTTCTGCACAATCGTGCTGGGCGTCGGCAGCGTCCGGAAGGCCGCCAAGGTCGGCAAGGTCGGCGGCCTGGCGCTCGCTTACTTCATGGTCATGTCGGTGATCGCGCTGGTCATCGGCCTGGTCGTGGGCAACGTGCTGCACCCGGGAACGGGCATGCAGATCACCGAGGCGCTGCGCGGCTCGGGAGCCGAGCAGGCCGGTGAGGGATCGGAGAGCACCACCGAGTTCCTGCTCGGGATCATCCCGAACACCCTGGTCTCGGCGCTGACCGAGGGAGAGGTGCTGCAGACGCTGCTGGTGGCGCTGCTCGCCGGGTTCGCGCTGCAGGCCATGGGCGATGCCGGCCAGCCGATCCTGCGCGGCATCGAGCACATCCAGCGCTTGGTGTTCAAGATCCTCGCGATGGTCATGTGGGCCGCTCCGATCGGCGCGTTCGGCGCGATCGCCGCGGTGGTCGGCGCGACGGGCGTCGACGCGCTCAAGAGCCTCGCCGTGATCATGATCGGCTTCTACACGACCTGCGTGCTGTTCATCTTCGGCGTGCTCGGCACCGCGCTGTGGCTGTTCGCCCGGGTCAACATCTTCTCGCTGCTGCGCTACCTGGGCCGCGAGTTCCTGCTGATCCTGTCCACCTCCTCCTCGGAGGCCGCGCTGCCGCGGCTGATCGCGAAGATGGAGCACCTCGGCGTGAGCAGGCCGGTCGTGGGCATCACGGTGCCGACCGGGTACTCGTTCAACCTCGACGGCACGATGATCTACCTGACGATGGCCTCGTTGTTCATCGCCAGCGCCATGGGCGACCCGCTGTCGCTGGCCGAGCAGATCGGGCTGCTGCTGTTCATGATGATCGCTTCCAAGGGCGCCGCGGGCGTCAGCGGCGCGGGCCTGGCCACGCTGGCCGGCGGTCTGCAGTCGCACCGGCCGGAGCTGCTCGACGGCGTGGGGCTGATCGTGGGCATCGACCGGTTCATGTCCGAGGCCCGCGCACTGACCAACTTCGCGGGCAACGCGGTGGCCACGGTGATGATCGGCTCCTGGACCGGCGAGGTCGACCGCGCCCAGATGAAGCAGGTCTTCGCGGGCGATTCCCCGTTCGACGAGCAGTCCTTCGCCGACGCGGAAGCACCCCAGCCCGACGCCCCGGAGAGCGAAAGGGTCCCGGCCACGACGAGCTGACCCCCGACCCCGCTGAGAGGCGGCCGCACCCCCGGCGGCCGCTTCTCCGTGCGCTGACAGTTTTGCCTAAAACTGCACGGACATTTCGGGCGCCGGAGACCCACAGTTTTAGGCAAAACTGTCACCGGCGGGGAGCGCCGGGTGGCGCCCGCCTCAGCGGTTCCCGCGTGACAGAATCCGAGATCGGCGCCGGATCCGACGGTTTCCACCGGAACCGGCCGGATTCCGGTGGAAACCGGCCGATCCAGCGGTCACCTCAGAGCGCGCCCTTGGTGGACGGAACCACGTCGGCGAAGCGGGGATCGGCCTCCACCGCCGCGCGCAGCGCCCGGGCGATGGCCTTGTACTCGGCCTCTGCGATGTGGTGCGGGTCGCGGCCGTGAATCACCCTGGTGTGCAGGTTGATCTGCGAGTGGAAGGCCAGCGACTCGAACACGTGCCGGTTGAGCACGAACGGGTAGTTCCCGCCGATGGTGAAGCTGTTGTACTGCTCCGGCTCACCGGTCATCACGCAGTAGGAACGTCCCGAGACGTCGACCGCGGCGTGCGCGAGGGTCTCGTCCATCGGGATCCAGGCATCGCCGAAGCGGCGGATGCCCTTCTTCTCGCCCAGCGCCTGCCGCAGCGCCTGGCCCAGCACGATCGCGGTGTCCTCGACGGTGTGGTGCGCGTCGATGTGGATATCGCCGGTGGACTTGACCTTCAGGTCGAAGGCGGCGTGCGTGCCCAGCGCGGTGAGCATGTGGTCGTAGAACGGCACCGTGGTGTCGATGTCGACCTGACCGGTGCCGTCGAGGTCGAGCTCGACCAGCACCGAGGACTCCTTGGTGGTGCGCTCGACCCGGCCGACGCGGGTTCCTGGCTGGAAGGTCATCGCTGGATCTCCTCGCTGACTGCCTTGCTCGCCGCCAGGAACGCGTCGTTCTCGTCCGGCGTGCCGATGGTGACCCGCAGGTGTCCGGGAATGCCGACGTCGCGGATCAGCACGTCGGAATCCAGGTAGCGCTCCCAGGCGCGGTGCGCCTCGGCGAACGGCCCGAACAGCACGAAGTTGGCATCGCTGGGCACCGGCTCGAAGCCCAGCTCGCGCAGCTCGCCGACGACCCGGTCGCGCTCGGCCGCCAGCTTGTGCACCGAACCCAGGGTCGCCTCGGCGTGTCGCAGCGCGGCCCGCGCGGCGGCCTGGGTCGGCGCCGAGAGGTGGTAGGGCAGCCGGACCAGCAGCAGCGCGTCGATGATCGCCGGAGCGGCGGCCAGGTAACCGAGCCTGCCGCCCGCGAAGGCGAACGCCTTGCTCATGGTGCGGCTGACGATCACCTTGGCCGGGTACTGCTCGATGAGCTCCACCGCACTGGGCTGCGCGGAGAACTCGGCGTAGGCCTCGTCGACCACGACCACGCCCGGAGCCGCCTCGCAGATCGCGCGCAGGTCCTCGATCGACACCGCCTGGCCAGTGGGGTTGTTCGGGCTGGTCACGAACACCACGCTCGGCTGCTTCTCGGCCACCGTGCGCGCGGCGGCAGCACCGTCGAGGCTGAAGTCGGGCCGCCGCGGCGCGGGAACCCAGTCGGTGCGGGTGCCCGCCGACAGGATCGGGTGCATCGAGTACGAGGGCTCGAAGCCCAGCGCGCTGCGGCCGGGACCGCCGAAGGCCTGCAGGATCTGCTGCAGCACCTCGTTGGAACCGTTGGCCGCCCACAGGTTCTGCACCGACAGCCCGATCCCGGTCGCCTCCCCGAGGTAGGCGGCCAGGTCGCCGCGCAGCGCGACCGCGTCGCGGTCCGGGTAGCGGTGCAACTCGGCGGCCACCTCGCGGACCGCCTCGGTCACGTCGGCGACCAGCTCGGGCGGCGGCGGATAGGGATTCTCGTTGGTGTTGAGCCGGACGGAGGTGGCCAGCTGCGGCGCGCCGTAGGGGCTGCGGCCGCGCAGGTCCTCCCGCAGCGGCAGGTCGGCCAGCGTCGTATCGGCGCCGAGCACGTCACTCATGATTTTCTACCTTCGGGAAGTCGTCAGCCGGAGAAGCGGGTGGTCACGGCCTGGCCGTGCGCGGGCAGGTCCTCGGCGTCGGCGAGCGCGACCACCTGGTCGGCGACGTCGCGGAGGGCCTGCTCGGTGTAGGAGATCACGTGGATGCCGCGCAGGAAGCTCTGCACGCTCAGGCCCGAGGAGTGCCGGGCGCAGCCACCGGTGGGCAGCACGTGGTTGGAGCCCGCGCAGTAGTCGCCCAGCGACACCGGCGCGTACGGGCCGACGAAGATCGCGCCCGCGTTGCGCACCCGCGCCGCGACGGCGTCGGCCTCGGCGGTCTGGATCTCCAGGTGCTCGGCCGCGTAGGCGTCCACCACCCGCACCCCGTCGTCGATGCCGGAGACCAGGATGCAGCCGGACTGCACACCGGTGAGCGCGGTGGTGATCCGCTCGGTGTGCTTGGTCTGCGCGACCTGGCGCTCCAGTTCGGCGTCGACCGCGTCGGCCAGCTCCGGCGCGGTGGTCACCAGCACGCTGGCCGCCAGCGTGTCGTGCTCGGCCTGGCTGATCAGGTCCGCGGCCACGTGCGCCGGGTCGGCGGTGCCGTCGGCCAGGATCGCGATCTCGGTGGGCCCGGCCTCGGCGTCGATGCCGATCAGGTTGCGCAGGTGCCGCTTGGCCGCGGTGACGTAGACGTTGCCGGGGCCGGTGACCATGTCGGCGGGCTCCAGCTCGGTGCCGCCGGTGTCGGTGCCGCCGTAGGCCAGCAGCGCAACGGCCTGCGCGCCGCCGACCGCCCAGACCTCCTCAACGCCGAGCAGCTGCGCGGCGGCCAGGATGGTCGGGTGCGGCAGACCGCCGAACTCGGCCTGCGGCGGGCTGCACACCACCAGCGATTCCACACCTGCGGCCTGAGCCGGGACGACGTTCATCACCACGCTCGACGGGTAGACCGCCAGCCCGCCCGGCGCGTACAGGCCCACGCGCGCGACCGGCGCCCAGCGTTCGGTGACGGTGCCGCCCTCGGCGACCTCGGTGGTGGTGTCGGTGCGCCGCTGGTCGGCGTGCACCTTGCGGGCGCGGGCGATCGACTCCTCGATCGCGGACCGCACCTGCGGATCCAGCTCCTCGAGGGCCTTGGCCAGCTCCTCGGCGGGTACGCGCACCTGCTGCGGGCGCACCCCGTCGAAGTGCTCGGTGTACTCCTGCGCGGCGTCGACACCGCGATCGCGGATCGCCTCGATCACCGGCCGGACCTTATGCAGCACGTGCTCGACGTCCATCTCGGCGCGCGGCAGCGTGGCGCGCAGCTCGCTGGTGGACGGGACACGACCGCGCAGGTCGGTACGGGTGAGCATGCGGCGTCCTTCCAGTACGGGTTGCGCCTTCCAGGGTAATGGGCGTCGCGATGGCCGCGGCCGTGAACCCTGTCGCGCCACCGGGCGAGCGGCCGAGCACTCCGCTTCATCCCCGATGTCCGGAATCGGATCCACCCCGCGAAGCCGTCGAACATTTCAGAACTGCGTGTTCCCGAAACTTCGCCGCGCGACTCACCACCACCGCGTGAGCATGCCCGCCCCGCGCTCCTCTCCGGCCCGCCCGGCCCGGAGCGCGGTTTCGTCCGGACCCGCCGAGGAGCCCCACGACTTCCGCCTTCGGCACGACGGATACGAGGCCGGAGGGCTCACGGCGTTCATCGCCACCCGCACCGCCGAGCTCGCTGCTGTCCCCGCTGGCCTGGCGCCGGTTCTTCCGCCGGGGACCGTTCGAGGCGCCGCTGAGCGAAACCGTCCGGTGGTGCCTGCGGCGGCCGTCTCGGGCGAGCGGTTCCGGCGACGGCCGGAGCCGACTCCGGCGTCGTTCCCATGCCGGTGGGAAAGACCAATGTTCGCCAGTGGGTTGCCGGCCGTCACCGTCTGCTACAGCCTTCCAACATCACCACCAGTGATCGATCGGAGACCCGATGTTCAGCT
Source organism: Saccharopolyspora halophila (assembly GCF_039531955.1). Taxonomy (NCBI): domain Bacteria; kingdom Bacillati; phylum Actinomycetota; class Actinomycetes; order Pseudonocardiales; family Pseudonocardiaceae; genus Saccharopolyspora; species Saccharopolyspora halophila. The sequence goes on from NZ_BAAARA010000015.1 coordinate 31,815, forward strand.
CACGGCGCAAGGCGGTGCTGGCGGCGGCGTTCGCCGGCCTGCTCCTGACCGCTCCGGTCCCCGGTGCCCTGGCCGCGCAGCCGGCCGAGGTGACCGCGCAGGACGCGGCGATCTACACCATCGACGGGACCAACGCGGAGTCCCGCACCGATATCCACCGTCTCGGTGCCGAGATCCTGGGCGTCCAGGGCCGCACCGCGCAGATCCAGGCGACCCGCGGGCAGGCCGACGAACTGCGCTCGCGCGGCTACCGGCTGACCGAGAAGACCGGCCTCGGCGAAGCCCTCGGCAAGATCAACGGCAACCGGGGCAAGGCCGCGGCGGGCGACTTCCCACCCGGCGACGAGGCCTACCACAACTACGACGAGACGAACGCCGCGCTGGAGACCGCCGCCACCGAGCACCCCGGCATCACGAGCAAGTTCAGCATCGGCGAGTCCCACGAGGGCCGCGACATCCCGGCCCTCAAGATCAGCGACAACGCGGCGACCGACGAGGACGAGCCCGAGGTCCTGTTCAACTGCAACCAGCACGCCCGGGAGCACCTGACCACCGAGATGTGCCTGCACATCGTCGAGCGGTTCACCAACGGCCACGGCTCCGACCAGGCGGTCACCGACATGGTCGACAGCCGCGAGATCTGGGTCATCCCGATGGTCAACCCGGACGGGTCGACCTATGACATCGCGTCCGGCCAGTACCGGGGCTGGCGCAAGAACCGGCAGGACACCGGCACCGACCTCAACCGCAACTGGGGCTACATGTGGGGCTGCTGCGGCGGCTCCAGCGACGACCCCAACAGCGAGACCTACCGCGGCACCGAGGCCTGGTCGGCGCCCGAAACCGCCGCGATGCGGGACTTCGTCGACTCCCGCGTGGTCGACGGCACCCAGCAGATCAAGGCCGCGATCGACTTCCACACCTACTCCGAGCTCGTGCTCTGGCCGTTCGGGCACACCAGCGACGACGTCACCGAGGGCATGACGCAGCAGGAGTACGACCGCTTCGAGCGGGTCGGCACGGCGATGGCCGCGGACAACGGCTACACGCCGCAGCAGTCCAGCGACCTCTACGTCACCGACGGCGACAGCCTCGACTGGATGTGGGGCGAGCACAAGATCCTCGCCTTCACCCTGGAGATGTACCCGGCCAGCGGCGGCGGCCTGGACGGCTTCTACCCGCCTGCCGACGTCATCGACCGGGAGACCGCCCGCAACGACGGGGCGGTGGACATCCTCATCAACGAGGCCGGCACGTGATCGACTGATGGGGTTCGCCTGCAACTGTCCGGACATATCGGATATGATCACGGTGCAGTTTTAGGCAAAACTGTCACCCGGATCCGGGCCCGGGGTGCGTGCGGTCGCGCGCCCCGGGCCCGTCCTTTTGCGGAGTGCTTGAATAATGGCCGCCATGACCACCGTTCATCCTCCCGCGCTGGTCCGTCGTGGTTCGTGGATCTACTGCCCGCTGCTCGGCGCCGCCGCCCTGTTCCTGCTGCGGCTGGTCGCGACGTGGGTGTCCAACCTGCAGTGGGCGCCGCTGCAGGGCGTCTTCGAGCTGGCCGCCTCCGGCGCCGACCCGTGGGGGATGCTGGGCGCAGTGCTGGTGGGCGCGGTGATCGGGCTCGGCTTCGCGGGACTGCTCGCGCAGGAACGGCTGACGGTCGGCGTGGACGACCAGCGGGCGGTGCTGACCACCGGGCGCGAGTCCAACGAATTCCCGCGCGCCGAGATCGGCTCGGTGTTCGTCGAGCGCGGCCACCTGGTGCTGCTCGACCCCACCGGCGGCGAGCTGGCGCGGCGCAAGTCCGGGCTGGATCGCTTCGCGCTGCGCGACGCCTTCAAGGCGCACGGCCACCCGTGGCGGGACGGTGACCCCTACGCGGGCCGCTACCGGTTGTGGACCGCGGACGTTCCGGAGCTCTCGCTGCGGGCCAACAAGCTGCTCAGCGACCGCGACCACGCGCTGCGCAGGCGCGACAACAAGCGCGCCGAGATCCTGCGCGACGAGCTCGCCGAGCAGGGCATCGTGCTGCGCGACGGGCACAAGAAGCAGTACTGGCGGGCGACCGACCGGTTCTGAGGCCGGCGCGCAAGCCGACTCGCCGCGCTCCACGTCACCGATCGGCCCTCCCGCGGGAACCCTCGAATTCGTCCCCGATTTCCCTGGAATTCGGGCCCCCGATTTCCAGGGAATTCCGGGGGCGTTGTGCAGGTGCGGGGGTCGATCGGCGTGTGACAATCCGCGCATGAGCGGCGTCGCGGTCAACATCGGTCTGGTCCTGGTGTTCGTGCTGATCGGGGGCTACTTCGCGGCGGCGGAGATCGCGCTGGTGTCGCTGCGGGACAGCCAGGTCCGCAGGCTCGGCGAGCGCGACAAGCGCGGCGCCCGGGTGGCGAAGCTGCGCACGGACTCGAACCGCTTCCTCTCCGCGGTGCAGATCGGAGTCACCTTCGCCGGGTTCTTCGCCTCCAGCTACGGCGGCGCGACCATCGCGGTGCGCATCGAGCCGGTGCTGACCGGCTGGGGGTTGCCCGTCGCGCTGGCTACGACTCTGGCGTTGCTGCTGGTGACCGCCCTGGTGTCGTACCTGTCCCTGGTGCTCGGCGAGCTGGCGCCGAAGCGGCTCGCGCTGCAGCGCACCGAACCGGTCGCGTTGCTGACCGCCGGGGTGCTCGATGCGATGGCCACCCTGTTCCGGCCGCTGATCTGGCTGCTGTCGAAGTCGACCAACGCGGTGGTGCGGCTGCTCGGCATCGATCCGCGAGCCAAGACCGCGGAGATCAGCGAGGAGGAGCTGCGCGACATGGTGCGCAGCAGCGAGCAGCTCACCCTCGAGGAGCGCAGCCTGCTCAGCGACGCCTTCCGCGCCACCGACCGGGTGCTCGGCGAGGTGATGGTGCCGCGCACCGAGGTCGACTTCCTGGACGAGGACCTGCCGGTCGAAAAGGCCGTCCAGCACGTGGTGGGCGAGCCGCACTCGCGGTATCCGGTGATCCGGGAGACCGCCGACGACGTGGTCGGGTTCGTGCACGTCCGCGACCTGCTCGGCACCACCTACGCCGAGGTGCCCGCCCGGACCGTGGGCGATCTGATGCGGCCCGTGCCCGCGCTGCCCGCGAGCAAACCGGTGCTGGGGGCGCTGTCGCAACTGCGGCGCCGCCGCGGCGGGCACCTGGCCGTGGTGATCGACGAGTACGGCGGCACGGCCGGGATCGTCACGGTCGAGGACCTGGTCGAGGAGGTGGTCGGCGACATCTGGGACGAGTACGACCCCAGCGCGATCCCGGTGCGCACCGGCCCCGACGGCAGCTACGAGGCCGACGGTCTGCTGCACCGCAGCGACTTCGAGCAGCAGACCGGCATCCAGCTCCCCGATGGCCCGTACGACACGGTCGCCGGTTTCGTGCTGGCCCGCCTGGGGCGCCTTCCCGAGGTCGGCGACACCCTCGAGGCACTCGGGCACAGCTTCAAGATCCAGGAGATGGACGGGCACCGGGTGTCCCGGATCCTGGTCACCAGGCTGCCGGAGCGGCCGGGGGGCGAATAGACGCGAATCCGCGTCGCGTTCGCCGAGCGGGCGAAAGCGAATCCGCGGGGAATTCGGCGCACCCGAGTCCGCGCCTGGAGGTAACCGGACGTTCTATTTCGCGGGAATCACCGGCACCCGGCCACCGGAACCCGCAGAAACCACGAACTTCGGCAACGCGCGTGGTTTCACACTTTCGGATTCAAAAATGTGAACTCGGCATTATCCGAAACGATGTGTTGACGTGCGGCCGCGGAAACGCAGCGGCGTCCGCGACCGTTCGCCATGCCCTGCCCGAGAACAGCAGGTCAGCAGGATCAGCTCATCATGAGGGTGACCGTGCCCGCCACGATGCCGAGGATGACGACTGCGGCGGCGACGATCAGCAGAACGCGCATCTGCGGACGCTCTTCGGTGATCTCGTTCTGCGCCCGCTCGCGCCACTGAACGAAGGTGGTGCCTTCTTGCTCGCTCACCATTGCTCCTAAGGGTCCGTCGTTTTCTTCGAGCGGCCCCCCGCGACCGCGTTGGGTCACACTCTCATATAGATGCATTCAGGTGAACCACGCGGTCCGCCCAGTGCCGAAGCAGGTCTTCGTCATGACTGATCGCCAGCACCCCGATCCCCCTTTCGCGGACTCGGCGATCGACCACTCGGACGAGCGCGGCGGTGGTCGAGGCGTCGAGCATGGCGGTCATCTCATCGCAGACGAGGTAGGCGGGCCGGGGCGCGAGCGCCCTGGCGAGGCAGGCGCGCTGCAGCTGGCCGTCGCTGACCTCGTGCGGCCGCCGGGTCAGCAGCTCGGCGGTGAGACCGACCTCCTCGGCCAGCTCGGGCACGTCGGCCGGCTCGCCCGCGGCCTCGGCGATGATCTCGCGCAGCGTCAGCCGCGGATCCACCGCGGTCCGGGGCTGCTGGAAGACGATGCCAACCGCGGCGCGCTGGTGGGGCGGCGTGCGATGGCGGAACCGGGTCACCTCGGCGCCGTCCACCTCGATCCGCCCGGACCACGGGCGCTGCAGCAGGGCCAGGACCCGGCCCAGCGTGGTCTTGCCGCATCCGCTGGGCCCGGCCAGGCCGATCACCTCTCCCCCGGGCACCTCGACGTCGACGCCGTCCAGCACCGGTCGCCCGCGCCGGTACCCGACGACGAGGTTCTTGCCGGTCAGCACGGCGAGTGGGCGGCGACCCGGCGTTCGCCGTGCTCGACGAGTTCTGGGTCGCCGTTGCACGGCGCGAACCCCGGCCGGTCCGGACAGCGTTGGCAGAACACGCAGCCCCACTCCTCCTCGATGCGGTCCAGCTCGGTCAGCGCGGGCGGGTGCCCGGGGATCGGTTCGAACCCGCCCTCCGGCAGCGCCGCCAGCAGTCCGGCGGTGTAGGGATGCCAGGGCTCGGCCAGCACCTCGTCCGCGGGCCCGGCCTCCACGATGCGGCTGGCGTACATCACCGCGATGTCGGTGGCGACCCGGCGCGCAGCCGCCAGGTCGTGGGTGATCAGCAGCACCGCCCGGTCCTCCCCGGCCACCTCGGCGAGCAGATCGACGGTGCGGTGCACCAGCGGCCGGTCCAGGCCGGTGGTCGGTTCGTCGGCGAGCACGATCCGGGGGTCGCCGGCCAGCGCCAGGGCCAGGGCGACCCGCTGGGCCATCCCGCCGGAGAGCTCGTGCGGGTAGCGGTCGAGGTCGGCGGGGTCCAGCCCGGCCCGTTCGGCCAGCTCGTCGGCTCCGCTGGGCCCGCGCAGCGCGCCGACGGTCTCGGCGAGCTGGCTGCGCGCGGTGCGCACCGGGGTCAGGTGAGTGCTCGCCGACTGCGGGACCAGGCCGATCTCGCGCCCCCGGACCCGCCCGGCCAGGTCGGATTCCGGCGCGTCGAGCAGATCGGTGCCGTCCGCCAGCAGCGCCCGGCCGCGCGTTTCGGCGTTGCCGGGCAGCAGGCCCAGCAGCGCCGAGGCGAGAACGGATTTGCCGCAACCGGATTCGCCGACCAGCGCCAGCACCCTGCCGGGCCGCAGCTGCAGGCTGGCATCGCTGACCGCGCGCACCAGCACGCCGCGCGGCAGTCGGAAGCGCACCGAAAGTCGTTGCAGGGTAAGTGGGTTCACAGCGACAGCTCCGATCGCCGCCGGGGCACGATGCGATCCCGCCAGGTGGCGGCGATCCCGGACACCGCCAGCGTGGTCGCCACCAGCAGCAGGGACGGGAACAGCACGATCCACCAGGCGCCCAGCAGCACGGCGTCCCGGCCGTCGCCGAGGATGTTGCCGATGCTGGCCAGGTGCGGCGGCAGACCGAGACCGAGGAAGCTCAGCGCGGTTTCGTGCCACACCGCGTGCGGCACCAGCAGCACCGCGGACAGCGCCGCCTGCGGCACGATCGCGGGCAGCAGGTGCCTGCGGAGGATGCGGGTGCGCGAGGAGCCGCCCGCGATCGCGGCGTCGATGTAGGGACGTTGCCGCAGCGACAGCACCTCGGATCGCACGATGCGGGCCACCGTGGTCCAGTGCGTGAGCGCGATCGAGCAGATCACCGCCACCAGGCTGCCGCGGTAGAGCGCCACGATCACCACGCCGAGCAGCAGGTGCGGCACCGAGTTGACGGTGTCCACCAGGCGCATCAGCAACCGATCAGCCCAGCCGCCGAGCCCGCCGGCGAGCACGCCGATCACCGATCCGAGCACTGTGGACACCACGGCGCTGAAAGCCGCCACCAGCAACGAAACCCGCAATCCGGCCATGGCCCTGGCGAAGACGTCACGTCCGCTGGAGTCGGTGCCGAAGGGATGGGCGATCCCGGGAGCGAGCCGGATCGAGTCGTAGCTCACCGGTTGCCCGCCGAGCAGCATCGGCACCAGCACCGCGCCGAGCACCAGCGCGGCCAGCACCGCCACCGAGGTCCACAGGCGGGTGTGCGGGCGAGCGCGGGTGCGCGCGGTGGCGCGCCAGGTCAGCTCAGCCATCGGTGGCCACCCTCGGGTCCAGCGCGGCCGCGGCGACATCGGCCAGCAGCGAACCGAGCAGCACGGCGGCGGTGGCGATCAGCGTGATCATCGCCAGCAGCGGGTAGTCGACGGCGGTCGCGGCGGTCACCAGCGCACCGGCCAGGCCGGGCCAGGAGAAGACCTCCTCGACCAGCACCGCGCCGGTGACCAGTTCGGGAATGCGCGCCCCGATCAGCGTCACGAAGGGCAGCAGCGCGGTGGGCAGCGCGTGACGCAGCACCACCACGCGCTCGGCGAGGCCCCGGGCCCTGGCACCGGTGACGTGGTCCTCGGCCAGCGAGCTCAGCATCGACTGCCGCACGTGCAGCACCAGCCAGGGCATCTGCGACACGCCGAGCACCAGCGCGGGCAGCGCGAGGTGTTCGAGGACTTGGCCGACCGACGCGGCCCGACCCGCGTCGGTCAACCCGGCCACCGGCAACCAGCCCAGGCCCAGCGAGAACACCGCGATGGACAGCAGGGCCAGCACGAACGGTGGCACGCCTTCGAGGGCGTGACCGATGGCGGTGACGAGGCGGTCGAAGATCCCGCCCTGCCGCCACGCGGCCACCGTGCCCAGCACCAGAGCCAGCAGGACCGCGATCGCCAGCCCGGTGGTCGCCAGCAGCGCGGTCCACGGCAACCGCTCGGCCAGGACCTGCGCGACGGGCTGGCGCAACGAGCGCGAGGTGCCCAGGTCACCGCCGAGCAGCCCGGTGAACCAGTGCCAGAACTGCATCAGCACCGGCTGATCGAGCCCCAGTTCGGCGCGCACCCGGGCGACGTCCTCGCTGGAGGCGTCGAACAGCCGCACGCCGTAGTACTGGTTGATCGGATCGAACGGGGACGCCGCGGCCAGCAGGAACACCCCGAACGCGACGATGCCCAGCACCGGGACCGCGAAGGCGAGCCTGCGCAGCACCAACCGCGCGATCATGCCGCCGGCTTCCAGTCCTCGACGTTCCACCAGGGGCCCCAGGTGGTGCCGTGGGTGTGCGGCTCGACCGGCGCCCGGTACCCGGTGTAGGCGTCCTCCCGCAGCACGTAGCTGTGGTCGATGAAGGCCAGGTACACCAGGCCGGGGTCGGCGACGTAGGCGCGCTGCGCCTTCCGGTACAGCTCGGCGCGCTTGGCGGGGTCCAGCTCGCGGCGCGCGGCGTCGAGCGCGGTGTCGACCTCGGGATTGCGGTACTTGCCGGGGTTGTTGTACGTGCCGGTGCCGATCATCGAGGAGTGCAGCGCGCTGTAGATCTGCGGATCGGGATCGATCGGGTTGCCGCCGCCGAGCACGATGCCGTCGGTGTCCAGGCGTTCGGCGACCGCGGAGCGGTCCACGCCCGCCAGCTCCACCTCGATGCCGATCTTGCGGGCGTCGGAGGCGAATCCGGTGGCCAGGTCGCGCCGGAGGGTGTCGTCGGCGAAGTACATGACGGTGAACCTCGCGGGCACGCCGTCGCGCTGCCGGATGCCGCCCGGACCCACGCGCCAGCCCGCCTCGTCGAGGATCCTGCGCGCCTCCTCCTGATCGAAGGCGAACTGCGCGGCCGGTTCGTGGCTGGCGCCCATCGACGGCGGGATCGGCGTGGCGGCCGGTGTCCCGTGCCCGCCGAGCAGTGCTCGGATCATGCCCTGGCGGTCCACGGCGAGGTTCAGCGCCAGGCGCACCGCCCGATCCCCCGTGACCGGGTGGTCGTTGGGCAGCTCGATGCCCCGCCAGTCGGCGGTCCGGTGGTGCACCGTGCGGTAGCCCTCGCGATCGGCGTTGTCGGCCAGCACCGGTGGCAGCACGGTTCCGTCGAACTCGCCGGAGGCGAGTCGCTGCGCACGGGTGTTGTCGTCCTTGGCGAACACGATGGTCAGCTTGTGCACGGCGGGCGCGCCGCCCCAGTAGTCGGGATTAGCCTGCCAGATCATCTGATCGCCCTGCCGCCATTCCACGAGCTCGTACGGGCCGGTCCCGACGGGGTGGGTGTTCAGCGGCGAGTTGTCCAGCGGCGCGGGCTCGGCCAGGTACTCACCGGGCACGATGCCCAGCACCATCTTCGACGGCCAAGCGGCGTAGGGGAACTTCAGCCGGAACCGCACGGTATGCGGTTCCACGACCTCCACCCGGTCGAGCATGTCGAAGTCGGAGCCGACGGTGGAGGCGTAGGCCGGATCGATCGCCGCCCGGTAGGTCGCGGCGACATCCTCGGCGTCGAAGGCGGTTCCGTCGTGGAAGCGCACGCCCTCGCGCAGCTGCACCGTCCAGGTCTTGGCGTCCGGCGAGGACTGCGGCTGCTCCGCGGCCAGCGCGGGCCGCAGGTCGGAGCGGCCGTCGAAGGCCAGCAACCCGTCGTAGAACTTCGCGGCGCCTTCGGCGCCGTAGCCCAGCAGCGGGTTCAAGCTCTCCGGCTCGTACCCGTCGGCCAGCAGCATCTCTCCCGGCTTGCCGCCCGGAGCCGACGGAGCCGTGCACCCGGTGGCGAGAACGACGACGAGACCTAAGACGACAAACAACCCGCGCTTCAACACGAGCTGCACGCTAGATGCTGTTGCCACCTTTTCTCAATAAGCTGAGATCTTGCTCGCTCGGATAGCGCAGCCGCCGCGCGAACCGCCCCGGGCGCTCGCAGCGGACGCGGGACGGTTCGCGCGGCGGGGTCAGGCCACCGGCTCCGGCATCCGGCGGACGCGGTAGTCGCAGGTGATCGTGTCGCCGGTGGCCGGGTCGGCCAGCTCGACGCGCCAGGAATCGGCGAACTGATCGACCTCGCCGGCCATCGGGATGGTGCCGGAGAGCAGGACCGTGCCCGGGTGCAGCAGGTCTCGCGCGCGCAGCTCGTCGAGCCAGTGGTGCGGGGTCAGCAGTTCGGCCAGCGTGCCCCGCTGGATCCGATCGCCGCCCGCCCAGGCGGTCAGGGTGAGGTCGTCGATCCGGTCGGCCACGTCGACCAGCCGCCAAGCCTCGCGCCCGAGGACGTCCGGGCCCGCCTGCTTGCTCCACGCGACGCCGTGGACCTCGAGGTCGCGGTCGGTGTGGTCGCAGGCGGCCGTCAGCAGCACGTCGCGCTCGCCCGGGCCCGCCACGACCAGGGCCCACTCGGCCTCGCCCGAGGTCCGGCCGTGCTGAGCGGGGACCTCGTCGGTCTGCATCGCCAGGTACGGCGCGACCGGGTACAGGCAGGGCGTGCGGCTGGGCGCGGGAACCCCGAGCTCGGCCAGTTCGGCCACGTGCGCGGCCACGTCCTGCTGGCTGCGACCCGCGTACCCGCCGTTGAGCACGGTGGACACCCGGACCTCGACGCTCTCGCCGCCGACATCGAAACGCAGTGGAAACACGAGACCCTCCCCATGAGCATACTTCTTGTATACAGTTCGTATCACACATTGAGCCCGACGGACACGAAGAGGAGCTCATGACCACTGCGCCCACCGCCGCCCGGCCCGCGCGGAAGGACCTGATCAAGGCCTTCGTCGCGAGCCTGAGCGGAACCTCCCTGGAGTGGTACGACTTCGCCGCCTACTCGGTGGCCTCCGCGCTGGTGTTCGGCCAGCTGTTCTTCCCCGATCACGACCCGCTGTCCGGCACGCTGCTGGCCTTCTCCACCTACGCCGTGGGTTACGTGTCCCGGCCGCTGGGCGGCTTCGTGTTCGGCAGGCTCGGCGACACCCTGGGCCGGAAACGCGTCCTGGTGATCACCCTGCTGATCACCGGCATCTCCACGGTGTTCATCGGGCTGCTGCCCACCTACGGCCAAGTCGGCGCCCTCGGCGCGGTGCTGCTGGTGGTGCTGCGCTTCGCCCAAGGCGTGGGCATCGGCGGCGAGTGGGGCGGCGCGGTGCTGCTGTCCAGCGAGTTCGGCAGCGAGAAGCACCGGGGGTTCTGGGCCTCGGCCGCGCAGATCGGACCGCCCGCGGGCAACCTGCTCGCCAACGGCGCGCTCGCCGCGCTGGCCGCGACGCTGACCTCCGCCCAGTTCATGTCCTGGGGCTGGCGCGTGGCGTTCCTGCTCTCGGCGGTGCTGGTGATCTTCGGGCTGTGGATCCGCGTGAAGCTCGAGGAGACCCCGGTCTTCCAGGAGCTGCAGCAGAAGGGCGAGCAGACCAGCACGCCGGTCACCGAGGTGTTCACCCGGGAACCGCGCGCGCTGATCTCGGCCATCCTGTGCCGTGTCGGACCGGACGTGACCTATGCGCTGTTCACCGTGTTCGTGCTGACCTACGTCACGCAGACGCTGGGCATGCCGAAGAGCTGGGCGGTCACCGGCGTGATGACCGGTTCCGCGCTGCAGCTGTTCCTGATGCCGCTGGCGGGCGCGGTCTCCGACCGGCTGGGCAGGCGCCGGGTCTACGCGATCGGTGCGGCAGGTGCGCTGGTGTGGCCGTTCCTGTTCTTCCCGATGATCGAGGGCGGGTCGGCCGGGACGCTGATGCTCGGCGTGATCGTCGGCCTGATCCTGCACGCGCTGATGTACGGGCCGCAGGCCGCCTTCGTCGCCGAGCAGTTCAGCCCGGCGCTGCGCTCCACCGGCGCCTCGCTGGCCTACACCCTCGCCGGAGTGATCGGCGGCGCGCTGGCCCCGCTGCTGTTCACCGCGCTGTACGCGCACTACGGGACCTGGGTGGCACCAGCCAGCTACCTCGCGGCGACCTGCGTGGTAACGATGATCGGGCTGGCGCTCAGCCCGACTGCAGCACGTGCTGCGTCGCGCTGAGGTGCTCGGTGATCGCCCTGGTCGCGGCTGCGGCATCGCCCGCGGCCAGGGCGTCGAGGATGCGCTCGTGCTCCTCGAGCACCGCCTTGCGCCTGCCGTCGGAGCGGAACAGCGCCTCGATCCCGGCCCGGACCTGACGGGCGCGCAGCCCGTCGTAGGTCTTGCCGAGCATCTGGTTCCCGATCGCCTCGACGAGGGCGGAGTGGAACCGGTGATCGTGCTCGATGAACGCGCGCGCCCGATCGGAGCCGACCTCGGCCTGCTCGGCGAGCTCGGCGCGCATCCGCTCGAGCGGCACGGCACCGAGCTCGACGGCGCGCCGCGCCGCGTAGCACTCGATCATGCCGCGGATCTCGAACAGCTCGCGGATCTCGCGGCCCCCCACGGGTGCGATGTAGGCACCGCGCTTGGGCATCAGCTGCACGAGCTCCTCGGCCGCGAGCAGCAGGAGGGCTTCGCGGATCGGGGTGCGCGAAACGCCGATCTCGTCGGCGACGGCCTGTTCGTTGACGAACTGGCCCTGCATGGAGGGGTCGCTCAGAACGGTGTCCTTGAGATGGGCGTACGCGAGTTCACGTCCGGACGGCACGGTTGACCCCTTGCTTGCATATCGTTGGTATACAAACATCGTATCGGGCGAGCGAAGGATGGTGGTGGGTATGCGCATCGCGATGTGCCAGGTCGTTTCGAGTGCCGATCCGAAGGCGAACCTGGATCTGGTGGCCGACGGGATCCGGCGGGCCGCCGAAGGAGGGGCGGATCTGGCCGTCTTCCCGGAAGCGACGATGGCCTGCTTCGGGGTCAAGCTCGGCCCGCTGGCCGAGCCGCTCGACGGGCCCTGGGCGAGCGAGGTTCGCAGACTGGCCGACGAGGCCGGAATCGCCGTGGTGGCCGGGATGTTCACGCCCGCGCCGGACGGACGGGTGACGAACACGCTGCTGGTGACCGGGCGGGGCCTGGACACCTCCTACGACAAGATCCACCTCTACGACGCCTTCGGGTTCGCCGAATCCCTCACCGTGGCGCCGGGTTCGGAGCCGCTCGTGGTCGAGCTGGACGGCACCAAGATCGGGTTCACCACCTGCTACGACGTCCGGTTCGCCGGGCTGTACCAGGAGCTGGCCGACCGGGGCGCCTCGGTGATCGTGACCCCGGCCTCCTGGGGCGCCGGGGAAGGCAAGCGCGAGCAGTGGGAACTGCTGGTGCGCGCCCGCGCGCTGGACTCGACCTCATGGGTGATCGCCTGCGGACAGGCCGACCCGCGCGCGGCGGGCGTGCAGCCCTCGGACAAGGCTCCCACCGGCATCGGCTACAGCCTGGTGGCCACTCCGCTGGGCCGCACCCACGAGCAGCTGGACGCCTCGCCGGAGGTGCGCGTCGTCGAGATCGACCCGACCGACGTCGAGCAGGTGCGCCAGGCCGTTCCGGTGCTGACCAACCGGCGCTACTGAGCCAGGCGCTTGCGCAGCACCAGGGCGGCGATCGCGATCGCGATCAGCAGCGCCACCGTGGTCAGGACGCTGCCCTCGATGCCGAACCCGGCGCCGGTGAGCGAGCTCGCGGCGCCGGGGGCGGGCTCGGTGGTCAGCAGGGTGGCTTCCAGGTTCATGCCGGAGACCTGGATGCCCGCGATATTGCCCTGGCACCAGTTCCAAACGACGTGGAACGCGCACACGCCCCACAGCGACCCCTCGGCCAGCGCCCAGATCCCCAGCAGCAGGCCGACCAGCAGGATGTTGATCAGTGCCAGCAGGCCGACGTCGAAGTTGACGCCGTGCAGCAGGGCGAACACCGCGGCCTGGAACGCGACCGCCGCGACCAGGCCCCACTTCCGGAAGGCGACCTGCATCAGGTAGCCGCGGGTGATGACCTCCTCGGTGCAGGCCTGCACCACGAACCCGGTCAGCGCGACGGCGACCGCGATCAGCGGGAGTCCTGCGGTCAGGCCGGTCGTGTACCAGCCGCCGAGCAGGCCCGCGCCGACGGGGACGGCGAGCAGCACCACCGCGACCAGCGCGCCCGCGCCCAGGTTGCGTCCGATGTGGACGGCCGGGAAGAAGCCGAGGCTGCCCAGCGGGCGCCGCTCCTTGAGCAGCACCCACGCGGCCAGCAGCACCGCCGCCCCGCCGAAGGCGAGCATCACCACCATCTGCTCGCCAATCGGGTAGTTCGCGTCCACCAGCCGCGACGGCCAGATCCCGGAGGCGAGCACCAGCGCGACGGTCATCGGCAACGGCCCCACCAGCAGGCACACCATCGCCACGACGAGCCCCAGCACCGGCCCGGTGGGCCGGCGCGCCCGAAAGATGCCCGCGACCAGGGGCGACGGCAGCCGATCCCCCGCGAAACTCTCCACTCTCAACGCACCCCAGCTGGAAGTGACAGTTTTGCCTAAAACTGCACGGACATTTCGGACGGGGAGACCATACAGTTTTAGGCAAAACTGTCGATCAACTGGTACCGAGGGTCACATGTCCAGGCCTAGGTCCAGGGATGGGGAGGAGTGGGTGAGGGCGCCCACCGCGAGGTAGTGGACGCCCGTTGCCGCGTAGGTGCGAGCGTCGTCGAGGGTGAGTCCGCCGGAGGCTTCGAGCTTCGTCGCCGGGGAGGTCTTCTCGACCTCGGCGACCGCCTCGGCGCACTGCTGGGGGGTGAAGTTGTCGAGCAGCACCAGCGAGACCTGCTCGGCGAGGACCTCGCCGAGCTCGTCGAGGCTGGTCACCTCGACCTCCATCGGGAGGCCCGGGGAATGGGCGCGGCAGGCGCGCACGGCGTTGACCGCTCCCCCGGCTGCGACCACGTGGTTGTCCTTGATCAGGATCGCGTCCCCGAGCCCCATCCGGTGATTGACCCCGCCACCGCAGCGAACCGCGTACTTCTGCTGTTCGCGCAGCCCCGGGAGCGTCTTGCGGCTGTCCCGGACGCGGCAACCGGTGCCCGCCACCGCGTCGACCCACTGCGAGGTGGCGGTGGCGATGCCGGACAGGTGGCACAGCAGGTTCAGCGCCGTGCGCTCGGCGGTGAGCAGGTCGCGGACCGGGGCCTTGACCCGCAGGACGCAGTCGCCCGGGGCGATCCGGTCGCCATCGGCGCGCTCGGCGAGCACCTCGTACTCCCCGACGACCTCGTCCAGGACCAGCTTCACCAGCGGCAATCCGGCCACCACGCCCGCCTTGCGGGTGTTGAACCCGGCTTCGGCGACGGCGTCTGCGGGCACCGTGGCGGCCGTGGTGGCGTCCGGTCCGTAGCGCAGGTCCTCGGCCAGCGCGGTGCGCACCACCTCGAGATCGTTCGTCACGCCGCTGTCCTCACGATTCCGGCCTCGGTGTGGATCAACCACCCCGAGGCGTCCAACCTCAGTCCGGTGCTGCGCAAGCGGCGCAGGTCGTCGGTTTCCGGGAAGTCGCTGCGCCGGTGGCAGCCGCGGGATTCGGTGCGCTGCCGGGCCGCGGCGAGCAGCGCCTGCGCGGTCAGCGTCAGCGAGGCGTCCGCGACGGCCCGCGCGCTGCTCATCGGCCGGACGATGGCCGACCGATCCAGCGTCCCGGCAGCGGCCGCGAGCCCTTCCTCGCTGCGACCGATGCTCGCGTGCCGGCTCATGGTGCGCTGCAGCAGGTCGCGTTCGGCCACGGCCAGCGCCGGGGCCCGCACGTCGCCGACCCGCTTGCGCGTCAGCCGCGCGCGACCGAGGTCCTTGGCCGCCGCATCCGCCGCGCGGGCACCCACGACCAGGCCCTCCAGCAGGCTGTTGGAGGCCAGCCGGTTCGCGCCGTGCAGGCCGGTGCAGGCGACCTCGCCCGCCGCGTACAGGCCGGTCACCCCGGTGCGTCCGTCCACATCGGAGGCCACACCTCCGCAGGAGTAGTGCGCGGCGCTGGCGACCGGAATCGGCTCGGACCGGGGATCGATACCGACCGCCCGACAGGAGGCGTGCACGGTCGGGAACCGCCGGTCGAACCCGGCGATCCCGGTGGCGTCCAGGAGCACGTGCTCGGCGCCCGTTTCGGCGGCGCGGCGCGTGATCGCGGCCGAAACCACGTCGCGCGGCGCCAGGTCGCCGAGCGGGTGGACGCCGTCCATCACCCGCTGCCCGCGCACGTCCAGCAGCACCGCGCCCTCGCCGCGCACCGCCTCGGTCACCAGCGGGCGACGCCCGCGCGGGCCGCCTTCGGCGTAGAGCACCGTCGGGTGGAACTGCACGAACTCCAGATCCGCGATGGTGGCCCCGGCTCGCAGCGCGAGCGCGACGCCGTCCCCGGTGGCCACGTCGGGATTCGTGGTGGCGGCGTAGAGCTGGCCGAGGCCGCCGGTGGCCAGCAGGACCGCGGGCGCGTGCAGCACGCCGGGCCGATCCTCGCCGTCCATGGCCAGCGCACCCGCGATCGCGCCGCCGTCACCGCGCAGCAGCTCGACGACGCAGTGCCGCTCCAGCACCGGAATCCCGCCGCCGCGCACCGAGTCCACCAGCGCCCGCTGCACTTCCGCGCCGGTCGCGTCGCCGCCCGCGTGGATCACCCGGAACGCCTGGTGCCCGCCCTCGCGAGTGCGGGCCAGCAGACCGTCGGCGCCGGAGTCGAAGCGCGCGCCCGCGTCGCGCAGCCGGGCGATCGCCTCGGCGCCTCCGGCCAGGATCTCGCGCACCGCCTGCGGATCGCACAGCCCGGCTCCGGCCACGAGCGTGTCGTCGACGTGCTTGCGCAGGCTGTCGGACTCGTCGCGCTCGTCCGGGCGCACGACCGCGATGCCGCCCTGCGCCCAGCCGGTGTTGCCCGACTCCACCGCGTCCTTGCTGACCACCAGCACGCGCAGCCCCAGCTCACGGGCGCGCAGAGCGGCGGTCAACCCGGCGACACCAGTACCGACGACGAGCAGGTCGGCACCGGCCTCCCAGTTCACTCGCCCCCTCCGGGCTTGCCGATCGAGATCATCCGCTGCACCGAGGCGCGGGCGCGGTCGGCCACACCGGTGGACACGTGCACCTCGTCGGCGCCCTCGCTCAGGCACCGCAGCAGCGCGGCCGGAGTGATCATCTTCATGTACTTGCAGGAGGCGCGATCGTTGACCGCGCGGAAGTCGATCTCCGGAGCCGCCTGGCGCAGCTGGTGCAGCATGCCGACCTCGGTGGCGACCAGCACCGACTTCGCCCCGGTGTCGCGAGCGGCGGTGAGCATGTCACCGGTGGAGAGGATCTTGACCCGTTCCTCGGCGACGGTGCCCTCGCCCGCGAGGTAGAGCGCGGAGGTCGCGCAGCCGCACTCGGGGTGGATGAACAGGTCCGCCTCCGGATCGGCCGCGGCGCGCTCGGCGAGCTCGGGACCGTTGATGCCCGCGTGCACGTGGCACTCGCCCGCCCAGATGTGCAGGTTCTCCCTGCCGGTCTCGCGCTTGACGTGCGCGCCCAGGAACTGGTCCGGGCAGAAGAGCACTTCCTGCTCGGCCGGGATCGACCGCACCACGTCGACGGCGTTGGAGGACGTGCAGCAGATGTCGGTCTCGGCCTTCACCTCCGCGGTGGTGTTGACGTAGGAGACCACGACAGCGCCCGGGTGCTCGGCCTTCCAGGCGCGCAGCTGCTCACCGGTGATCGAGTCGGCCAGCGAGCAGCCCGCCCGCTCGTCCGGGATCAGCACCGTCTTGTCCGGCCCGAGGATCTTCGCCGTCTCGGCCATGAAGTGCACACCGCAGAAGACGATGGTGCCCGCGTCGCTGTCGGCCGCGATACGACTCAACGCCAGCGAGTCGCCGGTGTGGTGCGCGACGTCCTGGATCTCCGGCAGCTGGTAGTTGTGCGCCAGGATCACCGCGTCGCGCTCCTCGGCCAGCCTGCGCACCTCGCGCGCCCACTCGGCATCGGCCCGCACGCCGGCGTAGCCGTCGTCGGTGCGCTGCCACGTCGCAGTAGCGGCCATCTCGTCCTCCTCATCGGAGCCCCTGGTGGCAGGACCCCGTCGTGCACCCCGGAAAACGGGGACCGGGGTTTTCGTCTTAGAATCGAAAACGTGCCACATCGTATCACCGCGCCAGCCGCGGAGGGCAGAGACGCAGGTCACGAGGTTCTCGCCGGGGTGCTTCAGGTCCGCGACGGCCGGCTGCAGGTGCTGCTCTGGCAACGGGCGCAAGCGCCCGATCTGCACCTTTGGTCACTTCCAGGGGGTCGGCTGGCCACCGACGAGGACGTGGCGACATCGATCCGCAGGCAGCTCGCGGAGAAGGTCGATGTGCGCCAGCTCTCCCACGTCGAGCAGCTGGCGGTGTTCAGCGCTCCGGCGCGGGTGCCGGGCGCGCGGTTGATCGCCACGGCGTTCCTCGGCCTGGTGCCCGCCGACGTGGACCCGGTGATCCCCGCGGACACCCGCTGGTGCGCGGTGGACGACCTGCCGGAGACCGCCTTCGACCACGAAGAGATCGTGCTGGCCGCCCGAGAGCGGCTGTCCGCCAAGCTCTCCTACACCAACCTCGGATTCGCCCTGGCCCCGGCCGAATTCACCGTCTCGGAGCTGCGGGGCATCTACTCGGCCGCGCTCGGCTACCAGGTCGCGGCGACCAACCTGCAGCGCGTGCTCTCCCGCCGGGGCGTTCTCGAACCGACCGGCCGCACGATGCCCGCGGGCCCCTCCGGCGGCCGCCCGCCCGCCCTGTTCCGGTTCACCTCGCGAGACCTCCAGGTGACCGACCCCTTCGCGGTCTTCCGGCCGCCGAACTGACCGAGGCGATGCCCACCGGGCGGGTCCGCCGGGCAGGCTCGGGAAGCTTTTGGCGCGATCGGCAAGTAGTTTGGTCACGTGATGGACACTCTGCCGCTGTTCCCGCTGGCGTCCGTGCTGTTGCCGGGTGGGCACCTGCCGTTGCACGTCTTCGAAGCGCGTTACCGGAAGCTGGTGCAGGCCCTGCTCAACGAGGAGCTGCCGGATCGCCGGTTCGGCGTGGTGACCATCCGGCAGGGCTGGGAGGTCGGCGAGGACAACGTCGACTCGATGTACGACGTGGGCTGCACGGCAATCATGGACAACGTCCGCCAGCTGGCCGGTGATCGTTACGACGTCTCCGCCACCGGTGAGCGCCGCTTCCGGCTGCTCCAGATCGACACCGAGTCCGCGCCCTACCTGCTCGCCCACGTCCAGTGGCTGCCGGACGCGACGCCGGAACCGGACAACCCCGCCCGCCGCGAGCGCCTGACCGCGGCTGCCCGGGAGGCCCACGAGCGCTACCACTCCTCCGGCCTGCGCAACGAACCGCACGAAACCCCGGGCGCCGACGCCGATCCGGCGGATCTGTCCTATTTGCTCGCCGAGGACTGCGTGCTCAGCGTCGAGGACCGCCAGGCGCTGCTCGCCGAGACCGATCCGATGGTGCGGTTGCGCGACCTCCGCAGGCTGCTGCTCCGCGAGGCCCAGTTCCTCCGCGAGCTGCGCGCGGTCCCCGCCCCGCTGGCCGAGTTCGCCCAGGAGGCGAGCCCCAACTGACCTCGGCCGGATGAGCCGAACTCCCGGCGAGCGCGATGGCCCGGGCAATAGGATCCGGTGCATGTCCTCGCCTGGTGGTCCCTGGGATCCGCGAAACCCGCAGCAGCCTCCGCCACAACAGCCGCACGTCCCGCAATCGGGGATGCAGACCAGGGGTTCGGGGCGTTCGGGCAGCAACAGGGATGGCAGCAACCGCCCCCACCGCCGCGACCGCCGAAGAAGCGGCGCGGAGCGCTGATCGCCACGATCTCGATCTCGGCCGTGGTGCTGATCGTCGCGGTGACCGCGGTCGTCGTTCTCACCTCGCGCGGAGATGACCGGGCGCAGCCCGCTCCGGCCCCCACGCGCAGTTCCGAGGTGCCGACCGCGCGCAGTTCGACGGTGCCGACCAGCGTGCGCACGGCCCCGCCGACCGCGCAGCGCGAGCCCCTGGTTCCCGGGTGGCAGGTCGCCGAGGTCCCGAAGCGAAGCGCCGTCTACGACGTTCCGGCCGACTGGGAGATCGACCCCGATCCGGAAGCCGTCTACGGCTACGGCGAACCGCAGGACGCGGTGACGGTGACCGGGGTCGCGACCTACCGGCGCGGCTTCTGCACCGGCGAGCCCAACAGCTACCGGGCGACCGCGGGCGCGACCGCTCGACGCGGTCCGGACGACACGACCGTGGCCACCGAGACCTCGCAGAAGTTCATCGCCGAGGCCTACGGCCGCGACGGTCTCGCCCCGATCGCCGAACCGGCTCCGCCGGAGCACATCCGGCTGCCCGGCGGCATGTCCGCGGTCCGGATCGACACCGAGGTCACCTTGCCCAACCCGCAGCGCTGCGACGCCCCGGTCGTCGAGGTCTCCGTCGTGGCCACCAACAACGACGGGGACGGCTCGGTCGTGTTCATCGCAGCCGCCGACCAGGGAATTCCCGACGCGGTGTCGCCGGAGGTCCTGCACCGGATCAGCGCATCGCTGCGCGCCGGCTGAGCACCGCGAACCGCGGCGCGGTCAGCCCAGCCTGCGTCCCAGGTCGTCCAGCCCGTTCCAGGACACGGCCACGCCGTAGCCCAGCGCCACGGCGAACGGCTGCACCAGCAGCACCCACTGGGTGGTGATCTCCGGAGCGATGGTGATCAGGTCGCCGACCGCCGGGCTCGACGGCATCGGGTACAGGCCCGAGGCGAACGAGGCGCCCATCGACATCCCGAGCCAGGAGGCCACCAGCGAGCCCGCGACACCGCCCAGCAGCAGCACCGGTCCGCGCCTGCCGCGCAACCGCCAGAGCACCGCCGAGGTCAGCAGTCCGGCCGCGAAGGCCAGCAGCGAGAAGATCGCGATGGCGTCGAAGGCGTGGTAGCTCTCCACCATCGGCGAGCGCACCGAACCGCCCGGCCCGAGCACCTTTTCCTGCGGCGGCGCCATGCGGGACCAGACCCACCCCAGCGGAACCCCGATCAGCGCGATCAACGACACCGCGCTGATCGCGGGCAGCAGGTCGGACTTGACCACGACCTTGGGCGTGGCGGGCGCCAGCACCGGCACCAGCGCCTCGGGTGCCCCCGTCGCCCCGACGCGCTCGGGGACGGCCCGTTCCGTCTGGCTGTCAGCCAACCCGCCGACCTCCTGCTCGCGCGACTCGCCGAATGTGACGTCACCTTAGCGCTCCGGTGCGCACCGACGACATCACCCGACGAGAAGCCTCGGCGCGCACATCAACTATTCTGCGCGAGCCCCGTATCGGCTACGCCGAAGGACGAGTGAAGTGGTGGGAATCCTGCCCAGCCCGCAGTTGACGGGACCGAGCCCGATCGACGAACCGCGACAGCCCTCGGTGGTCCGGCTCCCGCTGCGCAACACCCTGATCGAGTTGGTGCTCGGTGCCCTGGTCGCCGGTATCTTCAGCGTGGCGCTGCAGTTCGCGATCGCCCGGCTGGGCATCAGCGAACCGAGCTTCGCCCCCGAGGCCCTCGCCTCGCTGACCAGCGGCGGGTTGCTGCTGGTGCTGTTCCTGCTGCTGGCCTTCGGCTACCGTCGCGCGCCGCGCTGGGTGAAGCTGCTGGGCGCCTGGCTGTCGCTGAGCGCCTTCGCCACCTTCGCGCTGGCCATCCCGCTGCAGGCGACCCGCTACTACTACGGCGGTTCGTCGGTGGACAACGGGTTCCGGCTGCAGTACATGACGCGGATGGCCTCCGAGCTGGGCCTGGCGGACATGAACTACCAGAACGTCGCGCCCTACTACCCGGGCGGCTGGTTCTGGCTGGGCGGCCGGTTCGCGAACCTGATCGGCTGGGAGGGCTGGGCCGCCTACAAGCCCTACGCCCTGGCCTGGGTGGCCGTGACCGCCGTGGTCGCGTTCACGCTCTGGAGCGTGGTGCTGCGCCGCAGGCTGGCGCTGCTGGCCGCACTCGCCACCACGCTGGCGGGGATGATGCACGGCATCGAGGAGCCCTACGCGTGGCCCTCGGCGGCGTGGCTGCTGCCGGTGGCGGTGCTGGCCTGGCAGGCGCTGCGGATGACCGAACGCCCCCCGATGGGGCTGCTGCTGGGCATCGGCGCCTACGTCGGGTTCGCCGCGGCCACCTACACGCTGCACTTCGCGTTCGCGGTGCTGATGATCGTGCTGATGGCGGTGCTCATCGGCGCGTTCCGGGTGCACCAGGGCGACAAGGCGTGGCCCGTGGTGCAGCGGTCGTTCTGGAGGCTGCTGCCGATCGGCCTGGTCAGCCTGGTGCTCGCCCTGGTGGTGTGGCTGCCGTACCTGATCTCCACCAGCTTCCTGCTGGACAACCCGCGCAGCGCGGCCCAGCACTACCTGCCGGAGAACGGCGCGTTCTTCCCGCTGCCGATGACCGAGGCCGCCCCGTTCGGCGTCCTGTGCCTGGCCGGGTTCGTCTGGATCCTGCTGCGCTGCCGCCGCAACGAGGTCGCCGCGGCCATGCTGGCCACGGTGCTGGCGGTCTACGGCTGGTTCGCGCTGTCGATCCTGGCGCTGCTCGGCAAGACCACGCTGCTGGCCTTCCGGCTCAACGTGATCCTCGACCTCACGCTCGCGGTGGCCGGCGTGCTGGCGCTGCTGGAGCTGATCGGCTATCTGCGCGAGAAGCTGGACGCCCGCTACGCGCTGCAGATCGGCACGGTCGCGTGCGCGCTGGGCCTCATCGGCGCGATCAGCATCAGCCAGCACGCGATGAGTTCGGACCTCGAGGTCTCGACCGAGAACGCCTACGACGACTACTACCCCACCGGCGACAACGCCAAGGGGCAGCAGGACCCGGCCGAGCCGGGCAACTGGTTCGACGACGAAATCCGCACGATCGCCCGGCTCACCGGTGACGAGCCCGCGCAGAACCTGCTGCTGTCCACCGACTACAAGCTGATGTCGTTCAGGCCGTACTGGGGCTTCCAGCAGGAGACGCCGCACTACGCGAACCCGCTGGCCGAGTACGACCGGCGCGCCGACGAGATCGAGCGCTGGTCGGAGGCCGAGTCCAGCGACGAGCTGTTGAAGATGCTGCGCAACAGCGAGTTCCGCACGCCCGACGTGTTCGTGCTGGGCAACCCGGACAGCGAGCACTCGGAGTTCAAGACCGAGGGCGACGGCGAGGTGCCGCCGGAGGCGCGGGGCAAGCTGACGCTGCAGCTCAAGGACGACGCCTTCCCGCAGAACCCGAACGTTCGCGACTACCGCGTGTACTTCGACGAGAAGCTCTTCGACTCGCCCGCCTTCGTCAAGCGCGATGTCGGGCCGTACACGATCATCGCGCTGCGCTGACACCACCGGGCGGTTCTCGCCCACGACCGGCGCCGGTCGTGGGCGAGAACCGCCCGCATGCGGCTACCGCCGCGTGCCGAAAGGACCGCTACTTCAGGCGGACCGGCAGCGTCTTCAGGCCGTGGATGAGCGTCGAGAAGCGCCATCGCACGTCGTCGAGTTCGGCGGCCGGCGCGAGATCCGGGAAGCGCTCGGCGAGCCTGCGCAGCGCGATCTGGCCCTCCATGCGAGCCAGCGGAGCGCCCAGGCAGAAGTGGATCCCGTGCCCGAACGCCAAGTGCCCCTGCGCGTCCCGGGTGATGTCGAAGCTCTCCGGGGCCTCGAACCGGTCCGGGTCGTGGTTGGCCGAGGCCAGCCCGACCCACACGAGCTCGCCCTCGGGGATGGTCACCTCGCCGATGGTCACCGGCTCGGTGGTGTGCCGCAGGGTGCCGTGCATGACCGGGCCGTCGAACCGCAGCGTCTCCTCGACCGCGCCGGCGACCAGTTCCGGGTCCGCCTTCAGCGCCGCCCACTGCTCGGGGTTGCGCAGCAGGGCCAGCACCCCGTTGCCGATCAGGTTGACCGTGGTCTCGTGCCCGGCGACCAGCAGCAGGAAGACCATCGAGACCAGCTCGCCCTCGCTGAGGCGATCGGCGTCCTCGGTGGCCTCGATCAACGCGGTGAGCAGGTCATCGGCCGGTTCGGCGCGCTTGGCGGCGATGAGCTCGACCAGGTACTCGGCCATCGCCGCGCCCGCCTGGCTGGTCGCCTCCGCCGAACTGGCGTCGAGCAGGGTGTTGGTCCACTGCCGGAAGTCGTCCCGGCGTTCCTCGTCGACGCCCAGCAGTTCGCAGATGACCTGGATCGGCAGCGGGAACGCGAAGGCGTCCAGCAGATCCACCTCGTCGTGCTCGGACATCGCGTCGAGCAGGTCCGCGGCGATCTGCTCGACGCGCGGCCGCAGGTTCTCCACCCGCCGGGCCGTGAACGCCTTGACCACCAGCTTGCGCAGCCGCGTGTGGTCCGGCGGGTCCAGGTTGAGCATCTGCTCGTTGAGGGCGCTGTTGAACGGTCGCCGGATTCCGCCGTCGCGATCCATCCGATCCATGATCTCGCCGGTGCGGCGGAAGTCCTTGGCCAGCCGCGGATCGGTGAGCGCGTTGCGGGCGTCCTCGTAGCGGGTGATCACCCACAGCTGCATCCCCTGCGGGGTCACCATCCGCTGCACCGGTGTTTCGGAGCGGATCTCGCGGTACTTCGCGTACAGGTCGTCGACGAACTCGGCGTCGAAGACCGGTAGCTCGGCGTTCGCCTCTGTGGTGGGCATCGGCTTCCTTTGCGGATAAGCGGAATTCAAGCCTACGGTTCCAGTGAACACCGTTAACTGGAAGTTGTCACACGACGCGGAGAAATCGGCCCCTCGATTCCCCCGATACGACCAAACCGCGAAAACCGGCATTCTCCGCGAAGCGCCGATCGCGAAACCCGTGCCTCCTGCCGGACGCCGGGCGTGACCGGGTAGCGTGGCGTGACGTGACTGGCCCGGATCCCGTGGACGTACGACTGCTCAGCGCCGTCGCCGAGATGGGCCGCGTTGCCATCCCCGACCTGGCGTCCCGGCTCGGCATGGACGCGCGCGATGTCGCCGCGCGGCTGGCCGCGCTGTCCACCACCGGGCTGCCGATGATCGTCGGGGTGGAGTGCGACCCGCAGGGCATCCGCAACGCGGTGGCCGCCGCGCAGCAGTGGGCCGCGCAGCACAGCGCCTCCAGCGGGCCGCACGGCGTGCCCCCGAACCAGTACTCCGGTCCGCACCCGGTGCAACCGCCCCAGCAGCCGCCCGGGAACTCGGGCGGGTACTCGATGCCGCAGCCACCGCAGCAGAGCGGCCCGCAGCAAGTGCCGCAGCAGGTCCCGCAGCCGATGAACTCCTGGGGCCCGCCGGGCTCGGCCGCGTGGGTGCGCGCCGATCAGCACGCCGCGCCGATGCCGCAGAACGGCAAGATCGGCAGCAAGCTGGAGGTGGCGAGTCCCGCGGGCGAACGGCTGACCATCGGGCTCGTCGAGGTGGTGGACCCGGCCGACTTCCTGTTCACCGCGGCGGGTTACGAGCTCCAGCCGGGCGAACGCGCGGTCGTGGTGCACACCGAGCTGACCAATCGCTCACCCGCCCCGTTCGCCGCGCTGCCGGACCAGCACCTGGAACTGGTGGCCAAGGACGGGTCCGCGATCGCCAAGGCCCCGGTGTCGCTGTCCTCGCGGCCCCCGCACCGCGCCGGTGTTCAGCCCGGTGAGACGGTCGGCGGGCACACCATCTACGTGCTGCCGGAGATCACCGAGCTCACCTCGGTCCGCTGGGCGCTGCGCCCCGGCGACCCGCAGCTGACGCTGACCTGGGACATCACCGACCTCTAGGGAGCCGGAGCCGTCGCCCCGCGGCCGGGACCGAGCGGTTCTCCGGGAATGCGGCGACGCCGCGCACCTGCCGCGGATTCCGGCGACCCGGCCCGCCGGAATCCCGCCGCGCGACGCCGCTCGAACAGCTCCTAGTCCCGCCGGAGGAAGCCCATTCCGCGCGGACGTTCCCGACGCTCCCTGCGCTGCAGGGCTGGCCAGTCACCGGCGTCGCTCTCCCGGTTCTCGCGGGGCTCGGGCGCTCCCAGCACCGACGGCGACGCGGTCCCCAGGTCCTCGTTGTTGATCAGATCGCCCAGGCCGATCCCCTCCGGCGGAGTGTCCATCTCCGCGTTCGGGTCCACGATCGGCATCCCCCGAGGCGGAGTGGGCACATCGGAGCCCGCGAACTCATCCCGCTCAGCCATGCGGCCCCTTTCGGTTCGACGCCTTGGAAGTCACACGTTACCCGGATCGCGCCCCGCGCGAGCGGGATCGGAGCGTGTCGGCGGCATGCGCGCCGGTTCTCAGCCGTCCTGGGCGCGCAGCTCGTCGAGCGCGTGCTGCAGATCGGCCGGGTAGTCGCTCTCGAACTCGACCCAGCCGCCCGAGGGATGCTCGAAGGCCAGGGCCCGCGCGTGCAGCCACTGCCTGCTGATGGCGAGCTTCCGGGCCAGCACCGGGTCGGCGCCGTAGGTGAGGTCGCCGACGCACGGGTGCTTGACCGCCGAGAAGTGCACCCGGATCTGGTGGGTGCGACCCGTTTCCAGCTTGACGTCGATCAGCGACGCGGAGCGGAAGGCCTCCACCATCTCGTAGTGCGTGACGCTCGGCTTGCCGCCGGTGACCACCGCGAACTTGTAGTCGTGCCGCGGGTGCCGGTCGATCGGCGCGTCGATGGTGCCGCGGCTGGGATCGGGATGGCCCTGCACGATCGCGTGGTAGCGCTTCTCCACCGTGCGTTCCTTGAACGCTCTTTTGAGCACCGTGTAGGCGTGCTCGCTCTTGGCCACCACCATCACGCCAGTGGTACCCGCGTCGAGCCGGTGCACGACGCCCTGGCGCTCGCCCGCGCCGGAGGTCGCGATGCGCACGCCCGCGGCGGCCAGCCCGCCGACCACGGTCGGGCCCTCCCAGCCGGGACTCGGGTGCACGGCCACGCCGATCGGCTTGTTGATCACGACGATGTCGTCGTCCTGGTGCAGGATCTCCATGCCCTCGACGGGCACCGCCACGACCTGCGGCCCGGGTTCGGCATCGGGCAGCGTGACCTCGAGCCAGGACCCGGTCATCAGCCGATCGGACTTGCCGACGGGGTCGCCGTCGACGAGCACGTCGCCGGATTCGGCCAGACTCGCCACCGCGCTGCGCGAGAGGCCGAGCAACTTGGACAGCCCGGCGTCGACCCGCATGCCCTCGAGGCCTTCGGGAACGGGAAGGGTTCGCAGTTCGCTCACGAGTCGGTGGCCTTCTTCTTGCGGTGCACGGTTCCGTCGTAGTCGCGACCGAGCAGGGACAGCAGCACGACCAGGACGCCACCGACCACGATGCAGCTGTCGGCGACGTTGAACACCGGCCACACCCGGCCACCAGGGGCGAGGAAGGACAGGAAGTCCACCACGTGCCCCTGCAGCGGACCGGGGGCGCGGAAGATGCGGTCGACCAGGTTGCCGCAGGCACCGCCGAGCACCAGTCCCAGCCCGATCGCCCAGCCCGACGAGCGCAGCTTGGGCGCGAGCCACACGATCACGCCGACCACCACGATCGCCAGCAGCGCCAGCACCCAGGTCAAGCCGGTGGCCAAGGAGAACGCCGCACCCGGATTGCGCAGCACGTCCAGGTAGAAGAGCCCGCCGAGCACCTTCACGGGCGGGCCGCCCTCGATGTTGGCCACCGCCGCCACCTTGGTCACGATGTCGATTCCCAAGGCCACCGCGGCGATGCCGAACAACAAGGCCAACGACTTGCCCGCCCCGCTGCGCGATGCGTCGCGGGGCCCAGCGGGCTCTTCTCCGGAGGACTGGTCGGTGCTCACCACTCCATTGTCCCCGACCCACCCACCACCTCGGCCGCGGGACGGGTCGGAACGACAGTTTTGCCTAAAACCGTGAGCCTTCGGCGCCCAAGCCTCAGAACTGAAGTACCTCCTTCGGCAGAACTGTCACCTCAGCGGCGGGTGACCGCTGCCTTGATCTCCGTGCCCTCGCCGACCGAGCCCGTGGTGCCCTCGGTGAGCTCGGTGAGGGTGAGCTCGTCGGCGAGGGTCTCGCCCGCGATGAAGTCGCGGTGCTTCTCGATCGCCGGGACCGCCTCGGCCGGGGCGTCGATGCGGACCTCGATGCGGTCGGAGACCTGCAGGTCGGCGTCCTTGCGGGCCTGCTGGACCACGCGCACCACGTCCCGCGCCAGGCCCTCGGCGGCGAGCTCGGGACCGACCTCGGTGTCGAGCACGACCAGACCGTTGCCGCCGGGCAGGGCGGCTGCCGCACCCGGGTCGGTGGAGACCAGCTTCTCGGTGTACTCGCCGTCCTGCAGCTCGACGCCGGCGGCGGTCACGACACCGCCGCTGCGCTCCCAGTCGCCCGCCTTGACCGCCTTGATCACCTTCTGCACGTCGCCGCCGAGGCGCGGGCCCGCGGCGCGGGCGTTGACGGCGATCTCGAAATGACCGTGCGCGGCGACGTCGGTGCTCAACCGCAGGCTCTTGACGTTGACCTCGTCGGTGATCAGGTCGCTGAACGGGCGCAGCGCCTCGGCCTCCGGCGTGGCCACCACGAGCTCTGCCAGCGGCAGGCGGACCCGCAGCTTGTTGGCCTTGCGCAGCGCCAGCGCCGAGGAGCAGATCTGCCGGACCTGGTCCATCGCCGAGACCAGCGCGGCGTCGGCGGGCAGCTCGTCGACCAGCGGCCAGTCCGCCAGGTGCACCGAGCGGCCACCGGTCAGACCGCGCCACACGGCCTCGGCCGTCAGCGGCAGCAGCGGCGCCACCACTCGGCTGGTCACCTCCAGCACCGTGTGCAGGGTGTCCACCGCGTCCTGGTCACCCGCCCAGAACCGGTCGCGGGAGCGCCGCACGTACCAGTTGGTCAGCACCTCGAGGAAGTCGCGAACCGTGGCGCAGGTGGTGGCCAGGTCCAGCGAGTCCATCGAGGACTGCACGTCGCCGACCAGCTCGTGGGTCTTGGCCAGGACGTAGCGGTCGAGCACGTGCTCGCTGTCGGTGCGGAACCTGCCCTCGATGCCCTCGGCGTTGGAGTACAGCGCCAGGAAGTACCAGGAGTTCCACAGCGGCAGCACCGCCTGGCGCACCGCGTCCCGGATCCCGCGCTCGGTGACCACCAGATCGCCGCCGCGCAGGATCGGGCTGGCCATCAGGAACCAGCGCATCGCGTCCGAGCCGTCGCGATCGAAGACCTCGTTGACGTCCGGGTAGTTCTTCTTCGACTTCGACATCTTCTGGCCGTCGTGGCCCAGCACGATGCCGTGCGCGACGACGTTGGAGAACGCCGGCCGGTCGAACAGCGCGGTGGCCAGCACGTGCAGCGTGTAGAACCAACCGCGGGTCTGACCGTTGTACTCGACGATGAAGTCGCCCGGGTAGTGGTGCTCGAACCACTCGGCGTTTTCGAACGGGTAGTGCACCTGCGCGAACGGCATCGAGCCGGACTCGAACCAGCAGTCCAGCACCTCCGGCACCCGGCGCATGGTGGACTCGCCGGTCGGGTCGTCCGGGTTGGGCCGGGTCAGCTCGTCGATCTCCGGGCGGTGCAGGTTGGTCGGCCGCACGCCGAAGTCGCGCTCCAGCTCGTCCAGCGAGCCGTAGACGTCGGTGCGCGGGTGGTTCGGGTCATCGGAGACCCACACCGGGATCGGCGAGCCCCAGAAGCGGTTCCGCGAGATGTTCCAGTCGCGGGCGTTCTCCAGCCACTTGCCGAACTGCCCGTCGCGGATGTGCGAGGGGACCCAGTTGATCTGCTGGTTGAGCTCGACCATCCGGTCCTTGAACTGGCTCACGGACACGAACCAGGACGTCACCGCCCGCTGGATCAGCGCGTTGTCGCAGCGCCAGCAGTGCGGGTACTGGTGGTCGTAGGTCTCGTGCCGCAGCAGCAGACCCTTCTCCTTGAGGTCGCGGGCGATGTTCTTGTTCGCCTCGAAGACCTGCATGCCCTCGTACGGCGGCACCTCGGCGGTGAACTGGCCGCGCGTGTCGACCGGCACGACCGGCACGATGCCCGCGGCGTCGGTGACCACCTTGTCGTCCTCACCGAACGCGGGCGCGATGTGCACGATGCCGGTGCCGTCCTCGGTGGTGACGTAGTCGGCTTCCAGCACCCGGTGGGCGTTCTCGCGTCCGGCGAAGAAGTCGAACGGCGGCTCGTAGCCGCTGCCCAGCAGATCGGTTCCCTTGAAGCGGGCCACCACGTGATCGGCGATGTCCTCGCCCAGCTCGCGGGCGTAGGCGCTCAACCGGGCCTCGGCCAGCACGTAGCGCTCGCCGTTGACCGGCGAGGCGACCAGCACGTAGTCGATCTCGGGATGCACGGCGGCGGCGAGGTTGGACGGCAGCGTCCACGGGGTCGTCGTCCACACCAGCGCCAGCGCGCCGTCGAAGTCCTTGCCCGGCGCGCGCAGCCGCAGGCCGACGGTCACCGCCGGGTCCTGACGCGGCCGGTAGCCGTCGTCCATCCGGGTCTCGGTGTTCGACAGCGGCGTCTCGCAGCGCCAGCAGTACCAGAGCACCCGGTGGCCCTCGTAGACCAGACCCTTGTCCCACAGGGCCTTGAACGCCCACATGACGCTTTCCATGTAGTCCAGGTCGAGCGTCTTGTAGTCGTTCTCGAAGTCGACCCAGCGGGCCTGGCGGGTGACGTACTCCTGCCACTCGTCGGTGTAGCGCAGCACCGAGGTGCGGCAGGCCTCGTTGAACGCGCCCACGCCCATCGCGTCGATCTCGGCCTTGGAGGTGATGCCGAGCTGCTTCTCGGCCTCGACCTCGGCGGGCAGCCCGTGGGTGTCCCAGCCGAAGCGCCGCTCGACGCGCTTGCCCCGCATGGTCTGGTAGCGCGGAACGGCGTCCTTGACGTAGCCGGTGAGCAGGTGGCCGTAGTGCGGCAGGCCGTTGGCGAACGGCGGGCCGTCGTAGAAGACGAACTCGTTGGCGCCGTTGGTGCCGGCCTCGCGGTTCTCGACCGAAGCCCGGAAGGTGTCGTCCTGGGCCCAGAAGTCCAGCACCTGGCGTTCGACGACCGGGAACGCGGGCTGGGCCGCCACGCCGCGCTCGTCGGGGTCGCCGAAGGAAACCTTGGGGTATGCCATCGCGGAGCTGCTCCTCGCAGATATGTCGTTGCCGCCACCACGGCGGGGACGACATCCCCGGGCACGCCCGAGGATCCGCGGTACCACCCCGCTTGCCCTCGCGCGGTTGCCCGAGGGCCGCTCAGTTGCCGGCTGTGTCGGGCCGGACCCGTCCGGTTCTACTGAGGCAGTCGATGCCCGTTCTTCCGGAGGCTCCCCGGTGATGGCCGGATCGTCGCCGTGTCTGATTCAAGAGTACCGGGATGCCGCCACCCCGTTTCACGGGTGTCCGGCCCGCCGGATCACGGTCCGCTTCGAGGCTTCTCGGCCGCGATGGTCGCGTTCGGCGCGCACCGGGCGCACGGCGTGAAGCCGAGCTCGCGGGCCTCCCGCAGGGTCAGCTTGATCGTGTCGCTGTCGCCGACCCACTCGCAAGTGGCCACGTGGTAGCGCGGCCGCTCGTCGATCACCACGACTCCGGCGTCCGGGTCGGCCGAGTCGGCGGCGTTGCTGCGCTCCTCGGCGGGCTCGGCGCCCTGCGGGGTCTTGCGGGTCGGCTTGCGCCGCGACCGGTCGTAGACCAGCAGGGCCGCTCCCAGCGCGCTGGCCAGCAGCGACAACCACGCCAGTCCGGCGCCGCCGCCGAAGACGGCTCCCACCAGCGCCACCGCGGCCACCACCGCCAACGCCAGCACGACCAACAGCACGCGCGTCATCCTCGATCCTTCGCCGCACAACGGCCCTGACATGCACCGGCGGCAACGGGTGCGCCGCACCCGTTGCCGCCTGACACGCCGGGGAACCCGTGACCTGTGAGGTCGTTAGCCTGCTTCGGCCGCTCGCGCCCCGAAGTTGTAGCTCGCGGACTGGCCGGACGACCGGTTGCCGTTCCCGTTGCCGCTGCTGCTCTCTTCGGCTGGCGCGGCAGACCCCCGGTCCTGCAGCTCGCGGAGCTGGGATTCCAGGTAGGTCTGCAGTCGAGTGCGGTATTCGCGCTCGAAGGTTCGCAGCGTCTCGATCTTCTTCTCGAGCGCGTTCTTCTCGTTGGTGATGTTGCCCATCACCTCGGCGTGCTTGCGCTGCGCATCGCGTTCAAGGCTGGCCGCCTTGTCACGAGCCTGCCGTTCCAGGGTCTCGGCCCTGGTTCTGGCGTCGTTGAGCATCGTCTCGGCCCGGGTCCGGGACTCGTTGACCATGCTGTCGGCCTTCGAGCGCGCCTCGGAGAGCAGCTGCTCGGACTTGGTCCGGGCCTCCGAGAGCATGCCGTCGGCCTCGGCCTTGGCCTCACCGGTCAGCCGGTCGGCCATCTCCTGCGCGAGGCCGAGCACCTTGGCGGCCTGCACGTGGTGATCGCCACCGGGGTTGGTCTGCTCGGCAGCGGTCGGCGCCGGAACCGGGGTCAGCCGGCGCGGCTCCTCCGGTGGGGCGGCCGGGGCCGAGGCCGCCTGGGCCGCTTGCGAGCGGGCGTCATCCAGGTCGACCTGAGCGGACTGCAGCTGTCCCTCCAGCTGCTCCACCTGGCTCCGCAGGTCGTTGTTTTCCTCAACCAGCCGGGCAAGCTCGGCTTCAACCAGGTCGAGGAATGCATCCACCTCGTCCTCGTTGTAGCCCCGCTTGCCGATCGGAGGTTTGCTGAACGCGACGTTATGCACGTCTGCGGGGGTCAGGCCCACAAGATCACCTCACGCACTCCTTCGGCAGCTGCGGGTCGGTCGGGTTCCCCGTCACCCGGCCGGTTGCACCAGTCGCATCAATATGAACACGACTAGCAGCAGCACCATAATCGATAGGTCCAGTCCGACGCCGCCGATCCGGACCGTCGGAATCACCCGACGCACCAACTTTACGGGTGGGTCGGTCACTGTGTAGATGCTCTCCAACGCGATTGCAACCCCCCCGACAGGCCGCCAATCGCGGGCGAACACCCGAACGAGTTCCACCACGATACGGGCCGTGAGCAGCAGCCAGAAGAAGAACAGAACGTAGAAGAGGACGATCTGTACCGGGTTCACGCTCACAACTGTGCCACCACTCACCCGTAGTTGAAAAAGGCCCCCTCCGCGAGGCGCCGCTTGTCCTCCGCCGCAACGTCCACGTTCGGCGGTGAGAGCAAGAACACGCGGTTGGTGACCTTCTCGATCGAACCGCGCATCGCGAAGGCCAGACCTGCGGCGAAGTCGACCAGACGCTTGGCATCGGCCTCCTCCATCTCGGTCAGGTTCATGATCACCGGAGTACCGTCGCGGTACTGCTCGCCGATCGTGCGCGCCTCGCTGTAACTGCGCGGATGCAATGTTGTGATCTTACTCAAGTTGAACTGGGTGCCCGTGTCGGTCACCGCCCGCAGTCGCGAGACGTTGTCGCCGGAGCGCGCCGCCTCGTTGTGCGAAGCGCCACGCGAGACCACCTCGGAAGCCCACTGCCGCCGCTGCCGCGACGGCTCGCGGAACTCGTCGGCGTAGCTCTCGGTCTCCGCATCGGCGCGGTATCCACCCCGGGTTCCCACCCGACGCGCGCCGGAGCGCTCGTCGTCGTAGGCGTCGTCCTCGTAGTGGTCCCGGTAGGCCAGCTCGTCGTCGTAGGCGTCGACCTCGTCGGCCGGAACCATGCCGAAGTAGGCCTTCAACTTGTGCAAAGCGCTCATCGGCATGCCCTTCCTCTGCGGCTCCTACGCCGAAGCACGAGGCGGCCGGCCTCCGACCCCCTGTTTAGCGGCTCACGGCGAGATTAACCGCCGCCCGCCGAGCAGCGCGGTTCCGACACGCACCCTGGTCGAGCCGTGGGCAACAGCACTTTCCAGGTCGCCGGACATCCCCGCCGATACATCGACAGCCTCGGGGTGATCGACGCGAACACGCTCGGCGATCTCCGAAAGTGTGGCGAACGCCATATCCGGGTCGCCGCCCAGCGGGGCGACGGCCATCACACCACGCAACCGAAGTTCGCTCGTTCTAGTGATCATCTCGGCGAGTCGTGGAACCTCGGCAGGGGGCGCTCCCCCGCGTCCTACCGCCTCGTCAAGGTTGACCTGCACCAACACGTCCAGGGGATGCTCCCGGTCGCCGGCGTCGAGCGCGTTCGCCGTCGCTCGCGCCAGAGCCTCGGCGAGCCGGTCACTGTCGACGGACTCGACCACATCGGCCCACCGGACCACCGAACGGGCCTTGTTCCGCTGCAGCTGCCCGACCATGTGCCAGCGCGCGGAGCCGTCCGGGCGCAACCCGGCGTACTCGGCGACCTTGTTGCGCGCCTCCTGCTCCCGGTTCTCCGCGAAGGAGCTCAACCCCAGCTCGGACAACTTCACCACATCGGAGGCCGGGAAGTTCTTGGTGACCGCGAGGAGCTCGACCTCCGCCGGGCTGCGTCCCGCGGCGCGGCAGGCCCGATCCAGCCGTCCCCGCACCTCCGCGAGGGATGCCGCGAGCTCTTCGCGGCGCGCCTGCTCACTCACACGTTCCCCCCGAGAGATCCGCCACGCGTGTTGTTCATCGCACCGATCACGCGTCCTCCCGATCCATCCAGATCACCGAGGCGAACCGGCCCGTCCTGCCGTCCTCCCGGCGATGGCTGTAGAGCTCCGGAGTCTCCACGGTGCAGCGCGGGTCCGCACCGACCTTCGCGATCCCCACCGCGGCCAGCTGCTCCCACAGCCCGGCGCGCAGATCCAGTCCCGGAGTGCCCTTGCGGGTCTTGCAGGAGCTTCCCGGGAGGTGCTTCTCCACATCGGCCTGCATCTCGGCGGGGACCTCGTAGCACAGGCCGCAGGCGGCCGGGCCCAGCAGCGCCTCGACCTTGCCGAGATCGGCGCCCGCGTCGCGCATGGACTGCAGCGCCGCGGGCAGCACACCCACCCGGGCGCCGACGCGGCCCGCGTGCACCGCGGCGATGACACCGGATTCCGGCTCGCCGAGCAGGATCGGCACGCAGTCGGCGGTCAGCGCGATCAGCGCGAGACCGGGCTGATCGGTCACCAGCGCGTCGGTGGCTTCCACCGACTCGGGCTGCGGTCCGTCGACGGTGGTGACCGTGCGGCCGTGGATCTGCTCCATCCACACCAGGTTTCCGGTCGGCAGGCCGATCCCCTCGGCGAGCTTCTCGGTGTTGGCCCGCAGCGCCTCCGGGTCGTCGCCGACCTTGCCGCCCAGGTTGAAGGAGTCGAACGGCGCCTTGGAGCTGCCGCCCTCTCGCGTGGTGATCACGCGCCGAATCCGCACTTGCTCATCCTCCCCGCACAAAAAAGAATCGACACCGGAAACGTCGCGTTCCCGGTGTCGATTCTCGCTCATGGCTTCCGCCGCGCCCCTGCGGCGCGGACCCGCGGTGATCAGCGCCGCATGAACGGGGGGATGTCCACGTCGTCGTCGGAGTCGTCGGACACCGGCGCCGGACGGGACGGCAGCCCGCTGCCGTGGCGGTTGCCCGCGTTGTTCGGGTTGTTCGTCGGGTAGTTCCCGGCCGGGCGGGACGGCACCGAGGTGCTCTGCTGACCGGCCGAGGAACCGTCCCCGCCGAACAGCCCGGGACGCTGACCGGCGCTGGGCCGGTTCTCCGCCTGCGCGGGCTCTTCCTGCGGTTCCGGCTCGGCCTGCCCGACCTGCTGGCCGGGCGCCGCCGGAGCCGACGGCTGCTGGCTGGGCGCGGCGGGTTGCTCGGAAGGCTGCGGAGCCGGGTTGCTCGGTGCTGCCGGAGCGCTCGGCGCGGCCGGTGCTGCCGGGGCGCTCGGCGCGGCCTGTGCGCTCGGTGCGGCCGGAGCCTGCGTGGTCTCGGCACCCGGGGCCGCCTGCCCGTCGGACTCCGACTCCGAGGTCCGGTCCGGCTTCGGCGCGCCCTCGACCTCGTCGCGGCCGCCGACCCGGGTCGGCTCCAGCTTCTTGTGCGTGGGCGTACCGGAGTCGAAACCGGCGGCGATCACCGTTACCCGCACCTCGTCACCGAGCGAGTCGTCGATGACCGTACCGAAGATGATGTTGGCTTCGGGGTGCGCGGACTCCTGCACCAGCGAGGCCGACTCGTTGATCTCGAACAGGCCGAGATCGGACCCGCCCGCTATGGCCAGCAGGACGCCGTGCGCGCCCTCCATGGACGCTTCCAGCAGCGGCGAGTTGATCGCCTTCTGCGCAGCTTCCACGGCTCTGCCATCACCTCTGGCCGAGCCGATGCCCATCAAGGCACTGCCCGCCCCGGACATGACGCTCTTGACGTCGGCGAAGTCCAGGTTGATCAGACCCGGCGTGGTGATCAGATCGGTGATGCCCTGGACACCGGACAGCAACACCTCGTCGGCGGACCGGAAGGCGTCCATCAGGCTCACCCCGATGTCGCCGAGCTGCAGCAGCCGGTCGTTCGGGATGACGATCAGGGTGTCGCAGCAGTCCCGGAGCTCCTTGATGCCCGTTTCGGCCTGGGACGCGCGGCGCTTGCCCTCGAAGGAGAACGGCCGGGTGACCACGCCGATGGTCAGCGCGCCGAGCTTGCGCGCGATGTTGGCCACCACGGGCGCGCCACCGGTACCGGTGCCGCCGCCTTCACCGGCGGTCACGAAGACCATGTCGGCGCCCTTGAGGACCTCTTCGATCTCTTCCGCGTGGTCCTCGGCGGCCTTGTGGCCGACCTCCGGCGCAGCACCTGCCCCGAGACCGCGGGTGAGTTCCCGACCGATGTCGAGCTTGACGTCGGCATCGGACATCAGCAGGGCCTGCGCGTCGGTGTTCACCGCGATGAACTCGACGCCTTTGAGCCCGACCTCGATCATGCGGTTCACGGCGTTGACGCCGCCGCCACCGATGCCGACGACTTTGATCACCGCGAGATAGTTGTGCGGGGGCGTCATCGGATCCGCCTTCCTGATCGTGGCTGGTGTGCTCTTCCCATCGACCGCCGGGACGGCCGCTGAGCCGGTGCCGCCGATGCGGCTCCCCCTGGTCGTCGACGCGGAATCCGAGGTACCACCGAATCCACGCCCGATCCGGACCGTAGGCGCGATCGCACCCAGGAGTCCAGCAGCCACGCCGGTTTCGGCAGCGGGTGTGTTGGGTTCACCTCGAAGTTTCCGCCTCGACCCTCGCTCAGCGGGTCCGTCCGGTCAGCGCGGACGAGCCCAGTCTTTCCTCCCCTTGCGGTGAACACGTCGCGAACGTGATCACCACAGCCGACACCGTACCTGGCCACCTTCGTCCCCGGTCGAGGTACTCGCGGTAAAGGCGCTGGGAAACCGGACTGCGGGTGTCGTGGGCGGATGGAATCGTCACCCCTCGTCGCAGCCGGAGAGAAAGGGATTTGGCGATGCCAACGGATTTGCGGGACGCGGTGGCACTGGTGGC
The DNA here is from genome assembly GCF_039531955.1 of Saccharopolyspora halophila. Lineage (NCBI taxonomy): Bacteria > Bacillati > Actinomycetota > Actinomycetes > Pseudonocardiales > Pseudonocardiaceae > Saccharopolyspora > Saccharopolyspora halophila. The sequence continues at coordinate 68,241 of NZ_BAAARA010000015.1, forward strand.
GGGAGCGACGCGCGGCGCGGGACGCGGGATCGCGGTGGCGCTCGGCGAAGCCGGGGCCACGGTCTACTGCACGGGGCGCAGCACGCGCGCGCAGCGCTCGGACTACGAGCGCCCGGAGACCATTGAGGACACCGCCGATCTCGTCGACGCCGCCGGCGGGCGCGGAATCGCGATGGCGGTCGACCACACCGACCAGGAGGCGGTGCGCGAGCTCGTCTCTCGCGTCGAATCCGAGCAGGGGCGGCTCGACGTGCTGGTCAACGACCTCGGCGGCGAACACCTGATGGACTGGAACAAGCCGATCTGGGAGCACGACCTGGACAAGGGCCTGCAGCGGCTGCGCACCGGCATCGAGGCGCACATGATCACCAGCCATTTCGCCCTCGCCCTGCTGAGCAGACGGCCCGGCGGGCTGGTCGTGGAGCTCACCGACGGAACGCAGGAGGTCAACGAGCGCTTCTACCGCGGCGAGTGCGGCGCCTTCTTCGACGTCACCAAGTTCGCCACGCACCGCATGGCCCGCGCTCAAGGCGAGGAACTCGCTCCCTTCGGCTGCACGGCGGTGTCGCTGACCCCGGGCTGGCTGCGCTCGGAGATGATGCTCGACGAGTTCGGGGTGACCGAGCAGGACTGGTGGACCTCGACGAGCGCGCCCGAGGGGTTCCGCACCTCCGAATCGCCCGCCTACGTCGGCCGCGCCGTGGTCGCGCTCGCCGGTGACCCGGACGTGTCCCGATGGAACACCCGGTCGCTGTCCAGCGGATTCCTGGCCAAGGAGTACGGGTTCACGGATGTCGACGGGTCGCAGCCGGACGGCTGGCGCTACCTCATCGAGGTCGAGTGGGGCGGCGGCCGAGGCGACCCGGCGGACTACCGCTGACGGCCACTGCCAGACGACAGTTTTGCCTAAAACTGTACGGACATCTCGGACGCCGAGGACTCACAGTTTTAGGCAAAACTGTCACGACCACGCGCACGTCCGGCGGCTTCGCGGTGAGTAGTGCCGTGGATTTGGTCGGGAGCGCGGCGGAGCCGCTGTCCCAGGTGCGGGACTCAGCCGGCACCGCCGTACAAGGCACCAACTCCTCACTTCACTGGAAGCGGGGTGGGCCTCCGTTGGTGGCTCGGTGGGCTGCGTCGTCGTCGAGGAGGAAGTCCGGGCGTTGCGGGTCCGTGTCGTAGTCGCGGTGGAAGACCGGGGTCAGCGAGCCCGACATCGGGGGCACGATCCAGGTCCAGTCGACCGGGCACTTGCGGCCCGCGGACTCCTCCTTGGCCAGGTGAGCGAGGAACCGCTGCGACTCGGTGTGGTGGTCGGTCATGGTCACCCCCGCCTCGCTGTAGGAGTGCAGCACCGCGCGGTTGAGCTCGACCAGCGCGCGGTCCTTCCAGAGCGTGGTCGCCTTGGAGGTGTCCAGCCCGAGACGTTCGGCGACCACGGGAATCAGGTCGTAGCGGTTGGTGTCCCCGAAGTTGCGGGCGCCGATCTCGGTGCCCATGTACCAGCCGTTGAACGGCGCGGCCGGGTACGAGACCCCGCCGAGGGTCAGCCGCATGTGGCTGATCACCGGAACCGCGTGCCAGCGCAGCCCCAGCTCCGCGAACCACGGAAGCTCGGGGTGGGTGATCGGCACCTCCTGGACGACCTCCGGGGGCAGCGCGAACATGTGCGGCCCCTCCTCGGCGGTCTCCACCACCAGCGGCAGGACGTCGAAAGCCGTTGGCTCGCCCGGCGGTCGCCAGCCGAAACGGGTCACCGCGTCGGTGAAGGCCGCGTAGCGCGGGTCGCCGAGGACCCGGTCATCGCCGTGCCGGTGGCCCGCGTAGCGCACGAGCTGCTCGTTCCAGATCCGCGGCGCGGGCCGTTGCGGGGTTTCCGGCGGGAAGATGCTGATGACCGGGCGAATCTTGCCGCCGTTGGTGGCCATCCGCAGGTGTTGCGCGCAGTGCGCGGCCACCCCGCCCGCGGTGTGCACGTCGCGCAGGTCGCGCACCTTGAGGCTGCGCCAGTACAACCGGCCGATGCAGCGCGCGCTGTTGCGCCAGGCCACCCGGGCGCCGAAGGTCAGCTCCTCGGGGGTGTGCCGGTAGGTGCCGACCGTCTCGACTTCGTAGCGCATCCGGTCCAGCCGCGGCCGGACCGGACCCGCACCCGGGTTCTCGGCGTGGAACAGCCGAAGGAACTCCTCCGCCTCGGCCACGTCCACCGGATGCGCCGAGCGGGAGGGCGGACGGACCGGCCGTAACCGGCGCGTCTGCTGCGTCGCACCGGACGCGCCGGAGAAGAACTTCTCCGGCGCCTCACCACTGACCCTGAACACGCTGCACACGTTAGCGCGAACGGGCGCGGTCCCGTCCGGTAGTCCCGGATCCGGGCCGTTCAGCGGACCGTGGGCAGCTCAGGTGTCGTAACGTCGTAGACCTTGCCGGGCCGGGTCAGCAGCGGTGGCAGAATCCGCGCCTTGCGCCGCATCTCATCCGTCGCGCCCCACTCCACGACCCGATCACCGGTCAGTCGCAGCCGCACCGAACCGGGCTTCTCGGCCAGCACCGCGGTCACCTCGCCGCGCACCTGCCCGGGCAGCGCGTTGAGCACCTCGAGCGCGGCCGAGGCCGCGGGGCCGTCCAGTTCGGGCACCCGCAGCTCCGGAACGCCATCCGGGGCTTGCCGGACGGTTTCGAAGGCCACCCCGTGCGAGTCCACGAGGCGAGCACCGCCGCGAGCGCGGAAGTAGACCGCCGGGGTGCTCTCGGTGATCTCGACGCGCACCGTGGACGGCCAGTCCAGCATCACCTCGGCATCGGCGACCTTGGGCATCTCGACCAGCCGCTCCTGCACCTCGCCAGCGTCGACGCGCAGCATCGAGGTTCCCGGCCGGATACCGGCGGTCTCGAGCACCTTGTCATCCGACAGCGTCGGATTGCCCTCGACCTTCACCTCGCTGACGCCGAGCAGCGGCGAGAAGTACAGGACCAGCACCACGGCGGTCACCACCGCCATCAGCGCGGGCAGCACCCAGCGGGACGGCGTCGGCGCCGGGCGCACCGGGCGGCCTCGCGTGCTGCGCCGCCCGGGGCGCTCGGCCGCTCCGGTACGCGTCGAGGCCACCGTCAGATCTCCTCCGAGCTCCCGGTCGTGCGTTCGATCTCGGAGAGGATCTCCGGGCCGAGCATGGTCACGTCGCCCGCGCCCATGGTCATCACCAGGTCACCGGGCTTGACCAGTCCGACGACCGTCGGAGCCGCGTCGGTCAGCGACGGCTCGAAGTGCACCTGCTCGGCGGGCAGCTTGATCTTCTCGGTGATCAGCTTGCCGGTCACGCCCGGCTGCGGGTCCTCCCGAGCGCCGTAGATGTCGAGCACCACGACCTCGTCCGCGAGACCGAGCGCCTCGGCGAACTCGTCGGCGAACGCGGCGGTGCGGGAGAACAGGTGCGGCTGGAACACCACGACCAGCCGACCGGCCCCGGCCACCGGCCGCGCGGCGCGCAGCTGCGCCTCCACCTCGGTCGGGTGGTGGGCGTAGTCGTCGTAGACGGTGATGCCACCGGCACGGCCCTTGAACTCGAAGCGGCGCCGGACTCCGCCGAACGCGGCCAGGCCCTCCATCAGCCCTTCCAGCGAGGCCCCGAGCTCCAAACCGGCCAGCAGCGCGGCCACCGCGTTGCCCGCCATGTGCTCGCCGGGCACCGCCACGTGCACGTCGACCGGTTCCGCCACGAGGCCTGCCAGCTCGACGGTGACCACGCCGACGCCGTGCTCGGCCCGGTAGCCGAGCATCCGCGCGTCGCCTTCGGCGGCAGCGTTCGCGCCGTAGCGGCGCACCCGCACGCCCGCGTTCTCGGCCCGGTCCGCGAGCGCGGCCGCCCCCGCGTCGTCGGAGTTGGCGATGAGCACACCACCGGGCGCGATGCGCTCGATGAAGTCCTCGAAGACCTTGGTGTAGGCCTCGGCGGTGCCGTGGTGGTCGAGGTGGTCCGGCTCGACGTTGGTCACCACCGCCACCGACGGCGCGAACACCAGGAACGAACCATCGCTCTCATCGGCCTCGGCCACGAAGATGCCGCCGTCGCCGTGGTGGGCGTTGGCCCCGGAATCGTTGAGGTCGCCACCGATGGCGAAGGACGGGTCCACCCGGCAGTGCTGCAGCGCCACCGTGAGCATCGAGGTGGTGGAGGTCTTGCCGTGCGTTCCGGCGACGCAGGCGACCCGGTGGTCGTCCATCAGCGCGGCCAGTGCCTCGGCGCGGCGCAGCACGGTGATCCCGCGTTCCTCGGCCGCGACCAGCTCGGGGTTGTCCGGGCGGATCGCGGTGGAGACCACGACCGCGGTCGGCTGCTCGTCCAGCAGGTCGAGGTTCTCGCCGCGGTGCCCGATGCCCACGTGCGCGCCCTGCGCGCGCAACGCGAGCACGGTCCGCGAGTCGTGGGCGTCGGATCCGGAGACCTCTCCGCCGCGGGCCAGCAGGATGCGGGCGATGCCGCTCATCCCGGCACCCCCGATGCCCACCAGATGCACTCTGGCGAGCACGTCACCCCCATCAGTAGTCGTCATTGTCCGGCAACCTCCAGCACGATCCGGGCCAGCACCTGGTCGGCTTCCCGGTGCCCGCTGTTCATGGTGGCCCGGCTCATCGCCTGCAGCCGAGGCGCGTCGAGCGCGAGCGGGATGATCTCGTCGATCACCCGCTGCGGGGTCGTCTCCTCGTCGGAGACCATCCGCGCGCCGCCGGTGGCGACCACCGGCTGGGCGTTGAGCGCCTGCTCGCCGTTGCCGTGCGGCAGCGGCACGAACACCGCGGGCAGCCCGATGGCCGAGACCTCGGCGACGGTCATCGCTCCCGACCGGCAGACCACCAGGTCGGCCGCGGCGTAGGCCAGGTCCATCCGCTCCAGGTAGGGCACGGTCCGGTAGACCGGCGCGGCCGGGACCTGCTGGACGGCGATGGTGTTCTTCGGGCCGTGGGCGTGCAGCACGCCGATGCCGGCCCGGCCCAGCGCCTCGGCCGCGCCGGAGAAGGCGGTGTTGAGCGTCTGGGCGCCCTGCGAGCCGCCGAAGACCAGCACGGTCGGGGCGTGCGGGTGCAGCCCGAAGTGCTGGCGGGCCTGCATCCGCAGCTGCCAGCGGTCCAGCGTGGTGATCGACTGCCGCAGCGGGATGCCGATGGTCTGCGCGCCGGACAACCCGCTGTCCGGGGTCGCCGAGAGCACGCGGGCGGCGAACTTGGCGCCGACCTTGTTGGCCAGCCCGGCGCGGGCGTTGGCCTCGTGCACCACGATCGGCGTCTTGCCGCGCGCGGCCAGGTAGGCGGGCAGCGACACGTAACCGCCGAAACCGACGACCACGTCCGCGCCGACCTTGTCCAGCACCTCACGGGTCCGCTTGACCGACTCGCGCACCTTGAGCGGGAGCTTCAGCAGGTCGGCGTTCGGCTTGCGGGGCATCGGCACCGGCGGGACCAGCTCCAGCGGGTAGCCGCGCTCCGGCACCAGCCGGTTCTCCAGCCCGCGCTCGGTGCCCAGCGCCGTCACCCGGGCGTCCGGGCGCATCCTGCGCACGGCATCGGCCAGCGCCAGCGCCGGCTCGATGTGCCCGGCGGTCCCGCCGCCCGCGACGACCACCGACAACGGCTTGCGGCCCATGGGAGCGCCGTAGGGCTGGCCGACCGCCTGCATGCGGACCGTCTCATCCCCGTTCAACGGTGTCCTCCTCGTGTTTGCGCCCGGGAGCCGGGCCCGCTGCGCGCGCCTCGCGCGCGGGTTTGTGCACCGCTCCTGGCCGCCGTCGAGCGTTGCCGTCCAGGCGCGCCGGAGCTCTTCGCACCGGGCCGCGTGCTCGGGGCGGGCCGGGAGGGCCGCCGCCGTGCCGGTGGCCGGTACGGCGCCGGGGTGGGCAGGCGCAGCAGCTTGCCGACCTTCCCCGGCCCCAGAGACCGTAGCGCGGCGATGGCTTCGGGTTCGTGCCGGGCGAAGTTCGCCAGCAGGCCGAACACGATCATGCTGGTGACCACCGACGAGCCGCCCGAGGAGATCAGCGGCAGGGGCAGTCCGGTGGTGGGCAGCAGGCCCACCACGTAGCCGATGTTGATCACGGCCTGGCCGACCAGCCAGGTCGTCAGGGTCGCCGCCACCAGCCGGATGTAGGGATCGGTGTTGCGGAATGCGATGCGCATCCCGACGTAGGCCGTGGTGCCGTAGAGCATCAGCACCACGGCGCAGCCGATGAAGCCGAGCTCCTCACCGATCACCGCGAAGATGAAGTCGTTGTGCACGTTGGGCAGGTATTGCCACTTCGACCAGCCCTGTCCGAGACCGCGGCCGAACAGCCCGCCGTCGGCGAGCGCGTACATCGCCTGCATCGCCTGGTAGCCCTGCCCGGTGGGGTCCTCGCCCGGGTTGAAGAAGCTGGTCAGCCGCGCCATCCGGTAAGGGGCGATCACCGCCAGCCCCACGGCACCGGTGACGACCCCGAGCACGATCACCAGGAACAGCCGCAGCGGCGCGCCCGCGAACCACAGCAGCGCCAGCATCACCACGAACAGCGTCGCCGTCGACCCCAGGTCGGGCTGCAGCATCACCAGCGCGCACATCAGCAGCGCGGCGGGCACCACCGGGACCAGCAGGTGGCGGTACTGGCTCAGCAGCCCGCGCTTGGTGACCAGCACGTGCGCGCCCCAGAGCGCGAAGGCGATCTTGGCGAACTCCACCGGCTGGAAGGAAACGCCGCCGACGTAGAACCAGCTGCGCGCCCCGTTGAGCTCGCTCCCGAGCGGGGTCAGCACCAGGGCCAGCATCAGCAGGCACGCGCACAGCAGCGGGAAGCTCAGCCAGCGGATCACCCGCACCGGCACGCGCAGCCCCATGTAGAACAGGCCCAAGCCGCCCAGCACGTAGAGCACCTGCTTGACGAACACGGTGTAGGACGAGCCGTCCTCGTTGAACGAGTCCACACTGGACGCGGAAAGCACCATGACCAGCCCGAAGACCGTGAGCAGGCCGCACACGGCCAGCAGCAGGTGGAACGAGGCCAGCGGCCGGGTCAGCCACGCGGTCAGCGGGGAGAACAGGCCCATCGCGGCGCGCTTGCGAGGCCTGCGCGCGGCGGCGGACTTCGTCGCGGCGGTCACGGCGGGCTCACCCGCCGTGGGTGATCGCCGGGTTCTCGGCCAGCACCGACGTCACCGCGTCGGCAAAAGCTCGCCCTCGCTGGGCGTAATCGGTGAACATGTCCATCGACGCGGCGGCCGGTGCGAGCAGCACCACCGACCCGGGCCGCGCGAACTCGTGCGCCAGGCGGACCGCTTGCAGCATGCTCGCATCGTCCCCCGCTTCGACCTCGCGCACCGGTACATCGGGCGCGTGTCGGTCGAGTGCGGCGGCGAACTCGGCCCGGTCCCGGCCGATCAGCACCGCGGCGTCGAGCCGCCCGGCGTTGTCGGCGACGAGCCCGTCCACATCGGCCCCCTTGAGCAGGCCGCCCGCGATCCACACGACGCGCTCGTGCGCGCGCAGCGCGGCGTCGGCCGCGTGCGGGTTGGTCGCCTTGGAATCGTCCACGTAGGACACTCCGGCGGCCTCGGCGATGATCACCGACCGGTGCGCGCCCGGCTCGAACGTGCGCAGCCCCTCGGCCACGGCAGCGGGCTCGACGCCGTGCGCTCGGGCCAGGGCGGCCGCGGCCAGCGCGTTGACCAGGTTGTGCGGGCCCGCCGGACGCACATCGGACACCGCGGCCAGCGCGGCCCGCTCGCCGAAGGCGCGGTCGACCAGCTCCGCGTCCGCCACGCCCAGCTGGCCCGGACCGGGCTCGCCGAGGGTGAACGAGACCCGCCGCAGGCCCGCCCCGGCGGCCAGCCGGACCGACCATTCGTCGTCGGCGTTGGCGACCGCGACCTCGTTGCCCTCGAAGATCTTCGCCTTGGCCGCGCCGTAGGCCTCCAGCGAGCCGTGCCAGTCCAGGTGGTCGTCGGCGAGGTTGAGCACCACGGCGGCCTTCGGGCGCAGCGCCTGCTGCCAGTGCAGCTGGAAGCTGGACAGCTCCACCGCGAGCACCCGGTTGCCCGCGCGGACCGCGTCCACCACCGGCAGCCCCACGTTGCCGCACGCCACCACGTCGGCGCCGGCCGCTCGCAGGATGGACTCCAGCATGGTGACCGTGGTGGTCTTGCCGTTGGTGCCGGTGACGGCCAACCAGGTCGACGGCCCCTCGGGCTTCTCCTGATCGAGCCACCAGGCGAGCTCGACCTCGCCGATCACCTCGATCCCGGCGGCGGTGGCGGCCGCCAGCAGCGGCGCGTCGGCCCGCCATCCGGGGCTGGTAACCACCAGGTCGGTGCCCTCCGGCGGCTCTTCGATGCCCGGCCGCATGTCCGCGCCCTGGGCCTGCAGCGAGGCCAGGGCCGCCAACCGGTCGGCCGAGGCATCGGTCACGGTGACCGACGCTCCGACCGCCAGCAGCGCTTCCGCTGCCGAGCGCCCGGACACCCCGGCTCCGGCGACCAGCACCTGCAGACCCCGGTACCGGCTAGCAGCCATCCCAGTCTCCTTCGTCGTCTCGCACTCACCGCAGCCGCGAAGCGGTCAGCCCGCCGGAGCTTCCCGCAGCGTCGTGCACGAGTCTCGGTCGCTCAGATCGTTCCGGTGTGCGGTAGCCGCGCGCGGTGCGGGACTCGGCCCGCACCACCGCGCGCATCACGAACTCCTGCTCAGCGCGCCAGCGCCAGCCAGTCCGCGTAGAACAGACCGACACCGAACATGCAGGAGATCCCGGCCAGCACCCAGAACCGGATGATGACCGTGGTTTCGGCCCACCCGGCCAGCTCGAAGTGGTGGTGGAACGGCGCCATCCGGAACAGCCTGCGCCGGGTGGTCCGGAAGACCACGATCTGCATGACCACCGACAGCGCCTCGACCACGAACACGCCACCGATGATGACCATCAGCAGCTCGGTGCGGGTCACCATGGACAGCCCGGCCAGCAGACCGCCGAGGGCCAGCGAACCGGTATCGCCCATGAAGATCTTGGCGGGCGCGGCGTTCCACCACAGGAACCCGACGCAGGCGGCCATCGCGGCCGCCGCGACCACGGCTATGTCCAGCGGGTCGCGAACCGTGTAGCAACCCGGCGCCGGTCCGGACTGGGCGAAGCAGTCGTTGCGCAGCTGCCAGAACGAGACGAGCACGTAGGTGGCCAGCACCATGGCACCGGTACCGGCCGCGAGGCCGTCCATGCCATCGGTGAAGTTGACCGCGTTGGACCACCCGGAGATCGCCACGTAGGCGAAGATCACGAAGCCGACCGCGCCGAACGAGATCACCGTGATGTCCCGAAGGAACGACAGATCCACCGAGGCGGGCCGCACGCCGTTCTCGTCCGGGAACTGAATGGCCAGGATCGCGAACAGCACCGAGGCGACCAGCTGACCGACCAGCTTGGCGGTCTTGTTCAACCCCAGGTTGCGCTGCTTGCGGATCTTGATGAAGTCGTCGAGGAAGCCGACGATGCCGAGCGCCGTGGTCAAGCCCAGCACCAGCAACCCGGTGATGGTGGGCGTGTCGCCCAGCACCAGATGGGTGACCAGGTAGCCGACCCACATGGCCACCAGGATGGCCATACCGCCCATGGTCGGGGTACCGCGCTTGGCCGAGTGCGTCCCCTGGACCTCTTCGCGGATCTCCTGGCCGAAGCCCTGCTTGGAGAACAGGCGGATCAGGTAAGGCGTGAAGAGGATCGAGACGACGAGGGCCACCGCGGCGGCGATCAGAATCGGTTTCACGTCAGCCCTCGCCCTCGTTCAGCAGAGCTTCCGCGACCCGCCACAGTCCGGCGGAGTTGGACGCCTTGGTCAACACCACGTCACCGGGACGCAGCTGCTCGCGCAACAGCGCGACGGCCGCATCGATGTCCGGCACCAGAACCGACTCCTCTCCCCACGACCCTTCCAGCGATGCCGCTTGGTGCATCACCCGGGCCCCATCGCCGACCACCACGAGGTGGTCGATGTTCAGCCGGACGGCGAGCCGCCCGATCTCGTCATGCGCCTCGGTATCGGCCTCGCCGAGCTCGGCCATCGGGCCGAGCACCGCCCACGCCCGGGCCGGCTTGCCCCGGGTCATCGCGGCCAGCGTCTTGAGCGCGGCGCGCACCGATTCCGGATTGGCGTTGTAGGCGTCGTTGACCACGGTGACGCCGTCGGAGGTCTCGGCGACCTCCATGCGCTTGCCCGACATCCGCTGCACCGCGCCGAGGCGCTCGGCGACCCCGGTCAGGCTCGCGCCGAGCTCGAGGGCCACCGCGGCTGCCGAGAGCGCGTTGCCGATGTGGTGCTCGCCGAACAGCGGCAGCGTCACCCGCTGCTTGCCCTCGCCGGTGGCCAGCGTGAAGGTGGGCCGCGCGAGGTCGTCGACCTCGATGTCCTCGGCGCGCACGTGCGCGCTCGGGGACTCCCCGACGAACACCACGCGCGCCCGGGTGCGCTCGGCCATCGCCGCGACCAGCGGGTCGTCGGCGTTGAGCACCGCGACACCGTCGGCGGCCAGCGCCTCGACCAGCTCGCCCTTGGCGGTCGCGACCGCCTCCTGGGAGCCGAACTCGCCGAGATGCGCGTGGCCGACGTTGAGCACCACGCCGATCTTCGGTGGCGCGACCTCGCAGAGCGCGGCGATGTGCCCGGTGCCGCGCGCGGACAGCTCCAGCACCAGGTGCCGGGTGTCCTCGTCGGCGCGCAGCACGGTCCAGGGGTGCCCGAGCTCGTTGTTGAACGAGCCCGGTGGCGCGACCGTCGGCCCCATCGGGGTCAGCAGCTGCGCGATCAGGTCCTTGGTGGACGTCTTGCCGGACGAGCCGGTCACCCCGACCGTCCGCAACCGCGGCAACCGGTCGACCACGTGGCGGGCCAGCTTGGCCATGCCCGCCAGCACCGCGGCCCCGGAGCCGTCGTGGTCGCCCGCCAGGGCCATGGCGTTGGAGTGCTCCGCCGTGACCGGTGGCACCAGCACCGCCGGTGCGTCCACCTCGCGAGCCGCGAGCACACCGGTGGCCCCGTCGGCCACCGCGCCCGCGGCGAACTCGTGCCCGTCGACGCGCTCTCCCGGAACGGCCACGAAAAGCCCACCGTTCTCGACCTTGCGGGAGTCGAACTCGACTCCCGCACTGACGATTTCCGAGCCTTCCGCACGGTGAAGCCTGCCGTCCACCGCCTGTGCGATGTCAGCGAGGCTGAGCCGGATCAACCTGCCTCCTCGGTTCTCCGCGGGACACCCGCTGTTGGTCGGCTCCGCTGAGCAATGATCACCGAAATCATCGCTCACGGCCGCGACAGCGGCGCCCCACCCCCGACGATCATCGGTTCACTCACTTCGGCCAAGCCTATGGCGCAGCGCGGCGGCCAGCTCTTCCCGGTCCGAGAAGGGGTGCACCACGCCCGCCACCTCCTGGCCCGTCTCGTGGCCCTTGCCCGCCACGACGACGATGTCGCCGGGATCGGCGGCCTCGACCGCCGCGGCGATGGCCTCCCGCCGGTCACCGATCTCGCGCGTCGCACCGCACTCGCCCTCGGGCACCTCGTGGGCGCCCGCCAGCATCGCCGCCCGGATCTCGGCCGGGTCCTCGCTGCGCGGGTTGTCGTCGGTGACGATGAGCAGATCGCTGCGGCGCGCCGCAGAATCGCCCATCAGCGGACGCTTGGCGGTGTCCCGGTCCCCTCCGCACCCGAGGACGACGATCACCTTGCCGTCGACCTGCGCGCGGGCGGCGTCCAGCACCGCCGAGACCGCACCGGGCTTGTGCGAGTAGTCCACCACGGCGGTGAAGTCCTGACCGAGGGCGACACGCTCCATCCGCCCGGGCACGTCCACTTCGGCCAGTCCGCGCTCGATCGCCCACAGCGGCACCTCGGCGGCGTGCAGCATCCCGATCGCCAGCAGTGCGTTGGCCACGTTGAACGGGCCGGGCAGGCGCAGCCGGATGTTCATCTCGATACCGCCCGGGCCGTGCGCGGTGAAGGTCTGCTCGCCGGTGGCGTAGGCCTGCACACCGGTGGCCGTCCAGGACGCGTCACCGCTCTCGGCGGAGACGGTGATGACCCCGTCCTTGGCGGCCAGCCGCCCGCCCCACTCGGTGTCCACGCAGACCACCTCGCGCTCGGCGCGGCCGTCGAACAGCAGCGCCTTGGCCTGGAAGTAGTCCTCCAGGTCGCGGTGGAAGTCCAGGTGGTCCTGGGAGAGGTTGGTGAAACCGCCGACGGCGAACTTCGTCCCCGACACCCGGCTCATGGCGAGCGCGTGGCTCGAGACCTCCATCGGCACGTAGGCCACCCGCTGCTCGGCCATCACGGCCAGCAGCGCCTGCAGATCGGGCGCTTCCGGCGTGGTGAAGGCGCTGTCCAGGCGCTCACCGGAGATGCGGGTCTCGACGGTGCCGATCAGCCCGGTGCCGTAGCCGGCCACGCGCAACGCCGACTCCAGCAGGTAGCTGGTGGTGGTCTTGCCGGAGGTACCGGTCACGCCCAGCAGCTTCAGCCTGCTCGACGGGTCCCCGTAGATCAACGCGGCGGCCGAGCCCAGCACGGCGCGCGGATCGGGGTGCTCGAGCAGCGCGACCCGGCCCTCGAGCACACCGGGGTGCTCGGCCAGGCCCGCGCGATCGATGCCCTCGGCGTTGGTCAGCACCGCGCTCGCACCGGCCGCCAGCGCCTGCTCGGCGAAGTCGGCACCGTGCACGCGGGTACCCGGCAGGGCGGCGAAGACGTCTCCGGTGCGCACGTGCTGGGCGCGCAGCGTCGCCCCGGTCACCGCTACTTCCGCGGCAGGGCAACCGGGAACGCGCACGACGCGCGCACCGATCTCATCGGCGAGTTTCTTGATCTCCACCGGCTCGACGTGCGAAGGACGAGGCGGGGCAGTCGCGACTGCGGAAGGCACGCGCCGAGGCTACCTGCACCACTTCTGTCCGCATCTCCATGGTCGAGCCACCCACCACCGCGCGTCACCCGCCCGCGACGTCCCGCCCGCGCTCGCCGGATCACCGTCCCGGCTCGGTATCGGCGACGCAGCCCCCGGGCGCTCGCCGGCGAGCCATCCGGCGGGAGGTCCAGACTCCGAGGGCCGGAGCGACGACCAGCAATACGACCAGAACCGCGATGAGGAACCCGACGCCCACTTCCTTGGGCGGGTCCTTCAGGTTCGACTCGACGGCCGACACCTGCCACCAATACAACGAGCCGTACAGAGCCCAATACAACAACGCCCCGAGCACGGGCGCTGCGATCAGCCCGACCACGACTACCCATTTCCCCAGGTGGAACCGGAGATACGCAAAAATCGCCAACTCCGCCAGGAGAGCTGCCGACCACATGGCGCATCCGATCGCAGAACTCGCGAGCGAACCGTACTGCACCACGCCCGTCCGCATCCCCAGGTAGATCCCGCCGTGCAACAGCACCAGGAGGGAAGCCACAGCGAGCTGAATCCTGAACGACCGAACCCGCTGCTGCCGAGAAATCTCGTTCATTCCGAGGTCCGGTCTTCCGAATCCAACACTTCCCCACCACCGCGTGACCACCGCTCGCAATTCACGACCGGCCGATGGCGCAATACCTCGTGAGCACCGAGCGCGGCATATGCCACGACCACGAGCGGCAGAATCCGGGGAAGCAGATCCGCCACGCCGCGGACATGTCCGGCCACCACGAGAACGACCCACGCACCCATCGAGAGCGCGGCCAGAAGAATCAGAAGAACCTGGAGCCTGGTGCGCTCCGGATCCCGCGAAGCAAACACGCGCCACCCCTATCCCACGTGGCCTGTAGACCGGCTCCGGCGCGCACGGTATACGCCATCTGCTCCCCGCGGCCGATCTGAGAGACACGTCACCGCCGAGGCCGCCGTCGGCGCGGCTCACCCCCGTGGCGAAAAGCCGTCAGCGGCTGGGCCGTTCGGGCAATCTTCGTGGATTCGGGCGATATGCCCCGATAGCGTCTCGGCCGTCAATGATTTTTGCGACATCGGAGGATGCTGTGAATCAGTACCGACTCGCTCGATTCATCGGAGCGGCGGGCGTGGCCGCCGCCCTCGCGTTCGCACCGCTGGCCGCTCCCACCGCCATCGCCGATCAACCCGCACCGGACAACATCGCGGTCCAGCTCGCACCCGCCGACGGCACCCCGCAGGGCGCCATCGACTGGTTCGTAGCCAACACAGGAGCCACCTCGCACGAGGGCTTATGCGAGATGGCCGTGGAGAACGCCTACGGCACCACCGGCGTCTGGCCCTCGGCGATCTCGCACTGGAACGGCGCGGTGGCCGCGGGCAAGGCGCACACCGACGGCTCGCTGCCGCCGAAGGGCGCGTTCGTGTACTGGAACATCTCGCAGTACGGGCACGTCGGCATCGCCGACGGCAACGGCGGCTTCTACTCGACCAGCGTCGGCGGCGCGATCGGCCACGCCTCCACCGTCCACCACTTCGCCAACTACCTCGGCTGGAGCGACCCGCAGGTCCCCGCTGGAGGCTGACCGCGCGAACGAGCGGGCCCGGGACGCGCGTGCGCCCCGGGCCCGCTCGCGAGCGCCTGCCCGCGGGTCAGTGACCGTCGCGAGGAACGTAGCGACCCGACTTGCCGACCAGGAAGTCCAAGTCGGCTCCGTCCGAAGCCTGCATGACGTGCTCGATGTACATGCGCGGCCAGCCCCGGTCGTAGGGGTTCTCCGGTTCCTTCCACTCGGCCCGGCGGCGCTCGAACTCCTCGTCGGGGATCTCCAGGTCCAGGCGCCGCTCGACCACGTCGAGGCTGACCACGTCGCCGGTGCGGACGAAGGCCAGCGGCCCGCCCGCGGCGGCTTCCGGGGTGACGTGCAGGACGACCGTGCCGTAGGCGGTCCCGCTCATCCGGCCGTCGGAGATGCGGACGATGTCGTCGAAGCCCGCGTCCTGCACCTTCTTCGGAACGGGGACGTTTGCGACCTCGGGCATGCCCGGGTAGCCCTTCGGGCCCGCGTTGCGCACGATCAGCACCGTGTTCTCGTCGACGTCGAGGTCGTCGTCCTTGCACACCGCGTAGTACTCGTCGACGTCCTCGAAGACCATCGCCGGGCCGCGGTGCTTGAGCAGCCGCGGGGAGGCCGCCGACTGCTTGACCACCGCACCGCCCGGGGCGAGCGAACCGCGCAGCACTGCCGTTCCCGTGCCGACCGGCTGGAACGGCTCGGCGATCGGGGTGATCACCTCGGGGTTGGCGATCTCGGCATCGGCGATGTTCTCCCCCATCGTCCGGCCGCTCACCGTGATCGACTCGCGGTCGACGAGCCCGCCCAGCTCCTTGAGCACCGCGGGCAGGCCGCCCGCGTAGCAGAAGTCCTCCATCAGGAACTTGCCGCTGGGCTGCAGGTTCACCAGAGTCGGCACGTCGCGGCTGTCCAGGTCGAAGTCGTCGACGGTCAGCTCCACCCCGACCCGCTTGGCGATGGCGACCAGGTGGACGACCGCGTTGGTCGAACCGCCGATCGCGGCGTTGGCGCGGATGGCGTTGCGGAAGGCCTCGCGAGTGAGGATGTCCGAGGGCTTCTGGTCCTCGGCGACCATGTCCACGATGCGCTTGCCGGTGTCCTGCGCGGTGGCGAAGCGGCGCGCGTCCACGGCGGGCCAGGACGCCGCGTAGGGCATCTGCATGCCCAGCGCTTCCACGATGCAGGCCATGGTCGACGCCGTGCCCATGGTCATGCAGTGCCCGTTGGAGCGCGACATGCACTTCTCGATGAAGTAGCACTCCTCCTGGTCGATCCGGCCAGCGACCAGATCGGCCTCGGCCTGCCACACCGCCGTGCCGGACCCGACCTCGGAGCCGCGGTACTTGCCGTTGAGCATCGGCCCACCGGTGATCATGGCGGTGGGCAGATCGACGCTGGAGGCCGCCATCAGCAGCCCGGGAGTCGTCTTGTCGCAACCCGAGAGCAGCACCAGACCGTCCAGCGGGTTGGCGCGAATGGTCTCCTCGGCCTGCATCGCCAGCAGGTTCCGGTACAGCATGGCCGTCGGGCGCATCAGAGTCTCGCCGAGCGCCATGTTCGGGAACTCCAGCGGGAAACCGCCCGCCTGCCACACCCCGCGCTTGACCGACTCGGCGATCTGCTGCTGGTGGGCGTTGCACGGCGCCAGCTCGGACCAGGTGGTCCCGATGCCGATGACCGGTCGCCCATCGAACACCTCATCGCTGTAGCCCTGGTTCCTGACCCAGGACCGGGCGGTCATGCCCGCCCGCCCTTCGGCTCCGAACCAGTTGGCGCTGCGCCGCGACGGCGTACTCATGCGTCCTCCCGTACTTCGCGAACTCCGGTGGCGTCGCCGGATGAATGCGACGTAACCAGCTTCACATCCGGATCGCAATAGCCCATCCGGAATTTCGAACGGGGGTTGTCATGTCGAACGCCGAGCCCGGAGGGCCTTGACACACCGCGTCCAGACCCAAACCTATGGGAGACATCACACGAATCACCCGCACCGCACGCCCACCCAGGGGCGGTGACAGTTTTGCCTAAAACTGTCCGGACATTTCGGGCACCGAGGGCCACAGTTCTAGGCAAAACTGTCACGGACCCCGCTCGGGTCCGGCCGCGTTGCGGGGCTCGTCCGGGGTGGTCGAGCGGGTGTTAGTTCGCCTGGAGGACCTGGAAAGGCGCTTCGTTCTTCGACAGCGGGATCTGGAAGCGCTGGGTCAGGTAGGCCGCCAGGTCGTGGAACAGCGGCGCCGCCGAGGTCGCCTGCTCGGACCCGTGCGGCTGGTCGAGCATCAGGCCCACCACGAAGCGCGGGTTGTCCGCCGGAACCATGCCGGCGAAGGTGATCCAGTACTTCTCGTTGCTGTAACCCTTGATCGCCGGGTCGTACTGCTGCGCGGTGCCCGTCTTGCCGGAGATCTGATACCCCTCCAGCGCGGCAGCCTTGCCGGTGCCGTCGTTGATGCTGCCCGGCCCGTCCTGGACCACCGCGCGCAGCATGTCCTTCACGGTGTCGGCCGTTTTCGGGCTGACCACGCGCACGCCCTTGGGATCCGGCGTGGGCACCCGAGTCCCGTCCGGCCGGATCGTGGCGTCGACGATCCGCGGTGGCTTCCGGACGCCGTCGTTGGCGATGGTCTGGTACATCCCGGCCATCTGCAGCACCGTCATCGAAAGCCCCTGTCCGATGGGCAGGTTCGCGAACGACGAGCCGGACCACTCCTTCGGTGGCGGCAGGCTGCCCGCGCTCTCCCCGGGCAGTCCGATACCGGTGGACTTGCCCAGGCCGAACTTGCTGGCCAGGTCGTACCACTTCTTCCCGCCGAGCTTCTGCGCGATCTCGATCGTGCCGACGTTGGAGGACTTGCCGAGCACGCCGGTGAAGGTCAGCGGGATCGTGCCGTGCGGCCAGGCGTCACCGACGGTGCGGTCGGCCACCTCGATCTTGCCCGGGACCTGCAGCACGTCCTCCGGCTTGACGACACCGTTCTCGATGGCGCCCGCTGCGGTGATCACCTTGTTCACCGAGCCCGGTTCGAAGGGCGTGGTCACCGCCGGATTCCCGATGTTGTTGTTCCACGGGCCGCGCGGATCGAACGTCTTGTCGTTGGCCAGCGCATAGACCTCACCGGTCTTGGCGTCGAGAACGACCGCGCTGGCGCTGCGCGCGTTGGCGCGTCGCGCGTAGTCGTTGAGCCCGCGCTGAACCATGAACTGCACGTCCGAGTCGATGGTCAGCTGCACGTCCGAGCCGGGCACCGCCGGCCTGAGCTCCCGTTCGGTGCCCGGGATGACCAGGCTCGAACCCATCGCCGTGTCGGAGAGCTTGACACCGTTGCGACCGCCCAGAGTCTTGTCCATGGCGGCCTCGAGGCCGATCTGCCCCTCGACCTTGCGGTCGTCCATCCGCCAGTTCGCCGCGCCGATGACGTTGGCGGCCAGGTTCCCGGCCGGATATTCCCGAGTCGCCCGGTATTCGGCACCGATCTGCGGGTACTTGTCGGTGATCTTCTTGGCCTTGGCCGGGTCGATCTCCGGACCGAAGTAGCTGAACTGGTCGTCGCTCATCAGGACGTCCAGGACCTGCTTCTCAGTGATCTTGCCCTGCAGCGTCCGGGCGATGAAGCGGGCGATCTCCTGCTTGTACTGCGTCGCCGTCGGCTCGGTCGGATCCTTGGCGTGCGCTTCCTCGAGCGTCTCGGTCATCCGCCGAGGTGTGGCGTAGAGCTGCTTGGCCTCGCTGGAGAAGGCGAGCACGTTCTCGTTGCGGTCCACGATGGAGCCGCGGTCGGCCGGTATCACGTCCTTGGTGATGCGCTGCTGCTCGGCCTTGGCCGAGAGCGTGTTCGCCTGCACGCCCTGCACCATCACGAGCTTGCCGCCCGCGAGCAGCAGGGCGATCACCATCAGCAACCGCCCGACCAACAGCCGCCGGCTGCTTCCGGCGACGTTGGTGCGGGCGGTGCGTCCCCGGGCGACCGGCCGACGCGGCATCAGCGACCCGCCGCCAGGTCCTGCTCCGCAGGCTGCTCCGCCTGCTGGTTCTGCTGGTCCTGATCCTGAGCCTGCTGGTCCCGGTTCTGCTCAGCGGACGCCTGGTCCTGCGCGGGCGGCTGGCCGTCCTGCGCACCCGCCTGCTGGTCGCCCTGCTGACCCTGCTGGCCGTCCGGCCCGTTCTGCTGCGCGGGCGGGGCCGGCGGCGCGGGCGGCGGTGGGGCGGTTGCCTTCTCCGGCTCGCCGATGAGCTTGACCGAACCGTCCGGCTGCGGCACCAGGTACGCGGGCCTCGGCGCCTTGACCATGCCGAGCTCCTGCTCGGCGCGCCGCTGCAGCGCCGGGGTCGAGCTCATCGAGCTGACCTCGCGCTGCAAACTCTCCTTGCGGTTGGTCAGGGCGTTGATCCTCGCCTCGCCCGCCTTGAGCTCGTAGCTGCCGCTCACCGCCGCGATGGACAGCCACAGCGTGGAGGCCAGACCGGTGGCCAGCACGACCATCACCACCACGACCAGCGGCAGCCGGGCCAGGCTGGAGACCTTCTCCTGCAGCTGCTGCCGGGTTCGCGAACGCGCCGCGACCGGGCGGCGCTCCTCGGCGTTCTGCCGGACCTGGCTGGGACGCCGGGCAGACTGGTCCCGGCGCTCGTCCCGCCGCGCGTAGGCGCGTTCGGCTGCGGCCGAACGCCCCCGGCGCTTCTCCGACTTCTTCGGTGCGGTCTTCAGCCCGCTGGCCTGCTTGGTGGGCTGCTTCGACGTGGACTTGGTGGGCTGCTTGGTCGCGGTGCGAGCGGTCTCGGCACGCTCCTCGGTCCGGGTGCGCGCGGCGGCCTTGCTCCGTGCCGGTGCTGTCATCTCGCCTCCTATCCCTGGCCACCGGGGCCGATCCGTTCGGCTGCGCGCAGCCGCACCGATGCCGCCCTGGGGTTGTTCTCGATCTCGGCGTCCGGGGCCTGCTCGGCGCCGCGGGTGAGCAGCCGGAACTCCGGCCCGTGCCCGGGTAGTTCGACGGGCAGGTCGAGCGGTGTGCGCGACTTCGACCGATCGGCGAGGGCGCGCTTGACCATCCGGTCCTCCAGCGAGTGGTAGGACTCGACCACGATCCGACCGCCCGAGGTCAACGAGCTCAGCGCCGCGGGAAGCGCCCGCTCCAGGACCTCCAGCTCGGCGTTGACCTCGATGCGCAGCGCCTGGAAGGTGCGCTTGGCCGGATGCCCACCGGTGCGCCTGCTCGCCGCGGGCACCGAATCGTAGAGCAACTGCACCAGTCGCGCGCTGTTGTCGAACGGCTCCTTCTTGCGCTCCCGGACGATCGCCGAGGCGATCTTGCTCGCGAACTTCTCCTCGCCGTAGACGCGCAGGATCCGCGTCAGCTCACCGGCCGAGTAGGTGTTGAGCACGTCGGCGGCGGTGGTCTCGGCGGTGGGATCCATCCGCATGTCCAGCGGCGCGTCCTGGGCGTAGGCGAATCCGCGCTCACCCTCGTCGAGCTGCAGCGAAGACACCCCGAGGTCGAACAGCGCACCGTCCACTGCGGACAGACCGAGCTCGTCGAAGACACGCTCCCACTCGTCGTAGACCGCGTGCACCAGGTGGATTCGGTCGGCGTAGGGCTCGAGCCGCCGTCCCGCCAGTTCCAGCGCGTTCGGATCCCGGTCCAGCCCGACCAGGGTCAGCCCGGGGTGCGCGGCGAGCATCGCCTCCGCGTGCCCGCCCATGCCCAGGGTCGCGTCGACGACCACGGCGCCATCCCTGGACAGCGCCGGATCGAGCAGTTCGAGAGTGCGTTCCAGCAGAACCGGGACGTGCTTGTCGCGGGCGGAACCGCCTCGCTCGTGCGGCGTTTCGGCCACAGCGGTCCCTCCCTCCCGCGTGCCAAAAGTCATGTCTGAATACACCGGCGGTCGGCGCGCGATTCGGCGCGCCGACCGTGGTTCCCCCCTCATCGCAACCGGATCCCGTCAGGTCCCCGCCCGCCCGTCGCTTCCTGGTACCGGGGAAGATGCACCAGGAGGCGAAAGCCGAGCGGACCGAGGCCTCACGAAACCCGGACCGCGAGCGCCGCTAGAAGACGCCGGGCAGCACCTCCTCCCGAGCCTGGGCGTAGCCCTCCTCGTTCTCCTCGAGGTAGCTCTGCCAACGGTCGGCCTGCCAGATCTCCAGCCGCGTCATCGCACCGACGACCACGCACTCCTTGTTCAGACCGGCATAACGGCGCAGTTCGGGCGCGATCGCGATCCGCCCCTGCCCGTCGGGCCGCTGCTCGTCGGTGCCGGCGAACAGGTACCGCTGATAGGCGCGGACCGCCTCGTTGGTGAACGGCGCCTCGGCGACCTTGCGCGCCATCTGCTCGAACTCGTCACGGGGGAAGACGTAGAGGCAGTGGTCCTGTCCTTTGGTGACCATCAGACCCCCCGCCAGTGCGTCCCGGAACTTCGCAGGCAGCGTCAAGCGCCCCTTGTCGTCCAGCTTCGGGTGGTGGGTGCCGAGAAACATCCCGGACCACCTCCCTCGGCCCGGGCCGCCGCTGCGGCCAACCCGGTCCACGCCCCGATCGCGATCGACTCCCGCTCTGCGACCGCGCGGGCCGCAGCTCCAAAAGCCGGCTCATCGACCGAGCCAGCGCTCCGCCGAAAGCCGACGATCAACCGATCCCACTCGCTTGATCAACAACTGCCGACACGAGCGGCAGGACCCCCGTTTGCCCCACCGCGGACCACACTACCCCACTTCCCCCCACCGTCAACACGAAACACCCCGGTTCCCCCGGCGGTGTTGCAGTCGTTTTCGCAGGTGGCGCGAGGTGGGGGCAAAGTGGGGCATTTCGGAGGGGCGCCCCCAGGCTCGCACGAGACCCGAAGCCGCTCCGGGTGCGAATCCGCCGGTCGGCGCACTTCTAGATCAACTGCACGGGTGAGCCGTTATGCTCGGCGATTGGCCACCCTGGTCCGGGGCGGGTACCCGTGGTGGGGTGTGGTGGGGCGAACGGGCTCGACCACCCGGCGACCACCGGTGCGGGTGTCCAGGCCGGGGACCCCGGTTTGGCACACTGCTCGTGCACGCCGACCGGATCCACCCGTGCGGCCGCGGGTGAATCGGACGGTCCCGGCTGCCGAGATAGGTGCCGGCTCGGATCACCGCTGTCGCCGAGGGAGATGCCCGCCCGAGCAGCAGCGGTTTCGTGACGGAGGTCAGCATGCGCGAGGACAGAGGCGAGCCGACCCGGCACGACCGCGACCGGCACATCCGGCCCGGCGACATCCTGGAGGTTGCGTGAATCCCCAGCTGACCGGTGCGGCGAGCACCGAACCCGGCACCGCGTCCTCCGCAGCACCACCCGCGATCGAACGGGTCCACGAGGCGATCACCCGCATCGCGGCCAACGTCGAGCAGGTCCTGGTCGGCAAGCCCGACGTCGTGCGCATCGCGCTGGTCACGCTGCTGTCCGAAGGCCACCTGCTGGTCGAGGACGTGCCGGGGGTCGGCAAGACCTCGCTGGCCAAGGCCCTTGCCCGGTCCATCGACTGCTCGGTCAGCCGGGTCCAGTTCACCCCGGACCTGCTGCCCAGCGACATCACCGGCGTGTCCGTCTACAACCGGCAGGCCGAGTCCTTCGAGTTCCGCCCCGGCCCGGTCTTCGCCAACGTGGTGGTCGGCGACGAGATCAACCGCGCCTCGCCCAAGACGCAGTCGGCGTTGCTGGAGTGCATGGAGGAGCACCAGGTCACCGTGGACGGCGACACCTACGAGCTGGGCTCGCCCTTCATGGTCATCGCCACCCAGAACCCGGCCGAGATGGAGGGCACCTACGCGCTGCCCGAGGCCCAGCGCGACCGGTTCACCGCGCGGGTCTCCATCGGCTACCCGGACCCGGCCGCCGAACTGGCGATGGTCGACGAGCACTCCGGTCACGACCCGCTGGCCGAGCTGAGCCCGGTCACCGACACCGCGGAGGTCCACGAACTGCTGCGCGCGGTGCGCGATGTGCACGTGTCCACCGAGCTGCGCCGCTACGCCATCGAGCTGGTCACCGCCACCCGAGGGCTTCCCGAGCTGCGGCTGGGCGCCTCGCCCCGCTCGACGCTGCAGCTGGTGCGCGCGGCGCGGGCGCAAGCCGCCCTGGCCGGCCGCGACTTCGTCACCCCGGACGACCTGCAGTCGGTCGCCGTGCCGGTGCTCGCGCACCGGCTGGTGCTGTCCGGCGAGGCCCGCGCGGCCCGCCGCTCGGGTGCCGATCTGGTGCAACAGCTGCTCAACCGCATCCCGGTGCCGCACGGGGACACCGACGGCGAACGAGCCTGACCGTGCTCTCCGGCTTGACCATCCGCGGGCGCTGCCTGCTGGCCGCCGGCGTGGCCGCCGGGATCTGCGCACTCGTGCTCGACGAGCGCGATCTGCTGCGCGTCTCGGCGTTCGTCATCGCGCTGCCGCTGCTGGCGCTGTTCCTCGCCGGACGCGTGCGCTTCGGCCTGCGCGGACGGCGGCGGGTGGATCCGCCGCGGGTCCCGGTCGGTTCACCGGCGCAGGTGGAGCTGCACCTCACCAACGGCAGGCTGCCGGTCGAGGGACTGATCTTGGAAGACGACACCCCGCACGCGCTGGGCAACCGCCCTCGGTTCCGGCTGAACGCGCTGCGCGGCAACGGCGCGCGGCTGGACTACACCGTCACGCCGTCGTTGCGCGGCATTCACCAGATCGGCCCGCTGCGCACCTGGATCGGTGACCCGTTCGGCCTGGCGCGCTACGAGCGCGAGCTGACCGACCGCTCACGACTGGTGGCGATTCCCAAGGTGTTCGAGCTGTCCGGGCTCCCACCGGGTTCCGGCCTGGGAACCGGCGAGAACGGCACCGCGAAGACGCGCGCCGGGCACGGCAACGACGACTCGATGGTGCGCGAGTACCGGCACGGCGACGACATCCGCCGAGTGCACTGGAAGTCCACCGCGCGGCGCGACGAGCTGATGGTGCGGGTGGAGGAGCGGCCGTGGCAGGGCGGGGTGACCGTGCTGCTGGATCGGCGCTCGGCCGCGCACCGCGGCGCCGGCGCGGACAACAGCGTGGAGTGGGCGATCTCGGCGGCGGCCAGCATCTGCCTGCACCTCGACAAGCACGGCCAGCAGGTCCGGCTGCTCACCGAGGACGGCTGGCCGCTGACCCGCGACGCCGAGACCTTCGACGACGGGCAGGACGACGCGGTTCTCGACTCCCTCGCCGCCGTGCGCCCCTCGCCGCAGCGCGATCTGTTCTGCAATCGCGACCCCGGGGAGGGCCACGAGCTGATCGCGGTGCTCGGCAAGATCACCACGGCGGGTGTCGCAGAGCTGACCAGGCTGCGGCCCCAGGAGTCGCACAGCCTCGCCATCCTGCTCGACGTGCCCGCGTGGGGCGCCGAGGGAAGCAGCCAGGACGTGCACGAGGCGGCCGGACAGCTGCGCGGCGCGGGCTGGGCGGTGGCCATCGCCGAAGGCCCGCGCACTCCCATCCCCGAGGTGTGGCGGCGGTTGTGCCACGAGGTACCGGCCAGGGAGGTGGCCCGGTGATCCGGCTCAACACGTCCGTGGTGGCCACCGTCGCCGCGGCCGTCGCGGTGCTGTGCTCGGCGAGCGCGTTCGCGGGCATCCTCGGTGATGCTCGATGGCTCCTTCCCGGTGCGCTGACGATCGCCGCGGTCGCCGGGGCGGGCGCGGTCGGCAGGCACTTCCGCCTGGGCCTGACGCTGACCGCGCTGGCTCAGCTGTGCGCGCTGCTGCTGGTGCTGACGTGGCTGTTCACCACCGGCGCGGTGTTCGGGCTGCTCCCCTCCCCGGCTTCGGTCGGGCAGCTGGTGGAGCTGCTCGGCGGCGCCCGGCAGGTGGTGCGCTCCGGAGTACCGCCCGTACCAGCCGATCTGCCGCTGCAGGCCATGCTGTGCCTCGGGCTCGGCGTGGTGGCCCTGCTGGTCGATCTGATCGCGGTGGGCGCGGGCAGTCCGGCGGTGACGGGTCTGGTGCTGCTGTGCGTCTACGCGATCCCGGCCTCGCTCGCCGAGCGGATGCTGCCCTGGTGGACCTTCGCGCTCGGCGCAGCGGGTTACGCGCTGCTGCTGGCCTCCAGCGGCGGGCACCGCCGGTGGCGGCGCCAGGAGAGCGCCGACCGGGTCGCGCACACCATGTTCGGCCGCACCAGCGCAGCGGTCGCGGGCACCGCAGGCGTGATCGCGGTGCTGGCGGGGTCGGTGTTCACCGGCGTCGGCACCGAGGGCCGGCTGCCCGGGTCGGTGCCGGACCAGTTCGGCGGCACCGACGGCATCGGGCTGCAGCCGTTCACCTCGCTGCGCGGGCAGCTCAACCGCGACCGCGTGGTGGAGCTGTTCCGGGTGCGCGGGCTGGATCAGGACACGTATCTGCGCGCGTTGACACTGCGCAGGTTCGACCCGAACCAGGGGTGGAAGATCGACGGTCTCACCCAGGGCGTGGACGCGGACAAGCCGTTGCCGCTGCCGCAGGGCACCACGATCGCCCGGGGAAAGCGGGACACCATCCACGTCCAGCCGATCGGATACCGGGATCCGTGGCTGCCGGTGTTCGGCGCCCCGCTGCAGGTCTTCGGGATGGGCAAGCAGTGGCGCTACGACCCGGCCGCCGGGATCGTGTTCACCCAGCAGAACCAGGAGAGCCGCCCCTACACGCAGCGGGTCCTGCTCCCCGACCCCTCGCCCGAGGAGCTGCGCAACGCGCGGGGGCCGATGCCGATCAGCACCGCCTACCTGGACACCACCGGCGTTCCCCCGGAGGTGGCCGATCTGGCTCGGCGGCTGACCGCGGGGCGGTCCAACGCGTTCGACAAGGCGGTGGAGATCAACAGGTTCTTCACCGACCCGGCCAACGGCTTCCAGTACACCCTGCGGACGGCTCCGAACACCGGCCGGGCAGCGCTGGTCGACTTCCTCTTCCACGGCAAGCGCGGGTTCTGCGAGCAGTACGCCTCGGCGATGGCCGTCCTGCTGCGCTCCGCGGGCATCCCCGCACGGGTCGCGGTCGGCTTCACCAGCGGCTACCAGGACGGCGACGAGCGGGTGATCACCACCGACGACGCGCACGCCTGGGTGGAGGCCTTCTTCCCGGGCTGGGGCTGGCAGCGATTCGACCCCACACCGCTGGGCGACGGCCGCACCTCGCTCCCCCAGTTCCTGGACAACAGCCTGCACCCGCCGCAGAGCCCGGCCCCCGGCCCGTCCGAGTCACCGGAGCCGACGACGCCGGGCACGCAGCCCGCTCCGGCCCCGGACGCGGGGCAGCAGGCCCAGGACCCGCCTCCGCCGCAGCAACGCCGCGAGGTCTCGACCCGCACCGACTGGACGACGCCGGTGCTGATCCTGGTGCTCGTGCTCGGTTGCGCCGCGCTGGGCACTCCGCTGGCCGCGCGGGAGCTGCGCCGCAGGCAGCGCACCGCGAGGATCGACTCCGGGGAACGCGGCGCCGCCGGAGCCGCGTGGGCCGAGCTCCTCGACGAGTTCCGCGATCGCGGTGCGATGCCGAACAGCACGACGACCGCTCGCCAGCTGGCCGAAAACCTCATCACCGAGCACGACCTGGACGCCGCGGGCGCAGAAGCCCTGCGCAGCTTGATCACCGCGGTCGAGCGCGAGTGGTACGCCCCGGTCGGCGCCGCCACCGGCGACGTGGCCGCGCCCTTCCGCGGGACGCGCGAGGCGCTGGCGCGGTCGGCCCCGCTGGACCTCCGGTCGCGCTTGATCCCCCGCTCGGCGACGCCCCCGTGGCGCCGCTGACCGCGCCGGCTCGACGCCGCTCGAACGCGAAGGCTCAACAACGGCCCAGCCGCGAAGCGCGGCCAACACCCGGCATGGCCGAGCGCTCGGGGGTTCACAGTTTTGCCTATAACTGTCCGGACATTTCGGGTACCAGGCCTCACAGTTTTAGGCAAAACTGTCACGCGCCCAGAAGGCGCGCATGAAAGATCGTCGCCTGCCCGGTTGGGTGGCGACGATCTCCAGGCGGTCCGGAACGGTTACCGCTCGAAGCGCTTTCGGAACCGGTCTTCCATGCGCTGGGCGAACGAACCACCGCTCGCTGCTCCACGGTCGCGGGCCTTCTTCTTGGGCTTTCCGCTGCCATCGTCCTTGGCCGAGGACTCCTCCTCCGAGTCCTCGCCACCACCGCGCAGCGCGGCAAGGACGATCACTGCTCCGCCGAACATCACGAGGAAGCCGACAACGCTCAAGACGGGGATGTCCGCAGGCCGCAGGGCCGGCATCACGGCGCCGACCACCAGCAGGGCAAGGCCCAGCACGAACACGGCGATGCCCTGCAACCGGCGACGTCGAGAGGGACGTTTCATCCCTCCGCCGCGCACGGTTGAGGCGAACTTGGGGTCCTCGGCGTAGAGCGCGCGCTCGATCTGCTCGAGCTGTCGCTGCTCGTGCTCGGAGAGTGGCATGACTCCTCCTCCGGCACTGGTGTCTCGGTGGCGCCGGAGTCCGGGTTGAGCGGGCTCACCCGGCTGGGGACCGGCGAACGCTTGGGGGCGTCACTTATGAGGATACGGTTCCCGCGAGCCGACGACTACCCGGTCTTGGCACGGGAGCCGCACCGAGTTTCCCGGGCAGGCACCCCGGACGGGTGATCAACATCTCCGCCCGCTCGGGCAGGGCATCAACGACCAGCGGTAATCACGCCGGGAACCCTGAGTAGCCGGTTTCCGAGATCGGTCCGAGGTGTCGCAGGAATCATCCGCCGGGACGATCCCCACGTCCCGGCGGAGGCCATCAAGCGGGCTTGCGCGCGATCGCGTGCAACCGGGTGGCGATGTCGCGCAGCGGCGGCTGCTCGGCGGCCGTCACCTCGAGCTCGGTCATCGCCTCGGCGGCGCGCGGGTTGTTGTCCAGCACCGAGCCCGGCACCAGATCGGTGAGCACGCCCTGGCCCAGCACCCGCTCCACGGTCAGCCCGGCCGCGGCGAGCACCCGCTCGAGCTGCTCGGTGTCGAAGCGGCGCTGCAGGGCGTCCGAACCGCCCAGGTTGCCCTGCGGGTCGCGCAGCACGCCCAGCGCCTCGCTGACCCGGCCCGCCAGTGCCCAGGCGAGCACCGCCGCGTACCGGTTGGCGACCAGCACCGAGACCGCGCCACCGGGAGCGGTGGCCGACGCCAGCGCGGCGGCCGCGGCGGGCACGTCGTCGACGTACTCCAGCACGCCGTGCCCGAGGACCAGATCCGCACCGCCCTCCGGGCTCAGCGCGGCCAGCGCGTCCGTGTCGCCCTGCAGCGGCGTCACGCGATCGGCGACCCCCGCGTCCGCGGCCCGGCGGTGCAGCGTGGCCAGCGCGTCCGGACTGGGATCCACCACCGTGACGTGGCAGCCCGCCGAAGCGAGCGGTACCGCCCACACGCCACTGCCGCCGCCGACGTCGAGCACGCGCACGGGGCGTCCGTCGCGCCGCCGCCCGGCGTCGGCGATTTCGGTTTCCAGCACCTGGTGGACGGCGTCCGATCTCATGCCTAGCAGCGTAAATGGCCGGGCGCCGCGACGAACCACCGGCGTGCCGCACGGCGAATGGGCGCCAGCGCTCCAGAGGGTGGCATCGATTAACTAGGCTACGAGCGTGCAGACGGTTGCGGTACTGAGTCTCAAAGGTGGTGTCGGGAAGACGACCGTGGCGCTCGGGCTCGCCTCTGCCGCCATGCGTCGTGGCGTTCGGGCGCTCGTGGTGGACCTGGACCCGCAGTGCAACGCGACGGCCTGTCTGGAGCCGGGCCGCACCACGAAGAACCTCTCCGACGTGCTGGCCGACCCGCGTCCCGAAGTGCTGCGCGCCGCGGTCGCGCCCAGCGAGTGGGACGAGGAGGTCGACGTGCTGGTCGGATCCGAGCAGGCGGAGGACCTCAACGGGTATCGCTCGGACGGCAAGCACCTCTCCCGGCTGAGCGAGGCGCTGTCCGAACTGGACAACCTCATCGCCGAGGGCGAGCTGCCGTACCAGCTGGTGCTGCTGGACTGCCCGCCATCGCTCGGGCGGCTGACCCGCTCGGCCCTGGTCGCCGCCGATCGCGCCCTGCTGGTCACCGAGCCGACGATCTTCGCGGTCTCCGGCGTCCAGCGCGCCTTCGAGGCGGTGCAGAACGAGCGGGCGAACAACCCGCGGCTGCAACCCCTCGGGGTGATCGTCAACCGGGTGCGCGCGCGCTCGCAGGAACACCAGTTCCGCATCGACGAGCTCCGCGACATCTTCGGTCCGCTGGTCATGCCGGTGGCCCTGCCGGACCGCCTGGCGGTTCAGCAGGCGCAGGGAGCCTGCCTGCCGATTCACCGGTGGGGGACGCCCGGAGCCCGGGAAGTGGCCCTGGCGTTCAATCTCATCCTCGCGAGGACGCTGCGCGCGGGCCGCACCCGCGGTTCCGAGCCGGACGACGACGTGGTCGACGAGGACCTGCTCGACGACGACGTCCGGGAGGACGACGAGTAGGGCCGGTCAGGAGGCTTCGTCGCGGGCGTCCGCGATCGCGCGCAGGATCGGGTAGGCGATCACGATGCCCACCGATCCCCAGACCATCCCGGTGACGCGGAGTTCGCCCACCTGCAGGGTGAGGTCGCCGACGCCGGCGATGATGGCGGTGCCGAGGACTACCAGGTTGATCGGATCGGTCAGGTCCACCCGGGCGTCGAGCCAGATGCGGACTCCGACGAGCGCGAGCATGCCGAAGAGCACCAGCGTGGCACCGCCCAGCACGCCCAGCGGGATCGTGTTGATCAGCGCGGCCAGCTTCGGCGAGAACGACAGCACCACCGCGGCCAGCGCCGCGACCGCGCAGGAAGCCGTGGAGTACACGCGGGTCGCGGCCATCACGCCGACGTTGGCCGCGTAGTTGCTGACGGCGGAACCGCCCGCCGAGCCGGCGAACATGGTGGCCAATCCCCCGCCGATGAGCGCGTCGCCGACGTAGGGGTCGAGATCGCGACCGCTGACCGCCGCGATCGCCTTGACGTGCGCGACGTGCTCGGCGACCAGCACGAAGGCCAGCGGCAGCACGAACGGGACAACGGAAATGTGCACCTGCGGCGCGATCAGCTGCGGGAGCCCGATCCAGGGCGCGCCGTCGAGCTGGGCGAGGCGTTCGGGTACGAGCTGCCCGGAGGTGGCGGCGTACGCCCAGCCGACGAGCACTCCGATCAGCACCGCGGCGCGTCCGGCCATGCCGCGGCTGATCACGATCAGCAGCACCACGGTTCCCAGCGTCAGCGCGGCGGGAACCCGGTTCTGGTCGAAGGAGGTCACCGACTGCGGGGCCAGGCTCAGCCCGATCATCAGCACGATCGCTCCGGTCACCACCGGCGGCATCGCCGACTCCAGCAGGCGCACGCCCAGCGCCTTGACCGCCACGCCGACGGCCAGCACGACCAGGCCGACGACCATGATCCCGCCGAGCAGCGCCGCCGGGGCCGCGCCGACCTCGTTGACCGCGGCGCTCATCGGGACCACGAAGGCCACCGAGGCGCCCAGGTAGCTGGGCACTCGATTGCGGGTCACCAGCAGGAAGAGCAGGGTGCCGAGGCCGGACATCAACAGCGTGGTGGCGACCGGGAAACCGGTCAGCAGCGGGACCAGCGTGGTGGTGCCGAACATCGCGAGCAGGTGCTGCAAGCCGAATCCGATGGTCAGCGGCCAGCTCAGCCGTTCCTCCGAGGACACCACGGAATCGCGCAGGAGTCGCCGACCGTTGCCGTGCACGGCCCACAACGCCACAGCAGCCTCCCCGACGACCACCCGTTCAGGCGGAAATCTGTCACTTCACGTAGCGACAGGGGGAAGATTACTATTCGGTTTCACATAATCAAGCCATCCGGTCCATTGATCGGTGAAACCCCTGATTACAAACGGTGAAACCGGATCGTGGTGTGTCGCGGTTCAGCCACGAAGCTCCGTGCCGGATGAGCCCGAGTCGTCGAAGACCACCCGCATCCCCTCGGCAAGACCGGCCAGCCGGTCGGTGGCGTCCTGCAGCAGATGCGTCTGCTCGACCGATCCGCTGGCGGCCACCGCTTGACCCGCCGCGGCCACCAGGCCGCCGTAGCCGTCCACGCCCTCGTCGAGCTCGCCGCGCAGTCGTTCGACGTCGTCGCGAAGCCCGCCCCGCTGCGACTCGGGCGCGTGCCGCAGCGCCGATTCCACGGCGACCAGCCGCTGCGCGCCCCGGCGCAGCTCAGCGGCGGTGTGGTCGGCCGTGGCGCGGGCGTCGGCCGCAGCCGCGCCCGCACCAGCATCGCTGAGCTGGGCCAGTGCGGCCTGCAGGCTCTGCTCCGCGTCGCGCAACCGCTCCATCGACGGACGAGCCGCCGACCCGGGAGCCGGCAGCGGCTCCGGCGTCGAGCTCTCGGGCAGCGGCGTGTTCTTCAACCGCCGGTACTTCACGCCGAACTTCACGGCCACCGCCGCGCCGACCGCGGCGAAACCACCGAGTCCGACGGTGGAGACGTCCCAGACGAACGCGGGCACTGCGGCAACGGCCTCCATCGTGCCGGTGCCGACGGCACCGGCACCGAACACGCCCGCCGTGGTCGCACCGCTGACCGCCGTCCGCTTGGCCCGCTTGCGCTGCCGGATCAGCCGCGCGCGGGGGTCCCGCCAGTCCGCGAGCCGCCGCCGGACCTCGCTGAAGACCGGGCCGCGCAGTTGCTCCAGCGCGACCTCGCCCAGCTGCGCCAGCTCACGCTTGCGGGACATAGCCGCCTCCGCTCGACTCAGGCTTGACCGGCCTGCGGGTTCTGCTGCTGCTTGGTGGCCGGTTCGGCCGGGGTCTGCTCGTTGCCCGTGATCTGCTGCTGCGAGCCACCGGACACCTGCTGCTGCTCACCGCTGCCCATCGAGGCGCGCAGCTGGGCGAGCCTGCTGGAGCCGGCAGCTTCCTGGGAGGCCCGCTCGACCTCCTGCATCCGGCCTTCCACGCTGTTCTCGGCCAGCTCGGCCTCGCCCAGCGCGGTCGTGTAGCGCTTCTCGATCTTGTCCCGGACCTCGTCCAGCGACGGCGTGGTGCCCGGCGCGGAGAGCTCGCTCATCTGCTTCATCGAGTCCGAGACCTGCTCCTGCATCTTGGCCTGCTCGAGCTGGCTCAGGAGCTTCGTGCGCTCGGCGATCTTCTGCTGCAGGATCTGCGAGTTGCGCTCGACGGCCTCCTTGGCCTTGTCGGCTGCCTGCAGGGACTGGTCGTGCAGCGTCTTGAGGTCCTCGACGCCCTGCTCGGCGCTGACCAGCTGGTTGGCCAGGGTGGTCGCGGTCTCCTCGTACTTCTGCGCCTTGGCCTCATCGCCCTCGGCGCGCGCCTGGTCCGCCATCACCAGGGCCTGCTTCGCGGAGGACTGGAGCTTCTCGACCTCGCCGAGCTGGCGGTTGAGCTTCATCTCCAGCTGCCGCTGATTGCCGATCACAGAGGCGGCCTGCTGCGAAAGGGTCTGGTGCTGCCGCTGGGCCTCTTCGATGGCCTGCTGGATCTGCACCTTCGGGTCCGCGTGCTCGTCGACCTTCGACGAGAACGCCGCCATCAGGTACTTCCAGGCCTTCACGAACGGGTTGGCCATCTCCTCCGCCTGCCTTCTCTCCGCTATGCCGGCTGCCCCTCACACAACGCACCGAGCGCGTCACTCGGTTCCATCGTGTCAGGTCGTTGTGTCCGGTTCCACCAAACACGGCAGATCTCCGGGAATTGCCCCCGGTGACCCCCCAAGATCGAACCAGCCCCCCGCGAGCGGCGCCGCATCGGGGGCCAACCGTAATCCCCCGAACACTCGGCCGCCCCATGTCCCCGGGCGGACCGGGGGCACGGGGCGGCCGGATCGTGTCTTGGTGTTGTTCAGGCGGCCACCACTACGCCCTTGCGAACCGGTGCGCTGATGCGCTGGCTGAGCACGGGCTGCAGCCGCTCGGAGACGCGCGGCTCGGCGTCGGCTCCGGCCTCGGCACCCGCGAGCTGCTCCTCGCCCCGCTCGGCTTCGGAGAGCTCGGTGCCGATGAGGCTGGGCACCAGCTGACCGTCGTCGATGTCCGCGGTCGTCGGTTCGACCATCGACGGCACGACCATGGACCCGTCGAGGTCCCCGGCCACGGTCACCAGCAGTTCCGGCAGTGGCAGATCCAGGGCGTCGCAGATCGAGGCGAGCAACTCGCTGGACGCCTCCTTGCGGCCCCGTTCGACCTCGGACAGATATCCGAGACTCACCCGGGCAGCGCGCGAAACGTCCCGCAAGGTCCGAGACTGTGCGGTCCGGGCGCGGCGCAGCCGTTCACCGACCGCCTCCCGCAACATAACGGTCATCGCGCGCCTCCCTTCCTTCGTCGCCTTCCGCGTGCACTACGCGTGAACGCCCCCTACGTTACTCATCGATGGGCCCGAACGAGAACGATCGAGCCGAAGTCCGCCCAGGGCGAACGTGTCATGATCGATCGGACTAGTCCACCGCCGTGCGTGTTCTCGCAGCGCACGGTACAACGTCGCCCGCTGGTTTCCCCACACCCGAATTCAACCAAGCAACTCGCCGAAGTGTTCCAGCGACACCCGAACGGCGGCCGATCGCACGGCATGCCGGTCGCCGGGGACCTGCACGGTGCGCACCCGGGTCCCGTCCGGCCCGGTAAAGCCCAGGTGAACGGTGCCGGGAGCCACTCCGTCCTGCGGGTCCGGGCCCGCCACCCCGGTCAGTCCCAGACCCCACTGCGCGCCGCAGCGGTCCCGGGCGCCTCGGGACAGCTGTTCGGCCACCTCGGGGTGCACGGCGCCGTGCGTGGCGAGCAGCTCGGGGTCCACGCCGGCGAGCTCGGTCTTGAGCTCGGTGGCGTAGACGACGAGCCCGCCGCGCACCACGCTGCTGGAGCCGGGCACCTCGGTCAGCACCGAGCACACCAGCCCGGCGGTCAGCGACTCGGCGGTCGCGACCGACTCGCCGCGCCGCTTGAGCGCCTCCACGATCCCGGCCACCTGCGCGAAGGTCGGCCCGACCGGCTCCAGGATCATGCCGCCGCCCGACCGCCCGCGCGCAGCCGCAGCGCGCGGACCACGTAGTCCAGACCGGTTCCGACGGTCACCGCGAGCGTCGCGCCGAGCACGATCCAGCGCGGGATGTCGGCCCAGGAACCCAGCGGCATCAGGTAGAAGCCGATGGTGATCCCCTGCAGCAGGGTCTTGATCTTGCCGCCGTAGCTGGCCGCGATCACGCCGTGCCGGATCACCCAGAACCGCAGCAGCGTGATGCCCAGCTCGCGGAAGATGATCACCAGCGTGGCCCACCAGGCGAGGTCGCCGAGCAGGCTCAGCCCGATCAGCGCGGCGCCGGTGAGCGCCTTGTCCGCGATCGGGTCGGCGATCTTGCCGAAGTCGGTCACCAGACCGCGCCTGCGCGCCAGCTCCCCGTCGACGCGATCGGTCAGCGAGGCCAGCGCGAACACCGCGGTGGCCACCCACCGCCACAGCTCGTCCTGGCCGCCGGACCAGAACAGCACGACCAGGAACACCGGTATCAGCACCAGGCGGGACACGGTGAGCACGTTCGCGATGTTGAGCAGCGGCACCGGCTGGGCCTGCGGGCTTCCGCTCTCGGCTGTCATGGTTGCCCTCCGGAGCGGTTCGATGCGGGCTCGCCCTGGATCGGCCGCACCACGAGGTCCACACCCTCGGTGGCGATCACCTCGCAGCGCAGCATCTCGCCCACGCTGACCGTTCCAGGGTCGGTGACGAGACATTCGCCGTCCACCTCGGGTCCCTGGTGGTCCGCGCGGCCCGCGCAGTCCTCGGAATCATGGCGTTCGATCAGCACATCCACCGAGGATCCCACGCGGTCCTCCGCGCGTTGCGCGATGAGCTCGTCGACCAGCTCGGACAACCGGTCGACGCGCTCGTCGACGACCTCCTGGGCGAGCTTGCCCTCGAAACCGGCTGCCTCGGTGCCGTCCTCGTCGGAGTAGCCGAACACGCCGACGGCGTCCAGCCGGGCACTGGTCAGGAACTCGCACAGCTCGTCGAAGTCCCCGTCGGTCTCGCCGGGGAAGCCCACGATGAAGTTGCTGCGGATGCCCGCTTCCGGCGCCAGCTCGCGGATCTGCTCGATGAGGTGCAGGAACGACCCGGTCGAGCCGAACCGGCGCATCCGGCGCAGCAGGGCCTCGTTGCAGTGCTGGAAGGACAGGTCGAAGTAGGTGGCCACATCCGGCGTGGTGGCGATGGTCCGCAGCAGGCTGGTGCGGGTCTCGGCGGGCTGCAGGTAGGACACCCGGACCCGGCGCACGCCATCGATGGCCGCCAGCTCGGGGAGCAGGACCTCCAGCGCCCTCGGATCGGCGAGGTCCTTGCCGTAGGAGGTGGAGTTCTCGCTGACCAGGAACAGCTCACGGGCTCCGTGCTCGGCCAGCCAGGTCGCCTCGCCCAGCACCTCCTCCGGCGGGCGGGACAGGAAGGAACCGCGGAAGGACGGGATCGCGCAGAACGTGCAGCGGCGGTCGCAACCGGAGGCCAGCTTGACCGCGGCCACCGGCGAGTCGTCCAGCCTGCGGCGAGCCACCGAGCGCTGCGAGGGCATCCAGCCGTGCCCCGGCACGGCGACCTCCGCGGCAGCGGCGGGCCGTTCGACCGGGGTGATCGGCAGCATGGTGCGCCGGTCGCGCGGCCGGTGCGCTTCGATGGCGCGGCCCTCGAGCACGTCGTCGAGGCGCTCGGCGAGGCTGTCGTAGTCGTCGAAGCCGAGCACCGCGTCGGCCTCGGGCAGCTGCTCGGCGAGCTCGTTGCCGTAGCGCTCGGCCATGCAGCCGACCGCGACGACCTTGGCTCCGGTGTCGGACGCGGACAGCAGGGTGTCCACCGAGTCCTTCTTCGCCGATTCCACGAAACCGCAGGTGTTGACCACCACCACATCGGCCTCGTCGGGCTGGGCGAGCTGCCAGCCCTGGCCGTCCAGGTCGCCGGCCAGCTCCTCGGAGTCGACTTCGTTGCGCGCGCAGCCGAGCGTGACCATTGCGACTCTGCGGTGCTGCTGCTCGGCTGACATGCGTCTGAGCGTAACGCCCGACCCGGCGCTGCCCACCGGAGAGCCTCCCGGGAACGGATGGGTGGCCGAAATTACCGTTCGGGCGGCAGCGCGGAGATCGGCAAGTTGGTTAGGCTTACCTAACGTGAATGCCGCCATCGAGGTGCGCCCGGCGCGAGTCCGCGACGCCCGCGCGATCAAGTCGCTGATCGACCACTACGCCGGAAAGGTGGTGCTGGGCAAGGAGCTCGTCACCCTCTACGAGGACATCCAGGAGTTCCACGTCGCCGAGTCGAACGGACGGCTCGTGGGCTGCGGCGCGCTGCACGTGCTCTGGGAGGACCTCGCCGAGATCCGCACCGTGGCCGTCGACCCCAGGCGCAAGGGCTCCGGTGCGGGGCGCGCGCTGGTCGAGGAGCTGATCGCCACGGCGGGCGGGCTCGGCATCTCGCGGATCTTCGTGCTGACCTTCGAGACCGAGTTCTTCGGCAAGCACGGCTTCCGGCCGATCGCCGACACGCCGGTCAGCGATGAGGTCTGCGAGCAGATCCGCCGCTCCCCCGACGAGGGCGTCGCGCAGTTCCTGGATCTCGCCCACGTCAAGCCGAACACCCTGGGCAACACGCGGATGCTGCTGGAGCTGGAGCGCGCCGCGTAGCGCGGCGGCGACGGCTTGCGAGCCCGCCTCCGCGGTCGGCGCTACGATGGATGCATGAATGATTATGCGCCGTCGGCGATAGCGATCCGGCGTGCGCGGATCGCCGACGTCCCGACGATCAAAGCGCTGGTCGACACCTACGCGGGCGAGGTCCTCCTGGAGAAGGAGCTGGTCACGCTCTACGAGGACGTCCAGGAGTTCTGGGTCGCCGAATCCGATCAGCGCATCGTGGGTTGCGGCGCGCTGCACGTGCTCTGGGAGGACCTCGCCGAGATCCGCACCGTGGCCGTCGACCCGATCGTGAAGGGGCGCGGCGTCGGGCACCGGCTGGTCCAGCAGCTCATCGAACTGGCCGTGGACCTCGGCCTGTCCCGGATCTTCGTGCTGACCTTCGAGACCGAGTTCTTCGGCAGGCACGGCTTCCACACCATCGACGGCGCGCCGGTCACTCCCGAGATCTACGAGCAGATGCGCCGCTCCGCCGACGCCGGCGTCGCCGAGTTCCTGGACCTGGCCAACGTCAAGCCCAACGTCCTCGGCAACACCAGAATGCTCCTCGAGCTCCCCGAGTGACAGTTTTGCCTAAAACTGCCCCGAACGTATCGGTCGCAGCCCGCTCACAGTTTTAGGCAAAACTGTGAATCTCGCCCGTTCGGGTGGCTTTTTGTTGACGGGGTGGCGTCCAGTTCCTGAAGAAGTTCGATCACGGGCCGTTCAGGCGTTATAACGATGAGCGCGTGTCAGTTCCGACAAAAGGGAGACAAGCCTTGGAACGCGCCCATCGTCGCGGTGTCACCGCCACCGTAACCGCCGCTGCCGCCCTGCTGCTGACCACCGGTACCGCCTTCGCGGCGCTGCCGCCCGAGGAGCTCCAGGAGACCACCGACCGCTACCTCTACGAGGTCTCGCTGGACTCGTTCCTGCAGATCAAGGCCGAAAAGCCCTACGACGACCAGCTGGACTGGTCCGATGACGGCTGCTCCTACTCCCCCGACGAACCGCTGGGCTACGAGTTCAAGGAGCCCTGCCAGCGCCACGACTTCGGCTACCGCAACTACAAGGCGCAGTCGCGCTTCAGCGAGGACAACCGGCTGCGCATCGACGACAACTTCCGCGACGACATGTACGGCACCTGCGACGACGACTCCAACTGCGAGTCCGCCGCCGACGTCTACTACTGGGCGGTCCGCCAGTTCGGCTCCTCGACGATCTCGGTCCCGGCCGCGATCGACTCCGCCGACATCGAGGAGGTCCGCGCGGACAACGGCGAACTGATCGCCTTCACCGCCAAGGACCGCTCCGGCAGGACCGTGACCCACCCGGTGCACGACTGAGCACCGGGCATGATGATCACGGGCCATTATTAGTGATCACTAGGAACGACTGAGCACCGGCGAAACGCGGCGGGGCGGGCCCGGTTCCAGGGCCGCCCCGCCGGGTTTCGCGGTCAGCGTCCCGGCAGCGGGTTCATCGGCTGCACGTCGCCGGCGCCCGTCGCGGCCGAGCCGTCGATCGGCCCGGTGCCGAAGTAGGCCTCGCACGGCCCGCCGATCCACTTCTCGAAGTCGGTCGTGATGTGGATGACGTCCTCGCCGTCGGAGGTCGGCAGCAGCGTCGGGCTGAAGTTGCGGCAGGTGCTTCCCTGGTTGTAGCTGATCTGCACCGGCGCCGGGATCTCCCGCCACGGTCCGGCGAGGTCGGACGGATCGTCGTTGACCATGATCGTCTTGCCGTTGCCGGGCGCCCAGCCGCCTTCGTCGTTGCCCAGCATCTGGTAGCCCAGCAGCAGCCGCCCGTTCGGGCCCGGCCCGGGCGCCCAGGAGATCGTCGGCGTGCCCAGCGGCTGCGCCCCGGTGTTCGAGGTGATCTCGGTGCCCAGGTCGGCCGGATCGCCGAAGTCCCAGCCGTCGGCGGATTTCCGCATCCACACCGTGCAGGTGTGCACCGGGTCGTAGTTGCAGACCTCGTAGACCATCACGTAGGTGCCGTCCGGCAGCCGCCGCACGCCCGACATCCCGGGGCGCACGGTGAACTCGTCGTTGCGCACCGTAATGCGCGGCTCGCTCCAGCTCTCGCCGTCGGAGGACCGGATCTGCACGAGCTTCTGGTCGCGCTCGGGATCGCCGTCGTCGGAGTAGAACAGCCCCAGGTCGCCCTGCCCGGTGACGCTCAGCTCCGGTTCCCACACGCCCGGGCCGACGGGCGCCCGCACGGGCGTGGACACGAACTGCCAGGTGCGCCCCTGATCGTTGCTGCGCCACAGCCGGATGGTGGTGCGACGGGTGTCCACGTCGTCGCCGATCCCGGCCGTGCCCGCCC
The DNA here is from genome assembly GCF_039531955.1 of Saccharopolyspora halophila. Taxonomy (NCBI): domain Bacteria; kingdom Bacillati; phylum Actinomycetota; class Actinomycetes; order Pseudonocardiales; family Pseudonocardiaceae; genus Saccharopolyspora; species Saccharopolyspora halophila. The sequence goes on from NZ_BAAARA010000015.1 coordinate 106,700, forward strand.
ACAGCAGGGTCCCGGCGGGCATGTCGCCGACCGGGCTGGGCAGCTCGTAGAGCGTCGAGCAGCACATGCCCTCGGTGTTCTCACCCGCCGGATCGCGGATCTCGCCGACCGGCTGGAACGACTCGCCGTCGTCGGTGCTCTCGTAGATCACCGCGAAACCGGCGCTGTCGGCGTAGGTGGTCATGCTGGCCAGCACGCGGCCGTTGGCCGCGCCGCTGTGCTCCAGCCGTACCATCCGCGGATAGCTGCTGCCGCCTTGGCGCAGCATCTCCCCGCGCTCCACATCGGACGGCCCGGTGTCGGGTCCCGCGGTGGGCTCGGAGACCGCCAACTGCTGCGTTCCTGCCGCTAACAGCAGCACCGCTAACAGCACGAACAAAGCGCCGCGAAGTTTGGCCACGACCATGCGATTTACCCCTTAAATGCGCGGGCGGATTCACCGTCGGCAAGCGGGGACGCTATCGCAGAGAAGTCCTGGTTAAACCCCCTAGAACAATTCCGTTCAGAGCAATTATTCGGACGCAAACGGAGCAGTGGAAAAACGCGGAACAACACGCGCGAACATCCGTTGAAAAATGCGGAAAACGGCAATCGGGCCCGCGTTCCGGTCGGCGGAGGCGGGCCCGATGTTCACTCGTCTTCCGGTGGCGGGCCGCCGCGGATCGAATGCAGCGCGTTCTCCAGCTCCTCGGGCTTGACCAGCACATCGCGGGCCTTGGAGCCCTCCGAGGGGCCGACGACGTTGCGGGACTCCAGCAGGTCCATCAGCCGCCCGGCCTTGGCGAAGCCCACGCGCAGCTTGCGCTGCAGCATCGAGGTCGACCCGAACTGGCTGGTGACCACGAGCTCGGCGGCCTGCAGCAGCACGTCGAGGTCGTCGCCGATGTCGGAGTCGATCTCCTTCTTCTCCCCGGCCTTGGCCGCGGTGACTCCGTCGGTGTAGTCCGGATCGGCCTGGTCCTTGGTGTAGGAGACGATCCGGTTGATCTCCTCGTCGGCGACGAACGCGCCCTGCACGCGGACCGGCTTGGAACCGCCCATCGGCAGGTACAGCGCGTCACCCATGCCGATCAGCTTCTCGGCGCCGGGCTGGTCGAGGATGACCCGCGAGTCGGTCAGCGACGAGGTCGCGAAGGCCAGCCGCGAGGGCACGTTGGTCTTGATCAGACCGGTGACCACGTCCACCGACGGCCGCTGAGTGGCCAGCACCAGGTGGATGCCGGCCGCGCGCGCCTTCTGGGTGATGCGCACGATGGCGTCCTCGACGTCGCGCGGCGCGGTCATCATCAGGTCCGCGAGCTCGTCGACGATGGCCAGGATGTACGGGTACGGCTGGTACTCGCGCTCGCTGCCGGGCGGCGTGGTGATCTCGCCGGACTTCACCTTCTCGTTGAAGTCGTCGATGTGCCGGACCCGGTTGGCCTGCATGTCCTGATAGCGCTGCTCCATCTCCTCGACCAGCCAGGCCAGCGCCGCCGCGGCCTTCTTCGGCACGGTGATGATGGGCGTGATCAGGTGCGGGATGCCCTCGTACGGCGTCAGCTCGACCATCTTCGGGTCGATGAGGATCATCCGGACCTCTTGCGGGGTGGCCCGCGCGAGCAGCGAGACCAGCATCGAGTTGACGAAGCTGGACTTACCGGAACCGGTGGAACCGGCGACCAGCAGGTGCGGCATCTTGGACAGGTTCGCGGTGACCATGTGGCCCTCGATGTCCTTGCCCAGGCCCATCACCAGCGGGTGCATGTCCTTGGCCGCCTCGTTCGAGCGCAGCACGTCACCGAGGCGCACCATCTCGCGGTCGGTGTTGGCCACCTCGATGCCCACGGCCGACTTGCCGGGGATCGGCGCCAGCAGCCGCACGTTCTCGGTGGCCGCGGCGTAGGCGATGTTCTTGGTCAGCGCGGTGATCTTCTCGACCTTCACGCCGGGACCGAGCTCGACCTCGTAGCGGGTGACGGTCGGGCCACGGGTGAAGCCGGTGACCATCGCGTCGATCTTGAACTGCTCGAGGACCCCGGTGATCGCCTCGATCATCGAGTCGTTGACCTTGCTGCGGGTCTTCGGCGGATCGCCGTCGGTCAGCACGTCCAGCGGTGGCAGCTGGTAGTCGCCCTCGACGTTGCGGCTGATCTGCGGCAGCTCGCTCTTCTTCGGCTGCTTCGCGGGCTTGTCCTCCGGCTCGGCCGCGGGAACCTGCTCGGCGGCCTTGGGCTTGTCCGCAGCGGCCTGCTTGGCCGGTCCGGCGGGCACGTCCTCCAGCGCCAGCTGCTTGTCCTCGTCGGACATCGCCGCCTGGCGGCGCCGCGAGGGCCTGCGCAGCTTGACCTCGGCCTCGGTCTCCAGGTCCCTGGGTGGCTCGTCGACGACCTCCGCGTCGTCGCGGAACTTGTCCAGCAGGTCGCGCATCGGGGTGCCGGTGAGAACCAGCGCGCCGAACAGCCCGACCAGCACCAGCACCGGCGCGGCGACCCAGCCGGTGAGCCCGTGCGCGAGCGGTCCGCCCGCCACGAAACCGAGCGCACCACCGGCCACCGGCCACTGCTCGGATTCCAGCGGCGCGCCGGAGAGGATGTGGATGACGCCGAGGGTGGACAGGATCAGCAGGGCGGAGCCGAGCACCACGCGGGGACGCGCGTCCGGTGTGGTCTCGGTGCGCATCAGTATCACCGCGGTGACCGCCAGCACGAGCGGCAGCACGACCGCTCCGATACCGATCACCGAGCGCAGCGCCCAGTCGAACCAGTGACCGACCGGACCGCCCGCCTTCCACCACACACCGGCCGCCGCGATCACGGCGGTGGCCAGGAAGATCAGCGCGAGCCCGTCCCGGCGGTGCGCCGGATCGAGCTCGGGGCGGCCGATGGCTCGGACCACGTTGCCGATGCCGACCGCCAGCCCGCCGCCGGACTTCTTGGTGCTCTTCTTCGCGGGCGCGCGCTTGGCCGGCTGCTTGCGCGGCGCGTGCGTCGAGCTCGGGCGCGGCTTGCTGCCGCCGGTGCCCTTGCCGGCCGAGGACTTGCCGGTCGAGGACTTCGCGGTGGACTTGCCAGCCGAGGAGTTGCTCGTCGAGGTGTTGCGCTTGGTGCTCGCCGAGCTGGACTTGCCGCGCCCGCCAGTGGACCCGCTGCCCTGCGCGCCGGCCTTGCCGCGCGACGAATCACGTCCCCCGTTTGTTGTCCGGCTCGCCATGCCCCACACGGTATCGGCCACCCGCCTCTTCCGTCACAACAACCACAGGAGTGCTGCGGCCGGTCCCGCACGAGCCATCACCCGTGAGAGTCTTGGTAGATGTTTCCGTTTGCGGTTTGCGTAGCGGCGCGGGTAGCGGAACCCCGGACGCCGCCGGGCTGCGGGATCCGCAACTCGAGCAGCGACCTGCGCGGAGCTGCGGTTGTCCTCGCCCGACGACACCTGAGAGCCCGCGGCGGCGCAGGCTGAGTCCCACACCGCATGCGCGGGCGCCGCATGCTGAAAGGACCTCTTAACCATCATGGTTGCCGTACCAGCCGAGCCGGGACCGACACACCGGAGCGACCGCGAGAAGCTGTTCCGCCGATCGCCCCGGCTCTGGCGTGCGATGATGCGGATCAACCGCGCGGTGATCGGGCTGACCGGCCGCCTGGAAGTCACCGGCGACGTCCCGACGGAGTCCGAGGGACCGATGCTGATGGTGGCGAACCACATCGGCAACATCGACCCGCTGGTGCTCGTCGCCGCGTGCCACGAGCGCCGCATCGCCCCGCGCTTCGTGGCCACCGGCGGCCTGTTCAACACCCCGGTCCTGGGCGCTGTGATGCGCAACGCCGGTCACGTCCGCGCCGACCGCGGCAAGGCCACCGCGGCCGAGGCGCTGGGCTATGCCGTCGCCTCGCTGACCGAGGACTCCCGCCCGCTCATCGTCTACCCGGAAGGCCGGATCACCCTCGAGCCGGACATGTGGCCGGAGCGCGGCAAGACCGGCGCGGCCCGAATGGCGCTCGCCTCCGGCGCCCAGGTGGTCCCGATCAGCCAGTGGGGCGCCCACGAGACCATGTGCTACGGCATGGTCCGCGTACGAACCGCCCGTGACCTGTGGATCCTGTTCTCGTCCTGGCTGCGCGCGGTGCGCCGCCGCCCCGTGCTGCGAGTCCACTTCGGCGCGCCAGTGGACCTGACGGACCTCTCCCCGGAACGCGTCGGAGACGCCGCGCGCGCCCGCGACCGCATGATGCGCGCGGTCACCGAGGGCCTGGCCGACCTGCGGGTCGGAGAACTCGGTCACCCGCATCACCGGGACCCGACCCGCCCGGCAACCACCAAGCGCTCCCCCTACCGCGCCTGAATCGCGCCCCCAATTCCCCCGACGGTCGTGGGTGCATCGATCTTCTCCCCAGCCCGGTGCGCCCGCACGGTTCGCCTCGTCAACTGTCCACACTGGGCTTCGCGGCAGGCGGGACGATCGGGCAGACGGGGACGCTCACGAAGAATCACCACCACCGGCCGCCACCGGACCCGGAGCTGCCGAACACCCCCGACCAGCAGCGCGCACGCCGCGAATCTCTTGCGGTGCGGGTACTGACCGGGGGGCGGACTCGCCTGGGTCGAGGACCACGAGCAACCCACCCCGATGCTCATGCCCGATGCAGAATCGGACTCTTGGATCCATTCGGCCGATTCGCCCGCACGCCTGGGTTGCCAGGTTCACGAGGTTTGCGCAGAACGGGACCGACGAGAGGGCCCGATCTGCTGGAGCACGACCGAACACGCGCACCCTGGGGGATTTGTGAAGTCTTCTCGGCTGGTCACGGCATTCGCGGCATCGGTGGCGCTGGCTGCGGCCTTCCCTGCCGCCGCGTTCGCTGCCGACCACAGCATGTACACCCACGACGACGTTTTCCGGCGAGGATCCGGCCGGTCACATGTGGTTCAACGAGTACGGCGACGTCGTCACGCTCTGCGACAACGATGCCGATGGCGAGAAACCCATTCTTCACGTCGCCCTGGGCGATCCGTACGCCCCGGATCGCTACACCCTCACCGTCGGCGGCGGGGGAAACTGCGTCACCGCGCGCGCGAGTGACGGCGGCTCCCACAACCTGCCGGAGAACACCGACATCGGGTTCTTGATCTGCGTCCACCCGGACAGCTACTGCAATGCCAACACCTGGCACAACGACAACTGAGCTCGTCCGCATCGCCCCGCTGTGAACCCGCCCGGGCACGGGTCCTCGTCGAAAGCAGCGGACTGCCGGGCGGGTGCCTGCACGGCGGCCGCAACCCTTCCGCTCCCGGGCAGGCACCCACGAGTCTCGACCGCCGAGGACCGAGACTGCAGGGCCGAAAGACCTGCGGCGAGACCCAAGAGGCTCCCGCCCCAAACCACAGCGCGTCCTGCCGGCGCAACCGATGGCGGGGTCCGGGCAGGGAACGGCTGCCCGGATCCCGCCTCCCGAGCACCGAACAAGACATATCAGCACATGCCGGTCGATTTGCGGCGAATCGACATCGCGAGGCGCCGGCCCTCGACCATGCTGCTCGGGGTTGCGGAACATCCATGTCGGATCGCTGAGCCCTCGGCGTCCCCGCTGCGGCTCTCGGCAATGTCGGAGTCGTGCCCCGCCTCGTCACGCTGCGAGGACGTGAACTTCTCCAGGGCCGCCATCAGCACGAATTGAGTTGCGCAGATGGTCCGGCCGGGTCGTCGCCCGAGCGTCAGTACGTTCGGCCGCGGGGACCGGGAACAACGAGCGCCCCGTTGACGATGGCAAAAAAACGTTCCAGTCCTGGTACCAGGGTGTGCACAGCGCTCACGTCGTCCGGTAGTACGGCTAGGTGCCGTTGGTAGGCGGTGAACCCGGCCGCGGCCAGACGGGCGAGAACCGCGCGCAATTGTGCACGCGGGGATTCGGGCGAAGGTTGGTCGAGGAACGCTGTGGTGTGCGCCCCTCGCAAAGCGTCGGTGAGGTCGAAGCGAGCGCAGCGGTGCAGTGCCGGATAGGGCTTCAGCGGGGTCAGGGCAACGGGCGGCGGCGCGGTACGAGGCATTTGGGATTGGAGGAGCTCGGTGATCGCGCCGCTGACGGCGTCGCGTGTGGCGAGCGCGGCAGCTTGACCTCGGCGATAAGCGGGGCCGTCGCTGGGGGTGCAGTAGGCGAGAACGGTCGGGATGCCCAGGTCGGTCGTGGCGTCGACGAGGTAGATCGTGGCGCTGACTTCACGCTGGGCCTGGCTGTGGAGCAGGGCGAGCTCTTCCGGCAGGGTGCGCGGGTCGATGACCGTGGGCGGCCGACCCGACATGAGAGCGCGAATCGTCAGAAGTGAGCACGCGTCACGTTCCACCGTCTCCAGCAAGGCGTGGACAGCGGCCTCGTCCTGGGTAGGTGCGAGGCCGTAACCGGACTGGACGGAGTACCGGGACAGCCCCTGGTAATCGGCGCGGTCGCCGACGCGATCCCGGTAGACGTGTCCATCGTGACCCGCGTACCACGGGGCACCCAGGTACAGCGGGAACGTCGCGCCGTCGCGGCCAGCATGAAGTGCCTGGTAGGGGTAGCACGCGATTTCGCTGCCGGTGAGCTGCCTGAGCAGTGGCGCGCTAGCTTCTTCGGCCAGTACGCCGTCGGCGAGCTCCTCGGCGGGGATGAAACGCACGGCCGCACCGTCCAGGCTCGCCGGACCTGTCACGAAACGCTCCAGCGCCTCGCTCAGCGCATAAAGGCGCGCTTCGGCCTGGTTGTGCCCCTTGCCGAGACCGTGAGCACCCGGTGCGGGCGCACCGGCATCATCGATCAGCTCACATTCCGACAGAGACACCACACCGGTCCGCGAGCGCCAGCGCGGCCGCAGGCCCACGCTCAGGGCGACCTGCTCGATGGTCGTCGTCGCCGGGCCAGCACCACCGAGGGTCGGCGGGGAGAACACCGAGGCCTCCCCAACCGACCCGCACCGGTGAGCGCTGTCGAGCTCACCTCCGGATGGCACGCGTTTACGCGTCCCCGGGTGCCGAGTTCGTCGTGGTCGTCGTGGTCGTCGCCAACTCGGCGGCCAGCGCCTCCTCGGTGGCCGTCAGCCGCGTGCCTTCCGGCTGCTCCGCCACCTTCATGTCGCCGTTGATACCAGCCACAGAGAATCCCTCCAGGATCTCGTTGAGCGTCCGAACGCGGCCGTGGATGCGCCGCCCTGCGACGGTATGGGCAAGATCAACCAGCGCACCACACCTAGCGCGCAGACGCACCTGATCGGAGCAGGACCGCAGGAAACCAGAACGCCCGCTGGCCGATCCACGCGTGAACCACCCTCAGGTCGATTCCGAGGACCGCTTCATCGCATCGAGCCTCACACCGGCAGGGTCGCGATAAGCGCTCTGCGGGCCGCCGGTTTTCACTCCGGCGCGGTTCGGGGGCGCCGCATCCGGGGGTCGGCACGCGCACCCGGAGGCCGCACCGCGAGCTAGTCATCGACCGCATCGGCGACCTCGACCGGCACTGCCAACCGCGCGACATCTTTGCGCGAGACCAGCGCGGCTGCGGTTCTGGTCTCGCGATATCGCCCGCGGCCGGGGTGCTCTCGATTCATCGAGGGCGCCCCGTTCACGTTTTTTCGAGCCGCCCACCGTGTACGCATTGCGACATTCAGGTGACTCCCGGAGTGATCAGCGGACCACTGTAGGGTGATGACCCTCATAGTGCTGACTGCCCCAGAACGCTGCGCGCACGCGCGGGCTCTGGCGAGAATGAGCAGCGCTCAGACGTGTCACACGAAGGATGGGGGAAGCCGACGTGGCCGGGTACGTAGTCGATCCAGCGGGCCTCGAGAACGCGATCAAGAAGCTCGAGGGCATCCGGGACGATGCAGACACCCTTCACCAGCAGGCTGCTGAGGTGAAGCCAGGTGAACTCACCGCGCAGGACACGTATACCGCCAAGGCGCGTCAGGCGATCCAGGACCGCGCAACGGCGGACAGCGGCTCGTTGAGCATGACCGTCGGTGAGCTCCGTACAAAGCTCACCGAGAAGATCGATGCATACAAGTCGGCCCTCGAGGAGTACCGGCGCAACGACGAGGCTGCGGCAGCCGAGGCCCGTAGGACGCAGGCATGATCGAAAACGGGAACCCAACAATGAGCCTGCTTAAGCGTGTCAGCACGTTCACCATTGCCGCTTTGATGGTCGTCTTCATGGCGGCCTGCTCGGGCGGCGACAAGCCTCCCGAGCCAACGCCGCAGCCCCAGGGATCCGGCTCCAAGATCAGCAATCCGAAAGATGCGCTGAGCGTTGAGCTGTGCAGTTTGCTGCCTCCCGAAGGCGCCTCAGCCGTCGGTCTCGATCCGGCTGGCGAGATCGACGATGGCCCAAAGCTTTCCGACGATGCCGCGGAGACCTGCCTTTGGAAGTCCCCGGATGGCCATGACTCGCTCAGGTTCAGTGTCCTTACAGACCGATCGATCAAGGACTACCACGACAACAAGTCGCAGTACTCCGACTATCAAGAACTGACGATCGGGGGATACCCGGCGGTGCGCGCCAACAAGGCCGACCCAGCGCAGTCCGGATCCTGCTCAATTTTCCTCGCTGTAGCAGACCGCCAAGTAGTGCACGCATACGCTGCTCAAGCGAGCATCACGGACCCCTGCGCTATCTCGCAGAAAGCGCTTGAGTCCAGCGTTCCGACCTTGCCGGCCGCGAAGTAAGAGCCTCCGGGGGATCACGAATCATGCTTGAAATGTGCTACGCCAGTAGCGCCAAGGAATACCGCAAGCAGATGGGCGGCGCGCCCGACGCAACCAGCATTCCTACGCCTACGGACGAAGGCGTGCAGAAGTGGGACAAGGTCGCGCAGGCGTTCGACCAGATGAACGACGACATCGCCAGCGCCCTGCGTGCTGCTGAGGCTGCGCACACCGGCGCGGCCGCCGACGCCGCCAATGCCTCGATCGGCGAGATCAAGCCGATCGTCGACGCGGCTGCGCAGACTTCGCGGCAGGTCAAGGACGCGCTGGTTGAGCAGGACACCAACCAGCACAGCACGTTCCAGTCCCTGCCCAACCAGGGCGACACGTTGCCGAGCGGGCAGCAGGCGATTCTGGATCCGCCGCAGAAGGGTTGGGTCGAGGACTGGGGTCTCGACTCGAACCCGGTGACCGGCTGGATGTCCGACTACGAGGACCGCCAGCAGGCCTACATGGACACGAACACGCAGGCCAACCAGGCCATGGAGCGCTACAGCACGCAGACCGAGGCGAACATCGGCCGGCTGCCCGAGTTCCAGCCGGTCGACCAGGCGCCGCCTCCGGGTGCTCAGCAGCCGGTCGGTGTCACGCCGACCTCCGGCTCGTACACCTCCGGCGGCAGCGGCTCGGACTACGGCGGGGCCGCCTACAGCGGCGCTGCCCCGGCTGGGACCTCCTCGGCCTCGGCCGCGCCCGCGGGGGCTCCCACCGCGGGTGCGGGTGCGCTCGGGTCCTCCTCCCCCGCCCCGGCGGGTACCTCCTCGGCCTGGGCGCAGACGCCCGGTGGCACCGGCGTGCTGCCGCCCGGTGTGGTGCGCGGCCCGGACGGAGCGCTGTACCGGAAGAACCCGCAGACCGGAACCTGGGAACGCCAGGTCAACGGGCGCTGGATCTCCGCGGGCAGCAACCCCGGTGGGCGCAAGAACTCCGGCGGCAACGGCGGTGCCGCCGCGCCGCTCGCCGGTCGTGGCGGTGGCTTCGCCGGGCGCGGGATTGGCGAGCCCGGCATGGGTGGTGCGCGCGGCTTCGGTGAGCCAGGTGCCGGTGGTCGTGCCGGTGCTGGTGCGCTCGGAGCCGGTCAGGCCGGTGCGCCCGGTGCCGCCGGTGCTCGTGGCGCCAACGGCATGGGCGCGGGTGCGGGCGCTGCCGGGCGCGGCACCGGCGCGCAGGGCGAGGAAGAGGCCGAGCCCGAGCGTCCCAGCTGGCTCATCGAGGAAGAGGACGTCTGGACCAACGACATGCAGCGCACCGCGCCGCCGGTCTTCGGTGACGTCGCCTCGGATCGCTGAGCATGTCCGGGCGCGAACTGGCTCTGCCCCCCGCCGCGGCGAACTACCTGTGCACCCGGTACGACCTGCAGCTGCATCCCCTGCTGCGGGTCGGCTGGCTGCCCGTCGACGCCACCGAGCAGGACAAGGCCGAGGCCGCTGAGCTCGGCAGGCAGCAACTGGGGCAACAGGGTCTGCTGGACGCCGACGGGCTGCACCCGTTCGTCGAGGACGCCATCCGGCTGCTGGCCCGGCCGCCGCTCGCAGTCGGGCTGGCGGTCAACCGGCGCGAGGGCGAGAACTTCAACGCGGTGCTGGCCGAGTACGGCCGCAGCACCGTGCAGGCGTACCAGGCCGACGGGGACACTCCCGACGACCTGCGGGACATCGTGATCAAGCTGCAGGAGTCCGGCGGTCCCGCGGGCAACGCCGTCGGCCTCCTCGGCAGGATCAGCACGGCCGAGGGCTCGTCGGTGTCGGTCCCCTACGACAAGCTCCAGCAGGTCACCGAGTGGATGAGCCGCGGCGACGACAAGAATCTCTCGGCGGCCCTGAGCCACCTGGGCATCCGAGGGGCGGCGGCGCGCACGCTGGTCACGGCGTTCACCGCCAAGCGCGACCTGGAGGGCCTGTTCACGGTGCGCACCTTCGACGACAAGGTCCGCCGCACCCGCGCGCTGCCGTTCGGCACGCAGTTCTTCAACACCGAGGCCGGGTGCTTCTTCGCGCAGCGCAAACCGGGGCGGGACGGCCAGGAGTGGTACATCCTCGCCCCCGCGGACACGCGCAAGCTCACCGGCGTGGTCAACGAGATGGTCAAGCTCCTGACCAGCCCCACAGCACGAATCTGACGCCCTGCGCGGCAGAACCGAGCGACCCGTGCGCCGAGACGTCGGTGCCGCACGACCGAAGAGCGCGGTACTTCGGATGAACAGCGGACTTCCCGCCTCGGATCTCGTGACGCAGGCCGCGGGTGCGCTGGTGGCCACGTGCGGGTCCTCGGAGGGCGCGTGCGGTCCTCGGAGCGGCCGCGGGAACTGCCGCTTGACGACGTTCGTCCCTGCGAGCTCGTGCTCACTTCCACGCTTTCGAGCGTTGGCAGCACCGCACCGCCGCACCCGCTGTCGCCCGTTGAAGGCGTGAACGCGGAGGGGATCAGGTGCTGCTTCACCCCTCGTTCCGGTGCCGATACCAGCGCTGCCGCAGTGACCAATCAGGACATCGATCGTTGGACGGTTGGCTCGATGGAGTCGTTCACGAGCACCGAATAGCGTCGTGTGCGGGGATTTCACACCATCGCGGTGGAGGCGGTGATCCCGCCGGTCCGCACGACCCGTACCTGCTGCACGTGGGCGTGGCCGGCGGGACGTCGTCGAAGGTAGCTGTGCAGCAGAACCGCGCGGACGATCTGTCCACCTGCGAAATCGCCCGGCAGCTCGCCGATGCCGCCGTACGAGGGCTCGGATGGCTTCAGTCGCGCTGCGCCCCGGTGGGGTCGACGGACTTCACCGAACACTCCGGACAGACCAGGGGCCGGCTCCGGGAGAGGGAGCCGGCCCCTGGCCGAACCGAGCCTTGCGGGCCGCGTCAGCCCTGCGGGTGGTCCACGATCGGCGCGTTGACGCAGTTGCTGGTGTTCGGCGAAGCGATGGGCGCCGTGATGCCCAGCGCGGCGACGTTGTTGCCGCACAGCTGAATCGGCAGCACGCTAGCGTTGTTGTCGTTCAGCACGTTGACACCATCGTTGTCCGCGCTGTCAGCGAAGGCCGGGGAGCCGATCGCCAGCATTGCCGTCGCAGCGGCAGCCGCGCCGATAAGTCGAGCGGAAGTACGCACGTTTAGACCCCAATCTGCTCCAGTGGTCATTCGACCGGGAGAAGACTCACCCGAGCCCTCCGTTCCGGCGAACTTCACCCTTGCAGCGACTTCCGGGGCCAGCTTGCTCAGTACTCCCAACGTGGACAGCAGACCACCCCGCCGTGGGTCGGCGAACCCTGCGTGCACAGCCGACCCGGACAAAGCCGATCTGCCTGCCGCCCGCTCGGGTGAACGAAGATCCACAAGACTGGATCAGATCGAAACGGACAGACCTCAATGGACAGCACGTGCGAACACGCCGGGTGCTGCGCGAACCCCCTCGGGGAACGCCGCCCGGGCCAAGCGGTGCGAGAACGCCTCAGGAACTCACCGGCAGCACGTTGGGCACGATCATCGGGCGCCTGCGGTACTTCTCGGCGACCCAGCGGCCGACGACCCTGCGCACCGCCTGGGCGATACGGTGCGTGTCCGCGATGCCCTCGGCCTCGGTGCGGGCCAGCTCCATCTCGACCAGCGGCACCACGTCGTCCAGCGCCTTCGGATCGTCGGAGAAGCCGCGACCGGAGATCGTCGGCGGCGAGACCGCCCGACCGGTGGCGGCCTCCACCGCGACCGTGATCGCGATGAACCCGCCCTCGCCGAGCACCAGACGATCCGACAGCGTCGACTCGCCGACGTCGCCGACCGACAGGCCGTCCACGTAGACGTGCCCGACCTCGACCCGGCCGACCGTGCTGGCGATCCCGTCGACGAGGTCGACGACCACGCCGTCCTCGGCGATCACCACCCGCTCGCCCGGCACACCGGTCAGCCCGGCCAGCTCGGCGTTGGCCCGCAGGTGCCGCCACTCGCCGTGCACCGGCATCACGTTGCTCGGGCGGACGGCGTTGTAGAGGTAGAGCAGCTCACCGGCCGAGGCGTGCCCGGAGACGTGGACCTTGGCGTGGCCCTGGTGCACCACGTCCGCGCCCAGCCGGACCAGGCCGTTGACCACGCCGAAGACCGCGGTCTCGTTGCCCGGGATCATCGAGCTGGCCAGCACCACCGTGTCGCCCGCGCGGACCTTGATCTGCTTGTGCTCGCCGCGCGCCATCCGGGACAACGCCGACAGCGGCTCGCCCTGGGAACCGGTGGACACGAAGGCCACCTCCTCCTCGGGCATCTCCAGCGCGTCGTCGAGTTCGACCAGCAGGCCCTCCGGGACCTCGAGCATGCCCAGGTCGGCGGCGATGCCCATGTTGCGCACCATCGACCGGCCCACGAAGCACACCTTGCGGCCGTAGGCGTGCGCGACGTCCAGGACCTGCTGCACGCGATGCACGTGGCTGGCGAAGCAGGCCACGATGACGCGCTGCGTCGCCTTGCCGATCACCTGATCCAGCACCGGACCGATCTCGCGCTCCGGGGTGACGAACCCGGGAACCTCGGCGTTGGTGGAGTCGACCAGGAACAGGTCCACGCCCTCGTCGCCGAGCCGGGAGAAGCCGGCCAGGTCGGTCAACCGGTTGTCCAGCGGCAACTGGTCCAGCTTGATGTCACCGGTGTGCAGCACGACGCCCGCGGGGGTGCGGATGCCCACCGCCAGCGCATCCGGGATCGAGTGGTTGACCGCGAAGAACTCCAGGTCGAAGGAACCGTGCGTGCTCCGCTGGCCCTCCGCGACCTCGATCAGCGTCGGGTTCAACCGGTGCTCGCGGCACTTGGCCGCGAGCAGGGCCAGGGTGAACTTCGAGCCCACGACCGGCATGTCCGGCCGCAGTCGCAGCAGGAACGGGACGGCACCGAGGTGGTCCTCGTGGCCGTGCGTGAGCACCAGCGCTTCCACGTCGTCGAGGCGGTCCTCGATGGCCGCGAAGTCCGGCAGGATCAGGTCCACACCAGGCTGCTCGTCCTCCGGGAACAGCACGCCGCAGTCGACGATGAGCAACTTGCCGTGGTACTCGAAGACGGTCATGTTGCGGCCGACCTCGCCGATGCCACCGAGCGCGACGACGCGAAGCCCACCTTCGGCCAGGGGCGGCGGTGGCGCCGAGGAAGTGGGCGTCACCGGGTGATACTCGGGGGCTGTCGCGTTCGCGCTCAAATCTGCTTCACCTCTGGGCAGCGTCCGGATTGACCAATACCAGCCCAGCATCCCACAGGTCACTGGTGATCAAGCGAACCTGCTCCTCGGTGGCCGCGGGCAGCGGCAACCGAGGCTGCCCGGTTTCGTAGCCGCACAACCGAAGTGCCGTCTTCGCGAAGATGACGCCACCGACGAAGTTCATCGAGCGGTAGACCGGCAGGAGTCCATTGTGGATCTCCCGGGCGCCCGTCACGTCGCCGGACTCGTAGGCGTCGAGCATGCTGCGCAGCCGGTCGCCGACCACGTGGCCGATCACGCTGACGAAGCCGACCGCGCCGACCGACAGCCACGGCAGGTTCAGCGGGTCCTCGCCGGAGTAGTAGGCCAGCCCGGTGTCGTTCATGGTCTCGCTGCCGGCCCACAGGTCGTGCTTGGAGTCCTTGACGGCCACGATCTTCGGGTGCTCGGCCAGCCGCTTGAGGGTGTCGACCTGGATCGGCACGACCGAGCGCGGCGGGATGTCGTAGAGCATCACCGGCAGCTCGGTCGCGTCGGCCATCTCCCAGAAGTGCTGGTAGATGCCTTCCTGCGGCGGGCGCGAGTAGTAGGGGGTGACCGCGAGCAGACCGTGCGCCCCGGCCTTCTCCGCGCCGCGGGCCAGCTCGACCGAGTGCTGCGTGTTGTTGGTGCCCGCGCCGGCCACCACGGTCGCCCGGTCGCCGACGGCCTCGACCACCGCGCGCAGCAGCTGTTCCTTCTCCAGGTCGGTGGTCGTCGGGCTCTCACCGGTGGTGCCGTTGACGATCAGCCCGTCGTTGCCGACGCTGTCGACCAGGTAGGTGGCGAGCTCCTGCGCCAGCTTGAGGTCGACGTTTCCGTCTTCGTCGAACGGCGTGACCATGGCGGTCAGGACGCGGCCGAACGGGCGGCCCGGAATGGCGGAAGGGCAGTCGGTCATACCTCCGACGCTACCTGTGCGTCCCCCGTCCGAAGCCACCGGCCAAGGGGTGCGCGCACCGCCGGAAAAGCCGTTCCGCGAGGCTCGCCGCGGCCGTTCTTCTTCCGGCGCGCAGGCGCTCCGGCAGGCTGGTTTTCGCCCGCCGGAGGCTCAGAACGAGCGGCGCAGGTCCTCCATCGCGAGGATGTCGGCCTCGTTGCCGTCGAAGGTCACATTCGCTTCCTTGCGGCCGAACGCGTACATGATCAGCTCGCTGGGTTCGCCCATGATCCGGACCGTGCGCGGGCCCCGCTTGGCCGCGATCTCGGTCCCGTCGGTGCGGCGCAGCACCACGCCGACCGGGCTGCGGCTGTAGAACACCTTGGCCACCCGGCCGAGCGACTTCCAGAGCGCTTCCTCGCGCGCCTGGTCGGCGGGGCGCGGCTGCCAGCCGGAGGTGGCGCGGCGGACGTCCTCGTGGTGGACGTAGAACTCGGCGGCGTTGACCGCCTCGTCCACCCCGCCGAGGCTCATCGGGTTCCACTTCGGCGGGCCCTGCCGAACCCGGTCGACCAGTTCGCCCCAGGGCAGCTCCCGCAGCTCCTGCTCGGCCTGCTCGCCGCGGTCGGACAGCGCCTTGATCAGCTTGCCCGCCAGCGCGTCCGGGCGGCGTTCGCGCACCACGAGGTGCACCGCGAGATCCCTGGTCCGCCAGTCGCCGCACAGCGTCGGCGCGTCCGGGCCGACCTGTTCGAACAGCTGGCACAACAACTGGCGCTCATCACCGGCGACACCCATGCGCCCCACTGTAGCCACAACCGCCACGCGCCGTGCGCGGCTTCCCTCTTTCGTTACCGACCGGACGCGGCCGGTCAGCCCTCGGCGACGTACGGGCTGGAGGCCACCTCGGTGCCGTCCCGGAGCGCGGTGACCTGGAAGTCGTCGAACACGTTCGGCACGGCGCCCTGCAGCTGCTTCAGGCACTCCACGGCGAGGTTGCGGATCTCCACATCGGCGTGCTCCGAGGCGCGCATCGCGATGAAGTGCCGCCAGGCGCGGTAGTTGCCGGAGACCACGATCCGGGTCTCGATGGCGTTGGGCAGCACCGAGCGCGCCGCCTGGCGGGCCTGCTTGCCGCGCAACGTCGCCTTCGGCTCGTCGGCGAACTTCTCCTCCAGCGCGGCCAGCAGGTCCGAGTAGGCCTCCGCGCTGGCCTCGGTGGCCTTGACGAACTTCTCGTGCAGCTCCGGGTCCTCGGCGATCACGTCGGGCTCGACCACCGCGGCGTCCGGTTCCGGGACGTAGCGCTGGGACAGCTGCGAGTAGGAGAAGTGCCGGTGCCGGATCAGCTCGTGGGTCAGCGAGCGGGACATGCCGGTCAGGTAGAAGGTCACCGTGCCGTGCTCGAGCACCGCCAGGTGGCCGACCTCCAGGATGTGCTGCAGGTAGCCCGCGTTGGTGGCCGTCTTCGGGTTGGGCTTGTCCCAGGACTGGTAGCACGCGCGACCGGCGAACTCGGCCAGCGCCGCGCCGCCGTCGGCATCGGTCGAGAAGTCCACGTCCTCCGGTGGGACGAACTCGGTCCTGCCGATCAGCTGCACCTTCGGCCGCACGATCTCGGTCACGTGGGGCGGGCCCCTTCCTGCTGCGCGAGCGGCGGTCGGTGCCGCCGTCGATGACTCCCCGTTCTGCTGCCGAAAGCCTAGCGGGCGATGGTGGCGGAACCGGCTGACGCCAGTTGACACCATCGTGTCGTTGCGCGGCGTCAGACGTGGTGCCATATTGATGTCATGGATCTGAGCCCGTACATCGACCAACTCCGCCAGGACCTGCACTCGGCGGCCGCCGCGGGTGACGAGCAAACCCGCCAGACCGCCGCGGTGCTCTCCGGCGCGATCGAGCCGGCCGCGCGGCTGGCCGTGATGAACGCGCTGTCGGACCTCGCCGCCGAGGTCACCACTCAACTCGACGGGCAGGTCGTGGACATCCGGCTGGACGGGCGCGACGTCCGCGTCGTGGTCAGCGGCGGCCACGGCACACCACCCGCTGCGGACGAGGCAGCGGATCCGACTCCCCCACCGCCATCGGGCGGCGACACCGGCGACATCAGCCGCATCACGCTGCGCCTGCTCGACGAGATCAAGTCCCAGGCGGAGCAGGCCGCGTCCAGCCAGGGCGTCTCGCTCAACACCTTCGTCGCCCAGGCGGTGCAGGGCGCGCTGCACGGCGGCGGGCGCCCGCGCGGGCCTTGGGACCGGCGCGGCGGGCACGGCCACGGCGCGCCGTGGGGACCGCCCTCCGGCGGGCGCTGGGGCGGCGACCACGGCTCGCGCATCCACGGCTACGTGCAGGGCTGATGCCCATCGCCGAGGTGGGCCGACGGCCGCACGTCGCGGGCCGTTCGCCGACGACGGCTTCGGCGCCGAGCCGCCAGGTCCCGGGCACCACGGCCGGGACTTCAGGACGAGGTCGACCACAGGCACTGAAAGGCAGCAGGCGATGACCGACGAAGACCACGCCCGTGACCACGACGAGGACCCGCGCTCGCAGCACTCGAAGGCCGAGGACGAACTGGCAGAGCTCGTGCGCAGCCAGGACTTCGACACCGCGGGACCGATCCGGATCGACGTGTCCAACACCATCGGCCCGATCGCGATCGAGCTGACCGACACCGCGGTGACCCACGTCGAGGTCCGGCACGACCCGGACTCGGCCGGACCGGACTGGCGCGGCGGGCTGACGAACCTGCTGAGCTGGGTGACCGAGCAGTTCGGCGAGGCCGGGCGGTTCGGCGAGGCCGGGCGATTCGGCGAGGCAGGCCCCGACTTCGGGCAGCCGATCACCGAGGCGGTCCGGCGCACCAGGATCGATCTGGGCGGCGGCAGGCTGGTGGTGCGCACGCCGTCCAACGCGCCGCTGCGCGGTGTCCCGCTCGCGGTGAAGGTGCAGGCCCCGAAGGGCTCCGAGGTGAGCGTGCACTCCGGTTCCGGCGAGGCCGACATCACCGGCACCGCGGGCAAGGTCAACGTTCAAGCCGGTTCCGGCACGGTGACCGTCGCCGAGGCCACCGATCGCGCCAACGTGCGCTCCGGCGCCGGGCAGTTGCGCCTGGGCACCATGCGCGCAGGACTGCACGCGCGCAGCGGCAACGGCGATATCGAGATCAGCGCGATCGAGGCGGCATCGTCGGTGGCCACCGGTTCCGGCAACGTCTGGCTGGGCGTGGTGTCGGATGACGTCATGGTCCGCTCCGGCAGCGGGAGCCTGACCGTCGCGGACGCCACCGAGGGACAGCTCGAGCTGATCACCGGCTCCGGCGAGCTGCAGGTCTCGATCCATCGCGGGACGGCCGCCACGGTCGACATCACCTCCAGCACCGGCGGCACCCGCAGCGACCTGGACGTCGCCTCGGAGCCACCCGAGCAGGAACCGAAGCTGCACGTCTTCGGCCGCACCGGAACCGGTAGCGCCGTGCTGACCACGGCGACCTGACACGCGCGACGGGGACGACTCCGCGCCGCGTCGTTCGGCCCGGACCCGCTGGGTCAGCCGGTTGCGACCTCGGCGCGCAACGGTCCGGCGAGGTCGCCGCGCTCGCCGATGGCGACGTCGTCGAGGCCGAGCCAATCGGCCATCTCGCGCAACGCCATCGCCAGCTCGGGCGCGACGCGGCCCGCATCGCTGCCCGGTTCCAGGAACGCTCCGGGAACCCGCAGCGCACCAGCGGCGCGGTCGGCTTTGAGGTCGACCCGGCCGACCAGTTCGCCGTCGAGCAGGAACGGGAAGACGTAGTAGCCGTACTGCCGCTTGGGTTCCGGGACGTAGATCTCGATGCGGTAGTGGAAATCGAAGAGCCGTTCCGCGCGGGACCGCTCCCAGATCAGCGGGTCGAACGGGCACAGCAACGCCCGTCCGGTGACCTTCCGCGGCGCACGGGCCGCGGTGTGCCGGTAGGCGGTGTGCCGCCAGCGCTGCACGGCCACCGGCTCCAGGACACCGGCGTCGACCAGTTCGGCCACGGCCCGCCGGGATTGCTCGGGCGAGAGCCGGTAGTAGTCGCGCAGGTCGGGCTCGGTGGCCACGCCGAGGGCTTCGGCGGAGCGCTGCACGAGCGTGCGCACGGCCTCGTCCTCGTCCGGGTCGTGGGCGAGCACGTGCGCGGGCAGCACGCGTTCGGGCAGGTCGTAGAGCCGTTCGAAGCCGCGCCGCGTGCCGGTGGTCAGCTCCCCCGCCGCGAACAGGTACTCGCAGGCCCGCTTGGTGTCCGAGCGGTTCCACCAGGTACCGCTGCCCTGCCGCCGACCACCGCCCAGCTCGCGTTCCAGACTACCCGCCCCGATCGGACCGAGTTCCTTGACTCCGGCCAGCACGTCGTCGACCAGCTGGGGCGACCGCTCGAACAGCTCGGCCGAGCGGGTGCGCCAGGCCGAGTCGCGGTGCCGCATCCGCCAGCGCAGCAGCGCCCAGTCCTCGACCGGGATCAGGGACGCCTCGTGCGCCCAGTACTCCGCGAGCAATCGGGGCTGCCGGGCCGAGTGCTGCCACGAGGCCGAGTCGAGGAGCTCCGCGGGGTAGGCGCCGAGCCTGCTGAACACCGGCATGTAGTGCGCTCGCACCGCGACGTTGACCGAGTCCAGCTGCAGCAGCTTCGTGCGCGCGAGGACCCGCTGGAGATGCCGCCGGGTCACGCCACCGCTGGGCACCGGATCGGCGAAGCCCTGCGCCCCCAGCGCGTAACGACGAGCGGTACCCAGCCCCATGGTCTGCATGCCGCCATCCTGCCAAGCCGCACCGACAACCACTTCGGCCCCAGCCCGCCCACGAGTCCGGCGGACGCGAGACCGAAGCTCGCGAAAGCTCCGATTCGGGCATCGCGCCCCGTGGACGCCGTCGAAACAGACCGCCCACCGGGATTTCCGGTGGAGTTCCCCGGCCGTTCTCCCCGGTGCGAGTTTCACTCGAAGTTCGCATCGAGTCCGAAAACCCGCTCGCCACGGGTGAATTGTGCGAATTCCGCAAGTCGGGGCGGCGCCCATGTCCCGGAGCTGACACGTTAGGTTGTCGAGCATGGCTGAAGCCGGTGTCCGGATGGCAGAGCCTGGGGACGCTGCGGAAATCGCTCGCATCCAGGTGACCACCTGGCAGTCCGCTTATTCGGAGATGTTGCCTCCCGCGGTGCTCGCCGGGCTCGACAACTCGATCGCCGAGCAGGAGTGGCGCGGCACCATCACCGATGGGCCCGCGACCGTGCTGGTGGCCGAAGAAGGGCGCTGGACCGTCGGGTTCTGCGCGGCGGGGATCGCCCCGGAGAGCGAAGTGGCCTCGGCCGACGGCGCGCTTCCCGAGGACGCGGCGACCACCGCGCTGATCAGCGCACTGCTGGTGGAGCCCCGGTGGGGCCGGCGCGGCCACGGCGGCAGACTGCTGGCCACGATAGGACGCCGACTCGCCGAGCAGGGCGCCACACGTGGCATCACCTGGGCACCCGAGGCAGACTCGGCGTCGTTGTCGTTCTTCCGCTCGGTGGACTGGTCGCCGGACGGTACGGTGCGGACATTGGACGCGGGTGGCAGCCCGCTGCGGGAGATGCGACTGACCGGCCCGCTGGATTTCGAGTTCAAGCACGACTGACCACACCCGCCCGAGGGCATTGGGAGAAGCCGGTGCTGACCATTATCGGATTGCTGTCGACGACCTTCGGGGTGTCGGTCGCGTCCGCACTGATGCCGCTGATCAGCGTTGAGCTGTTCGCGGTCGGGCTGGTGCTCAAAGCCCCGCACATCCCCTGGTGGGCGCTGGCGATCGTGATCGCCACCGGCCAGATCGGGGGCAAGCTGCTGCACTACTACGCGGCGCGCGGATCCATCCGGCTGCCGAGGTTCATGCAGCGCAAGAAGGCCGCCGAACGCAAGGGCAGAGTGCGCGAATGGCTGGACGCCTTCCGCGCCAACTGCCGCAAGCGCCCGGCGTGGACCGGCGTGGTCATGCTGGTCAGCGCACTGGCCAGCCTCCCGCCGTTCGCCGCGGTGGCGATCATCGCGGGCTGGGCCAAGGTGCCGGTCACCACCTTCCTGGTCACCGGCTTCGTCGGCCGGTTCGTCCGCTTCGGCGCGCTGGCGATCGCTCCCGGCATCGTCTCCACCTGGGTCTGAGCACCGGACGCCCGAGCTCAGGGGGTCCTTTCAGCATCCGGCGATAGCCGCGTGGCCGTGCGGGCCTCAGAGCGCACCGCCACGCGGCGAACTGCATCTCCTCAGCAGACGGCGTCGGACGGCTTCGGGTTGCCGAGCCCGAACAACGGTCGCAGCGCGATACCCGCGTAGGTGCCGGCGATGGCGACCAGGCCCCACAGCCAGCCGTGCAGGCTGAACGAGGCGATCCCGGAGAAGTACGCACCGATGTTGCAGCCGCCCGCGAAGCGAGCGCCGATACCCATCAGGATGCCGCCGATCACCGCGCCGACCGCGAGCCGCAGCGGGATCTTGCGGTGCAGGGTGAACCCGCCCGCCAGCGCGGCCGCGATCAACGCGCCGATCATGATGCCGAAGTTCATCACCGAGGTCTTGTCCGCGAGCACCGAAGCGGCCAGCGTCGCGGCGTTGTCCGGGTCCTGCCAGTACGGCGCTCCGGAGATGTCGATGCCGACCAGGCCCAGCAGCTTCGAGCCCCACAGCACGAACGCGGAGGTGATTCCCCAGGGCCCTCCCGAGATGAACAGCGTCAGCGCGTTGAGCCCGGCCAGCACCAGCGCGCCGACCCACACCGGCCAAGTTCCCCGCAGGACCCGCCACAGGCCCTGCGCGGACGGCTGCTGATCCATCGGCGGCGGCGTGCGGCGCCGCTCCACCAGCAGCGAGATGCCGACGACCCCGGCGATGAGCACCAGCGAGATCAGCAACGCGCCCGGATAGCCCAGCGGGGTGTCGGCCAGCGAGACCGTCGGACCGATGTTCTGCACCGCGGTGATCCACGGGAAGATGAATGCGCTGATCACCGACCCGACGATGAACCCGCCGAGGGTGAACAGGATCGCGGTCTGCCCGCTGCCGACCGCGAACAACGTGCCGGACGCGCACGAGCCGCCGACCTGCATGCCCACGCCGAACAGGAAAGCGCCCAGGACCACGCCGAGACCGGTGGGCTTGACCAGGCCCTCGGGCGTTCCGGACAGCGAAGCGCCCGCGCCCAGCACCACGGCGAACAGCACGCACGCCACGGCCAGCATCAGCATGTGCGCGCGCAGCGCACGCCCCTGCCCGACGGTGACCAGCTGGCGCCACGCCGAGGTGAACCCGAAGCGGGAGTGGAACAGCGCCAGCCCCAGCGCGATCCCGACCCCGAACAGCAGGGTCAGCTTCCACCCAGCGGTGTTGGCCACCGCCAGGGCCAGCACCGCCGCCACGGCGATGCCCACCGCCACCGTGCCCCGCTGCGCGGGCGCGGCCTTGCGCACCTGCGGCGGGGCCGACCGCGAACCGTCCACGACAGACATACAACTCTTCCTGTTCGAACCGCCAGAGCACGCGCTGCCGCAGTGCGGCGCGCGGATTCAGTCCCCACTGCAACACGACGACCACAGGGCACATTCCGCCGTCCACATGCTGAAACGCGCTGCGCGCCACCGCGGCGCGGATCAGCTCGCGGCGCGCTCCGCGTCGCACCCGCGCTCGTAGATCTGGGCGAACGCGAAGAAGCGCCGCCGGTCGTCGGTCCCGGCCCCAGCTCGGTCCTGCCGCGATCCGGCCGTGTACTCCGGCACCAGCGATTTCCGCGGCTTGGTCCCCGTCGGCTCGGACCCCTCAACCGCTGGCACCGCGACCGGATCGTGCTGCTCGGCGATGCCGCGCATGCGATGCTGCCGCACCACGGCCAGGGCGCCAACCAGACCATCGAGGACGCCATCACCCTGGCGACGCTGCTCGGCCGCTGCTCCCCCGAGCGAGCGCTCCCCCGCTACGAGGCCCTGCGCCGCGGACGCACCCGCGCGGTCCAGCGCAGCTCCTGGGTGGCCTCCGAGATCCTGCACCTGCCCGATGGCCCCGAGGCCGACGCGCGACCGGGCGCTTCCCGGCATCTCCAGCACCCTGCAGTGGATCCACGAGCACGATGCCGCGGCCGCAGCGGTGGGGTGAACCGGCTCAGCCCGCGGCGCGCTCCATGTCGATGGCCTTGCGCATCGCCTTGCGCCCGCGGTTGCGGTCGCCCGCGAGGTCGTAGGCCTGGGCGAGCGCGAACCAGCGCCGCCAGTCCTCCGGTTCGGACTCCAGCTCCGCCTGCTTCGCGTCGAACCACTCGTCGGCGGCCGCGCGCTCCACGCGCCCGGAAGGGCGGCGCGGCAAGTGCGAGACGTCCGGAAGTGCGCCCTCGTCGTCCAGCCGCCTCGCGAGCCGTTCGGTGGCCGCGCCGAAACGCAGCTGGTCGACGACCAGCAGGGCACCGAGCACCGGGAACACCAGGATCGCCACGCCCAGCACGACGAACACGGGCTGCCCGGTGATGATCATGGTGAAGGCGCGTTCGCCCATCAGCACCAGGTAGACCAGCAGCGCCAGGGCGACGACGAACGCCACGTTCCGCGCCGTGATCACCTTGCGCTGCTCGACGGCCATCTCAGATCCCCAGCAGCGCGTCGAGGCCCACGGTCAGCCCCGGCCTCTCGCCGATGTCGCGGACGCACAGCAGCACGCCGGGCATGAACGAGCGGCGGTCGTAGGAGTCGTGCCGGATGGCGAAGCTCTCGCCATCGGTGCCGAACAGCACCTCCTGGTGGGCGACCAGACCGGCCATCCGCACCGAGTGCACCCGCACCCCGTCGATCTCGGCGCCCCGGGCGCCGTCGAGCTCCTTGGTGGTGGCGTCGGGCATCGGGTCGAGCTGCCCCTCGGCTCGGGCCTTGCCGATGACCTGCGCGGTCCTGGCGGCGGTGCCGGATGGGGCGTCGGCCTTCTTCGGGTGGTGCAGCTCGACGATCTCGGCGGAGTCGAAGTACTTGGCGGCCAGCTCGGCGAAGCGCATGGACAGCACGGCCCCGATCGCGAAGTTCGGCGCCACGATCACGCCGATCCCGGGGTTGGCCTCCAGCCGGGAACGCACGGTGTCCAGCTCGTCGGGGCCGAGGCCGCTGGTGCCGACCACGACGTGGATGCCGTTGTCGACGCAGAACTCGATGTTGTCCAGCACCGAATCCGGGTGGGTCAGATCGACCGCGACCTGCGCGCCGGCATCCACCAGACCGGACAGCGAGTCGCCGCGGTTGATCTCGGCGACGAGCTCGGTGTCGGCAGCCTCGCCCACGGCCCGCACCGCCTCGGAACCCATCCGGCCACGGGCTCCCAGCACACCAACCTTGATCACCGCACGCACCCTTTCCACACCGAAACGCCAGGTGCCCCGCAGTCTAGGCACCGCCGGGAGCGCGGCCACCGAGCCACCCCGCCCCGGTGACCGACGCCATCCCGGCCCCACCGGACGCTCGCCCGATCAGGAAACCGGGTGCGTGCCCCGGGGCAGCTCGTCGACGCTCGCGTAGGGCCCGACCACCGAGGTGGTCAGCGGCCTGGTGAGCAGGTCCTTGGCCAGCACCGCCACATCGGAGGCGGTGACCGCCTCGATGCGGGCGAGGGTCTCCTCAACGGTGTAGTGCCTGCCGTAGTTGAGCTCGGTCTTGCCGATCCGGCTCATCCGGGCAGCGCTGTCCTCCAGCCCGAGGACCAGACCGCCGCGCAGCTGCCCCCGGCCGCGAGCCACCTCCTCCTCGGTGAGGCCGTGCTCGGCCACCTCGGTGAGGACGTCCCGGACGACCGTGGCCACCTCACCGAGCCGTTCAGGGGTGCAGCCCGCGTAGACCGAGAAGTTCCCGGTGTCGGAGTAGGCAGCGGACTGCGAGTACACCGCGTAGGCCAGGCCCCGGTTCTCCCGGATCTCCTGGAACAGCCGCGAGCTCATGCCGCCGCCCAGCGCCGCGTTGAGCACACCGAGCGCGAACCGGCGGTCGTCGTGGCGGTCCAGCCCGCGGCAGCCGATCAGCAGGTGCGCCTGCTCGGTGTCATCGGTGCGCAGCACCAGGCGCTGCTGCTCGGAGAGTTCGGCACGCCCCGCGCGCGGCGCCTCCGGGGTCTCCTCGCCCACGAGCCGATCGCCCAGCGCATCGCGCAGCAGGCGCACCACGTGGTCGTGCTCGACGTTGCCCGCGACGGCGACGACCATCTTCGGCATCCGGTAGCTGCGCTCGTAGAAGCCGTGCACCCGGTCGCGGGTCATCCCCTCGATCGACTCCTCGGTGCCCAGCACCGATCGACCCAGCGGGTGGTCGCCGACGACCGCGGCGGCGAACTGCTCGTGCAGCAGGTCCTCGGGGTCGTCATCGCGCATCGCGATCTCCTCGAGAACAACGCTGCGCTCCACGTCCACGTCGGAGGCCGCGTTGACCGCGTCGAAGACCACGTCGCAGAGCATGTCCACGGCCAGCGGCAGGTCCTCGTCGAGCACGTGCGCGTAGTAGCAGGTGTGCTCCTTGGCGGTGAACGCGTTGAGCTCGCCGCCGACGGCGTCGATCTCCTGGGCGATGCCCACCGCGGTGCGCTTGGCCGTGCCCTTGAACAGCAGGTGCTCCAGGTAGTGCGCTGCCCCGGCCTGCGGCCCGGTCTCGTCGCGCGAACCGACGTCGACCCAGATGCCGACCGAAGCCGAGCGCACGCCCGGCACCGGCTCGGTGACCACCCGCAGCCCACCCGGCAACACCGTCCGCCGCACCTGCGCGTCGCCGTTGTGGCCGAGCACCCGGGTCGTCCCGGGAAACTGCAGGTCGGAAGCGGAACTCTGCTCGTTGCTCATATCCCCGTTTTTCGGTCTCGTGCTGATGGCAACGACAATACGGCCCGCCCCGGAATTCCGGGGCGGGCCGTACGGCTGTCGCGTCAGATCACTGCGCGGCGGTCTCGGCGGCCTCGGACTCGACCTCGGTCTCGGCCGACTCGCCCTCCGCGGAGGAGTCCTCGTCGTCGACCAGCACCAGGCTGATCTTGCCGCGGTTGTCGATGTCCGCGATCTCCACGCGCAGCTTGTCGCCGACGTTCACGACGTCCTCGACCTTGCCGATGCGCTTGCCGTTGCCCAGCTTGGAGATGTGCACCAGGCCGTCCTTGCCCGGCAGCAGCGAGACGAACGCGCCGAAGGCCGCGGTCTTGACCACGGTGCCCATGAAGCGCTCGCCGACCTTCGGCAGCTGCGGGTTCGCGATCGAGTTGATCTTGTCGATCGCGGCCTCCGCGGACGGGCCGTCGGAGGCGCCGACGTAGATGGTGCCGTCGTCCTCGATGGTGACCTCTGCGCCGGTCTCCTCGGTGATCGTGTTGATCATCTTGCCCTTCGGGCCGATGACCTCACCGATCTTGTCCACCGGGATGCTCACCGAGGTCACGCGCGGGGCGTGCGGGCTCATCTCGTCGGGCTGGCCGATCGCCTCGGCCATCACGTCGAGGATGGTGAACCGCGCGTCGCGAGCCTGGCCCAGGGCCTGGCCCAGCACCTCGGACGGGATGCCGTCCAGCTTGGTGTCCAGCTGCAGAGCGGTCACGAACTCCTTGGTGCCCGCGACCTTGAAGTCCATGTCGCCGAAGGCGTCCTCGGCACCCAGGATGTCGGTCAGCGCGACGTAGTGGGTCTTGCCCTCGACCTCGTCGGAGACCAGACCCATCGCGATGCCCGCGACCGGGGCCTTGAGCGGCACACCTGCGTTGAGCAGGGACAGCGTCGAGGCGCAGACCGAGCCCATCGAGGTGGAACCGTTCGAGCCCAGCGCCTCGGAGACCTGGCGCAGCGCGTACGGGAAGTCCTCGCGCGAAGGCAGCACGGGGATCAGCGCCCGCTCGGCCAGCGCACCGTGGCCGATCTCGCGCCGCTTCGGGCTTCCCACCCGGCCGGTCTCACCGGTCGAGTACGGCGGGAAGTTGTAGTGGTGCATGTACCGCTTCGAAGTCTCCGGGGACAACGAGTCGATGGTCTGCTCCAGGCGCAGCATGTTCAGCGTGGAGACACCCAGGATCTGGGTCTCGCCGCGCTCGAACAGCGCCGAACCGTGGGCCCGCGGGATCACGTCGATCTCGGCCGACAGGCTGCGGATGTCGGCCAGGCCGCGGCCGTCGATGCGGACCTGATCGCGGATGATGCGCTGGCGGACCAGCTTCTTGGTCAGCGAGCGGAACGCGGCGCCGACCTCCTTCTCGCGGCCCTCGAACTGCTGGCCCTCACCGACGCCGACCTTCTCCAGGACGGCCGCCTTGATCTCGTCCAGGCGGTTCTCGCGCTCCTGCTTGCCCGCGAGCTTCAGCGCCTCGGCGAGTTCGGCGGAGCCGGCCTGCTCGACCGCGGTGTACGCGTCCTCGGCGTAGGCCGGGAACACCGGGTACTCCTCGGTGGCCTTGCCCGCGGCCTGCGCCAGCTGCTGCTGGGCGACGCACAGGCTGCGGATGAACGGCTTGGCCGCCTCCAGACCCTGGGCGACGACCTCCTCGGTCGGCGCCTGAGCGCCGCCCTCGACGAGCTCGACGGTCTGCTCGGTGGCCTCGGCCTCGACCATCATGATGGCCACGTCGTCACCGACGATGCGGCCGGCCACGACCATGTTGAACACCGCGCGCTCGAGCTGCTCGTGGGTCGGGAAGGCGACCCACTGCCCGTCGATCAGCGCCATGCGGGTACTGCCGACCGGGCCGGAGAACGGCAGGCCGGAGGCCTGGGTGGAGGCGGACGCGGCGTTGATCGCCAGCACGTCGTAGAGGTCGCCCGGGGTCAGGCTCATCACCGTGACCACGACCTGGATCTCGTTGCGCAGGCCCTCGACGAAGGACGGGCGCAGCGGCCGGTCGATGAGCCGGCAGGTCAGGATCGCGTCGGTGGAGGGGCGGCCCTCGCGGCGGAAGAACGAACCCGGGATGCGACCCGCGGCGTACATCCGCTCCTCGACGTCGACCGTCAGCGGGAAGAAGTCGAGGTTGTCCTTCGGCTGCTTCGACGCCGTGGTGGCCGACATCAGCATGGTGTCGTCGTCCAGGTAGGCGACGACGCTACCGGCGGCCTGCTTGGCGAGCCTGCCGGTCTCAAACCGGACGGTACGGGTACCGAACGCGCCGTTGTCCAGCACGGCGGTCGCTTCGTACACGCCCTCATCGATCTCTTCAGTCAAAGTGACTCCTATCGTCACGAGGCCCACGGCAGGAGCATCCGGATCGTGGTCTGACAAGGCCGGCCATCGATCGAAGCTCCCGGGACCGTCTATCGCGACGACTTGCCCGAAAGCCACTACCGAGGACCGGCGGGAACACCTTTCCAGTGCCTGCCACCGTGGGCGCTCTTCAGTTCTCTCTCGCGGCGATGCGGGATGCGCACCACCGCCGGTTAAGCACCGGGGGGAGCGGCGCGCGGCCGCTCCCCCCGATTCACATCAACGACGCAGACCGAGTCGCTGGATCAGCGAACGGTAGCGCGCAATGTCCACCTTGATCAGGTAGTTGAGCAGACGACGGCGACGACCGACCATCAGCAGCAGGCCACGACGCGAGTGGTGGTCGTGCTTGTGCTGCTTGAGGTGCTCGGTGAGACCGACGATCCGCTTGGTCAGCAGGGCCACCTGGGCCTCCGGCGAACCGGTGTCGCCTTCCTTGACGCCGTACTCGGCGAGGATCTGCTTCTTTTCGGCAGTGGACAGCGCCACGTCTAACTCCTTCGATATGTCCCGTGCCGTCTGCGCCCGCTCCGTCGCGGAGGGGCGAGTGGTGGGGTGCGCACGCTGGGTGCGGCTCGCCGACCACCAGGAATCGACCGCCACGGACTGCAGCCACTCCATCGGTCAGGATAGCAGGCAGAGCTTCACCGGACGGTTCGGCCCGACCACCCGCGCGTCACCGGGGCTCGATGCACCGTCGCATAGCGCGGACCGCCTTCTCGCAGGTCACTGGCAACCACGCTGACCTCGCGAGCGGCCCACCACGGACCGGCGTAGCCGGCCAGCAGGCCCGCCAACGACTCGCGGTCGGCGTGTCCGCCTGCCCACCGGGCGATCGTCAGATGCCCCTGGAAACCGCGCGGATCGCCGCCCGCCGCGCGCACCAGAGCGCGCAGCGCCTCGCCATCGGCCGCCGCGGCCGGTTCCACGCCCACCCAGAGCACGCCGCGAAACGCCCCCGCGCCCGCCAACCGCAGCCGCGGCGGATCCGCCCGCAGGTGCCGCAGCCGCCGGTCCAGGTCGCCGGCTATCTGCCGCTGATCGGCATCGTCACCGTGGAAGCGCAGGGTCAGGTGCCAGCGCTCGGACGGGGTGAACCGGAACTTGCGCAAGCCATCGGTCGCCTCGGCCACGCGTTCCGGCTCGAGACCCGACACCGCGGCGGCGAGATCCTCGATCGCCTCCGGCACGGGCCACAACGCCGTGAACAACCGCATGGACCCAGCCTGGTCTCACTCGTGGTCGGCGGCCCGGCGGAGCAGGCCCGCCAGCCGCGGGTAGCGACCTTCCAGCAGCGATGCGGCCGCCTCCAGCTCGGTGGGCTTGGCGGTCGAGCGCAGGACCGGCCAGGCGACCTCCTCGCCGTTGGTCGCCGACTTGACCGGCAGATCCCGGCCGACCGAAGGCTGGGAGCCCTGCACGTCCTCGAGCGCCTGTCGGATCGCTTCCGACTCGCCCGCGGCGACCCCGGGGATGAGGACCTTGCGCTCCAGCATCACCAGGCGGGCCAGCACCTGCGGGTTGCCGATCTTGGCGCGACGGCCGCTCATCACCTGGCTGAGCATCGGCGCGCTGATGCCGAGCACCTCGGCCAGCTGCGCCTGCGAGATGCGGAAAGCCACGACCAGCCTGCGCACCCGATCTCCGAGCGGCTCGCCGTACCACTGCCGCTGCAGAGCCAGATTGCGCTGGACACTGCTGCTCTCCGACACCCTTGTTCCCCCAACCTGACCGCGTGCCCGGGCGGGCCGGGCAGATCCGGATCCGAATACTGCCAGCTCATCGGCAGGCCGGGGGCCCGAATCCGAAATGCGTTCCGAGTGGACTGCGCCACTCGCCGACATCGCCCGCCGCGCCTTCACGTCCGAGTTCGGCCGGTTCACTCCCGAATCCCGAGGATGCGACGGGTCTCGGCGACGTCGACGTTCATCCGCTCGACGAGCTCCTCGGCCGAGTCGAACTTCTCCATGCCGCGCAGCCGCGCCACGAAGTCCAGGTCGACGTGCTCGCCGTAGAAGTCGGCGTCCACGTCGAGCACGTAGGCCTCGACGGTGCGCTCGGTGCCGGAGAAGGTCGGATTGCTGCCGACGGACACGGCCGCGGGCAGCGCGGGCGCCGTGGTCGTCGAACCGCGCGTGCGATGGGTGAACCAGCAGGCGTAGACGCCGTCGGCGGGGATCGCCGCGTACTCCGGAGTGGACAGGTTCGCGGTGGGGAAGCCGAGCTCGCTGCCGCCGCGTCCGGCGCCGCGCACCACGATGCCCTCGAGCCGGTGGTCGCGCCCCAGCGCCGAAGCCGCCGCGACGACGTCACCGGCGTCGATGCAGGCCCGGATGTAGGTCGAGGAGAACGTCACCGACGAGCCGTCCGCCGGATCGTCGGCGCGCCGGACCGGTCCGGAGACCAGCGAATCGGACGCCACCTCGAAGCCGAACCGCTCCCCCAGCTTGCCCAGCAGGTCGATGTTGCCCGCGGCCTTGTGCCCGAAGGTGAAGTTCTCACCGACCACGACCTCCGCCGCGTGCAACCGCTCGACCAGCACCTCGTGCACGAAGCCCTCCGGGGGCATCCGCGATGTCTCCCGGGTGAACGGGAGCACGCAGAACACGTCCACGCCCAGCTGCTCGGCGAGTTCCGCGCGGCGGCGCAGAGTCGTCAGCTGCGCGGGATGACTGCCCGGCCGCACCACCTCGGAGGGATGCGGATCGAAGGTCATCAGCACGCACGGCATCTCGCGTCGTCGCGCCTGCGCCACCGCGTGCGCGATGAGCTGCTGATGGCCGCGGTGCACTCCGTCGAAGACACCGATGGTGACGACGCACCGTCCCCAGCCACCGGGAATCTGCTCCAAACCACGCCAACGCTGCACGAGCAGCAGCCTACTTCCCAACCGAATACGACGATCGAACCACCACCGGTGTCGAGATGGCGCACATCTTGCGCGGCGGTGGCGTTCGGGGAGCCCGAACCGCCATCGCCGGAAATCAGTTCGCCGGAACGATCACCAGCACCGGTTTGGCCTTGCGCCCCTGGTCCTTGACCAAGGCCACCGCCTTCCCAGCGGGGTCGAACATGCCATAGGTGCCGTCCACGTCCGCAGCGGGCACCTGCTGACCGTGCGAGAGGGCGCGCGCGGTGGTGGTGTCCACGTTGCGGCGCGGGAACGCGGTCTGCACCGCCTCGTCCAGGTCCATCGACAGCTCCGGCGCCTCCTCGAGCTGCTCCAGGGTGCGCGCCTTGGCCAGGCCGAACGGGCCCACGCGGGTCCGGCGCAGCTCACCCAGGTGCCCGCCGACGTCCAGCGCGGCGCCGAGATCGCGGGCCAGCGCGCGCACGTAGGTCCCCGACGAGCACTCCACCAGCACGTCCAGCTCGGTGGTGCTCTCGGTGCGCCGCACGCTGAGCAGGTCGAAGCGCGAGACCGTCACCGGGCGGGCGTCGAGCTCGACCGTTTCGCCGTTGCGGGCCAGCTCGTAGGCGCGCCGACCGTTGACCTTGATCGCGCTGACGGCGCTGGGCACCTGCTGCAGCTCACCGGTGAGCTCTTCGATGCCGCTGCGGATGGCCGCCTCGTCGACTTGCGCGCCGTCGCGCTCGGCGATGATCTCGCCCTCGGCGTCATCGGTGGTGGTCGAAGCGCCGAGCCGGATCGTGGCCAGGTAGGCCTTGGTGTCCAGGGCCAGGTGCCCCAGCAGCTTGGTGGCCCGCTCCAGGCCCAGGACCAGCACGCCGGTGGCCATCGGGTCCAGGGTGCCCGCGTGCCCGACCCGGCGGGTCCCCATGATGCGGCGCACGCGCGAGACGACGTCGTGCGAGGTCATGCCCGCCGGTTTGTCGACCACCAGCAGGCCGGGCGGAACGGTGGGGCGTTGCTTGCGGGATTGCTCGGACACGGCGAGCCATCATACGGAGTGCGATTTCGCCCGAATGCGCGCATCCGGAGCGGTCGCTGACCTGCTCCGGAACCCGGTCAGGCCGCGGCGGGCTCGCCGCGCACGGCGCCCACGACCGCCCAGCGCCCGGACCGGAGCCGCCAGAGGAGCGTGACCAGGCGCAAGACCATGAACAGGGTCAGCCCCGTCCAGATGCCGACCAGTCCCCAGCCGAAGGCCAGCGACAGCCAGATCATCGGCAGGTAGCCGATGACGGCGCTCAGAATGGTCGCGGTGCGCAGGAACGCCGCGTCGGCGGCACCGAGGAACACGCCGTCGAGCGCGAAGACGACACCGGCCACCGGCTGCTGCAGCACGAAGAACCACCACGCCTGCCCGATCACGGCCAGCACCGCCTGATCGGAGGTGAACACCCCGGGCAGCACCCAGGCCAGCGAGGCGAACACGGCGGCCAGCAGCACACCGAAGGCCAGGCCGTACCAGCTCACCTGCCGGGCGACGCCCTTGGCGCGCTGCGCCGAACCGGCCCCGAGGGCCGCACCGACCAGCGACTGCGCCGCGATGGCCAGCGAGTCCAGCACCAGCGACAGGAAGCTCCACAGCTGCCACACCACCTGGTGCGCGGCCGCGGTCTCGGCGCCGGTGCGGGCGGCCACCGAGGTGGCCGACAGGAAGCACACCTGGAAGGCCAGCGTGCGCAGCACCAGGTCGCGACCGAGGCCGAGCTGGGCGCGCATCGTGGCGAGGTCCGGGCGCAGCGGCGCCCGCTCGACCACCAGCGCGCGCACGAACAGAGTCGCGGCGAGGCTCTGGCCGATCAGGTTGGCCACGGCCGAGCCCTCCAGACCCCAGCCGACCGGGTAGACCAGCACCGGGCACAGCACCGCCGACAAGCCGTTGCCGATGAGCACGTAGCGCAGCGGGCGGACGGTGTCCTGCACCCCGCGCATCCAGCCGTTGCCCGCCATCGTGATCAGCACCAGCGGCGCACCGCACAGCGCGATGCGCAGCCACCGCCCGGCCGCGTCGGCGACCGGACCGGGCCCGGCCAGCAACTCGGCCACCGGAACGGCCAGCACCTGCGCGGCCAGCAGCAGGACCACGCCGACGGACACGCCGAGCCAGGTGGCCTGCACGCCTTCGGCCACGGCCTCGGTGCGCCTGCCCGCGCCGTGCAGGCGCGCGGTTCGCGCGGTGGTGCCGTAGGTGAGGAAGGTCAGCTGGCTCGAGATCAGCGTGAACAGAGTCCCGCCGAGCGCCAGTCCGGCGAGCTGCACGGCCCCGAGATGACCGACCACCGCGGTGTCGACCAGCACGTACAGCGGTTCGGCGGCCAGCACCCCCAGCGCGGGAATCGCCAGCGCCAGCAACCGCCGGGCCGAAACCCGCTCCCCGACCTCGGTCAAACCCTCGAACTCCTACTCACGACGCCTGCGGCCCCGAGCAGGATAGCCGGATGCCGCGCCCGCGAATCCGGACTGCCCAGCGAATGCGATCGGATCGTGCGCGCTCAGCCGTCCAGCAGCGGCGCCGAGGCCAGCGCCTCGCGGATCCCGTCCAGGATCGACGCCTCGTCGCCCCGCGCCGTGAATCCGGAAGCCAGCCGGTGCCCGCCGCCACCGCACGCGGCGGCCGCGTGGCCGACGTCGATCCTGCTGTCGGCCCGCAGCGAGACCGACCAGTGGCCGGGCTCGATCTCCTTCAGCACCGCGGCCACCTCGGCCTCGTCGGCGGTGCGGATGATGTCGATGACCCCGTCGAGGTCCTCGTTCTGCAGGCCCTCGGACTGCTCCCGGCGCACGGTGGCGTGCACGAACCCCAGTCCGCGCGCCTCGTCCGGCTCGAGCGAGGCTCGTCCCAGCACCGAGGCCAGCATGTCGATGAAGCCGAACGGATGGGTGTCCATCAAGGTCCGGGTGGTCGCGTCCGGATCGACCCCGGCTTCCAGCAGCCGTGCCGCCACCCGGTGCGTGTCCGCGCGGACGTACCGGAACGAGCGGGTATCGGTCACCAGGCCGGCGTAGAGGCACCGGGCGATCGGCAGGTCCAGTTCGATGCCGAGCTGATCGAGCAGTCGCAGGACGATCAGCACGGTCGCCTCGGCCGTCTCGTCGATGACCCGGACGGTGCCGTAGCAGGTGTTCGCGACGTGGTGATCGATGACGATCACATCACCGCCCGCGGCGATGGTCTCCTCCACCCGGTCGCTCAGAGCGCCCAGCCGCTGCAGACTGCCGGTGTCGCACACGACCAGCATCGGAGGTGCCGCGGGGATCTCCGAAGCGGGCACCACGAGCCCGTCGACGTCGAGCTCGCGCAGCGAGTGCGGCGTCTCCTCCGGATGCCCGAAGGACACCCGGACCGTCGCTCCGCGCTCGTGCAGCCCCCGGCCCAGCGCCAAGGCGCTGCCGAGCGCGTCCGCGTCCGGGTTGACGTGCCCGAACAGCGTCACGTCGGGGGCCGTGGCGAGCTTGCTCGCGGCCGTCTCGACGGCCTCCGAGATCCGGTCCGTCTCAGTCGACTGCCCACGCACGAGTCACCTCCAGCTCAGCGGCCCTACGGCCGCCGGGGTCCAACGCACCCCATGTTGCGCTGGGACTCAACCATCTTGTGGGTTACGCCGCACATCCGCCTCGGAAATCTCCGCGTCCTCGGCACCATCGGTGTCCGGGTCGTCATCCTCGGTGGTCTTGTACGGGTCCGGGTCCCCGGCCGGGGTCGCCCCGGAAGCCAGCCGCGCGACCTCTTCGTCGGCCTCCTTGGCCTTGGCCAGCAACTCGTCCAGCCGACGAGCGTGCTCGGGCACCGCGTCGGCCTCGAAGGTCAGCGTCGGGGTGAACCGCACCCCGGTGTGCTGCCCCACACGGGTGCGCAGCACGCCGGTCGCGCTCTGCAGCGCCGCCGCCGTCGATGCGTGATCGGCGTCGTCGCCGAACACGGTGTAGTAGACCGTGGCATCCCGCAGGTCCGGGGTCACCCGGGCATCGGTGATCGTCACCATGGCCAGTCGCGGGTCCTTGACCTCGTGCTCCAGCCCGGACGCGACGATCTGCGCGATGCGCTTGGCCAGCCTGCGGGCGCGCGCCGTATCAGCCACGACGCACCTCCTTCTGCGAAAAGTTCCTCGAAACCCGCAGCTGCGGGTACTAGTCCTCCGGACCCAGCATGCGCTGCCGGGCCGAGAGCAGCTCCAGCTCGGGGCGGGCGGCCACCAGCCGCTCGCACCCCTCCAGCACCTCGCGCACGTGCGCGGCATCGCCGGAGACCGCCGCCACGCCGAGCTGCGCGCGGCGATACAGGTCCTGATCACCTGCTTCGGACACCGCCACCTCGAAGCGGCGGCGCAACTCGGCGAGCACCGGGCGAATCACCCCGCGCTTCTGCTTCAACGAGCGGACGTCGCCGAGCAGGACGTCCAGTTCGAGCGCACCGACGTACACGGTGTTCCCAACCGCCGCAGCGCAGGGGGCCCGTGCGGGCCCCCTGCGCGTTCGCGGATCAGGTGCGCGGCTTCTCGCGCATCTCGTAGGGCTCGATGAAGTCGCCGACCTTGATGTCGTTGTACGACCCCAGGGTCAGACCACATTCGAACCCGTCGCGGACCTCGGTCGCGTCGTCCTTGAACCGCTTCAGCGAGTTGACGCTGAGGTTCTCGGCGACCACCACGTTGTCCCGCAGCAGGCGAGCCTTGGCGTTCCGCCGGACGATGCCCTCGGTGACCATGCAACCGGCGATGGTGCCGACCTTCGAGGACTTGAAGACCTCGCGGACCTCGGCACGGCCCAGCTCGACCTCTTCGTACTCGGGCTTGAGCATGCCCTTGAGGGCCTGCTCGATGTCATCGATGGCCCGGTAGATCACCGAGTAGTACCGGATCTCCACGCCCTCGCGGTTGGCGACCTCGGCCGCCTTGCCCTCGGACCGGACGTTGAAGCCCAGCACGATGGTGTTCTCCGCGGTGGCGAGGTTGATGTCGGACTCGTTGATGCCACCGACGCCGCGGTGAATGACCCGCAGCTCGACCTCTTCGCCGACGTCGATCTTGCCCAGGGACTCCTCGAGCGCCTCGACGGTACCCGAGTTGTCACCCTTGATGATCAGGTTCAGCTGGTTGGTCTCCTTGAGCACCTTGTCCAGGTCCTCGAGGCTGACGCGCTTGCGCTTGGCGGCGTTCTGCGCCTCCCGGATGCGGGCCCCGCGGCGGTCGGCGATCTGCCGTGCCACGCGGTCCTCGTCGACGACCAGGAAGGTGTCGCCGGCGCCGGGAACCGAGGTGAACCCGATGACCTGCACCGGACGCGACGGCGTGGCCGCGGTGACGTCCTCGTCGTGCTCGTTGATCATCCGGCGAACGCGGCCGTAGGCGTTACCGGCGACCACCGAGTCACCGACCTTGAGCGTGCCCCGCTGGACCAGCACCGAGGCCACCGGGCCGCGGCCGCGGTCCAGGTGGGCCTCGATGGCCACGCCCTGCGCGGACATGTCCGGGTTGGCCCGCAGGTCCAGAGCCGCGTCGGCGGTCAGCAGGATCGCCTCGAGCAGGCTCTCGATGTTCTGCCCCTGCTTGGCCGAGATCTCGACGAACATCGTTTCGCCGCCGTACTCCTCGGCCACCAGGTTGTACTCGGTGAGCTGCTGGCGGATCTTCTCCGGGTTCGCGCCCTCGACGTCGATCTTGTTGACCGCGACCACGATCGGCACCTCGGCCGCCTGGGCGTGGTTGATCGCCTCCACCGTCTGCGGCATGACGCCGTCGTCGGCGGCGATGACCAGAACCGCGATGTCCGTCGACTTCGCACCGCGGGCACGCATGGCGGTGAACGCCTCGTGACCAGGGGTGTCGATGAAGGTGATCGGGCGCTCGTTGCCGTCGAGCTCGGTGGCCACCTGGTACGCACCGATGTGCTGGGTGATGCCACCGGCCTCGCCGGCCTGCACGTTCGCCTTCCGGATGGTGTCCAGCAACCGCGTCTTACCGTGGTCGACGTGACCCATCACGGTCACCACCGGCGGACGCGCCGCCAGCTCCTCCTCCGAGGAGTCCGGGTCGCCGTAGCTGAGGTCGAACGACTGCAGCAGCTCCCGGTCCTCGTCCTCCGGAGACACCATCTCGATGGTGTAGTTCATCTCCTGGCCGAGCAGCTCGAGGATCTCGTCCGAGACCGACTGCGTGGCGGTGACCATCTCACCGAGGTGGAACATCGCCTGCACCAGCGAAGCCGGGTTGGCGTTGATCTTCTCGGCGAAGTCGGTCAGCGAAGCACCGCGGCGCAGGCGAACGGTCTCGCCGCTACCGCGCGGGAGGCGGACGCCGCCGACCGACGGCGCCTGCATGTTCTCCATGTACTCCTGGCGCTTCTGCCGCTTCGACTTGCGACCGCGCTTGGCCGGACCGCCGGGACGACCGAAGGCACCCGCCGTGCCGCCGCGGCCACCGGGACCACCGGGACGGCCACCGCCGCCCGGACGTCCGCGGAAGCCACCGCCGGCCGGAGCACCGCCGCCACCGGGAGGACCGCCGCCACCCGGACGACCGCCGCCACCGCCGCCGGGACGACCGGCGCCACCGCCGGGGCGACCGGCTCCACCGGCGCCACCGCCGCCACCGGGACGACCGCGGCCACCGCCGCCGCCACCGCCGGGGCCACCGCTGTTGCCGCCGCGCGGCGGACGCGAGGGCATCATGCCCGGGTTCGGACGCGGGGGCATCATGCCCGGGTTCGGACGGTTGCCGCCGCCTTCACCGCGCGGGGCGTTGCCGCCACCGGCGGGGGCGTTGCCGGCACCCTGGCCGCCGCCCTGGGAGCCCTGGCCGCCTTGACCGCCCTGGCTTCCCTGACGCTGCCGGTCCTGACCGCCACCGCGGCCGGGACCCTGCTGGCCGCCGCCCTTCGGCGGACCCGGACGCGGCGGGCGCTGCTGCGGAGCACCCTGTCCGACGCCGAACGGGTTGTTGCCGACGCGCGGCTGCTTCGGACCCGGCTTGGGCGGCTTGGGGCCCGGCTTCGGCGCGGAGCCGTCGTCGCCACCGGCCTTCGGACCGGGCTTGGGACCCGGCTTCGGCGCAGCGGGCTTGTCCTGCTTGGCAGCCGGAGCCTGCTCCGGCTCCGCCGCGGGGGCCTGCTCGGCCTTGGCCGCGGGAGCCTGCTGCTCGGCGGGTTGCTCGGCCGCAGCGGGCTTCTCCGCCGGCTTCGGACCAGGCTTGGGACCCGGCTTCGGGCCGGGTTTGGGCCGTTCGCCGGACGGTGCCGGCCCCGGCTTCTGATCGGGCTTGGGTCCAGGCTTGGGTGCCGCGGGAGCGTCGGAACCGGCGGCCTTGGGCTCGGCCGGCTTGCTTTCGCTCTTCTTCGCGGTCTTGGCACCCATCGCGTCGCGCAGCCTGCGGGCCACCGGGGCTTCCACGGTGGATGACGCAGACTTCACGTACTCGCCCTGTTCGGCGAGCTTGTTCAGGACGTCCTTGCTGGTGACACCGAGCTCTTTCGCGAGCTCATGTACGCGGGCCTTGCCTGCCACTGCTCTCCTCATCTGGGTGAGGCCGGGCGGCAGTCCCGCTCGACCTCGTCCTATCGCCGATGCGCGTTCATGGCTTCAGCTTCACGGCTGATTCATGACGGGTCGACCTGCTTTCCTTCGGTTGCCTGGCGCGGGACGGATCCCGCGTCGGTCATTTCGCGAGCCACCGGCTGCGATCGCTCGGCACTCAAGTGCTGGTGCACCAATGAGGTGTCCAAAGCCCTTCGCACACGAAGCGCGCGTGGAAAGGCCCGTCGCCGCTCCGCCAGACGCAGGCACGCCGAATCGGGGTGCAGCCAGGCACCCCGGCCCGGGAGCCGGTGTCGCGGATCGGGAACGGCGGCCGGAACGCTCCGGCCAACCTCAGCCACCACGCGCAGTAGCTCAGCGGCCGACGTCCGGGTACGACATCCCACACAAGTCCGAACCGGCAGATGGCGCTCGCCATTCCCGGAGTCACTCGTGCGGATCTGGTCGCTCCCCTCGCGTCGGCCTCCTTATCGATTCTAACCCGTCGATGTCACTCGGCCGAACCCACGGTCCGCACATCGTCGATGTCCGGTTCCATCCCGGGCTGCGGGATCGGCACGTTGCCGCTCGTGGTGGCGGGCGAGGACGGGTCCGCATCGCTGCGGATGTCGATGCGCCACCCGGTCAGCCGAGCCGCCAACCGCGCGTTCTGGC
The DNA here is from genome assembly GCF_039531955.1 of Saccharopolyspora halophila. Classification (NCBI taxonomy): domain Bacteria; kingdom Bacillati; phylum Actinomycetota; class Actinomycetes; order Pseudonocardiales; family Pseudonocardiaceae; genus Saccharopolyspora; species Saccharopolyspora halophila. The sequence continues at coordinate 145,813 of NZ_BAAARA010000015.1, forward strand.
CTTCCTTGCCGATCGCCAGCGACAGCTGGAAGTCCGGCACGATGACCCGCGCGGTCTTGGTGCGCTCGTCGACGACCTCGACCGAGACCACCTTCGCGGGCGACAGCGAGTTGCCGACGAAGGTACCGGGATCGTCCGAGTAGTCGATGATATCGATCTTCTCGCCGCCCAGCTCGCTCATCACGTTGCGCACGCGAGCACCCATCGGGCCGATGCACGAACCCTTGGCGTTGACACCGCTGATCGTGGAATGCACCGCGATCTTGGAACGGTGCCCGGCCTCGCGCGCCACCGCGGGGATCTCGACGGTGCCGTCGGCGATCTCCGGGACCTCCAGCGCGAACAACCGGCGAACCAGGTTCGGGTGCGTGCGCGAGAGCGAGATCTGCGGGCCGCGCGCGCTGCGCGAGACTCCGTAGACGTAGCACTTGATCCGGGTGCCGTGCTCGTAGCGCTCGCCGGGAACCTGCTCGGCCTGCGGAAGCACGCCCTCGCTGTCACCGATCTGCACGATCACCATGCCGCGCGAGTTGGCCCGCGCGTCGCGCTGGATCACGCCGCCGATGATCTCGCCCTCCTTGGCGGCGAACTCACCGAAGGTGCGCTCGTGCTCGGCGTCGCGCAGCCGCTGCAGGATGACCTGCCGCGCGGTGGTCGCCGCGATCCGCCCGAAGCCCTCCGGAGTGTCGTCCCACTCCTCTTCCTTGGTCCCGTCCGGACCCAGCTTGTGCGCCAGGACCCGCACGATCCCCGTCTTGCGGTCCACCTCCACCCGCGCGTGCGGCTGGTGGCCCTCCGTGTGGCGGTATGCGGTGAGCAGGGCCGATTCGATCGCTTCCAAGACCGTTTCGAACGGGATTTCCTTGTCGCGTTCGATCGCCCGCAGCGCCGCGATGTCGACGTTCACCTCGACTCCTCCGTGTCTTCCCGGTCGTCCCCCTGCTGGGAAACGCCGCTCGCAGCTCGCTCCAGCTTGGCCAGTTCCTTCGCAGGCGGCTGCTGGAACTCCACCTCGACCACCGCGCGCTCGACGTCGCGGTAGGCGACCCGGCGGAGCTCCCCGCCTGCCAGCACCTGCACACCCTCATCATCGGCCAGTCCGACCCGGGCGACCAGGTTCTGCCCATCGGTCAGCCGGATCTTGACCAGCCGGTTGCGGGCGCGGTGCCAGTGCCGCGCCCGGGTGAGCGGGCGGTCCACGCCCGGCGAGGTGACCTCCAGCGTGTAGGAGCCGGCCAGCACGTGCTCGTGCGCGTCCAGCACCTTGGAGACCCCGTGACTGATGTCCGAGATCTCGTCGAGGCCGACGCCGTCATCGGAGTCGATGACGACCTTGACCAGCCGGCGTCGGCCGGCCTGCTGCACGTCGAGCTCCTCGAGGTCGAAGCCCAGTTCGGCGACGGCCTCGGCGACGACGGGCTCCAGCTGCGCGGTGATCTCACCACGCGGCGGGCTGGACACGTTGGCACTCCTCGGGGTGGTTCGGTCCTGGGTCAAGCCTCGGCGTTGATTTCCAGGGTTGCTAGTTCGCGGCGCCGGACGGCACGCAGGCGCGAACCGTCCACGACCAGTGCTGCACGTCCCGGCCGCGGTCGCCCAGGGTATCGCGTCGGCCCCCACCCGAGCGCGACGTGGGACCCCTACGATCGGCGGATTGTCTCCGACGCCGTGCGGACCAGCCACTCGAACCGCTGGGAATACCCCGTGCAGGGGATGCGCGAGACCTTTCCGTCACCTTGGTCACGACTCGCCCGCGTTGCCCTTTTCACTGGTGGAGGCGGGTTTTGTTGATCAACGACCAGTTCCGGTGAGCGGGGTGACCGCCTGGCAGGATAGGTGCTCGTGAAGATCCCCTCGCCCATCTTGGGACGGCGCGGCGCGCTGCGACTGCTGGCGCTGACGCCCGCGGCGGCGCTGGCCGCGTGTTCGTCCGACGCGGAACCGGACCGGCTGCTCCCGCTCGCCAAGGCCGCGAAGGCCGATGCGCGACTGGCCGACGCGATCGGCGAGACGCACACCGGGCTGGCCGGACGCGCTCGAGCGGTCTCGGCCGCGCGCACCGCGCACGCGAGGGCCCTGCAACGCGAGATCGACCGGGTGAACCCGCGCGATCCGGACGACCCGCCGTCGGTGCCCGCCCCGCCGAAGCAGCAGGCGCCCGGCTCCGCCGACGCGGCCGCCGAGCAGCTGCGCGCGGGAGCGCGCGAGGCCCAGGAGCAGGCCGCGAAACTGGTCCCCGAGCTGCCCACCCACCGCGCTGGCCTGGTCGGATCGGTGGCGGCCAGCTGCGCGAGCCTGCAGGAGGTGCTGGCGTGAGCGAACTATCCGAAGCCACTGGGCAGACGCTGCGCCGAGCCGTCGGCGCCGAGCACGCGGCCGTCTGGGTCTGCGGTCTGGCGCGCGCGTTCGCCGGGCAATCCCGGGTCCGCGACCTGATCGACGAGGCCACCGGGGCGCACCGCACGGCTCGCGACACCGCCGAGGCCGTGCTGCGCCAGGCCGGGCGGAAGCCGCCGGTGGCGCAGCCCGCCTACGACGTCGGCCAGCCGGTCGACGACCAGGACTCGGCTATCGAGGTGCTCATCCGCGCCGAGACCGACTGCGAGACCGGCTGGCGAGCGGTCCTGGAAGCCACCGAGGACCCGAACCTGCGCCGCACGGCTCTCCACGCCCTCACCGGCGCCGCGACCCGAGCCACCCGCTGGCGGCTGACCATCGGCGCGGAACCGGCGGTCGAGAACTTCCCCGGGCGGCCCTGACCGCCCGCGAGCACCGGCCGAGCGAGCGCGTCAGCTCGGCTTCTGCTGGTCCTGGGGCCAGCCCAGCTTGAGGGCTTCGTTGGTGACGTCGGTCAGGTCCGGATCCTTCTTCGGGGTGTCCTTGCCCATGTAGGCGGAATCGCCGATGACCACCAGCCGATCCTGACGTCCGGAGGCGTAGGCGGCGTCGTCGAGATCGGGCATGTCATCGGTGCCCGCGCGCTCGTCCTCGACCAGGTCGCGGACGTTGCCGGTGCCGTCCTTGGTGGTCAGCGTGTTGAGCCGCTGGGCGCTGGCCGGATCGGGCATCAGCACGGTGACCACCGAGGTCAGCACGCGCGAGCCGTCCGGCAGCTCGGTGGTGTAGAGCGCCCTGGTGAGGTGCTCGCACTCCTCCTCGGCGAAGAAGGACCGGATCTGCCCCCGGGAGACCTGCTTGCAGCCGTGGAACGCCTCCTCGCGGTGCGAGAGCTCGAACTGGTAGCGCAACGGCGGCGGTTCCGGGGGCCCGGCCTGCTCGTCCGATGGCTTGACGGCCAGCCAGAGGGCCCCGGACACGACGGCCACCAGCAGCAGCACGAGCCCGCGCAGCGCCCAGCCGAGCGGCGTCACCCTGCGCGGTCCCGGCGGCGGCCCGGACGGTCCCCCGGCGCCCTGCTGCGGCGTCGGAGGAGGCCCGTACACGGCTCGGGTGGCCTGGTTCGGGTACTGCGCTGGCATCGCCCGATCGGGCTGAATGCGCGAGTTGTCCCGCCGCAGCGGTGCGGTGTCACGCTGCGTGTTGTCCTGTGGTCCCGTCATGTCCTCGGGCACCCCTGTCGCTCCGGCACGATTGCCTACCGTATCGGGCCCGGGTCACGAGTCGGATAACCCGATCGTCCGTATCGATTGATCAGCCCAGCGCACATGCAGCCTTCTCGACGTCGGCGGCCGTGTTGTACAGGTGGAACGCCAGGCGTGCCCGTCCGTTGCGCGCCGCACAAGCGATCCCCGCGCCGGTGAGCTTGGCCACAGCGTCCGCTCCGGCGACCGGCACGATGGCCGACCCGGCGGGTTCCATGCCCAGCTCCGCCCGGAACCCGTCGGCGAGCCCGATGCAGTGCTCGGCGACCTCGGCGATGTCGAGCCCGGCCAGCCAGTCGACCGCCGCGCCCGCGCCGACCTGCGCCAGCCACACCGGGGACAGGTCCAGGCGGCGCGCGCCGGAAGCCAGGCGCAGCGGCATCCCGTAGATGCTGTCCCACGGATCCTCGGCCGCGTACCAGTTGCCGCTGTACGGGATCGCTTCCGGGGCGTCCGGGTGCACCGACATCCAGGCGGCCCCGCGCGGCGAGAGCAGCCACTTGTAGCCGTGGCAGACCACCCAGTCCGCCCAGTCCAGGCGCAACGGCAACCAGCCCGCCGCCTGCGTGGCGTCGAGCAGCACGCGGGTTCCGTGCTCCGCGCGGGCGCGCCGCAGCTCGTCCAGATCCGCGATCCCGCCGTCGGCCGATTGCACGACGCTGACGGCCACCAGGTCGTAACCGGGCGCGAGCTGGCCGAGCTCGGCGAGCGACACCGGCGTGACCTCGACGTCGTCCCGCGCGGCGAAGGGGAAGAGCACGCTGGTGAAGTCCTCTTCGGCCACCAGCACCCGGCTACCCGGCTCGAGACTCGCCGAGATCAGCCCGATCAGCTGCGAGACGCTGGCCCCGATCGCGACCCTTTCGGCGGGCACGCCGATCAACCGCCCGAACCCGGCGCGCGCAGCGGCGACGTGCTCGTCGAAATCACCCGGCCGATTGCGACCGCTCGCCCAGTTCGACACCGCGTCGGTGACCGCCTCGGCGACGTGAGCGGGCGGGATCCCGATGCTCGCCGTGTTGAGGTAGCCGTCCGGGACGTCGAAGGTCGCGCCGAATGCCGATCGCATGGCGGCATCCTCTCACCGCTGCGGCCGATTCGGGCCCGAATGAATACGGTTGGACCATGCACAGCGAAGAGATCGAGATCCGCACGGGAAGCTCCGAAGTGGTGCGCGACCTGCGGGACGAGTGCCGGCGGTTCCTGCGCTCCGCCGGGGCGGACGAGGGCCTGCTCAACATCTGGGTACCGCACGCCACCGCGGGACTGGCCGTCATCGAGACCGGCGCGGGCAGCGATGACGACCTGCTGGCCGCGCTGCGCGACCTGCTGCCCGCCGACGACCGCTGGCGCCACCGGCACGGTTCGCACGGCCACGGCCGCGACCACGTCCTGCCCGCGTTCGTCCCGCCCTACGCCACGATCCCGGTCCTCGGCGGAGCGATGTCGCTGGGAACTTGGCAGTCGGTGTGCCTGGTCGACACGAACGCGGACAACCCGGTCCGCAAGGTCCGCCTGAGCTTCCTGGCGGGGTGATGACAGGAAGGTTCCCCTCCCCGCTTCTCGGCGCGAAGCGGCAGAAAGGTTCCCCTCCTCGCTGCCCGCGCAAGTGACAGGAAGGTTCCCTTCCGCGCTGCCCGGCAGCAGTGACAGAAAGGTTCCCCTCCCGCGGCCGAGATGGCAGGAGGGGTCCCTTCATCACGGCCCTAGCGGCTCAGGAACTCCTGGAGCCCGGCGAGGTCGTCGGTGTTGATGTGATCGACGCCGACCTCGTCGAGCACGCGCCACACCGCTTCGCGTTCCGGACCCGGCTCGTCCGGAGTCGCCCAGAACCGCACCCGTTGACCGGCCGCGTGCGCGTCCTCGACGACGCGCTCGAGTTCGGTCCGCTCCTCGGCGGGCATCTCGCCCGAGCCGTTCCAGGTGAACGAGTCGGTCCAATCCGCGGAGACCAGCGGGACGAGGGCGGGGTCGCGGCCGATGTCGCCGCCCACCGAACCGTCCAGGAACGCGTAGCGGTCCGTCATTCCCTCGATGAGCTCGTAGGGCTTGTCCCCGGAGATCACCACGGTGACCGGGCCCGGGGTGACCTCGCCGTCGGCGTAATGGGTGAACAACCCCGCGTACTTCGGATCGCGCTGGATCTCGTCGAGGCGCTCGTAGCCGTCCGCGCCGAAGGTCTTGAAGTCGATCAGCAGCTGGAAGTCCGGCGGCAGGCCGCCGTCGTTCCACTGCTCGAGCAGCGGGTCGAGGTAGAGGGATTCGATGGTGCGGTCCGGGCGCAGCTGGAACGGATCGTGCCCGATCAGCAGCTCGTCGCCGAGCGTGTAGATGTCCGCCTCGACGCTTGTGAAGCCGTGCTCAAGCGCGTCGTGCAGCGGACGATCGTGCAGGTAGTCGTTGTGCGCGTGCGCCCGCGGCAGCGGTTCGGCCTCGGCCGCGGCCTGCGCGGGCAGGGCGCTGGGCGCCACCAGCGCCAACGCCCCGAGCAGGGATAACAGGAAGGTTCGCATGACCAGCCTCCGGTGTTGATCAGTTGATCGACACCGGAGGCTAGTGACACCGCTCGACTACCAGGTGAACAGCGAAGCCACCTGGCGTGATTCAGCCAGCAATCTGCGAAATCAGCTGCGCGACGGCCTCGTCGGGAGCGATCTCGGTGCGCTCGCCCGACTTGCGATCGCGGATCTCCACGACGCCGTTGGCCAAGCCCTTGCCGACGACCAGGATGGTCGGCAGACCGACCAGCTCGGCGTCGGCGAACTTCACGCCCGGCGAGACGGTGCGGTCGTCCAGGAAGACCTGCACACCCGCGGCGTCCAGTTCGGTGGCCATCTCCTCGGCGCGCGCCCGCACGGTCTCGTCCTTGCCGGCGATCACCACGTGCACGTCGGCGGGCGCGACCTCGCGCGGCCACACCAGGCCCTGCTCGTCGTGGCTCTGCTCGGCGATCGCCGCGACCAGGCGCGAGACGCCCACGCCGTAGGAACCCATGGTGATGCGCTTGGGCTTGCCGTCCTGCCCCAGCGCGTCCAGCCCGAACGCGTCGGCGTACTTGCGGCCGAGCTGGAAGATGTGGCCGATCTCGACACCGCGGGCGGCGACCAGGGTGCCGTTGCCGTCCGGCGACGGGTCGCCCTCGCGGACCTCGGCGGCCTCGATGGTGCCGTCCGGGGTGAAGTCCCGGCCGCACACCAGGTCCACCACGTGGCGGTCGGGCTCGTCCGCGCCGGTCACCCACGCCGTCCCGGTGACCACGCGCGGGTCGACCAGGTAGCGGATGTCGTTGTCCTGCAACGACTTCGGTCCGATGTAGCCCTTCACCAGGAACGGGTTGGCCGCGAAGTCGGACTCCTCCAGCAGCGCGACCTCAGCGGGCTCCAGCGAGGCCTCGAGGCGCTTCATGTCGACCTCGCGGTCGCCGGGAACGCCGACGCCCAGCAGCTCCCACTCCTGGGAACCGGGCTGACGGGTCTTGACCAGCACGTTCTTCAGCGTGTCCGCAGCGGTGAACTTGCGGTCGGTGTTGGCGTTGAGGAAGTCGACCAGCGTCTCGATCGTCGGCGTGTTCGGCGTGTGGTGCGACTCGGCCGCCGGCTTGTCGGTGATCGGCTCGGCCGCGGGCGCCGGGGTGGACACGGCCTCGACGTTGGCCGCGTAGTCCGAGTCCGTGCTGCGCACGAAGGTGTCCTCACCGGTCTCGATCTCGGCGAGGAACTCCTCGGAAGCCGAGCCGCCCATCGCGCCCGAGGTCGCGGCCACGATCACGTAGCGCAGCCCGACCCGGTCGAAGATGCGGATGTAGGCGTCGCGGTGCAGCTGGTACGAGCTGTTCAGGCCCTCGTCGTCGATGTCGAAGGAGTAGGAGTCCTTCATGACGAACTCGCGGCCGCGCAGGATGCCCGCGCGCGGACGCTCCTCGTCCCGGTACTTGGTCTGGACCTGGTAGAGCATGACCGGGTAGTCCTTGTAGGAGCTGTACTCGCCCTTGACCATGAGCGTGAACAGTTCCTCGTGGGTCGGGCCGAGCAGGTAGTCGGCGCCCTTGCGGTCCTTGAGCCGGAACACGGTCGGGCCGTACTCGGTCCAGCGGTTGCTGGCCTCGTAGGGCTCCTTGGGCAGCAGCGCCGGGAAGTGAATCTCCTGGGCACCGATGGCGTTCATCTCCTGGCGCACCACTTCCTCGACCTTGCGCAGCACGCGCAGCCCGAGCGGCAACCAGGAGTAGATGCCCGGCGCGACCCGACGCACGTAGCCAGCCCGAACGAGCAGCCGGTGGCTCGGCACCTCGGCGTCGGCCGGATCCTCGCGCAGGGTACGCAGGAACAACGTCGACATCCTCGTGATCACGGCTACTAGCTCCTCGTTCGGCCTGACTTGGTTAACCGGCAGGGTATCGAGTCCCCCGGGGGCCCCGGCCAGCGGATTACCGCCGCGCTCCTGCGCCCGATCGGACCATTGTCGCGCTCGTGCGGTGGGGGCAATGTCAGTGGTGGGAGTTTGGGGGCGATTCGATGAGCACGCGGACCGTTCGTGAAGCGCCCAGCGCGCGGGCCGGGTTGGGGCTGCGGCTCCGGCTGACCGGGCAGAAGGCCATGACCAGGCTCGTCGCCGCGGCGGGCGACCCGTTCGCGCGGCTGCTGTGCTCGCCGTGGCGCGACGACCCGTACCCGCACCACGCGGCGCTGCGCGCGAAGGGACCCGTCGTGCGCACCAAGTTCGGGGCGTACGCCTCGACGACCCACGCGATGTGCGACGAGGTGCTGCGGGACCGCCGGTTCGGCGTGCGCAACAGCGACGGGGAGTACGCCGACCCGACCCTGGCCGCGGTCGACCTGCAGCTCTCGTTGCTGGAGCAGGACCCGCCCGATCACTCGCGGCTGCGCAGGCTGGCCGCCCCGGCGTTCCGACCCCGGCGCATGGCGGAGTTCGGCTCCCGGATCGACCAGATCGCCGAGGAGCTGCTCACCGAGGTCGCCGGGCGGGACGAGTTCGACGTGGTCCGCGATTTCGCCGCTCCCCTGCCGATCCGGGTGATCTGCGAGCTGATGGGCCTGCCGCCGCTGGACGCGCAACGGCTGGCGCAGCACGGCCGGGTCCTGTCCGGGGCGCTGGACGGGGTCCAATCCGGGCGGCAGCTGCACCGGATGCGCCAGTCCTACGCGGCCGTGGACGCGCTGTTCGTCGACCTGATCGAGCAGCGCCGGAAGTCGCCGGGCGACGACCTCGTCAGCGATCTGCTCTCGGCCGTCGACGAGGACAGGCTCACCGGCCAGGAGCTCGTGCAGCTGTGCACCCTGCTGCTGGTGGCCGGGTTCGAGACCACGGTGAATCTCATCGCCAACGGCACCAGGGCACTGCTGAACCACCCCGAGCAGTGGGCATTGCTCCGGGCCGATCCCTCGCTGGCCGGCGCGGTGGTCGAGGAAACGCTCCGCTGGGACCCGCCCGTGCAGGTCACCGTCCGGGTGGCGCACGAACCGGTCACCCTCGCCGGGCAAGACCTGCCCACCGACACCCCCGTCGTGGTTCTGCTGGCCTCCGCGGGCCGGGATCCGGCGCAGCACCCCCACCCGGACGACTTCGACCTCACCAGGAGCGCGGAGCCGGATCACCTGGCCTTCTCCTCGGGCATCCACTACTGCCTGGGCGCCCCGCTGGCCCGCCTGGAGGCCGAGAGCGCCTTCCGCGCCCTGGTCACCCACCTCCCGAACCTCACCTTCCACCCCACCCGCACCCCAACCCCCAGACCAACAACGGTCATCCACGGCCTCGACACCCTCCCCACCACCACCTGACCACCCCGAATTCCCTGGAAATCGGGGTACGGAATTCCCTGGAATTCGGGGGTGCGTTTTCGAGGGTTTTTGGGGATGCCACCTGATCGTGTGTGGTTGGGGCGGATTTCGGGTGGTTGGTGCATCAACGTCGGCGGTTTCGGCCTCGTACTTGCGTGGGGTTCTTGGAGAAGCCGCCGGAGGTGCCCGATGTCGACGTCACCGTCTTCCGCCGCGCAGAGGCGATCGCGGCCGGATGGACCGATGAGCAACTGCGCAGCCCTGCGTTCCGACGCGTCCTGCAGGGGATCTACACCACGGGCGGCACGCCCCTGACCCACGAGCTCAAGTGCGCGGCGGCCGCGCTGACCGTGCCGAAGGGGTCGGTCATCACCGGCCGCTCGGCGGCGCTGCTGCGCGGGGTCCCGATGGTGGATTTCAGCGCCCCGGTGGAGATGATCGTTCCTCGCGAGGTGGCGATGCTGCGCCGGGCCGGGCTTCGGTGCACCAGCGCGCGCATCACCGAGCCCGAGCACTCGCCGTGGCGCCGGATCGCCGTGGCCGGATTCCCGCGCATCGCGTTCGACGTGCTCAAGCAGCGCTCGATGACGCGCGCCGTGGCGCACTGCGAGGTGCTGCTGCACGCGGGAGTCGTCGCGCTGGACGACATCGCGGCCTTCCTGCCCGGCAGGCACGACCACGGTGTGCGACGCGTCCGGCAACGCCTCCCCTATCTGGACGGGCGAGCCGAATCCGTGCCCGAGTCGGTGTTGCGCGTGGAACTCGTCCGGGAGGGACTGCGTCCCGTGCCGCAGCTGGAGGTCTTCGACGGCGCGGAGTTCGTGGCCCGGGTGGATCTCGCCTTCCCGGAGTCCCTGGTCGCGGTCGAGTACGACGGTGGCTGGCACGCGGACCCGGTGCAGATCGAACGGGACGGAGCACGGCGGGCTCGGCTGCGCGAGCTCGGCTGGCGGGTGCTGGTGGTGACCAACGAGGAACTTCGAAACGACGTCCGCGGCCTCGTCGAACGGGTCACCGCGGCGGTGCGCGCAGCGGAGGCCCCAGCCCGGTGACCTACCCTGGGGGCGTGTTGGTTCTGCTGCCTCCCTCGGAAACCAAGGCAACCGGCGGTAACGGAGCACCGCTGGACCTGGAGTCCATGTCGCACCCGGGGTTGACCGCCACCCGGCGCGAGATCGCCGAGGAGCTGTCCGCTCTGGCCGCCGACGTGCCGCGGAGCCTCGAGGTGCTCGGGCTCTCCGAGCGGCAGGCCGAGGAGGTCCGGCGCAACGGCGAGCTGTGGGACTCGCCGACCGCGCCCGCGCTGGAGCGCTACACCGGGGTGCTCTACGACGCGCTGGACGTCGGCTCGCTCGAGGCCACCGAACGCAAGCAGGCCGACTCCCGGCTCGCCGTCGCCTCGGCGTTGTTCGGACTGGCCAGGGGCACCGATCAGATCCCCGCGTACCGGCTCTCCGGGGGCACTTCGCTGCCCGGGCTCGGCACGCTGCGCAGCACGTGGCGCCCGGTGCTGGAACCGGCGCTCGCCGAGGCCGACGAGCTGATCGTGGATCTGCGTTCCAGCGCCTACGCGGCGCTCGCCCGCACCCCCGGCGCCGTCGAGGTGCGCGTGCTGTCCGAGGACGCCTCGGGCAAGCGGAAGGTCGTCAGCCACCACAACAAGTCGCACAAGGGCCGGCTGGCCCGCGCCCTCGCGCAGTCGGCTCGGGAGCCGGAGACGGTCGCCGACGTCCTGGAGGTCGCCGCCGACGCGGGCTTGCGCGTCGAGCAGGAGGGCGACCGGGCGCTCTGCGTGCTCACGTCCGTGTGACGCGAGCAACATCGCGGCGTGGGGTAGGGTCGAACGCGTCCCAAGCCGGTCGTCGACCGGCCGCGAGCGCCGGGTTCCCGTCGCGTTCGCCCACCTATCGGCGCGTGTTCGCGCCGGGCTCGTCCTCGTGATCTTCCGCGGCCGCCGCGAAGTCTCCCCGTGACGTGCCGAGTTCCGGGGAGTACAACCACGTGCCTTCATCCTCCACGCCCGCCCGCTCGCAGCGTTCGCGCAAGCGCCGTTCGCCCGCCAAGCCGCAGCCGGTCAAGCAGAGCCTGTTCGACCAGGTCGGCGTGACCGCGGTCGACCCGGCGCCGTTCGCCGACCTCGGATTGCCGGACGAGCTGGTGACCGCCCTGAAGAACGACGGGCTCACCGAGGCGTTCCCGATCCAGGCCGCCGCGATTCCGGATGCGCTGACCGGCCGCGACGTGCTCGGCCGCGGCCAGACCGGCTCCGGCAAGACGCTCGCGTTCGGTCTGCCGCTGCTGGCCATGCAGACCGAGGCCGCCCGCCCGATGCACCCGCGCGCCCTCGTGCTGGTTCCGACCCGCGAGCTGGCCACCCAGGTCACGAACTCGCTCAAGCCGATGGCCAAGGTGCTCGGCCGGTACGTCCGGGAGGTCGTCGGCGGCACCTCGTTCAACCGGCAGGTCGACACCCTGCGCCGCGGGGTGGACGTTCTGGTCGCCACCCCGGGCAGGCTGGCCGACCACGTCCGGCAGGGCACCTGCGTTCTGTCCGAAGTGGAGCGCACCGCTCTCGACGAGGCCGACCAGATGGCCGACATGGGCTTCCTGCCGCAGGTTCGCCAGCTGCTGGACCTGGTTCCCACCGGCGGGCAGCGGTTCCTCTTCTCCGCCACGCTCGACGGTGACGTGGACAAGCTGGTCGATCGCTACATGAACGACCCCGTGGTGCACTCGCTGGCGCCGCCGTCGGCGAGCGTGGACAACATGGACCACCACCAGTTCCTGGTGCAGTCCACTGAGAAGCAGGCGGTGCTGGCGCAGATCGGCGCCCGCGACGGCCGGACGATCATGTTCGTGCGCACCAAGCACCACGCGGACCGGCTGTCCAAGAAGCTGCGCGCCGTGGGGGTCGCGGCCGGTGCGCTGCACGGCGGCAAGGCGCAGAACGCGCGCACCCGCATCCTCGACGAGTTCAAGAGCGGCGATACCACCACGCTGGTGGCCACCAACGTCGCGGCGCGCGGGATCCACATCGACGACGTGAGCCTGGTGGTCCACGTCGAGCCCCCGTCCGACCCGAAGGACTACCTGCACCGCGCGGGCCGCACCGCTCGCGCGGGCGCCGCTGGCACGGTGGTCACGCTGGTCACCGAGGAGCAGCGGCAGGACTTCCGAACCATGGCCAAGCAGGCCGGGGTCGAGACGACCACCAGCGAAATCCGCCCGCTCGCACCCGAGCTCGTCAAGGTCACCGGAGCCCGCGAGCCGTCCGGAACACCGCAGCCGCAGCCCCAGCAGCAGCGGACGCAGCAGAAGCCCGCCCAGGCCCGAAACCGGCGCCCGTCCAGCGGGAACGCGACGAACGGCCAGCCGTCCAGCGGCAGGAACGCCAACCGCGGCGGCAGCGGCAGGGGTGGCAACGCCCGCAACAACCCCCGCCGGCGCAGCCCGCAGCGCTGACGAACCGCGGCGGGCGGGCGATCTCACCCGCGACCGCCGCGACCGCACTTCGCGAAAATCGCCCGCACCGACCGAACGGCGGTGCGGGCGATTTCGATTAGGGGGCCGCTGTTTCAGGTTGGGGCTCAGCCCGCACCGCTGCGGGTTCTGACGCGTCGTGCGGCGAGGACAGCCGCGACCCGACGCGTCGGGTTCCGCCAAGCCCGAAACTGAAACATCCCCTCAGTGCTTCAGGCCCGCCACGGGCCCGATCACCACGACCGCAGGCGGTTTCACGTCCGCGTTGCGGACGTCCTCGGCCGCCTGGGCCAGCGTGGTGTGCACCGACTGCTGCGTCTCGGTGCTGGCTTCCTGGATGACCGCCACCGGCGTGTCCGCCGGGCGACCGTTCTTGATCAGGACCTCGGCGAAGGACTCGATGCGCTGCACCGCCATCAGCAGCACGAGGGTGCCGCTCAGCCGCGCCAGCGCGGGCCAGTCCACCAGAGATCGCTCGTCGTCCGGGGCGACGTGCCCGGAGACCACGACGACCTCGTGCGCCACGCCGCGGTGGGTCACCGGCACCTCGGCCATCGCCGGTGCGGCGAACGCACTGGTCACGCCCGGTACGACGGTCACGGCGACGCCCGCTTCGGCGCAGGCCAGCAGCTCCTCGAAGCCGCGGCCGAACACGTACGGATCGCCGCCCTTGAGGCGCACCACGAACTTGCCAGCTCGCGCCGCCTCGATCAGCGTCTCGTTGATCACCGTCTGGTTGGCCGCGCGGCCGTAGGGGATCTTGGAGACGTCGACGACCTCCACGTGCGAGCCGAGCTCCTCGAGCAGCTCGCGCGGCGCCAGGTGGTCGGTGAGCACCATGTCCGCCTTGGCCAGCAGCCGCCGCGCGCGCACCGTGACCAGGTCCGGCGCGCCGGGCCCCCCGCCGATCAGCGCGACACCGGGCGCGGGCGCCTCGGCGTGCTCGTCGACCACGCCGGAGTGCAGCGCCTCCAGCAGCGCGTCGCGGACACCGGCGCTGCGCCGCGGCTTGCCGCCCGCGAGCACGCCGAGCAGCAGCCCGTCGTGCTCGGCGACCGCCGGGGTCACCGCCGTGCCCTGGCTGGCGTCGTCCGAGCGCACGCAGAACACGCGATGGCGCTCCGCTTCCGCGCCGACCGCGGCGTTGACCGCGTGGTACGCGGTCGCCGCGACCGCGTACCAGGCGTCACCGAGGTCGCCGTCGCGGTATTCGCGCTGGTGCCAGGTGATCTCGCCCGCGTCCGCCAGCGCTTCCACGGCCGGGGTCGCCGCGGGAGCGATCACCTCGACGATGGCGCCCGCGCTGATCAGCCGGGGCAGCCGCCGCTGCGCGACGGGGCCTGCGCCGACCACGACGACCCGGCGTCCGGTGAGGTCGAGCCCGGCGAGGTAGTGCTTATCCGATTGAGTGGCCATGTGCGTGTCCGTGTGCGTGACCGTGTCCGGTCGGGTCATCAGGGTGGTGGTGCGGGGTCTGCGGCGCCCCTAGCTTGTCCTCGAATCCCGGCAACAGCACCCGGTACGCGCACGTGTCGCAGTTCATCCGAATGTCGCCCTGCAGGGCTTCGTGGTAGCGCTCGACGACGAGGTCCACCAGGGCGTCGCAGTCTCCCAGGTATCCGGCGACGTGGAGCTCGAGCTCCGGTGCGGACTTGCCGAACTCGAGGGCCTGGGTGACAACGCGCTGCGGGAGCACACCGTCGAACAGGAAGTACGGGGCAACGACGACTCGTTTGGCCCCGAGCCTGCGAGCTCGGTCCAGCCCGCCAGGAACGTCCGGCGATGCCAGGGAGATGTACGCAGTTTCAACCGTCTCGAAACCGCAGGTCTCCTGCAAGAGTCGTGAGACCTTGCACACCTCGGCGTTGGCGTCGGGATCGGTGGAGCCGCGACCGACCAGCACGACGGCGGTCTCGGCCCACTCCTCGCGCGGCACCTGCTCGGCGATGCGCTCGGCGAGCAGGTCCAGCAGGATCGGGTGCGGGCCCAGCGGGCGCCCGAAGACGTACGAGGTGCCCGGGTGCCGCTGAACCTCGCGCTCCAGCGCCGCCGGGATGTCGCCCTTGCCGTGACCGGCGGCGACCAGCACCAGCGGGACGGCCGCCATCCGCCGGTGCCCCTTCTCGGCCAATTCGGCCCAGGATTCGGTGACCGCGGGCGCGGAGAGCTCGATGAAGCCTCCCGCGCTGTCCACGCCGGCCGCGCTCAGCCGCGCGCGCAGCCGCTCGAGGAAGGAGTGGAACTGGGCCACTCCTCGCTCGTCCACCGTGCCGTGTCCTACGACCAGCAGTGGTTCGGTCACCGGTTACCTCCAGGTTCTTCTGCCCAGTAGAGCAGGGCATTGATCGCGGCCGCGGCGATCGCCGCGCCACCGCGCTCGGTCAACGTACTCACGGCCGGCAGGCCGCTTCGGCGCAACGCCGCCTTGCTGTCCACGGCGCCGACGAAACCCACCGGCACCCCGATGATCAGCGCGGGTTCGACGTCCCCGGCCTCGGCGAGGCGCAGCAATTCCATCAGCGCGGTCGGCGCGTTGCCGACCGCCCACACCGCGTTCGCGGGGTAGCGCTCGGCGGCCAGCCGGATGCCCGCCGCCGAGCGGGTCAGGCCTTCGGCCTCAGCCGCCTCGGTCACGCCCGGGAGGTCCAGGCCGATCTCCACCGGCCGGGCGGTCACTCCTGCCGCCAGCATTCGCACGTCGCTGATCAGCGGGGCGTCGGCCAGCAGGGCGCTCCTGCCGCGCTGCAGGGCGGTTTCGTCGGCGACGACCTCGCCCGTCCAGCTCGGATCCGCGGTGGTGTGCACGACGCGCTCCACGACCGCACGGGTCAGCGGCGGAAAGTGGGCGAAGTCGGCCCGGGACCGCATGATCCGGTATGACTCGGTTTCGATCGGGTGCACTGCGCGTCTCATTGCTCTTCCGTTTTCGCCGCCGCGCGGCGGGTTTTCGGGGTCCTTGCAGAATGCGGCGGAGCCGCACGCGGTGCGGGACTCGACTCGCACCGCCGCGGGTTCTGACGCGTCGTGCTGCGAGAACAGCCGCGACGCCGCGCAGGACGACTGCTCACGGAGCGAATCCCGCGGCCACACGGCGGTTCCGCCGCCCGCACCGCCACGCACACGGCAAACTGAACATCTCCTTAGGCTTCGTCAGATGGCTTTCGGGCTGCTCTTGCGGGCGGTGAATCGCCACCACAGCGCCGCACCGGCCCACACCACGAGGAACAGCGCCAAGGTGAGGTAGCCCAGCAACTCGAATTGATCGGCGATCGCCGCGATTCCGCCGAGGAAGTCGATCCCCGATTCGGCCAGCAGTCCGCAGAGGACAACGAACGCGACGAGCGCGGCGAGCCCGACCGTCAGCGCGGTGGTGGTGACGTTGACCCACAACCGGCGCAACGGCTGGGCCATCGACCAGGTGTAGGCCCGCGACATCAGCATTCCGTCCACGCTGTCGACGGTGCACATGCCCGCGGCGAACAGCAGTGGCAGGCTCAACACCGCGATCGCCGACAGCTGTCCGGTCGGCGAGACCATGGCCAGCACGGTGATCTCGGTGGCGGTCTGCATCCCCAGGCCGAACAGCAGCCCGATGCCGAACAGGTGCCACGAGCGGGCGACGCCCTGCATCCGGCCGCGCAGCAAGCGGGCCAGCAAGCCGCGGCGGCCGAGAACCAGCTCGACCTCGCCCTCGTCGATCTCGCCGCGGCGAGCGCGGCGCAGCAACCGCCACGCATCGCGCAGCACGAGCGCGTTGAGCACCGCGAGGGTCGTCAGCACGAGGACGACCAGCACGTCGACCCCGGTCGCCAGGCGCATCCCGGTCTGCTCCGCCCACCGCTGAGCGGCCGGCCCGGCGACGAAGGCCACCGCGAACGCCAGCAGCATCACCACGCTGGCGTGGCCGAGCGCGAACCACATACCGGTCGAGACGGGGCGCCTGCCGCGCTGCATCAGCAGCCGGGTGGCGTCGTCGATGACCGCGACGTGGTCGGCATCGAATCCGTGCCGCAGGCCCAGCAGGTAGGCCGTGGTGCCCGCGGCGGCCAGACCGCCCGCGGCGCTGAAGGCGTTGACGTGGAGCAGGTAGGCACCCCAGCCGAGCAGGTGCAGTGCTCCGATCGCGGCGAGCAGGACCGCCGCCTTGCGGCGCTCCGCTGCGCCCCAGCCGGCATCTCGGCTGGTCTCTTCGGCATCCCGAATCATGGGATCTCCGACCTCCTGGGTTCTCCCGCCCGAGGGGCTCGGTGTCCGCGCGCCGCGGGTTCGCGGCGCGGAGCCGACGCGCAGTGTCCTGACTCCCGGGCCGAACGCGTTCCCCCGGCCTTCCAGCTGGTCACAGCCGTGGCAATAGGTGGGGGCCACTTCCCGGTCACAGTGGCGGGACCGTCCCGGATTCGCACCGGGTTCCTGCCCTGTCGGCTCGGTCATCCTTGCCTGATCTACCGTCCGAGGTCAAACCTGGTGAAATCGATCACGGTCCGTGACCCGGCTTTCTGCAGCCTCCGCTTGCGGCCGGTGTGATCTGGGTAACCGGGTGCCGAGGCCGCTCTCCAGGAGCGGCCCGCTCAGAGCGGCACCAGGAGGCGACGATGAACGAGACGCACTCGATCACGCTGAACTTGCAGGTCGTGGAGGCCGGCGCGAAGACGACCGCGGACGTCGGCTTCATGACACCGAACGGGCAACCGCTGCACGGGCACGGCACCGCGCGGCGGCACCCGGAGGATCCGGAGGTCCCGCAGATCGGCGACGAGATCGCCATCGCCAGGGCCCTGTTCGAGCTCGCGCACAAGCTGCTGGACAACGCCTCGCAGGACATCGGCGACCGGCTGCACCGCAGGGTGCACCTGCCCGCCTGACCGCGACCGATCAAGGTGTCGCAGATCCGCGAACACCCGGCGTTTCGCGCCGTGGAGGTAGGCGGGTCAGCGCGACGGGAACGGCGACGGTGCCTTGCGCACGGCACACCGCCCCTGGCTTGCGGTCCTTACGAGGCGGCGGCGTTGGGCCCTCGGCCACGAGGCTGTGCACCCCCGCTCCGCGGCCGGGGTCCGATGCTGCGTGAGGATCCCCCGCTGGGGCGGTCCGGAGCCGGTGACGCCGGATGATCACGGGGCCCGCCACGGGCGAGCGTCATCGCCGCCCGGCGAGGAGAAGGGCGCCCCACCGGGTTCGCGGACTCGAAGTGGGTTCGCGGACTCGAAGTCACTCGCCAACGGGTCGCGCCCTGGCCGGCTATGCGCACGTACTTGGTGGACACGACCAAGCCGTGTTCCTGCTCCGCGGACGTGGCAGTCGAGCAGCGGTTCGCCCGCTGGTGCGCATCGTCCGAGCGGAACCGGCCGCTGCTCAGCGGTCAGGACGCTCCGCTTGGTCCAGGTACGCCTTGATCCGGTAGTCGACCTGGATGGCGTGGTAGGTCACGTGGGGGCGGACCTGGTCCGGGAGGTTGGTGCGATCGCTCCCGGAGGTGGAGCGGTCGTCGGTGTCCCCGGGAAACTCGACCCCGGTTTCGGGCACCTCGTGGAAGGTGATCTCGTCGGCACGCACGGTGCTGGTGAAGATCACGTCCGCGTCGTCTTCGTCCGTCATCGGCGTCGCTCCTTGCTCGGTCGGCTCGATTGGCCGTCTCGGCCGCTGCTGCGGCGGGTCCTGCGGCCGGAATCCCCCGTCGAGCGGCGCTTCCCAGTCGATTTCTCCTCGGAACCGCCCTCTTCATCGGAGCTTTCGCCACCGACCACGTCACGCGCTCCCTTGGCGACCTCTTCGGCGGTGCTACCGACGTCCTCGACGGCTTCACCGGCTCCGCTGCCCACTTGTTCGGCCGCCTCGCCAGCGCCCTCGCCGACGCTCTCCACAGCACCACCAGCACCCGAGCCGACGTCCTTCACCGCCGAACCCGCGCCCTCACCCACGTTCTCAACCGCACCACCAGCACCAGCCCCGACGTCCTCGACAGCGGATCCAGCGCCCTCGCCGACGCTCTCCACAGCACTACCGGCCCCCGAGCCGACGTCCTTCACGGCGGAGCTCGCACCTACACCCACCTCCTCGACGGCCGTGCCGGCACCGGAGCCGACGTCCTTCACCGCCGAACCCGCGCCCTCGCCGACGTCCTCCACGGCGCGCCCCAGGCTCTTGGTGAGGTTCTCCAGGATCTGGGGGTTGCGATCGATCGTCGTCAGGACCCGATCGAGAACGTTGGCGACGTTGTCCAGCCGGACCTTGAGCTGGGCCTGCGCCTCCACTCCCTTGATCTGCAGCGCGACACGGCCCAGTTCGGCGTCGACGCCGACGTTGAGCTTGAGGAGGTCGAGAACCTCCGCCTGCAGGGATACCCGGGCGTGCAGGTTCTCCACCTCCAGGCTTATCTCGTCGACCTTCACCTGGGGGATGTCGAGGTACACGTCCGGGTATTCGTCCTTGTGCCGGTCCCCGGAGTCCTGCTCGCGCCGGTCGCCGGAGTCGAACACCTGCTCCCCTTCGGTTCCAGCCTCCACCAGCTCGCCGCCGTGGCGCCGCTCTTCCGATCGCTCGTCCCTGTCGGCCATGTCGATCCCCTCACTCCTGCACGATCGGCAGGCGCCGCCTACGGTCTTTCCAGCCTCGATCCACGGGTTCTCGACGGAGAAGAGGCTTTCGACTCTACGCACCGCGGCAGCGCGCTTCTAGCGTCATCTGCAGCGCCGCACCCGAACGCATGACCATGCTGATGCGGCTTGACCAGTGCGAACGTCGTGGACGCTGACACCTGGACGTGCATCGGCGTCGATGTGTTGGTGCACCGGTCGGGGGGTAAGTCTGACTCACGGGCTGCTTCGCAGCCGAAGGATTTCACCTGCTCCAGCAGGAGGTCGGGATGAAGCGAGGACCTCAGGTAGCGACGGCGGTGGCGGTCGGCTACGCCCTGGGTCGCAGCCGCAAGATGAAGTTGGCGCTCATGGTTGGCGGGGTCGTTCTCGGACGGCGCATGGGCGACCCCAAGGAGCTGCTGGCTAAGGCGGGCGGAGCGGTGGCCGGCTCGAACGAAGTCAGCGAGCTCAGCAACGTGGTCCGCGAACGCCTCATCGACGCGGCCAAGACCGCCGCCGTCGCCGCTGCGAGCAACAAGCTCGATTCCCTGGGCGACAACCTCTCCGAACGTGCGGCGAAAATCCGTTCCCCGCAGTCGGATTCATCTGACTCGGAGGACGGAGGTCAGCAGGAATCGACTTCCTCGGAGCAGAAGCAGGAGCAGGAATCGTCGGAGCGTGATCCGGATTCGTCGGAGCAGGAGACGAGGCCCGAGAAGGGGAAGAAGGCCCCGGCGCAGCGCTCCTCGATCGACGACGACCAACCTGCTGAGCCGGGCAAGCGAACTCGCGCACCGCGCGAACCGTCCGCCCCTCGCGCCCCATCGACCTCGAGGAAGAAGGCCGCAACGTCGTCCGGCGGGTCGAGGCGCAAGTCGGGTGGGAACGATGGCTGAGACCGACAAGCGCGAGAAGAGCTTGCTGGACGAGCTCCCGCTCGACGACCTCAAGGACGCCGGGCAGGAACTCCTCGAAGCGATGATCTCCCGGGCCGTCGGTTCGGTCACGGACAAGGTCACCGGCCTCACCGACAAGCTGACCAACGTCGCCGACAACGGCGGTTCCGGCCTGACCGCCGCGCTCACCGGAGCCGAGGACCTGGCCGAGGGCAAGTCTCCGCTGAAGTCGGCGCTCAGCGCCGGGGTCGCGGGCGTGAAGGACAAGGTCAAGCAAGCCGCGGGCGGCGGCAGTGGCGGAGGGGGTGGCGGCGTGAAGGTCGTCAACATCATCGAGGAATTCGACGTCGGCCTTCCGGTTAGCGTCGCGTACAACCAGTGGACCACGTTCGAGGATTTCCCCAGCTTCACCAGGAAGGTCGAGAAGGTCGAGCAGGAGTCCGACGAGAAGATCAACTGGCGGGCCCAGATCTTCTTCTCCCACCGCGACTGGGAGTCCACCATCGTCGAACAGGTTCCGGACGAGCGGATCGTGTGGAAGTCGACCGGCGCCAAGGGTTACGTCGACGGGGCCGTGACCTTCCACCAGCTCGCCCCGACCATGACGCGCATCCTGCTCGTCCTCGAGTACTACCCGCAGGGGTTCTTCGAGAAGACCGCCAACCTCTGGCGGGCGCAGGGACGACGTGTTCGGTCGGACTTCAAGCACATCAAGCGGCACATGATGACCCGCACCATCCTCGAGCAGGACGAAGCCGAGGGCTGGCGCGGCGAGATCCGGGACGAGCAGGTCGTCAGGACCCACGAGGACGCGCTCGAGGAGGAGAACAAGGACGGCAAAGAGGACGGGCAAGACGAGGACGAGTCCGACCGCACGGCCGTCGACGACGACTACGACGACGACGAGGATGAGGACGACGAAGACTACGAGGATGAGGATGAGGATGAGGAGCAGCGAGCGCCCGCTCAGTCCTCGCGGTCGAGGTGAGCCGTGCCCCGATCCGGACACGTCGGCTCCGCCCACTGCCGCGTCAACATCGCAGGACCGCTGACGGAGCGGACGACAGAGCCTGAGCGCGCTGCGCCGGCACCGGGCCTGGCGAGCTACGTCTCGAACGCTCCTAGGCCGCCCGGCGAATGCGGTCCCACGCTGCTCGCACGTGGTGGCGCTCGGTTTGCGGGGAGCCGATGGCCAGCCGCAGCAGAACCCGCCCGTCGAGCTTGGTGTGGGTCAGGTAGAGCTCGCCGGAGTCGTTGAGCTCGTCAAGCAACCGCCTCGTGCGCTCGTCGGCCTCGGCGGCGGGCAGCTCGGAGTAGCGCGGGCGGAAGCACACCAGCGCGAACGGATGCGGCTCCAGCAGCTCGAATCCGGGGTCCTCGCGCACCCAGCCCGCGAACTCACGGGCCAGCGCGATGGTGCCGCGGATGTGCTCGCGAAGCCCTTCGGCGCCGTAGCAGCGCAGCACCGACCAGAGCTTGAGCGAGCGGAAGCGGCGGCCGAGCGGGATCTGCCAGTCCCGGTAGTCGATGACCTCACCGGATTCCGTGGCCTCGTTGCGCAGGTACTCCGGCAAGATCGACAGGGCGTCGACCATCGGTGCGCGGTTCGCCAGCCACAGCAGGCTGCAGTCGAAGTTGGTCAGCAACCACTTGT
The DNA here is from genome assembly GCF_039531955.1 of Saccharopolyspora halophila. Taxonomy (NCBI): domain Bacteria; kingdom Bacillati; phylum Actinomycetota; class Actinomycetes; order Pseudonocardiales; family Pseudonocardiaceae; genus Saccharopolyspora; species Saccharopolyspora halophila. The sequence goes on from NZ_BAAARA010000015.1 coordinate 167,818, forward strand.
GCGGGTTGGTGCAGTAGGAGTCGGCGAACTCGGCCACGCCGTCGTTGATCCAGCGCAGTTCCGGGCAGACCGCCGCGACCCCCGCGTAGGCGGCGTCGACGTGCAGCCACACGCCGTGCCGCGCCGCCACCTCGCCGATGGCGCGCACCGGGTCGATGGCGGTGGTCGACGTCGTTCCGACGGTTGCGCACACCATGGTCGGCACCGCGCCGTCGGCCAGGTCCGCGGCGATCAGCTCCTCGAGGTGGCGCGGATCCATGCCGAGCGTGTCCGGGTCGCTGTCGACGACGCGCACGTTGTCCGCGCCCACTCCCGCGATGCGCGCCGCCCGCTCCACGCTGGAGTGCGTGTGCGCGGAGACGTAGAGCGCGTGCCGCCGGGTGATGCCGCGTCGCGCGACGTCCTGCCCGCTGCGCTGCAGCGCGGCCAGGCAGGCGACCAGCGTGGCGCTGGAGGCGGAGTCCTGGATGACGCCACCGCCGGTGGAATCGGTGCGGAAGTGCTCCGGCAGGCCCAGCAGCTCGGCGAGCCAGTCCACCACGACCGTCTCCAGCTCGGTGCAGGCCGGGCTGGTCGCCCACATCATGCCCTGCACGCCGAGACCGCCGGAGAGCAGATCGCCGAGGACCGCCGGACCGCTGGCGTTGGCCGGGAAGTAGGCGAAGAAGTTCGGGTGCTGCCAGTGCGTCACGCCCGGCAGCAGAACCTCGTCGAGATCGGCCAGCACGTCGTCGAAGCTCTCGCCGCGCTCCGGCGGATGCGCGGGAAGCCCGGCCCGGATCTCGCCCGGCTCGGCCCGCGACCGCACGGGGTGCTGCTCGATCCCCGCGTAGTAGTCGGCGATCCAGTCCACGACCTGCTTACCGACCCGCCGGAACTCCTCCGGCGACATGTGCCCAGTCACGCCTCAACCCATACACCGCCGACCGGCGGCGACCAAGCACCTGCGGGGGCTCAGGCCAGCAGGTCGATGGCGTCCCGGGGGCAGATCTCCACGCACTCCCCGCAGGCCGTGCAGCGGTCCGCCAGGACCACCGGACGGCCCGGCGCGGGGCGCAGCGCGTGTTCCGGGCAGGTCAGCAGACAGGCCCCGCACGCGGTGCAGTCATCGGTGATGATCAGCGGGTCAGCCGGCATCGCCCGCCATCCAGCGGTAGCCGCGCGGGGTGACCATCCGCTGACCGACCACCGCGGATTGCGAGGAGCCGACGACGACCGTGGTGAACATGTCCACATCGGACGGATCGAACTCGCCGATCTCCGCGCACCAGACGCTCTGCTCGGCACGGCTCGCCTGGCGGACCGCGCCGACCGGGGTGGTCGCGGGCCGGTGCTCGGCCAGGATCTCCAGGGCGCGCCCCAGCTGCCAGTGCCGCTGCACCGAGCGCGGGTTGTAGAAGCACACCACCAGGTCGCCCTCGGCGGCGGCGCGCACCCGGCGCTCGATGACCTCCCACGGGGTGTGCAGGTTCGACAGGCTGATCAGCGCGTGGTCGTGCCCCAGCGGAGCGCCCAGCAGCGACGACGCCGACAGAGCCGCGGTCACGCCGGGCACGCCGACGACCTCGATGTCCACGTCGGCCTTCTCCAGCGCCGGGCTGGCCATCGCGTAGACGCCGGCGTCGCCCGAGCCGATCAGCGCGACCGCCCGGCCCTGCTTGGCCAGCTCGACGGCCTCCGCGGCGCGGGCCTCCTCGGCGCCCAGGCCGGTGATGCGCTCCTCGGTACCGGGCCGCAGCACGTGCCGGACCTGGTCGAGGTACTGGTCGAGGCTGACCACCACCGAAGCGCGGCGCAGTTCGGCGTCGGCGCGCGGCGTGCGCAAGTCCGGCGCGCCCGGCCCGATGCCGATGATGGCGAGCCGCCCGCGCGGGCGGATGCGGGCCGCGGCCGCTGTGACGTTGTCGCCCTTGATCTTGTCGGCGACCAGCTCGACCGGGGCCCCGAAGGCTAGTTCGGCCCCCGCGTGCAGCGCCGAGGCCTCCGCCACGCTGGGCGTGCCGATCTCGTCGCGCACGACCGCGCTGGGGTTGGGCACCGCGACCTCGGAGAGCGTCTCGGCCGGGTAGGTCAGCAGCCGCAGCTCTTCGCCGCCGTCGCTGGAGTGCCAGAAACCCAGGTCCTGCACGGCTTCCAGGATCCCGTCCTCGTCGGCCTTGAGATCGACGCTGGCGAAGGCGCGGATGGCGCGCGGGTCCAGCCCGCGCTCGCTGTCCAGGCGCGCGATCGTCTCGGTGACCGCGGTGCGCGAGACGCCGCGCGCGGAGCCGACGCCGACGACGAGCGTGCGCGGGATGAGCCGCAGCGTGCGCTCTTCCTCCTCCACCGGGCGGCGGTCGTCGATGATCACCGTCCAGTCCGGGTCGCCGACGTCCTCGGAGACGTTGTCCGGCAGCGCGGGCAGCGGGAAGCCGAGCGGGTTGACGATCTTGACCGGGGCGCCGTCGAGGATCGACACGCCGCAGGAGGCCAGGTCGCCGTCGACGGCTGCGTCGAGCTGGTCGACCAGCTCGTCGAGCGGCGTGGTGCCGGTCGCGTCGGTGGCGGTGGTGATCACCGGAGTGGCGCCGAAGACGTCGGCGACCTGCTCCGCGAGCGCGTTGGCGCCGCCGCCGTGCCCGCCGGCCAGGGCGATGGCGAAGCGCTGGGCCTCGTCGACGCACACCACGCCGGGATCGGTGTGCTTGTCCTTGAGCAGCGGGGCGACCAGCCGCACAGTGGCGCCGCTAGCCAGGAAGAACACCGCCGAGTCCAGGTGATCCCAGAGGCGCCGGACGGCCGGTTCGATCGGCCCATCGGCGACCAGGGCTTCCGGCCCCAGTCGTCCGGCGAGGTCGGCGGCCGCCCGCCTTCCCGCCGCGGTCACCGCGAACAGACCGATCACTGCAAACTCCTCCTCGATCAGCGAACCCGGGCTTTCCCCGGATCGGGTGATAGCACCCTACGACATGCGGGCGCGGACAGTTTTGCCTAAAACCGTCACGTGATCATGTCCGTTTTGTCCGGGCAGTTTTAGGCAAAACTGTCATTCAGGCCTTCTTGCGGCCGGTGATGAGGACTACCGGGTTGGCGGCCTCCATTCGGGAGGAGCCGTCCGGCAGCTCGGCCAGGCGGGATGCGGCGAGTTGCACGCCTTCCACCTCGTAGCCCGCCGAGCGCAGCGTCTCGCGGGTCGGGCCGACCCGGTCCAGGGCGGCCAGCGCGACAACCACGCGGGTGGCACCCGCGTGCGCGCAGGCGGTGACGGCTTCGGTACCGCCGCCCCCGACGAAGATCGCGTCCGGCTTGGGCAGGTCGCGGAGGGCTTGCGGGGCCTCGCCCTCCTCGATGCGCACGTCCACGCCGTGCCCCGCGGCGTTGGTGACCATGCGGACCGCTTGGGCCTCGTCCTTCTCGATCGCGATCGTCGCGGCGCCCAGGCGGGCGCATTCCACGGCCACCGAACCGGACCCCGCGCCGACGTCCCAGACCAGCGTTCCGGGCCGCGGGGCGAGCTTGGACAGCGCCACCGCGCGCACCTCGGCCTTGGTGATCATGCCGTCGCGGTGCGAGAACTCGTCCTCGGACAGCGCCCAGCCGGTCGCGGGTGGAACCGGCTCGCCACCGGCCATCCAGCCGCGCTCGGGCACCTCGTCGACCTCGGCGAGGCACAGCACCACGTTCGGTTCGAACCAGGTGCGCTTGGCCGCGTCGGCCGGGTCGATGGTCACCACCGACTCGTTCGGCCCGCCCAGGTCCTCGGCAACGATCATGGTGCGCCGCCAGCCCGCGAGCCCGGAAGCGATCTGCGCAGGCCCCGCCTTCGGCGCGGTCAGCACCGCAACGGCCGGTCGCGCCCGGCAGACGTTGATCGCGGCGCTCAGGTCGCGCCCGTGCGCGCTGACCACCGAGACGTCGTCCCAGGACCGCCCGGCCCGCGCCATCAGCCGCTGCACGCTCGACGTCGCGGGCAGCACGGTGCAGCGAATGCCGCGTTCCCGCAGCGCGCGCACCGCGCCGAAGAAGCCGGGATCTCCCGAGGCGAGCACCACCCCGTGCTCGTCCCCGGACAGCGCGCCCAGCGCGTTGAGCGCGGGTTCGAGCGGGCCGAGCTCGACGCGACGGGAGCTGTCCGGCGCGTAGGCGTCGAGGTGGCGTCTGCCTCCCACGACGAGCCGCGCCTGCTCCAGCGCCTCGGCACCGCCCGGCGCCAAGGGACCTCCGTCGACCCCGATCACTGTGACTGCCACGTCACCCACCTCGCCTCGGTGGCCGCGACCACGTGTTCGCCCTCGAAATCGACCATCGCGACCCGAACACGCAGCCTGCGGCCGCATTCCTCGCTGAACCGCTCCAATACTGCGGCCACCAGCTCGCACAGCCGGTGCGCACACGCCGAGAACACGCCACTGCGTTGCCACACCTCGTAGGCGCGCCGCGCGGTGGCGGCCTGCTCGACCTCGGCGACGTCGTCGGCGTTGCCGCCGAATTCGGCGGTGAGCCTGCCGAGCAGCTCGGTGTCCACCTTCGACCTGGTGTAGTGCGTCATCACCACGCCGGACGCGAGCTTGGTCAGCTTGCCGATCATGCCCACGAAGACCATCTCGTCGAGCCCGTGGTCGACGGCCTGGCGCACTGCGGCACCGGTGAAGTCACCGACCTCGATGAAGGCCACCTCGGGCTCGTCGGGCAACAGCCGCATCGCGACCCGCTCGGTGCGGCCGCCGGTGGACAGCACGGCCACGCTCCCCCGCTGCGCCGACAGCACTGAGACCGCCTGCTCCACGCTGGAGCGCCAAGAGGCCGTGGAGAACGGGCGCACGATGCCGGTGGTGCCGAGCACGGAGATGCCACCGAAGATGCCCAGCCTGCGGTTGGTGGTCTTGCGGGCCATCTTCTCGCCGCCGGGCACGGTGATCGTCACGTCCGCGCCCCGGTCGCCGAGGACCTCGCGCACCGCCGCGGTGATCATCTGACGGGGCACCGGGTTGATCGCCGGTCCGCCCACTTCCAGGCCGAGGCCCGGTTTGGTGACGCGACCGACGCCCTCGCCGCCGTGCAGCACGACCTCCCCGTCCTCGCGCGGGGCGATGCTGACGGTCATCCGGGCGCCGTGCGTGACGTCCGGATCGTCGCCCGCGTCCTTGACCACCACCGCCGTGGGCGGCTCGGCGCTACCGGAGTCCACCGGGAACCGCCGGTCCTTGCCGTCCGGGAACCCGATGTCCACCGTGGCCGGCAGTTCGCCGGTGAGCATCAGCTCCGCGGCCGCCCTCGCGGCGGCAGCCGAGCAGGCGCCGGTGGTGAAGCCGGTGCGCAGCGCCTTGGGCCGGACCTTCGCGGTGCGCGGAAGGTCCGGCTCGCGCAGCGGCGGATCAGTCGGACTGCTCATCCGGCTTCGCCGCGGACTTGCGGTCGGTGGTGCTCTTGCTCTTGGCCGTCGAGGCCGACTTCGCCGGGGCCTTGCGCTTGTTCGACGACGACTTCGCGGACGTCGACGACTTGCGCTGGGCACTGGTCTTCGACCGATTCGGCGCGGGCTTCGTTGCCGCGGTCGAGGATTCGTCGCCCTGTCCGGAATCCGATTGCGCCGCCTCAGCGGGGGCCTCGGCAGGGATCTCGGCCGGGGTCTCGGTGCGCTCCGCCTCCGGGCTCGCCGGTTCCGCGGCGGTCTGCACCGCTTCGACGCACTGCTCGCCGAAGAGCTCGGTCTGCGACTCGTCCTGCTCAATCGGAATGGTGCGGCTGGCCCCGAAACGCGCCGCGCCGCGGGCGGTTTCCTGCCAGTCGCGCACGGCCCACCAGGCGGCGTCGGACTCCTTGGGCTTGCGGGGCTCGCCCTCCTCGGAGTCGGACTTCTCCGCGCTCTGCGCCTTTTCCGCGCGCTCCGCGCGCAGCGCACGACGGGCCGTCTTGTCCGCCTTGCGGAAGGTGTGGAAGTGACCCGCGTGGTACAGGTGCGAACGAGTGCCGCCCGCGGTGAGGGCCTTGCCGATGATGAACAGCGTGTGGCGCCACAGCTTGTGCTTCTTCACGTCGGCTTCGAGATCGCCGAGCGTGGTGCGCACCATCAGCTCGTCCGGCCAGGTCACCTTGTAGGACACCAGCACCGGGGTGTCGTCCTCGTACCCACCGGCGCGCAGCTCCTCGACCAGCTGGCCGGTCCGCGCGGCGGAGAGGAACAACGCCATCGTGGTGCCGTGCTTGGCGAACTCGCGCACCTTCTCGCCGTCGGGCATCGGCGTCTTGCCGCCCTCCAGGCGGGTCAGCACCAACGACTGCGCGACCTCGGGCACGGTCAGCTCGCGACCGACCGCGGCCGCGGCGGCCGAGAAGGCGGCCACCCCGGGCACGATCTCGACCTCGACGTTGAGCTTGACGCAGGAGTCGTACTGCTCCTGCACCGCGCCCCACAGCGACGGGTCACCGGAATGCACCCGCGCGACGTTGAGCTTGTCCCGCTCGGCGCGGCGATAGATCTCCAGTGCCTGCTCGTGGGTGAGCCGGGAGGAGTCGACGAGCTCGGCGTCCGCGCGCGCGTGCTCGGTCACGCATTCCGGCGTGACCAGACTCGCGGCCCAGACCACGATGTCGGCTTCGGCGATTCGCTTGGCACCGCGGACCGTGATCAGGTCGGCTGCGCCGGGTCCGGCGCCGATGAACGAGATCCGGCCAGTCACCATTGCTCTCCTCTTCCGCCTCGTGGTGGCAGCACTACCACTGTCGACAAATACGGGGCATCATCCACATCGGACACTTCAGCAAGCGGTAGTACCCGCGCGTCCGGCGTGCCCAGGTGCTCGGCGTAGACCGAGCGTTCGAGCGCTCCGCAGTCGCTGATCGCGTCACGCAGCTCGCCCAGGCGTCGTCCGCCTTTGTAGGCAACGACCGTACCGTGCGTGCGCAATGCTTCCCGAAGCGCGTTCACGTCGCGCAACAACGGGATTACCGTGAGTGGCTCGGAGCCCTCGGTGAGCGCGATCCCCGCCTGCTGCGCGGTGGCCTGCATCGCGGTGATGCCGGGCACCGTGGCCAGCTCGACCTCCGGCAACAGCTCCGCGACGGTGGCCGCGAGGTAGCTGAACGTCGAGTAGACCGCGGGGTCGCCGAGAGTGGCGAAGGCCACCGTGCCGCCCTGGTCACGAAGCCTGTTCGCGACCTCCTCGGCAGCGGTGTCCCAGTGCCTCTTGCGCCGCTCCTGCGAGCCGTCGACCGGATCGGCCAGGGCGAACACGAGCCGACGCACCCTGCTGTCGGCACCGAGGTGTTCGCGCACGATCGCTTCGGCGCGGCCTTGCTCGTCCGGCGCCAGCACCGGAACGTAAACGGTGTCGGCCGAACGGATCTCGCGCAGGGCCGCCAGGGTCAGCATTTCCGGGTCGCCGGGGCCGACTCCGACTCCGACCAGTCTCATCGCAGGCACCTCGCTACGAATCGGGCCACCGCGGCGGGATTCCCGGCCGGGTGGGTGTGCAGGTAGGAGGCGTGCACGCCGCCGTGCAGGAAGCCCTCGCGATGCACGCCGTGCGCGTCGCGCCAGAACCACGCCGGAACATCGCCGTGCGCGGGTTCGGTTGCGGTGCGGTGGAATTCGTGTCCGCTGACGCGCGTTCCCTCGGCGAAGAGCGGTGATTCACCAGCCGCCACGGCATCGCGATAGCCGAGCTTCAGCCGTGGAGCCATCGACGCGCGGGCGGGGAGCACGCCGCACATCGGATGATCGTCGAGTTCGCGTCCGAGGTAGAGCAGCCCACCGCACTCGGCGTGCACCGGCGCTCCCGTCTCGGCGAAGGTCTTGATCTCCCGGCGCAGCGCGGTGTTCGCGGACAGCGGTTCGGCGTGCTGCTCCGGGAACCCGCCGGGCAGCACCAGCCCCGAAGTCCCCTCCGGCAGGCGTTCGTCGCGCAGCGGGTCGACCAGCGCCACCCGCGCGCCCGCGGCCTCCAGCAGCTCGGCGTGCTCCGCGTAGCCGAAGCTGAACGCCGGACCACCGGCGACCGCGACCACCGGTGCGCGCGCCGCCTCGGCTTGGGGTTCGACCTCCTCGGCCGGATCCCAGGCCGGCCCGGGCAACTGCCCGGCCGTGCGGGCGAGACCGGCCAGCGCGTTGAGGTCCACCGAGGACTCGACGACGTCGGTCATCGACTCGACCGCCCGGACGGCTTCGGCGCCGTGCTCGACGGCCGTGACCAGGCCCAGGTGCCGGGACGGGACCTCCAGGTCCGCGGTGCGCGGGATCGCCCCCAGCACGGGCAGGCCCACGTCGTCGGCGGCGGCGCGCAGCACCTGTTCGTGACGGTCCGAGCCGACGCGATTGAGGAGCACGCCCGCCAGCCGGATCTGCGGGCGGTAGGCGCGGAAGCCGTGCAGCAGCGCGGCGAGGCTGTGGCTCTGCCCCTTGGCGTCGACGACCAGCACCACCGGTGCGTCCAGCAGCTGCGCGACGTGCGCGGTGGAACCCAAGGCGATCTCCTCGCCCCCGCCGATGCGGCCGTCGAACAGCCCCATCACGCCCTCCACCACGGACAGGTCCGCCTCGGCAGCCCCGTGGTGGAACAGCGGCGCGACGCGATCGGGCCCGACCAGCACCGGATCGAGGTTGCGCGCGATCCGGTCCGCGGCGAGCCGGTGGTATCCGGGGTCGATGTAGTCCGGACCGACCTTGAACGGCGCCACCCGATCACCGCGGCGGCGCAGCGCACCGAGCAGACCGGTGGCCGCGGTGGTCTTGCCCTGTCCCGAACCGGGGGCCGCGAGGACGACCCGGGCGGGCGAGGTCACCACTCGATGCCCTTCTGGCCCTTCTGCCCGGCATCCATCGGGTGCTTGACCTTGGAGGTCTCCATCACCAGGTCGGCGGCGTCGATGAGCGCCTGCGGCGCGTACCGGCCGGTGATCAGCACGTGCTGGTGGCCGGTGCGGTTGCGCAGCGTCTCCACGACGTCCTCGACGTCGACCCAGCCCCAGTGCAGCGGGTAGGTGAACTCGTCGAGGACGTACAGGCCGTGGCGCTCGTCGCGCAGCCGGCGCGCGATCTCCTGCCAGCCCTCGAGCGCGGCGGCTGCGTGGTCTTCATCGGTCCCCTTCTTGCGGGTCCACGACCAGCCCTCGCCCATCTTGTGCCACTCGACCGGACCGCCCTCGCCGGTCTCCTCGTGCAGCCTGCCGAGGGCGCGGAACGCGGACTCCTCGCCGACGCGCCACTTGGCGGACTTGACGAACTGGAACACCCCGATCGGCCAGCCCTGGTTCCAACCGCGCAGCGCGAGGCCGAAGGCGGCGGTCGACTTGCCCTTCATCTCACCGGTGTGCACCACCACCAGTGGCCGGTTGCGCCGCTGGCGCGTCGTCAGACCGTCGTCGGGCACGTTCGAAGGTTGTCCCTGAGGCATGACAAGACCCTAACCAAGACCAACTTCACCATCCGGGCCCGCACCGGCGCGGAGTGGCAATGCTCGCTATTACGACTGTTGACTTTCGGCGCCCCCTCCGGTCGTCACCAGGAGGTGGTCAACTTCACCGCCCCGAAAGTCGTTCGAGAGGCGAACATTATGAGCGTCGCGAACGAGGGAGCCGCCCATGCCGACCAGGCCACCGGCCGTGCTGTCCACAGCCGCGTTCATCAGCAGTTTCGACCGCTTCGCGGTCACCCCGATGCTGGTGCTGATCGCGGTGAGCATGCACGTCCCGCTCGCCTCGGCGGTGACCGTGGCCAGCGGCTACTTCCTGGCCTACGGATTGTCCCAACCCGTGTGGGGCGTGCTGTCGGACCGGTTCGGCCGAATCCCGGTGATGCGCACCGCGCTGGCGGCCGCCGCCGCGACCGGGCTGATCTCCACGTTCGCACCGCACATCGCGGTGCTGCTGCTCGCCCGGGTGCTGGCGGGCGCGTTCATGGGCGCGGTGGTGCCGACGACCCTGACCTACCTCGGCGACACGGTCTCCGCGCAGCACCGACAGAGCGCGCTGTCGGATCTGATGGCCGCGCAAGCGGTCGGCACGGCCGCTGCCACCGCGATCGCCGGAGTGCTGGCGCACTGGCTGGACTGGCGCGTCGTGTTCGCGCTGCCCGCGATCTTCGCCGCAGTCTGCGCCGTGCTGCTGGGCGGCCTGCCGGAGCCGGACCGCGCCGAGGTCAGCGGCATCCGCGCGCACCTCGGTTCGGTGCTGACCAACCGCTGGGCGCTGCTGGTGTTCGCGCTGGTCTTCGTGGAGGGCGCGGTGCTGCTCGGCGTCCTGACGTTCCTGGCCTCGGCGCTGGTCGACGAGGGCCTGGACGTGGCCGTGGCCGGTCTGGCCACCGGCGCCTACGGCATCGGCGTGCTGGTGTTCTCCCGCCTGGTCAAGGCGATCAACTCGACGCTGGCCGTCTGGTGGCTGATCGCCATCGGCGGCACGGCGATGGCCGCCGGTTACGCGGTCGTCGCGGTGGAGACCAACGTCCTCACGGTGATCACCACCGCGCTGCTGCTGGGCGGTGGCTGGTCGTTCATGCACTCATCGCTGCAGGCGTGGGCGACCTCGGTGGCCCCGGAGGCCCGCGGAACCGCGGTGGCGCTGTTCGCCAGCGCGCTGTTCCTCGGCAGCGCCGTGGCCTCCGCCGCGGCGGGCCCGCTGGCCGACCACGGCCGCTACGCGGAGCTGTTCACCATCGCGGGAGCCACCGCGATCCCCCTGGTCATCACGGCCACCTACGCCCGCCGCCGATACCGGAGGACGATGGCCCCGGCCTGACGACCACCGAGGGCGAGCGGCGGTGCCGCTTCCCCGGCGACCGGTACCGCCCGCGGCTGCTGAGCGGCTACGTGGCGAGGACGGTCAGGACGCCGGGCAGGTAGTTGCATCAGGAGTGGTGCTCGCCACCCGCACCGCCGAGCAGGACGACCCGAGAACGACAAGAAAGAGCCCCGCGCTCAACCGGCCTGGGGGTCGCTGGGAGCGCGGGGCACTTTAGAGGTCCACCCCTGGGGGTCAGGTGGACGTGCGCCACCGTACCAATCCGACCGACGCGTGAGTACTCGTCAGGTTGAATCTCGTAATCGAACCGAGATCAAGCGGCCAAACCGCTGTCGCCGCTGGCGGCGCGGACCACGCCGGCCACGTGCTCGGCGGACAGCTCCTCCAGCCGCAGGCAGGGACCGCCGAGCGCGGCCGCCACCCGCGGCGCGAGGCCGAGCTTGACCGGCCCGCTCTCGCAGTCCACGACCACCGAGGCGGCGCCGACACCGGCGAGCGTGCCCGCTGCGCGCAACGCGTCGTCGACGGCCTGCTGCGAGCGCTTGGTCCCGGTTTGACCGGTTTGCGCTGGCACCGTGGCCTTTCCATCGGTGAGCAGCACCACCAGCGCGCGGCGCTGCGGATCGCGGGTGCGCTCGGTCTGCACGACCTTGCGGGCGCGCAGCAGACCGTCGGCCAGCGGCGTCCGGCCACCAGTGCGCATCCGTCGCAACCGCGCGGCCGCGACGTCCACCGAGGACGTCGGCGGCAACGTCAGCTCCGCCGCGTCGCCGCGGAAGGTGATCACGCCGACCTTGTCGCGCCGCTGGTAGGCGTCCCGCAGCAACGACATCACGGCACCGCTGACCGCCGACATGCGCTCCTTGGCGGCCATCGAACCCGAGGCGTCCACCGCGAACAGCACGAGGTTGCCCTCGCGTCCTTCCCGGACCGCCTTGCGCACGTCCTCGGAGCGCAGCACCAGTCCCGGACCGGAGCGGCCGCGGGCCACCTGGTGCGGCGCGGCGGCCGCCAGCGTCGCGGTCAGGTGCATCCCGTGCCCGTCCGCAGTGGACGCGCGCGTGGTCTTGCCGGTGCGCGAGCGCGCGCGGGATCGGCGCCCGGGGGCTCCCTCTCCCACTCCGGGCACCTCCAGCAGGCGCGCCTGGAACGACGGCGCGGGTGCGGCGGGGGCCTTGTCGGACTGCCCGGACCCGCCGGAGGGCTCCTCATCTGAGTCCGGCTGCGCCGCGCCGCCCGAGGGCCCGTCGGTGGGCTCGTCATGCGGCTGACCACCACCGGGACCGCCGTCGGGCCCACCATCCGGATCGTCGTCGGGGTCGTTGTCCGGGTCCGGGTCGTTGTCCGGTCCGGACTCGGATTCGGCCTGCTCGGCGGCGTCCTGCATGGCCTGCTGCAGCTGGTCCTCGGCCATGCCCGGTTCGTCGAAGGGGTCGCGGCGGCGCCGGTGCGGCAGAGCCAGCCGGGCGCCGGCCTCCACGTCCTCCTCGGTGACGGCCTCGGCGCCGCGCCAGGCGGCGTGCGCGATCGCGGTGCGCGCCAGCACCAGGTCCGCGCGCATCCCGTCGACGTCGAACGACGCGCACAGCGCGGAGATCCGACGCACCTCGGAGGCGGGCAGCACGACCGACTCGACGCGCTCGCGAGCCGCGACGATCCGCTTGGCGAGCTCGGCGTCGGCGTCCGCGTACTGGGCGGCGAACCCGGCCGGATCGGCCTCGAAGGCCAGCCTGCGGCGCACCACCTCGGTGCGGGTCTCGACCTCGCGGGAGGCGGCCACCTGCACGGTCAGGCCGAACCGGTCGAGCAGCTGCGGACGCAGCTCGCCCTCCTCCGGGTTCATCGTCCCGACCAGCAGGAACGACGCGGCGTGCGAAACGGAGACGCCGTCGCGCTCGATGTGCGCGCGCCCCATCGCGGCGGCGTCGAGCAGCAGGTCGACCAGGTGGTCGTGCAGCAGGTTGGCCTCGTCGACGTAGAGCACGCCGCGGTGCGCCCCGGCCAGCAAGCCAGGCTGGAACGCCTTCACGCCCTCGGTCAGCGCGCGTTCGAGGTCCAGCGAGCCGATCAACCGGTCCTCGGTGGCGCCCACCGGCAGCTCGACCAGCTGCGCGGGGCGCTGCGTGGCGGTCTGTCCGTGCGGGGCGTCCGGGCAGTCCGGGTCGGGTTCACGCGGGTCGCAGCCGAAGCGGCAGCCGTCGACGACGTCCAGCGCGGGCAGCAGCGAAGCGAGCGCGCGCACGACGGTCGACTTGGCGGTGCCCTTCTCGCCGCGCACGAGAACACCGCCGATGCGCGGGTGCACCGCGTTGAGCAGCAACGCCAGCTGCAGGTCGTCTTGGCCGACCACGGCGGAGAAGGGGAAGCGAGGGGCAGACATGTGTTCCTTCCTCGGGGTGCGGACGCCCCGGCGGCGGGAACAAGGGGCCGCAGTGTCCTGACTCCCGGATCGCCGCGGCGCACTCCGGCCTTCCCAGGTCATCCCCGGTGGCTCGTCGTGGAGTGCCGCTTCCCGGTCACAGTGGCGCCGACCGTGCCGGACTCCCACCGGCTTCCTGGCACGCCCCTTGCATTCGGATCAACGCATATCGTTCCAGACGCGGATCACGTCCCCAACCTCCAGGGACGTGAGATCACCGACTCATTCGGCCGGGGCAGGAGTCCTCGGGGGCACGCCGTCAGCGCGCGACGGCGTGGGCGCGGCGGGGTTCGCGGCGCATGCCGATGTGCGGGATGCCGTCCTCGAGGTACTCCTCGCCTTCCTCGACGAACCCGAAGGAGGCGTAGAAGTCCTTGGCGTAGGTCTGGGCGGAGAGCGTGGCCGGGAAGTTCTGCACCTCGGCGACCGCGGCGCGCATCAGCTTGCGACCGAGTCCCATGCGGCGCGCGCTCTTGGCGGTGCAGACCCGGCCGATGCGGTAGGCGCCGTCCGGGTCCTCCAGCAGGCGCAGGTAGCCGAGGACGTAGCCGTCGGCGCTGTCGATCCAGAAGTGCCGGGTCGAGTCCTCGAGATCGCGCCCGTCCAACTCGGAATAGGCGCACTCCTGCTCGACCACGAAGACGTCCACGCGGAGGCGCAACATGCGGTAGAAGTCCGCGGCATCGAGGTCCGCGGTGTAGGCGCGGTGGACGGCGGCTGCGAGCGGCTGGAGGGTCACCCTTACCTGGATATCACAGCCGCTGCGCTAGGTCGGCATTAGCGGGCGGCCGGAGTTGTCTGCGCCACTACACCCGTTCGGTGCGGCGCGGCCGCTGTCATGGCAGGTCGTTGGCCAGCGGCACGTAGTTGGCCAGCCTGGTGTAGACGCCCGGCGTACCGGGTCGGCCGCATCCGGTCCCGTAGGACACCACGCCGATGAGCTTGCCGTCGGCCACGATGGGACCGCCGGAGTCGCCCGCGCAGGCGTCCTTGCCGCCCTCGGGATAACCGGCGCAGAACATGCTGCGCTCGTCGTAGTTGGCGTAGGCGGACTTGCAGGAGTCGTCGGCGTTGATCGGCACGTCCACCGAGCGCAGCGTGTCCGAGGACGGACCGTTCTCGCTGGTGCGACCCCAGCCGTAGACCCGGGCCGTGGTGCCCGGCGCGTAGGCCTCGGTGTCACCGGGTTCGACCATCGGCAGCGGCCGCTGCGGCATCGGCTCGGACAGGCTCAGCACGGCGAGGTCGTCCCCGCTGGTGATGTCGCGGTACTCGGGGTGCACCCACACGTCCTGCACCGATCCGACCGTGCCCTGCGTGGAGCGGAGGTCGGTGCGTCCGGCGACGACCTGGATGTCCTCCGCCGAGCGCTGCGCACCGGTGAGCGGGTCGACGGCGCAGTGCGCGGCGGTGACCACCTCACCGGCGGAGACCAGGGTTCCGCCGCAGAAGTGGTTGCCGTAGGTGTCGGTCAGCGCCACCGCCCATGGCGCGGCATCGGTGCTGGAGGAGGTACCGCCGAGGACGCGGGGCTGGGCCTGCTCGGACGGTTCCGCGTTGGCCAGCGGGTTGGTGCTCGCCAGTGCGGTGACCGCTCCGGCCACGGCCATTCGCCGCAGCGAGCGGGCCGCCTTGCTGCCTCCGGTGTGCCGCCCCACATCGACCTCCAGTCATCGCCGATCTTGCCGAGCGCACACCGTAGTCACCCGCACACCGAAACATCACGAGGCGCAACTCACAGCCTGTCAGGAAATCTTTTCGTTAAAATCGACTTCCGAACGAAATTTTTCCGACCTGGCCGCGCGACGCGGCCGCTCATCCGCCCCGCATCGACGCGGGCCCGATCTGCGTAGATCGCGTGATCCGCAGATCTCCACCAGCCGGATGAAGATCTTCACCCGCTCTAGCGACGCGTTGACGCGCGTCGCAGCGAAGGAGGAAACCGCTGTGCTCCTGGACCCGACCACGTTGCCCGCCTTCCTGGTGGCGAGTGCGGTCGTCATCGTCACGCCGGGAGTCGACGCGTTCCTCCTGCTGCGCACCTCGTTGAACGCGGGGCGCCGAGCGGGGCTGCTGGCGCTGGTCGGCATCCACAGCGCGAGCGCGTTGCAGGTCACCGCGGTGATCTGCGGGCTCGGCGCGCTGCTGTCGAGCACCCCGCAGGTGATGGAGGTGCTCAAGTGGATCGGCGCCGGGTACCTGATCTACCTGGCCGGGATGATCCTGCGCGGGTTGTGGCTGACCAGGAAGGAATCCGGAACGCTCAACACGCCGCCCGCGGACTCCGCGAACCCGTTCGTGCGCGGGCTGCTGAGCAACCTGACGAACCCGAAGATGCTGCTGTTCAGCCTCGCGTTCCTGCCGCAGTTCGTCGGCATCGCGACGAACCCGACGCTGCAGCTGGTCTTCCTGGGCATCGTGTTCCTGGCGCTGGCCGCGGTCTGGGAGGTCACCATCGTGCTGACCGCCGCCAAGATCGCCGACCGGCTACAGCACCCCCGAGTCGCGCAGTCGCTGGACGCGCTCAGCGCGACGGCGTTCCTGACCATCTCCGTGGGACTGCTCGCGAGCTAGCAGCGTCAGCAGGGCCAGCCCGGCCAGCACCAGCAGCACGGTCGGCGCGGACACCACCCCCGATAGCAGGCTGATCACGAACGGCGTGAAGAAGCCCAGGTAGGCGAGCACCCACATCACCGCGGTCAGCCCGGCCAGCTCGGCCGGACCGGCGATGCGGCCGACCATGGTCAAGCAGTAGGTCGAGGTGAAGCCGTAGGAGACGCCGAGCAGGAACGCGGCGAGCAGTCCCACCCACGGCGAGACCAGCCAACCGGCGACCGCCGCGAGCGCCATCCCGGCGGCGCAGCTCGTCATCCCGATCACCGCCGTGACGCGCGCCCCCCGCCGAGCGAGCCGCCGGGCCAGCGGCTGCACCAGCGCGCCCAGTCCGGGCGCGAACAACGTGACCACGCCCGCGTAGATCACCTGGAATCCCGGGGCGTGCGCGGTGACCAGGCCGGGCAGCACGGCGAACGCCACCGGCGGGGTGGCGAACACCCACGGCGCCACCGGCGCGACGGCGCGCCGGAACCTCGGATCCCGGATAGCGCGCCCGCGCTGCGCGGGTCCCTCCGGGCGCACCCGAGTCTCCGGGCAGCACAGCGCCGGTGGCAGCGTCACCGCGCACAGCAGCAGGTGCGGCAGATAGGCGCTGACCAGTGGTACCGGGCCCAACGTCGCGATCAGCGCGGAGACGAAGGCGCTGATGCTGAACCCGGCCGCCAGCAGCGCCCCGGCCCGGCGCGCACCGGCCCCGTCCTCGCTCGCGGCGCCGAACGGCGGATGCGAGAGCTCGCGCACCCAGGCGGCACCCGCGGCCAGCACAGCACCCGTGCTCAGCCCCACCAGCACCCGGCCGACGGCCAGCCAGGGCACCTGGTGCGCGCCGAGCATCAGCGCCGCGGTCGCCACCGCGTTGAGCACGATCGCCCAGCACACCACGGGCTTGCGACCCCGGCGGTCGGCGAGCGGCCCGCCGAACAGCAGGCCCGGCACCAGACCGACGACGTAGACCGCCAGCAGGCCGGTCGTCACCGACGCGCTCAACCCGAGCTCGCGCTGGTACGCGCCGAGCAGCGGCGAGAACTGATTCGCGCCCCACCCGGCGGCGGCCATCAACAGCGCAGCGGGAACCCAGATCTTTCGCACAGCTCAGGTTCTACTGCTCGCGGCGGTACGCGCGGCAGGCCTCGTTCGGATTTCCCGAACGCGGGAGGTGATCTCCACCTCGCCGTGATCGTTTCACCGCGCGCTGCCGGATGGAGCACATCTCTTTCGCTGGCCACGGGGCCTGCGCGGTCGTACGTTGCGGGCATGGACCTGCGGCGATTGGAGACGCTGCTCGCGGTGGCCGACGAGGAGCACTTCGGACGCGCCGCCGAACGGACGTTCCTGTCCAAGGCGACGGTCACCGAGCACATCAAGCACCTGGAGCGCGAGCTCGGGGTGACCCTGCTGGAGCGCGCCCCGGTGCGGCTCACCCCGGCAGGCCACCGGCTCGTCCGGCACGCGCGGTCGCTGCTGACCGCGGCCGAGGCCGCCCGTGCCGACGTCACCGACGCCGTCCGCGCCGCCCCCGGGACGCTGCGCGTCGGAGTGATGGGGCACGGTTCGGCCGAACTCACCCCGGCAGCCGTGCAGGCGTTCCGCAGGGCGCATCCCGAGATCGATCTCCGGCTCGTCGCGCTGGACTTCACCGAGCACGTCTCCGCGCTGCTCGAGCACCGCGTCGACATCGCCTTCGTGCGACCGGCACCGCACGACGAGCGGGTCGAGGTCGATGTGCTGACCACCGAGCGCCGCATCGTCGTGGTGCCCGCCCGCTGGGAAGTCGCCGACGCCCCGCAGCTGCACCTGGCCGATGTACTCGACCTGCCGTTCATCCGGCTTCCCGAACACACCCCGCGCCCGTTCACCGACTACCTGTACTTCACCGCGGCGCGAGACGGAGAGGCGCCGCGCTGCAGCGAGGACGCCGCCGTCAGCCCGCAGCAGGTGCTGGCCACCGCGGCGGCCGGACGAGGCGCCGGTTCCGCCCTGGAGTCGTTCCAGCGCTTCTACCCGTGGCCCGGAACCCGGTGCGTCCCGGTGGCCGACGCGCCGTGGGAGCACAGCGTGCTGGCCAGCCGCGCGCACGAGCGCGACCCTGCGGTGCGGGCCTTCCGCGCACTCGCCACCGGGATCGCCCGGGAACTCGGCCCCGGCCTGCGGTTGACGCCCGCCTGATCAGGCCCGGTCGTTCAGCTCGGCCAGGACCTCGGGTTCGTAGCTGGACACCCGCGTGTAGATGCCCGGGCTGCCCGGCCGGGCGCATCCGTTGCCGGTGGAGACGATGCCGATCAGCTTGCCGTCGGCGACGAGTGGTCCACCGGAGTCGCCCTGGCAGCTGTCCACACCGCCCAGCGGGTAACCGGCGCAGACCATCGCCGCCGGGTCGTACTGCCCGTAGGCCGCGCTGCAGTCCGCGTCCGAGGTCAGCGGAACGCTCGCCCGCTGCAACGTGTCCGAGGACGTGCCGCCTTCGGAGGTCGTTCCCCAGCCGAAGACCTCGGCGCGGCGCCCTGGCTGGTAGGCCGCCGTGTCGGCGGCGGTGGCCAGTGGCAGGGCTGGTTGTGGCAGCTCCCGGTCCAAGGTCAGCACGGCGACGTCGTCGCCCTGGATCGCGGACTCGTAGTCGGGATGCACCCACACGTCGCGCACACCCGCGACGGTGCCCTCGCCGGAGGTCTTGTCCTCCCGCCCGGCGACCACTCGCAGCTCCGTCGGCTGCATGCCCTCCGCGCAGTGCGCGGCGGTGACGATCTTGTCGGCCGCGCCGATCGTGCCCCCGCAGAACTGGTTGCCCTGCGCGTCGCTCAGGTACACCACCCACGGGTGCTGCTCGATCTGAGCGGGTTCTCCCCCGACGATGGGCGGCGCTGCGGCGGTGGCCGCTCCCCGCTCCACCGCGTTCGCCCCGGTCGCGAACATCGTCCCGGTCAACGCGACCGCGGCGAGAACGCCGGCCGCCGTCCGAATGCGACCCCTCGTGTGCGCCATGCTCAGCTCCTCACCCGAACCCGGCGATGCGTCGTTCGACGATCGCCGCCGCTCGTTCAAAGTGTCCTTGAATAGGAGGAACCAAACCCGCCGCCAGATACACCGCTTGCGGCAGTACAACACGATCGAGTGGAGATTTCGGCGGCTCACCACCTGATCGATCGACCCGATGAGTCCACTGAGGACAATCCGGGGTCGGCCGCTCGGCCGACCCCGGAGCTCGGTCACTCCTCGAGTTCGCCTTCCAGCTCCAGGTACACCGAACGCAGGTCGTCGAGCACCTGCTCGTCCGGCTCCGCCCACAGACCGCGATCAGCGGCCTCGATCAGCCGCTCGGTCATGCCGCGCAGCGCCCACGGGTTGGAGTTCCGCAGGAACTGCTGGACCTCGTCGTCGAAGACGTAGGACTCCGCGAGCTTGGTGTACATCCAGTCGTCGACCACACCCGCGGTGGCATCGAATCCGAACAGGTAGTCCACAGTGGCCGCGAGCTCGAAGGCCCCCTTGTAGCCGTGCCGCTGCATGGCCGAGATCCACTTCGGGTTGACCACGCGGGCGCGGAACACCCGCTTGGTCTCCTCGCCGAGGCTGCGGGTCTTGACCGCGTGCGGCACCGCGGAATCGCCCACGTAGGCCGCCGGGTCCTTCCCGGACAGCGAGCGCACCATGGCGACCATGCCGCCGTGGTACTGGAAGTAGTCGTCCGAGTCGGCGATGTCGTGCTCGCGGGTGTCGACGTTCTTGGCCGCCACCTGGATGCGCTTGAACGCCGTCTCCATGTCCCCGCGCGCCTCGCGGCCGTCCAGACCGCGGCCGTAGGCGAAACCGCCCCACGTCGCGTAGACCTCGGCCAGGTCGTCGTCGGTGCGCCAGTTCCGGGCGTCGATCAGCGGCAGCAGCCCCGCGCCGTAGGCACCGGGCTTGGAACCGAAGATGCGGGTCGACGCGCGCCTGCCGTCGCCGTGTTCGCCCAGGTCAGCGCGGTAGTGCGCGGCGACGTAGTTGTCCTCGTCCGGCTCGTCGAGCTTGGCCACGGTCTGCACCGCGTCGTCGATGAGCGTGACCACGTGCGGGAAGGCGTCGCGGAAGAACCCGGAGATGCGCACCACCACGTCGATGCGCGGACGCTCCAGCTCAGCCACCGGCACGACCTCGAAACCCGTGACGCGGCGCGAGGCGTCGTCCCAGGTCGGACGGCAACCCAGCAGCCAGAGGATCTCGCCGAGATCGTCGCCCTGCGTGCGCATCGCCGAGGTGCCCCACACCGTCAGGCCGACCGAGGTCGGGTACTCCCCGGTGTCGGCGACGTGGCGGGTGATCAGCGAGTCGGCCAGCGACGCACCGACGTCGAAGGCGTTGCGCGAGGGGATCGCCTTGGGATCCACCGAGTAGAAGTTGCGTCCCGTCGGCAGCACCGAGATCAGCCCGCGGGTCGGCGAACCGGACGGTCCGGCCGGGATGAACCCGCCGTCGAGCGCGTGCACGACGTGCGTGACCTCGTCGGTGGTGCGCGCCAGCCGGGGCACCACCTCCTCGCAGGCAAACCGCAGCACCTTGACCACCGAATCGACGCCCGTGCCCAGGACGTTCGTCACCACCGACTCGGCCCGGTCGAGGGCCCAGCCGGTCTCGGCAGCGGACTCGATGAGCTTGCGGGCCAGCTTCTCCACCAGGTCCACCGCGTCGGAGGCCGAGGCCGAGGGGCCGTCGACCAGCTCGGTCAGCGACGCCGGAACGTCGGCGCGGGCGCCCGGTTCGGCCAGCAGCGCCTGCTCGTCGAGACCGAAGTGCTCGGACAGCGCCGAGCGCAGCCCGGGCAGCGCGCCGATGGTGCCGCCGAAGACCTGCCGCGCCCGCAGGATCGCCAGCACATCGTTGACCAGCTCTTCCTCGCGCGGGGCGCGGCCGAGGATGTGCAGGCCGTCGCGGATCTGCACGTCCTTGATCTCGCAGAGGTAGCCGTCGATGTGCATCACGAAGTCATCGAACGAGTCCTCGTCGGGCTGGTCGTCCTGCTGCAGGTCGTGGTGCAGTTCGGCGGAGGTGACCAGTTCCCAGATCTGGTTGCGCAGCGCCGGCTTCTTCTCCGGGTCCATGTCGGAGACCAGCGCGTACTCGTCGAGCAGCTGCTCGAGCTTGGCGATCTCGCCGTAGGAGTCGGCGCGATCCATCGGCGGGATCATGTGGTCCACGACCACCGAGTGCCCGCGCCGCTTGGCCTGGGTGCCCTCGCCGGGGTCGTTGACGATGAACGGGTAGATCAGCGGCAGATCGCCGAGCACCGCGTCGGGGGCGCAGTCGGCGGCCAGACCGAGGCCCTTGCCCGGCAGCCACTCCAGGGTGCCGTGCTTGCCCAGGTGGATGACCGCGTGCGCGCCGAAGTCCTCGGCCAGCCAGCGGTAGGCCGCGAGGTACTGGTGCGACGGCGGCAGGTCCGGGTCGTGGTAGATCGCGATCGGGTTCTCGCCGAACCCGCGCGGCGGCTGGATGAGCAGCACGACGTTGCCGAAGCGCAGTGCCGCGACGTAGATCGAGCCCTCGTCGTCGACGTAGAGGCTGCCGGGTGGCGGTCCCCAGTGCTCGGTCATCGAGGAGCGCAGCTCCTCGGGCAGGGCGTCGAACCACTCGCGGTAGCGGGTGGCGGGAACGCGGATGGCCGCGTCGGCCATCTGGTCCTCGGTCAACCACTCGACGTCGTGACCGCCTGCGGCGATGAGCCGGTGGATCAGCGTGTCGCCGTCGAGGCCGGAGACGTCCAGGCCGCCGAGGTCGTAGCCCGCTTCGGTCAGCGCGTCGAGCAGGACCACCGCCGAGGCCGGGGTGTCCAGGCCGACCGCGTTGCCGACGCGGGAGTGCTTGGTCGGGTACGACGAGAGCACCACGCCGAGGCGCTTCTGCCCGTTGTCGACGTGCCGCAGCCTCGCCAGCGAAACCGCCGTGCCCGCGACGCGGGCAGCGCGCTCCGGGTCGGCGACGTAGACCGGGATGCCGTCGGACCCCTCCTCCTTGAAGGAGAACGGCACGCTGATCAACCGGCCGTCGAACTCCGGAACCGCGACCTGCATCGCGGCGTCCATCGGCGAGACGGTGTCGCTCTCGGCCCACACCGCGCGGCTGGTGGTCAGGCACAGTCCCTGCAGCACCGGAACGTCGAGCTCGGCGAGCGCGCCGGCGTCCCAGGAGTCCTCGTCGCCGCCCGCGCTGGCATCTGCCGCCACGGCGCCACCGGCGGCGAGCACGGTGGCCACCAGTGAATCGCAGCCGGCCAGCAGCTCCCGCAGTCCCGCGGCGTCGGACAGGCTGCGCAGCGATCCGCAGAACACCGGCACCGCGTTCGCCCCGGTCGCCTCGATCTGGTCGGCGAGGGTGTCGACGAAGGCGGTGTTGCCCGCCAGGTAGTGCGCCCGGTAGAAGATGACGCCCACGGTCGGCTTCGACGGGTCGTGCGCGCGCTTGCCGTGCAGGCCGAACTCCGGTGTGGACTGCGGCGGCTCGAAGCCGGTTCCGGTGAGCAGCACCGTGTCGGACAGGAAGTTGGCCAGCTGGGTGAGGTTCGCCGGGCCGCCCTCGACGAGGTAGGTCAGCGTCTCGGTGGCCACGCCCGCGGGCACAGTGGACAGCGCCATCAGCTCGGCGTCCGGAGTGGCCTCACCACCCAGGGCGATGGTGGGCAGACCGGCGGCCAGGACCGCGTCCAGCCCTTCCTCCCAGGCGCGACGCCCGCCCAGCAGCCGGACCACCACCACGTCGACGTCGCGCAGCAGCTCGGGCACGTCCTCGGCCGCGACCCGCGACGGGTTGGCCACGCGGTAGTCGGCCTCGGCGGCGCGGGCCGCCAGCAGGTCGGTGTCCGCAGTGGACAGCAGCAGAACTCGGGTTTCGCGGGCAGGCTCGCTCACGCGGAATCCTCTCTCGGGGTGCGCGCCCCGGCGGGGTCATGGCGGTGAGGGAGTCTCCTGACTCCCGGATCGTCGCGGCGCTTCCCGCCTTCCCACCCGCCCGCGCGGGGCCGGGCCGTGGCTGGTTGGGGTCCGCTCCCCGGTCACAGTGGCGCGACCGCCCCGGATTCCCACCGGGTTCCTCCACGTCACCGCCGAATCGGCTTTCCGGATGATCCTATCGGTCCTGCGATCTCCGACCACCCGCACAGCGATTCCGGGACGAACCCCACAGCAAGGCGACAGTTTTGCCTAGAACTGCAAGACTTCGATGTCCGTTTTGTCCGGACAGTTTTAGGCAGAACTGTCACCACCACGCGCGCCGGGCGAAACCTCTCCTAGAGCTTTCGGCTGGTCAGTAGCCCGCTGTGGGGTCGATCGGGGCCAGGAGCGGTTCGCCCGCGATGTGGCGGCGGACGTTCTCCTGGACGCGCCGCGCCAGGGCGGGCAGCAGCAGCGACTGCGGGTTGGCCGTGTGCGGGGAGATGAGGGCGCGCGGGTGCGAGAACAGCGGGTGCCCGTCCGGCAGCGGCTCGGGGTCGGTGACGTCCAGGGCCGCGCCGCCGATCTCCTCCTCTTCGAGGGCCCTGACCAGGGCTTCGGTGTCGACCAGCGAACCTCGGGCGATGTTGACCAGCCAGGCGTCGGACTTCATCGCCGACAGCACGTCGGCGTCGATGAGCTTGCTCGTCCGGGTGGTCGCGGGAGCCGCCACCACCACGAAGTCGGACTCGGTCAGCACCTGGCGCATCCCGTCGGCGTCCTCGGACGGCCAGGTCCGCTCGGCGCCGTCGACCGGCTTGCCGGAGCGGTTGACCGCCAGCACCGTCACCCCGAACGGCCGCAGCATCTCGATCAGCGCCCGTCCGATGCCGCCCGCACCAATGATGCCGACGGTCGAGCCGGTCAGGCTGCGCATCCGGTCCGGCCGCTGCCAGCTTTCCGCGCGCGCCATCGCGGGCAGCTGCCGCGCCCCTGCCAGCATCAAGCCGAGGGCGTGCTCGGCGACAGTCTGCGCGTAGGTCCCCGCCGCCGAGGTGAACCGGACGCCTTCGCGCAGCACTCCGGAGGCCAGCCAGGACTCGATGCCCGCCGAGGGCAGCTGCACCCACTCCAGGTCAGGATGATCGAGCTCGGGGAAGCGGCTCGGCTCGGCGCCGAACCACACCAGGGCAGCGGCTTCCTCGGCGGGGGCGAGCTCGCCGCCCCCGGCCACCACGGCCGCTTCCAGCTCGGGCGGCGCGGCAGGACCAACGTGGACCTTCAACGACTTCTCCATCTCTGCTGCTCAGGGCCTGCTCATTCGACTACCGGCGGACGGGCGCCTAGGAGATCAACTCGGCCAGCGCGGGCAACTGCGCGTCATCGGCCAGCGCGGAACCGACCGCCACCACATCGGCACCCGCGGCCAGGAATTCCGGCGCGTTGTGCGCGGTCATCCCGCCGGTGGCCACCACGCGCAACCCCGGGAACGGGCCGCGCATCGCCTTGAACCAGGAACTGCCCAGCTCGGCGGCGGGGAACGCCTTGACCCAGCGCAGCCCGAGCCGCATCGCGCGCTGGATCTCGGTGGGCGTGGACACACCGGGCAGGTGCGGGAGCTCGAGCTCGGCGCTCAACCGCACGATCTCGGGATCCAGGCCGGGCGCGACGGTGAACGCCGCACCGGCCGACCGCACCGCGCGCAACTGCTCGGGGTCGATGACGGTGCCCGCGCCGACCGGACGCCCGCGCTCGGCACCCGCGGCCACCGCCGCCCGCAGGGACGGCTCCGCCCGCGAGCTCTCGACGGGAACCTCGATGGCGTCGATGCCCAGGTCCCAGGCTCGTTCGGCGAGTTCGACGGTCCGCTGCGGTTCGAACCCGCGCAGGATCGCCAGCACCCGACCGGTGAACAGCTCGTCGAAGTAGCCCATCACCGGCCCCCGAAGCGCAGCTCGTTCCACTGCTGCTCGTCGCAGCCGAGCCAGCGGGCCAGCGATTCGGCGTCCGGCGGGGTGGTGTGGTCCTCGGTGCTGCGCAGGCTGTGCGCGGCCAGCACGTGCCCCAGCCGCAGGCAGCGCACGTCGTCCTCGCCGCGCAGCACGCCGGACAGGAAACCGGCCGCGAAGGCGTCCCCGGCACCGACCGGTTCGACGACCTCCACCTCGGGCGCGGGCACCACGACCCGGCTCCGCCCGAGCGCGTAGGCGGCCTCGGCGCCGTCCTTGACCACCACCGTGTCCGGCCCGTCGAGCAGGTCGCGCACCTCGTCCGCATTCTTCACGCCCCACAGCACGGCCGCCTCGTCGAGACCGACGAACACGATGTCGGCGAGCTGGGCGAGCTCCCGCAGCACCGGGCCGGCCTCCTCCGCGCTCCACAACGCGGGGCGGTGGTTGACGTCGAAGGAGATGCGCGCCCCGCGCTCGCGGGTGAGCAGATGCCGGACCATCCGGTCGCAGCCCTCGGACAGCGCCGGGGTGATACCGCTGATGTGCAGCAGCTGCGGCGCGTCCAGCTCGCCGCCGGGCAGGAAGTCCTCGTCCATCGTGGACGCCGCCGACCCGGCCCGGTAGTAGTGCACCCGCGTGCCCTCGGGGCCCGGGTCCTTGAAGTACACCGCGGTCGGCGCGTGCGGGTACACCTCGACCAGGTCCGTATCCACCCCGGCCGCGGCGATCGTGCCGAGCACGCGCTTGCCCAGCGGGTCGTCACCGAGGCGGCTGGCCCAGCGCACCCGGTGACCGAGCGCGGCCAGGTGGATGGCCACGTTGGACTCCGCGCCACCGGCGGAGAGCGTGAAGGTCGGGGCCTGCTCAAGAGGGACCGGGCTGGCCGGAGCGACCAGCGACATCGTTTCGCCCAGGCACAACACCTCGGCCGGCTGCACCAACATTGCCTCCTCGCGATCACTGCTTCGGAGGACAGGCTATCGGCACGAACGCTGCGAAATACACACCTCCGTTGCATCCTGTGCAATGCGAACCGGAACCGGCTGGAACCACGCCGTTCTCCTAGGCTGAGGCCAGTGATCGACGATCACCCCGAAAACCACAGGTAAGAAGGAGGGCTCGCATGAGTCTGGAGCGGCCGATCGATCCTGATCCGTACTCGTTCCTGCCGGCGGTACCCGAGTTCACCGTCACATCCGCGGACGTGAACGACGGCCAGGCGATGACCAAGGCCCTGGCCTACGACGGCATGGGCGCCGGCGGCGAGAACATCTCGCCGCAGCTGAGCTGGTCGGGCTTCCCGGAGAGCACCAAGAGCTTCGTGGTGACCTGCTTCGATCCGGACGCGCCGATTCCCGGCGGCTTCTGGCACTGGGTCCTGGTCGACATCCCCGCGAACGTCACCGAGCTGGCCACCGACGCGGGCAACCGCAACGGCCAGAACGTGCCCGCCGGTGCGTTCCACGTGGCCAACGACATGAGCGAGAAGGCCTTCGGCGGCGCGGCCCCGCCGCCCGGTGACCGCCCGCACCGCTACTACTTCGTGGTGCACGCGGTCGACACCGAAGAGCTCGGCGTGGACGACAGCGTCTCCCCCGCCGTGGTCAGCTTCATGCTGGCCTTCCACACCGTCGGCCGGGCGGTCATCACCCCGACCTACCAGCACTGATCCCGGTCGTGCCGATCGCGCCCGCTCCCGGTTCCGGGGCGGGCGCGACGTGTTTCGCCCGATCGGGCTGAATCACCAGCGGCCTTTCGCGCCTCTTTACTGGAGGGAGGTGCGAGATGAACCTGCTGCCGGCTTCCATCGCCGCGGTGCTGGCGACCGCGCTCGCCGCGCTGCTGTTCCCGTCCTTCGTCGCGGACGAGTACCGCAGACGCGGCGGGCTGCGCGCGGACGTGGCGCTGCGGCGCTTCGCGGTGCTGCTCTACGCGATCGCGCTGGGGTGCTACGTGCTGCTGCCCGCGCGCGCTGGGTGCTTCGCCGCGCAGCTGCGCCCGCTGGCCGGTCTGACCAGCGCAACGACCCTCACCCAGTTCGCGTGCAACATCGCGTTGTTCGTCCCGCTCGGCGTCCTGCTGCGAGGCGGCGCGCGCCGCGCGGCGGCCGCGGGGTTCGCGGTGTCGGTGCTGGTCGAGGTCACCCAGCTGACCGGGCTGTGGTTCGCCTTCCCCTGCGCCTACCGGGTCTTCGACGTCGACGACGTCATCGCCAACACGCTCGGAGCGCTGGTCGGCGGCCTCGTTCCCCGCCCGCCGGTGCCGCGCGAGCAGGACCCGGTCGGGCCGCGCTCGATCACCGCCGGGCGGCGATTGCTGGGGATGTGCTGCGACGGGCTGGTGCTGTGCTGGCTGGTCGTGATCTGCGGCGGGCTCGGACAATTCGGCTGGCTGCCGGCCGCGCTGGCGCTGCTGGTCGCGACCCTGCCGACCGGCACCACGCTCGGTCAGCAGCTGGTGCTGTTGCGCGCGCGCTCACCCACCCCGGCCACGGCGTCGCTGCGCTGGGCCTGCGGTACCGGCGGCCTGGCCGTCGCGCTCGGCTGCGGCCCGCTGGTTGGCGTCCCCGGTCCGGTGCTGGCGGCCCTGTGGTGCGGCGCGCACGCGACCGGTGTGATCTGCGACCGAGATCGACGCGGAATCACCGGGCGTCTCACCAGGTTGAAACTTGAGGACATGCGCGCACCGACGCCGGTGCGTTCCCGTGAGGCAGGATGGGATCCGTGCGGCACTTCGATCTAGTCATCATCGGCTCCGGTTCCGGCAACTCGATCCTCGACGATCGGTTCGACGGCTGGAACGTGGCCATCGTGGAAAAGGGCATCGGCCCGAACGACGCCTTCGGCGGCACCTGCCTCAACGTCGGCTGCATCCCGACGAAGATGTTCGTGCACACCGCCGACACGGCCAGCGCCCCGGGCACCGGCACCAAGCTCGGCGTGGACCTGCAGCTGGAGTCGGTGCGCTGGAGCGACATCCGGGACCGCATCTTCGGCCGGATCGACAGCATCTCCTCCGGTGGCGAGAAGTTCCGCGCCGAGGGCAAGGACAACATCACGCTCCTGCAGGGCAACGCGCACTTCACCGGCGTCAAGCAGCTCACCGTGCACACCGACGAGGGCGAGGAGACGATCACCGCCGACCGCTTCGTGGTCGCGGCCGGAGGTCGCCCGACGATCCCGGACATCCCGGGACTCGACCAGGTCCGGGTGCACACCAGCGACGACGTGATGCGCATGGCCGAGCTTCCCGAGCGGATGGTCATCCTCGGCACCGGGTTCATCGGTGCGGAGTTCGCGCACGTCTTCAGCGCGCTGGGCGTCGAGGTGACCATGATCGGCCGTTCCGGCCAGGCCCTGCGCGCCGAGGACGAAGACGTCTCCGCCCGGTTCACCGAGCTCGCCGCCGACCGCTGGGACCTGCGGCTCAACCGCGCGGTCGCGGCCGCCGAGCCGGCGGGTGACGGCGTGCGCCTGCACCTGGAAGGTCCGGACGGCGCGGAGACCATCGAGGCCGACGAGCTCCTGGTGGCCATCGGCCGCACGCCCAACAGCGACCTGCTCGACGTCGCGGCGGGCGGGCTGAAGTCGGCCGTCGGCGGCAAGATCGCCGTCGACGCCCAGCAGCGCACCTCGGTGGAGGGCGTGTGGGCGCTGGGCGACATCAGCTCGGACTACGAGCTCAAGCACGTCGCCAACCACGAGACCCGCGTGGTCCAGCACAACCTGCTCAACCCGGATTCGCCCGTCGAGTCCGACCACCTCGTGGTGCCGCACGCGGTGTTCTCCTCCCCGCAGATCGCCGCGGTCGGGCTCACCGAGCAGCAGGCGCGCGAGCGCGGAATCAACTACGTGACCAAGATCCAGGACTACGGCGCGATCGCCTACGGCTGGGCGATGGAGGACACCACGGGCTTCGCCAAACTGCTCGCCGATCCGGACACCGGGCGGATCCTGGGCGCGCACATCATCGGCCCGCAGGCCCCGACTCTGCTGCAGCCGATCATCCAGGCCATGCAGTTCGGTCTGGATGCCCGGACCATGGCGCACGGGCAGTACTGGATCCACCCGGCCATGCCGGAGCTGATCGAGAACGCGCTGCTGGGTCTACCGCTGAACTAGGGAGACTTTTCAGGAGCCCGTCCCCTCAGCGCCTAGAGCTTGCGCACCTCGAGCCGGGTTTCGACGGCGGTGCCACCGGGGCCCGGCTCGACGCGGTACGCCCCCGCCCCGTCGGTTTCCGCGAGCGCCTCGACCATCGTCGTGCCGCGGTAGAGCAGCCCCGCGCCGTCGTCGGTGGCGTAACCGGGCGGCAGCGTCTCGTCGGCGACGAGCTGCTGGAACAGCGGGCGGCGGGCCGGCTCGGAGTCGTAGTGCACGCCGTTGGAGCAGGGCAGCAGGCCCAGCCCGTCGGTGATCGGCCGCAGCTGCGGACCGAAGGAATCGGTGGTCCCACCGACGTGCCAGCAGATCGAGCCCGCCGAGACGCCGGTGAGCACCACGCCGGCCTGCCACACCTCGCGGAACACGGCGTCGAGCTCGTGCAACCGCCACATCGCCAGCAGCCCGGCGACGCTGCCGCCCCAGACCCACACCACGTCCTGCTCCAGCAGGTGCTCGCGCACGTCGGCGAGGTTGGGCATCGGGAACAGCGAGAGGTGGCTGCCCTGCCAGCCCTGCTGCACCGCGTTGGCGTGGAAGGTCGAGATCAGGGACTTGTCGTCACCGCAGGCGGTCGCCAGGAAGCACACCTTGGGCGCGCGACCGGAGATCCCGGCCAGCTCGACCGCGTGGTGCGTCAGCGCCCCGGGCTCCCACCCGAGCCGCGCGGAACGGCGAATCCCGCCGGAGGTGGCGAGGATGGTCGGCTCATCAGCAGGCATCCCCGCACCCTAGCGGTCAGGAGATCGGGTGGAGTCCGTAGTCGGTTCCCATGTCGAACGAACGCTCGGTGGCCACGGCCGTGGGCCGGATGCCAGGCGGAAAGTCCGCGCCGGTACCGGTGGGCACCCGCTCGAGCGCGACGGAGGGCGAGCCCCCGCGGGTGATCACCACGTCCTCCCCCGCTTCCACGCGATCCAGCAGCTCGGTCAACCGGTCCCGTGCCTCGTCCAGCGACAACTCAACAGCCATGCCCGCAAGCTACCCGGCGCAACGAGGTTACCGGCCGGTTCGCGCAGCCACCGGGCAGAAGAATCACCGGAACCGGTACGGATCCGGTACGCGCGGCGCGACCTCCCGGTCTGGCGCTGCGGCCCGGCTCAGAACGTGCTCCGCAGCTGCGGCAGCCCGGGTGGCGCGCCCTCGTCCAGGAGGCGGCGGAGAGCGTCGGTGTCCAGGTGCTGCGCCACCAGATCGCCGAGGAGATCGAGCTGCGCGCCGCGGACATCGGCGAACACCGTGTCGTCGGCGGCCGCGAAGCCGTCCCGGCCGGCCCTGTCGGCAGCCCAGGTCAGGAACCTGCGGCGGTACGCGTCGTTCTCGAACAACCCGTGCCAGTGCGTGCCGAGCACCGGACCGCACACCCCGCCCTCGGCTCCATCGGCCGTGCTGATCAGCGGCTCGAGATCGCCGCGTCGCACCGGGATCCCGTGGTGGATCTCGTAGCCGGTCACCGGCTCGCCGAACGCCTCGCCGCGCGGGTTCGCCAGCGTCTTGCGCGGCGCGAAGTCGATCTCCAGATCGAGCAGGCCGAGTCCCCGCACGCTGCCGGAACCGGACTCGACCTCGTCGTGGATGAACCGGGTCAGCATCTGGAAGCCGCCGCAGATCCCGGCGACCGGCAGGCCCGCGCGGGCGTGCTCGACGACCGCCTCGGCCAGCCCCGTCTCGCGCAACCACTCCAGGTCGGCCACGGTCGACTTCGAACCGGGCAGCACCACGAGGTCCGCGTCGGACAGCCGCGACGGCTCGGTCACGAACCGCACGGCGACCCCGGGTTCGGCGGCCAGGGCCTCCACATCGGTCGCGTTGGAGATGCGCGGCAACCGCGGCACTGCCACGCGCAGCCACTGACCACCGCGCGGTGGCGCCGGGCGTCCCACGACCCCATCGGCCACGTACGACAGCGAATCCTCAGCGTCGATCCACAGCTCCTCGGCCCACGGCAGCACGCCGTGCACCGATCGGCCGGTGAGCTCGCGCAGCTGTTCCAATCCGGGGCGCAGCAGGTCGGGGTCACCTCGGAACTTGTTGACCAGGAATCCGGACACCAGCGCCTGGTCGGCGGCGTCCAGCAGCGCCAGCGTGCCGAAGAGCTGCGCGAAGACCCCGCCGCGGTCGATGTCGCCGACGACCAGGACGGGAAGCCCGGCGGCTTGGGCCAGCCCCATGTTGGCGATGTCGTTGGCCCGGAGGTTGATCTCGGCGGGCGAGCCCGCCCCCTCGCAGATCACGTAGTCGTGGTCGCGGCGCAGATCCTCCAGCGCGGCCGAGACGGTCTCCAGCAGCGCGGCCTTGCGCTGCCGGTAGGACATCGCGGTCACCTCACCGGCGACCTCGCCCAGCACCACGACCTGCGATTGCCGGTCGCTGCCGGGCTTGAGCAGCACCGGGTTGAACCGCACCGACGGCTGCACCCCGCAGGCCGCGGCCTGCAACGCCTGGGCACGCCCGATCTCGCCGCCGTCGGGGGTGACGACGGAGTTGTTGGACATGTTCTGCGCCTTGAACGGCGCCACCTTCGCACCGGAGCGGGCCAACCAGCGGCAGATCCCCGCCGTCACCACGCTCTTCCCGGCATCCGATGTCGTCCCGGCGACCAACAGCGCATTCACAACACGTTCCTACCTCATGCCCCGGCTGTGCGAGACGACACACCACCGGCAGCGCGACGAGCTGCGGGCCCGGCGTCGGCTGACACCGGGCCCGCGGCTCGCGAAACGGCTGGTGAACCAGCCCTCAGGGCTGGGTGAGGATCTCGTTGCCGTCCTCGGTGATGAGGATGGTGTGCTCGAACTGGGCGGTCCAGCTCTTGTCCTTGGTGGTGACCGTCCAGCCGTCTTCCCACATCTCGTACTCGTGGGTGCCGAGGGTGATCATCGGCTCGATGGTGAAGGTCATCCCCGGCTCCAGGACGGTCTGCACCGACGGCTCGTCGTAGTGCAGGATCACCAGTCCGCTGTGGAACGAGCGGCCGATGCCGTGGCCGGTGAAGTCGCGGACCACGCCGTAGCCGAAGCGCTTGGCGTAGGCCTCGATGACGCGGCCGATGACGTTGAGCTGACGTCCCGGCTTGGCGGCCTTGATCCCGCGCATCGTGGCCTCGTGGGTGCGCTCGACCAGCAGGCGGGCCTCCTCGGAGACGTCACCGGCCAGGAACGTGGCGTTGGTGTCGCCGTGCACGCCGCCGATGTAGCCGGTGACGTCGACGTTGACGATGTCGCCGTCCTCGATCACGGTCGTGTCCGGGATGCCGTGGCAGATCACCTCGTTGAGCGAGGTGCAGCTGGACTTCTGGAACCCGCGGTAGCCCAGCGTCGACGGGTACACGCCGTTGTCCAGGAAGAACTCGTGCACCACGGCGTCGACCGAGTCGGTGGTGGCGCCCGGCTTGACCGCCTTGCCAGCCTCGACCAGCGCCTGCGCGGCCAGCTTGCAGGACACCCGCATCGCCTCGATGACCTCGGGCGGCTGCACATCGGGGTCGGTGTTGCGCGCCGGCGCCGGCTTGTCGACGTACTCGGGGCGCTCGATGTGCGCAGGAACTGGGCGGCGGGGCGTGGGCGTCCCCGGCTTCAACGGAGCTCGAACCGGCATGTCCCCACTCTAACCACGCCGCGCCGCCGTCAACTCCGCGCGGTAACCGGTGCCTTTCAGGCGGGCGAGGCCGTGGCCAACCCGGCGTCCTGCGCGGCGGCCAGCAGCGTCGGGTCGTAGGAGACGTAGGTCACCGGCTGGTCCCGGACCCCGCAGGCCGACGCCAGGTGAACGGCCTCCACCAGGGTCAGGTCGGCTTCGAGCTCGCTGGCGGTGTCCAGGACGTCCTGCCGCACCGGCAGGGATTCCAGCTTGGACACCACGATCGAGGCCAGGTCCTCGGCGGCCGGACCGACATCGCGGAAGGTGCGCAGCACGTCGACCTTGGACAGCGCGCTGGTGACCCGCTGCTGTTCCCAGTTGTTCCGGATCCACTGGCTCAGGGCCTCGCTCTCCGGCTCCGGGGCGATCATCTTGATCAGCGCGGAGGAATCGAAGTAGATCAAAACCGCTCCTGTTCACACCGGGGCAGCGGCCGGCCTCGCAAGACCTTCGGGGTGGCGCTGCGCGCACGGCTCGTCGGGGTGACCCACCGGCGTCAACGGCATCCGCGGCGGGCCGGTTGTCCACTCAAAGTCACGGGACGCGACGGCAACGCGTCCACGGGTGGGGTCGCTCCCGGGTGAACACGCCGAGAACGACCCCACTCGCAGCACAATGCCCGGTAGCCGATCACTGCGCTCGATGGGCTACAACCTAGCACCGATCTGACTCTCAGTGATCACCCGTTCACGTGAAGCAAGAGCCGGATTTCCGGGTTCTCCGCTCACGTTCCGTCAAGGAACCGCTTGGTGAGATCGACTGCAGGCGTCGACTTGCCCGCGTCGGTGATCAGCGTCGCGAACGCCAGATCGTCGCGGTAGCCGACGAACCAGCCGTGCGAATGCGTGCCGTCACCGAACTGCGCGGTTCCGGTCTTGCCGTACACCTCGCCCGATCCACCGATGTTCGTCGCGGTACCCGATTTGACGACCTCGCGCATCATCGGGCGCAGCTGATCCAGAGTGGCCTTCGAGGGCGGTTGCGGCGTGCTGTCCGCCTCGGTCCGCTCACCGTTGATCAGCGTCGGCATCGGCATCTCGCCGTTGGCCACCGATGCGGCGGCCAGCGCCATGCCGAAC
Organism: Saccharopolyspora halophila; assembly: GCF_039531955.1. Lineage (NCBI taxonomy): Bacteria > Bacillati > Actinomycetota > Actinomycetes > Pseudonocardiales > Pseudonocardiaceae > Saccharopolyspora > Saccharopolyspora halophila. Next base: position 201,298 of record NZ_BAAARA010000015.1, read on the forward strand.
GGGCTGGCCGTCACGGTGCCCTGACCGATGCCGTTCTGCGCGCGCCGGTTGGTGCTGTCGCCCGTGCCGACCTTGCCGGTGATGGTGGTCGCGCCGGGCATCTTGAAGTCCACGCCGATCCCGAGCTTCTTGGCCGCCTCCGGCAGCGCGTCGGCGGGCATGTCCACCGCCAGCTGCGCGAACGTGGTGTTGCAGGAGTGCGCGAAAGCGGTGATCAGCGGGACCCGGCCGAGGTCGAACTCCTTGTCGTTCGGCAGCACGTAGTCACCCGCGAACTTCTTCTTGCCCGGGCACTCCACCGGGCTGTCGATCTTGACGTTGCCCTTCTCCAGCGCCGCGGCGCCGGTCACCATCTTGAACGTCGAACCCGGCGGGTACTGCCCGGTCAGCGCCAGGGACCCCTTCGAATCGGCGGGGTCGTTCTGCGCCACGGCCACCAGCTCACCGGTGGAGGGCTTGATGGCCACGATCATCGCGGCCTGCGGGACCGGCTCGACAGCGGCCTCGGCGGCACGCTGAACGTTGTCGCTGAGCGTCACCTGGGTGGGCTCGACCGGCTTGCCGGGCGTCTTGTGCAGCTCGCCGGTCTCGTTACCGGAGGCGTCCTGGATCGCCACCTTCCAGCCCGCGCTGGCCGAGACCTTCTTGTCGACGACCTTGCCCACTCCCGCGAGCACCTGGTCGGCGTAGCCGCGCTCGACGGACACCAGATCGGTGCGGGCGGGGAAGGTGACCCCGGGCAGATCGGAGATCTCCGAACGAACCCGGTCGAAGTCGCTCTGCCGCAGCGTGACGATCGGGAACGGCTTGCCCGCGCCCGCGTCGTCCATGATGGATTGCTGGGTGATCGACGGCTCGATGGTGCCCAGCGCGTCGGCCAGCTGGCCCGCCACTCCCGCGAGATCGCCCGCGCTCTGCGGGCTGAGCGTGACCGTGGTCAGCTTCTCCGGAGCCATCAGCTCGTTGCCCGCGCTACCGGTGACCGGGGCCGCGTCCGGCAGCACCTCGCTGTAGGACAGCGTCTGGCCCTTCTTCAGCTTCGGGTGGATCACCGATGGTGCCCAGCGCACCTTCCAGCCGCTGTCGCCCTCGGCCAGGTTGAACTCGCCCTGGTAGCGCCAGACCTTGCCTTCGCCGAAGTCCCAGGACATGTTGTACGTGGCACGCGCACCGTTGTCGGTGTCGGTCACCTTGCCCAGCGTGGCGTGGGTGACGACCGGACGCAGGTCGCCGCGCACCTTCTCGATCAGCTGCTTGGCCTGTTTCGGGCTGTCGGTCTGGCCGGAGGCCGCCTGGGCGTTGCCCGCCGCGTAGGCCTTCAGGAAGCCGTTGGCGGTGACCTCCTGCTCCGAAGGGCCGGTGTTGCATCCGGCCACCGGGACGAGCAGCAAAGCCGCCAGCCCGACCAAGATCCGCTTGGAAACCATGCCGCGAGTATGCCGAACGGGTCCGACGGTCGAAACGGCCTCCACCGAATGGATAGTCCCCGTGGACGAGAAGGTTAGAGCAGAACCGTGCTAAACACACCAACGGTGCGAAAACCGACCTTGCCGTAGGCGGTTCGCGCGGCGTCGTTGAAGTCGTTGACGTACAGGCTCGCGGTCCGGCCGAGCCCGCGCACCAGCCGATCGGCCACCGCCGCGGTGCCCGCCGTGCCCAAGCCGGTGCTGCGGCGGTCGGGATGCACCCACACGCCCTGGATCTGGCCGACGGTGCTCGACAGCGCACCGATCTCGGCCTTGAACACGACCTCGCCGTCCTCGAAGCGGGCGAACGCGCGACCGGCGGCGATGAGATCGGCCACGCGCGCCCGATAGCTCGAGAAACCACCGCCCGGGGCGGGGTCGACGCCCACCTCCTCGGTGAACATCGCGATCGCTGCCGGCAGGTAGCGCTCCAGCTCGTCCGGCCGGACTTGGCGCACGAGGGGATCCGGGGTGACCTTCGCGGGCTCCGACAGCGCCATCAACGGCTGCTCGGAGCGGATCTCGCGGGCCGGTCCCCACTGCGACTCCACCTCGCGCCACAGCTCCAGCACCTGCTCGGACGGCCCCACCAGCGAGGAGCACACCCGGCGACGGCGCAGCGCCCGGTCGGCGAAGGCGCGCATCGCGTCCGGTCCGCCGCGCAGCGGGATCAGGTTGGCCCCGGAGAAGCACATCCCGGTCAACCGGTGGCCGTGCCCCCACAGCTCGCCTCCGAGGCGCAGCGGGTGCACGCCCGCTTCCTCGACCCGCGCGGCGACCATGCAGGCGGCCACGGGAGCGGAGTCCAGCACCGAGCGAACCAGATTCGTGTCCCGTTCCTCCAGAAGCCGGGCACCAGCGAGCTTGAGCACATGCCAAGACTGCCAGAAATCGTGCAGAAACGGATCGTGCGTGGTCGTGCACCACATCCGGCAGCCGCTCGCTCACCCGTTGAGCGCAACGCGACGGCGCCCCGGCCGGTGGACCGGCCGGGGCGCCGCGCGCGTGTTCGGATCAGCCGACCGTGACCGTCGGCTCGCCCTCGACCGGGGACTCGCCCATCTCCTCGGCGATGCGCATCGCTTCCTCGATGAGGGTCTCGACGATCTGCGCCTCGGGCACGGTCTTGATGACCTCGCCCTTGACGAAGATCTGCCCCTTGCCGTTGCCGGAGGCGACACCGAGGTCGGCCTCGCGGGCCTCCCCCGGGCCGTTGACGACGCAGCCCATGACCGCGACGCGCAGCGGGACCTCCATGCCCTCCAGACCGGCGGTGACCTCGTCGGCCAGCTTGTAGACGTCGACCTGGGCGCGGCCGCAGGAGGGGCAGGAGACGATCTCCAGCTTCCGCGGGCGCAGGTTCAGCGACTCCAGGATCTGGGCGCCGACCTTGATCTCCTCGACCGGCGGCGCGGACAGCGACACGCGGATGGTGTCGCCGATGCCCTGGCGCAGCAGCGAGCCGAAGGCGACCGCGGACTTGATGGTGCCCTGGAACGCGGGACCGGCCTCGGTCACGCCCAGGTGCAGCGGGTAGTCGCACTGCTCGGCGAGCAGCTCGTAGGCCCGCACCATCACGACCGGATCGTTGTGCTTGACCGAGATCTTGACGTCGTGGAAGTCGTGCTCGGCGAACAGGCTCGCCTCCCACAGCGCCGACTCCGCCAGCGCCTCCGGGGTCGCCTTGCCGTGCTTCTCCAGCAGCCGCGGGTCCAGGGAGCCGGCGTTGACGCCGATCCGGATCGGCGTGCCGTGGTCCTTGGCCGCCTGCGCGATCTCCTTGACCTGGTCGTCGAACTTCCGGATGTTGCCGGGGTTGACCCGGACACCGGCGCAGCCCGCCTCGATCGCCTTGAAGACGTACTTCGGCTGGAAGTGGATGTCGGCGATGACGGGGATCTTCGACTTCTGCGCGATCGCGGGCAGCGCCTCCGCGTCATCGGAGGTCGGGCAGGCGACCCGGACGATGTCGCAGCCCGAGGCGGTCAGCTCGGCGATCTGCTGCAGCGTGCTGTTGATGTCCGAGGTCACGGTCGTGGTCATGCTCTGCACGGAAATGGGGTGCTCGCTCCCCACACCGACCGGTCCGACCTGCAACTGACGGGTCTTACGCCGTTCCGCGAGCACCGGGGCCGGGGCGCCGGGGATGCCCAGATCGACGGTCATCGATACCTCTCCACCTCTTCTGGTGTGCTTCGGACGGCTGGCCCGCCCGCGTTCCACGATACCGGCGCCGCTTCATCCGGCTGGACGTCGGCACGTCGGACGAGTCACGTTCGGTGATCGTCATCGTCCATTCACGCCCCATTCAGCCCAGCGCCAGGGATCGATCCCCACGCTATCGGTGATCATGTGCTCCCCGTCACGCAACTCCGAATTCGACGCCCGCGAAACACGGCCCGACAGCCTGAATTCGGTCCGCCGCAGCAGTGAAATCCGCTACCACCCGACGGGTGGAGACACGGCGGACGCCCGCAGCGGCTGGCGCGGGGCCGCTATTGCAGCGTCACCGGGTTCACGATGTCGGCCACCAGAACCAGCAACGAGAACGCGATGAACACGAGGCTGACGGCGTAGGCCAGTGGCATCAAGCGCGCCGTGTCGAACGGCCCCGGATCCGGGCGGCGAACCAGCTTGGCCAGGCCGCGACGGATGGACTCCCAGGCCGCGCCCGCCACGTGACCGCCGTCCAGCGGCAGCAGCGGCAGCATGTTGAACACGAACAACGACAGGTTCACGCCCGCGAGCAGCTGGAACATCATCACGATCCGGGTGTCCACACCGATCTGGTCGGTGGCCAGCACCTCGCCGCCGAGCCTGCTGGCGCCCACGATGCCCACCGGCGAGTCCTGGTGCCGTTCGCCACCGAGGATGGCGCTGACCAGGTCCGGGATCCGCTGCGGGAGCTGGATGACCTTCTGCACGGTCATGCCGACGAATCCGCCGATGGTCTCCACGACCCCACCGATGTCCTGCTTGACCATCACCGAGGTCGGCGCGAGGCCGAGGAAACCGACCCGGGTGGTCTCGCTGGGAGTGTCGATCTTCTGCCGCTCGGTCTGCATCAGTTCCGCGGTCAGCTCGACCCGCTGGTCGCCGCGCTCGACGACGACCGGAACGGTGCCCTTGGAGTCGCGGATCGCCAGGCGCAGGTCCTCCCACGAGGAGTAGTGCCTGCCGTTGAACTCCACGATCTTGTCGCCCGGCTTGAACCCGGCCGCCGCGGCGGGCGAGGGCTCGGCACCCGGCGGGCACTTCGTGGTGTCCGCGTCGGCGGGCAGCACGCACTTGCTGACCTCGGCGACCGTCAGCGTCGGGGTGCTGACGCCGAAGCCCATCAGGATCGCGCTGAAGATGCCGATCGCCAGGATCAGGTTCATGACCGGCCCGGCCAGCATCACGATGATCCGCTTCCACGGACTGCGCTGGTAGAACTGCCGGTGCGCGTCCTCCGGCGTGACGTCCTCGGCGGACATCTCGCGGGCGTCTTCGATCATCGCCCGGAACGGCGAGGAGGACTTGGTGCGCCCGTAGGCCTCGTCCTTCTTCGGCGGGAACATGCCGATCATGCGGATGTACCCGCCGAACGGGATGGCCTTGATCCCGTACTCGGTCTCGCCCTTCTTGCGCGACCAGATGGTGCGGCCGAAGCCCACCATGTACTCGGTGACCTTGACCCCGAACATCTTCGCGGTCGCGAGGTGACCGAGCTCATGCCACGCGATGGAGAAGAGCAGCCCGACGAAGAAGATCAGGATGCCCACGACGACCAGCATCTAGCTATTCCGCCTTCCGTCCGGCAGCCAGCTCGCGCGCCCGGGACCGTGCCCAGTCCTCGGCCGCGAAGATCTCGTCCAAGTTCGAGGGCTCCGCGCGCCACTCATCGGCGGCGGCGAGCACCTCACCCACAGTCTGCACGATTTCCGGGAAGCGGAGGTGACCGTCGACGAAGGCCGCCAGCGCCTCCTCGTTCGCCGCGTTGTAGATGGCGGGCAGGCAACCGCCTCCGGAACCCGCCGCACGCGCCAGCTCCACTGCGGGGAACGTCTCGTCGTCGACCGGCTCGAAGGTCCACTCCTGAGCCGCGTCGAACGTCAGCCGCGGCGCCACGCCCGGCACCCGTCGCGGCCACTCCATGCTCATCGCGATCGGGATCTTCATGTTCGGCGGGCTGGCCTGCGCGATCGTGGACCCGTCGGTGTAGGTGACCATGGAGTGCACGATCGACTGCGGATGCACGACGACGTCGATGCGCGGGTACTCGATGCCGAACAGCAGGTGCGCCTCGATGAGCTCGAGACCCTTGTTGACCATGGTCGCCGAATTGATGGAGACCACGTCGCCCATCGACCAGGTCGGGTGCGCCAGCGCCTGCTGCACCGTGACCTCGTCGAGCTCCGCGCGCTCGCGCCCGCGGAACGGACCACCGGAGGCCGTCAGCACCAGCCGGTCGACATCGGAGTTGTCGTTGCCGAGCAGGCACTGGGCCAGCGCCGAGTGCTCGGAGTCGACCGGGATCAGCTGACCGGGCGCGGCCTTGCCCAGCACCAGCGAACCGCCCGCGATCAGCGACTCCTTGTTGGCCAGGGCGAGCTCGGCGCCGGTCTCCAGCGCGGCGAGCGTGGGCCGCAGTCCGCGCGAGCCGTCGACACCGTTGAGCACCACGTCGGCGGGCGCGGCCTGGATGAGCTCCACCGCCGCGTCCGGGCCCGCCAGCAACCGCGGCATCCGGAACTCACCGGTTGCGTAGCCGCGCTTCTGCGCCTCGGCGTAGAGCGCGAGCTGGACGTCCTCGGTGGCGGTGCCCTTGGCCACGGCGACGATCGGCACCTCGAACTCGAGTGCCTGCGCGGCCAGCGCCCGGGGATCGCTGCCGCCCGCGGCGAGACCGGCGACCCGGAAGCGCTCCGGGTTGTCCCGGATCACCTCGAGCGCCTGAGTGCCGATCGAACCGGTCGAACCCAGAATCACGACGGTGCGCGCAACGATGTCGCTCTGTGTATCGGTGTCGGGATGCATCGCCGACATTGTCCCTGAAGCAGGTGAGGCGCTGCCGCTCGCGGTGCATAAATCACCTCGCGGCCGCACGATCGCCTCACCAGTCGCTTTACCGACGCCCCAGGGAGGCCGCCATGGGCATCATCGGTTGGATCGTTCTCGGCTTGATCGTCGGGGCACTCGCGAAGCTGATCATGCCGGGCAAGGACCCGGGCGGAATCATCGTGACCATGATCCTCGGGGTGGTCGGCGCGTTCCTCGGTGGCTTGATCGGCCAGTACGTCTTCAACATGGGCGGTCTCCAGAACTTCTGGTCTTGGAGCACCTGGGGCCTGGCGCTGCTCGGCTCGCTCATCGTGCTCGGCGTCTACCGCGTGATCGTGGGCCGCAAGGCGGTCAGCAGCGGGTAGCCGGGCTACGGATAGCCGAACAACTTCGCAGAACCGGGTGTCGCTTCGGCGGCACCCGGTTCTGCGCTGCCGACACCTGCTGAGGTGGCTCCCCGCGCCCCGGGCGGGTGTGCGAAGATGAGCACGATCGTGGGCCGATTCGGCCCGCGGACCAGGAGTTTCAGCTGTCCGGCCAGTGGCCGGTTTGGCGCAGGAGGGGAACGTGGCGAGCACCGAGCTGGAGAAGAAGCCCGGCCAGGCCATCGACCCGGCCGAGGAGCCTTCGGTCGAGTGGGGTTGGCACGGCGGTTTCCCGAAGGGAACCCAGATCGCCGGCTGGTTCTCGGTCGTCGCGATCCTGCTGATGCTGATCGGCAACCACCAGGGCATCGTCAGCGGCGGCGGGCAGTTCAAGATCGAGGACTTCTACCTCATCGGCACCGCCGCGCTGCTGGCGATCGGCCTGCTGATCGACCTGCGCATCAACAAGCGCAAGGGCTGACCGAACTTTTCGAGCCGCCCCTGGCACCCGCCGGGGGCGGCTCTTTGCTGCCCGGACTCGGGCGAGGGAACCTTCCTGTTATTCGAGGTGACAGGAAGGTTCCCTCGCCCGAACCGCCAGATGGGACGGGCGCCCGGTCGCTCAGACCTCGATGCCGGTGAGGACCGTGACGCGTTGTTCGGTGAAGTCCTCCATCGCCGCGCGGACGCCTTCGCGACCTGTGCCCGACTCCTTGAGGCCGCCGTAGGGCATCTGATCGGCGCGGAAGCTGGGCACGTCGCCGACGATGACCCCGCCCACCTCCAGTTCCGCCGACGCCCGGAAGGCCACCTGCAGGTCCTTGGTGAACACGCCTGCCTGCAGGCCGTAGCGGGAATCGTTGACCCGCTCGAAGCCCTCGTCGATCGAGTCCACCGGCGCGACGACCAGCACCGGGCCGAAGACCTCCTCGCTGGAGACCTTCGCGTCGGCGGGCACCCCCGCGAGCACGGTCGGCGCGCAGGTCGAACCTTCCCGGACACCACCGGTCAGGACCTCGGCTCCGGCGGCTACGGCCTCGCCGACCCACTGCTCGACGCGTTCGGCCGCGGTCTCGTCGATCAGCGGCCCGACCCTGGTGCCCGGATCGGCCGGGTCACCGGTTCCCTGCTCGGCCACCGCATCGAGCACGTGCCGGACCAGTTCGTCGTAGACGTCCCGGTGCGCGTAGACGCGCTGGACCGAGATGCAGGACTGACCCGCCTGGTAGGTGGCGAAGGTCGCGATTCGCTCGGCCGCCCACCGCAGGTCGGGCCAGTCGGCATCGACGATCACCGCGGCGTTGCCGCCCAGTTCGAGCGTGACGTGCTTGCGCGGCACCGAGTCGCGGATGCTCCAGCCGACCGGCCCGGAACCGGTGAACGACACGATCGGCAACCGCTCGTCGGCGACCAGCTCGGGAGCCTTGTCGTCGGTGGTCGTCAGCACCGACCAGGAGCCCGCGGGAAGATCCGTCTCGGCCAGGATCTCGCCGAGCGCCAGCGCGGAGAGCGGAGTCTTCGGTGCCGGCTTGAGCACGATCGGCACGCCGGCGGCCAGCGCCGGGGCGACCTTGTGCGCGACCAGGTTCAACGGGAAGTTGAACGGTGAGATGCCCAGCACGGGGCCGCGCGGGACCCGCCGGGTCACGGCCATCCGGCCGGTTCCGCCGGGGTCGGTGTCCAGGCGCTGCAGCTCGCCGGAGAACCGGCGGGCCTCCTCCGCGCCCCAGCGGAACGTCGCGGCGGCACGCGCGATCTCGGCCTTCGCCCAGAAGATCGGCTTGCCGTTCTCGGCGGTGATCAGCTCCGCGAGCTCATCGGCCCGCTCGCCGATGCGCGCGCTGACGTGGTCGAGCGCGGTGGCCCGCCGATGCGCCGGCAACGCGGCGAACTCGCGCGTCACCGCAGCCGCCGCGGCGACGGCGCGATCGACGTCGGCGTCGGTCGCGTAGGCGACGGTGGCGACCAACCGCCCGTCGTAGGGGTTGTGCACCTCGAACGTGTCCTTGCCGGTGATCCGTTCACCAGCGATCCAATACCCGGAAATCATCCGCGTCCTCCCGTGTGTCCGCCACGAACCTACGTCGCGAGCAGGCGCGGAAGTGCTGCCGATCCGGCCAACTCGATCTCGCGGATTGGCCAGTCCGGCAGGTCAGCGCGGATCGGCTCGCAACGCGAGCCACAGCTCGGCCCGGACACCCGGCTGGTCGAGCCTGCGGTCGAGCAGCTCCTCGACCTTGCGGATCCGGTTGCGCAGGGTGTGCCGATGCACGCCGAGGCGAACGGCAGCCGGATCCCACTGCCCGTGGTGAGCGAGCCAGGCGTCCAGCGACCGGATCAGCTCGTCGTGACCGCGCAACGGCGCGAGCGTCGACTCGGCGAAGGCCCTCGCCCGCTCGGCCGGGATGAGGTCGAGCACACCGTTTCCCGCGAGGGCGGCGAAGCGCACCGCGTCACCGGGCCCGGCGGCCTCGGCGGCGTGGCACGCCTGGCGGACTCCCTCCGCGAGGTCGGCCAGCCGGCACGGATCGGAAACGCCCGCGGCGAGACCGGATCCGGCCAGCCGGCCCACATCGGTCTCGGCCACCAGCGCCACGACCACGTCCGCGTGCTCGGCCAGGAACGTCTCGGGATGGTCGGCGGTCAACCGGGACAGCAGCTCGTCGTTGTCCGGCGCACCGGCGAGCGCCACCACCCGGAACGGCTCCACCGGCGGTTCGAGCCGCAACCGGGACAGCTCGTCGACGACGTCCTCACCGCGCAGCAGCAGCGCGAACAGCCCGTTGACCAGCCGACGACGGGCGGCTTCGAGCGATTCGCCCTGCTCGAGCGCGAGGCTCAGCAGCGAGGCGGCGGTGTTGATCAGGTGGTGATCGGCGGTGCTGAATGCCGCGCGCCGACCGACGATCAGCACGCCGCGGGCTCGGGCGCCGAGCTGCTGCACGCTGACTTCCTCGCCGTTGAACGTGAGAATCCGCGCGGAAGGTCCCTTCTTCGCGCGGATCGACTCCACTTCGGATTCGATGCCCTCCGCCGTCGCCGAGGACGGCGCGGCGTGCAGCGGCCGGCCGCCCGCGTCGAGCAGCAGCGTCCAGGCGTCGAGCAGCTTCGACACCCGGCGGATCAGGGCGTTGATCCCGTCGCGGCTGCCCGCGGCCTTGGCGAGCTCGTGCTGGGCACGGCTGGTCCTGCGCAGTTCGGCGTACTCGGCGGCCGCCAACGCGCGCGAGACCGCCTTGCTGATCGCGATGAAGGGCGTCGGCCGTGGCACCTCGAGCAGCGGGAGTCCCGCGGCCTCGGCCGCATCCACCAGCTGCGGCGGGATCTCGCGGTGACTGATCCCGACGCCGAAACCGAGCCCCGCCACCCCGGCTGCGACCAGGCGTCCCACCAGGTCCGCGCAGTCGGCTTCCCGCAGCGCGAGACCGGTGGTCAGCAGGAGTTCGCCACCTTCCAGGAAGGGCGTGGGATCCGCCAGCTCGGAGGTGTGCACCCAGGCGATCGACCGGTCCAGCTCTGCCCGTCCGGCCCGCACCACCAGCCCGAGCTCGACGTCGTCCACCAACTCCCGCAACCGCACCGAAACCTCCCATGAGCGCCGTGCGGACCAAGCTAGCCGGACGGCGGCGACCTTCACCCACCCCATCCGAACGCGGCGGTACTGGCTTCCCGGGACGCGCACCGCGGGAAGCGGCTCCTCAGCCCTGCCGGTGAGACGAGGATGGGAACCTTCCTGTCATCACCGCGACAGAAAGGTTCCCATCCGCAACTCCTTGCGCGGCGAGCCGGAGCAGCGGATGCGCGATGCGGGAACCGGAGATCAGCGATGCCGGGTTCACGGCCGCTGCGGGCCACGGACCCGGTCTCGGAACGTCAGTCCTCGTCGGCGGCGAGCTGGCCGCAAGCCGCGGCGATCTCCTGACCGCGGGTGTCGCGGACCGTGCAGGGGACGCCGGCCGCTTGAACCCGGCGCACGAACTCGCGCTCCACCGGCTTCGGCGAGGCGTCCCACTTGCTGCCCGGGGTGGGGTTGAGCGGGATGAGGTTGACGTGGGCGTACTGGCCGAGGTGCTTGTGCAGGAGCTTGCCCAGCAGGTCGGCCCGCCACGGGTGGTCGTTGATGTCGCGGATGAGCGCGTACTCGATGGACACCCGGCGACCGGTGTTGTCGGCGTAGCCGCGGGCCGCGTCGAGGACCTCGGCGACCTTCCAGCGGTTGTTGACCGGAACCAACGTGTCGCGCAGCTCGTCATCGGGCGTGTGCAGTGAAACCGCGAGAGTGACGTTGAGGTCCTCGGCGGTCATCTTCTTGATCGCGGGCACCAGCCCGACCGTGGAAACGGTGACCGAGCGCTGCGACAGCCCAAGACCTTCCGGGTCCGGGTCGGTGATGCGGTGCACCGCATTGATCACCCGGCGGTAGTTGGCCAGCGGCTCGCCCATGCCCATGAACACGACGTTGGACAGCCGGCCCGGTCCTCCCGGGACCTCGCCGTCGCGCATCATCCGGGCCGCCGAGCGGACCTGGTCGACGATCTCGGCGGTGGACAGGTTGCGCTGCAGCCCGCCCTGGCCGGTGGCGCAGAACGGGCAGGCCATGCCGCAACCGGCCTGGCTGGAGATGCACACCGTGGCCCGCTCGGGGTAGCGCATCAGCACGCTCTCCAGCAGCGTGCCGTCGTGGGCCTTCCACAGCGTCTTGCGCGTGGTTCCCTCATCGGTGTCGAGGTTGCGCACCGTGGTCAGCAGCGGCGGCAGCAACTCCTCGCCGAGCTTTTCGCGGCTGGCCGCGGGCAGGTCGGTCATGGACTCGACCTCGGCGTTGAGGCGGCCAAAGTAGTGGTGCGCGAGCTGCTTGGCCCGGAACGGCTTCTCCCCCAGCTCGGCGACGGCGGCCTTGCGTTCCTCGACCGAGAGGTCGGCGAGATGACGTGGCGGCATACCACGACGTGGGGCGTCGAAGACGAGCGGAAGAGATTTCGTAGACATAGCGCTGCCCAGTGTCCCACGAGCGGAAACGATCGTGTCGGGCAGACCCGTTGGCGCGCGCCACACCCCGAGGTAAGGTTTTCGCCGTGGCGAAAACTCGTTCTGCGCTACACCGAAACCTGGGCGCGGTGCTGGCGCTGGCGCTGGTGCTCACCGGCGGTTGCGGGACCGGGCTGGGCAAGCCCGCCGACGACCGCAAGCACGTGGTCACCACGTTCACCGTCATCGCCGACATGGCCCGCAACATCGCAGGCGACGCCCTGGTCGTCGAGTCGATCACCAAGCCCGGCGTGGAGATCCACGAGTACGAGCCGACGCCCAGCGACATGCTCACCGCGGCCAAGGCCGATCTGGTGCTGGACAACGGCCTCGGCCTGGAGCGCTGGTTCGAGCGGTTCGTGCAGCGCAGCGAGGCCGAACACGTGACCCTGACCGAGGGAATCGATCCGATCCCGATCCGCAACGGGTCCTATCGCGGGGAGGCCAACCCGCATGCCTGGATGTCACCGCGCACGGCCGCGACCTACGTCACCAACATCCGCGACGCGCTCATCCGGCTCGCCCCGGAGCACGCCGAGACCTTCCGCGCCAACGCCGAGGCCTACCTCGGCGAGCTCGCCGCCATCGACCGGTACCTGCGCGACGCGCTCACCGACCTCCCGTCATCGCAAAGGGCCTTGGTGACCTGCGAAGGAGCCTTCTCCTACCTGGCGCGCGACGCGGGTTTGCGGGAGGCGTACCTGTGGCCGGTCAACAGCGCGTCCGAAGGAACGCCGCAGCAGATCAAGGCCACCACCTCGTTCGTGCGCCGCAACGGCGTGCCGACGCTGTTCTGCGAATCCACGGTCAGCGACCGGGCCCAGCGGCAGGTCGCCCGGGAAACGGGTGCCCGACTCGGCGCGAAGCTCTACGTCGACTCGCTGTCCGGCCCGGACGGCCCCGTGCCCACCTACCTCGACCTGCTGCGGCACGACGCGCGGGCGATCGTCGACGGACTGCGCGGGGAGGCCGCATGAGCGCCGTCGCCGCGCACCGGCTCACCGTCCGCTACGGCGAGACCGTGGCGCTCGACGACGTGTCGGTGGACATCGCGGAAGGTCGCATCTGCGGGCTGCTCGGCATGAACGGGTCGGGCAAGTCGACGCTGTTCAAGTCGCTGATGGGGCTCATCCGCCCCGACGCGGGCGAGGTCCGGGTGCTCGACGGCACGCAGCGGCGGGCCCGGCGGGCCGGGTTGATCGCCTACGTGCCGCAATCCGAAGCGGTCGACGCGAACTTCCCCGTCACGGTGGCCGACGTGGTGATGATGGGCCGGTACGGACACCTCTCCCTCACCAGGCGCCCGCGCCGGGCCGACCGGGAGTCGGTGCGGGCCGCCTTGCACCGGGTGGGACTGACCGAACTGGCGGGCAACCCGATCGGCGAGCTGTCCGGGGGACAGCGAAAGCGGACGTTCGTCGCGCGCGGGATCGCGCAGGACGCTCGGCTGCTGCTGCTCGACGAGCCGTTCGCGGGCGTGGATCGCACCTCGGAGGCGATGATCACCGACCTGCTGCTGCAGCTGCGCGACGAGGGGCGGACCGTGGTGATCTCCACCCACGACCTGGCCGGTGTCCCCGAGCTGTGCGACGAGGCGGTCCTGCTGCAGCAGCGCGTCATCGCCCACGGCCCGGTCGAGCGGGCCCTGGCACCGGAGATGCTGGCGCGCGCGTTCGGGATGCCGGAGGTGCCGTGATCCACGAGTGGTTGCTCGAGCCGCTGCAGTTCGGGTTCATGCAGCGCGCCCTGCTGGTCAGCCTCGTCGCGGGCGTGGTGTGCGCGGTGCTGTCCTGCTGGGTGACGCTGATCGGCTGGTCGCTGCTCGGCGACGCGGTCTCGCACGCGGTGCTACCGGGCGTGGTGCTGGCCTACGTGCTCGATCTCCCCTTCTCGATCGGGGCCTTCCTGTTCGGCGGGCTCGCGGTCGCGCTGATCGCCGGGGTGCGCAGCACCACCCGGCTCAAGGGGGACACGGCGATCGGGGTGGTGTTCACCGGCATGTTCGCGCTGGGGCTGGTGCTGGTCTCGCGCATCCCGAGCCAGGTCGATCTCAACCACATCTTGTTCGGCAACGTCCTGGGGGTTACCGACGGCGACATCGCCCAGGTGGTCGCGATCGGAGCGGCCGTGCTGATCGCGGCGCTGGTCAAACGGCGAGACCTCACGCTCTACGCGTTCGACCCGACGCACGCGCACGCGATCGGGATCTCCCCGCGGCGGATGGGAGCGCTGCTGCTGGTGATGCTGGCGCTGACCGTGGTCGTGGCGTTGCAGGCCGTCGGCGTCATCCTCGTCACCGCGATGCTGATCACTCCGGGCGCCACCGCCTTCCTGCTGACCAGGCGCTTCGGGCCGATGCTGGTGACCGCGGCCGGGTTGTCGGTGCTGTGCGCGGTGCTGGGCACCTACCTGAGCTTCCACATCGACACCTCGACCGGCGGCATGATCGTGTGCTGCCAGACCGCCGTGTTCGCGCTGGTCTACCTCGGGGCGCCGAAGCAGGGGATCATCCCTCGTGCGCTGCGCAGACGGGCGATGGTCGGTGACCGTACGACTGTGCGGACCGGCCCGCCCGTAACCTGAGGGCATGCCGACCGATGCCGAGCGCCCGTCGTCGTCGGTGGAGGACTACCTCCGCGCGATTCACGGGCTCAGCGAACGGGGCGAGCCCGTCACGAACGCGACCCTGACCCAGCGGCTCGGCCTCAGCCCGTCCTCGGTGTCCGGAATGATCAACAAGCTGGCGCAGCTCGGCCTGGTCACGCACGTCCGCTACCGCAGCGTCGAACTCACCCCGCAGGGCAGGCGGTTGGCCTACGACGTGCTGCGCAGGCACCGGCTGATCGAGCTGTTCCTGGTCGAGATCCTCGACTACAGCTGGGACGAGGTGCACACCGAAGCCGACTCGCTCGAGCACGCGGTCTCCGACGAGCTCATCGAGCACATCTCGGCCAAGCTGGGCCACCCCGCGGTGGATCCGCACGGGGATCCGATCCCCACCGCGGACGGGCAGGTGTCGATGCCCAAGACCAAGCTGCTCGATCAGATCGAGCCCGGAACCGTCGGCATCATCGCGCGGGTGTGGGACACCGACTCGGACCTGCTGCGCTACCTCACCGAGCACGGCATGACGCTGGGTTCGCGCATCGAGATCGTCGAGCGCAAGCCCTTCGGCGGGCCGCTGGTGGTGCGCGTCGGCGAACCCCCGGAGGCCGAGACGCACTTCGTCGGCGACGAGATCGCCGCCGCGTTGTCCATCAGCGTGCAGACCTAGGTTCGCCCGCGCACCGCGAACCGACGGTCCGGGATTGCACGATCGGTGCGCGCTCCTCGACCTGTTCCAGCTCTTCGCCGTAGATCTGCTCGGTGACCAACCTGCTGTGCAGCTCGTCGGTGCGGTGCGCGCCGAGCACGGCCAGCAGCAGGTCGAACCGGCTGTCGGTGAGCGCCACCGCGACCCAGCCGAAACCCGCCAGCCCGCTGAAGACCAGCAACGCCACCAGCCACGTGCTCGCGCCCTGCGCCAAGCACATGATCGACGTCGCCAGCACCAGCCCCGAGGAGAACGCGATGCCGCGAGCGATGCCGACCTGCTTGATCATCGAGCGGAACGCGGGGTACTGGCGGCACAACTGCTCGGTGAGCTCCCGGCGTTCGCGCCGGTCCAGCTGAGCAAGCCGCGACAGACCCGCGGTGACCGGCTGCGCCGCTCGCTTGGCCATCGCTGCTCCCGACCCCCTGAGGACACTGCCTGCGCCCTCCGGTGCGACCTGAGCACACTCCGGACGGCGACTACCAGCCGATCACGTGGCAGGTCACCTATCAAGGCGTCATTCGGGGGCGTTGGCGATGACAAATGGCGGACGAGCGCGATGCTTCGCCGCATGTGGTGAACGACCTGATCGGCCGGGCGAGTTCAGTCGTCGGCGCCTACCGTCACCTGTAGATGACCACGTCGCAGAGGAGCAGTTGCGATGGCCAACGCAGTGGGCGCGCCCGGCTGGATCGACCTGGCGACCTCCGAGCTGGAGGAAACGCGCGAGTTCTACACCGGATTGTTCGGCTGGCGCTGGCTGCAGCGCCCCGACTACAACATCGCGATGATCGACAAGACCCCGGTGGCCGGACTGCTGCCTCCGGAGAGCGACTTCATCCCGACCGCGTGGACGCTCTACCTGGAGTGCGGTGCCGTTCGGCAGTCCTGCGAGAAGGTTCGGGCGCTGGGCGGCAAGGTGATCGTGCCGCCCACCGAGACGCCCGCCGACGAGATGTTCCTGGTCGCCGAGGATCCCACCGGCGCCATCATCGGCCTGTGGGAAGCGCCGACGTACGGCAAGTTCGGCCGCGACCACGCGGGAATGCTGTGCTGGGCCGAGCTGCACACCAGCGACGGCTCGGCGGCCGACCCGTTCTACGCCGAGCTGTTCGGCTACCGGCAGGAGCAGATGGGTCAGCCGGGAGGCGACTTCGACTACACGGCCTGGTACGCCGGTGAGCAACCCACCGTGGGCCGCTACGAGACCAGCCTCTCGCTGCCGGAGAACGTCGGCGCTCACTGGCTGCTCTACTTCCAGGTCAACCCGGACCAGGACACCGACGCGGCGGTCAACCGGGTCCAGGAGCTCGGCGGCAAGCTCGTGCGCGAGCCCTCCGACTCCCCGCACGGGCGGCTCGCGGTGGTCCAGGACGTCGTGGGCGCCAGCTTCGTCGTCATCGACACCTCCGCCCGCACGGGCGAGTGAGAGCTCCGTTCCATCCCGCGCGCCGTGATCGCCCGGGAGGGAACGAGGCCCTTCCGGGCCGCCTGATCAGGACAGCACCAGCGGATCCAGCCTGGCGATGTGCTCGGGGTCGACGATCACGTCGATGGCGGTGATGCGCCCCTGCTCGACGGCCATCGCGAAGACCGCGTGCGGCTTCTTCTTGGGCGCCCAGGCCGCTCCGATGGTGTCCCCGACCAGGGCCGGGCGAAAACCAGCCACTCCCGAGCGACCGCGGAACATCTCGGCGATGGCGCGCGCCCCGCGGGATTCCGGGACGAGCGGGACCACGCCGGGCTTCTTGATGCGCCGGGTCAGCGACACGGCCGCCTCGTCGGCGCGCAGCACCACGTCCGGGTCCAGCACCGCCAGCAGGGTCTCGAAATCGCCGTCGCGGGCAGCGCCGAGGAATGCCTCGACGACCTCGCGCTGCGCGGCCGGGTCCTGCTCGGCGACGTCGGTCCGGCGAACCCGGCGGCGAGCCCGGCTGGCGAGCTGGCGGGTCGCCGCCGAGCCCTTGCCGACGATCGGTGCTATCTCGTCGAAAGGGACGCCGAAGACGTCGTGCAGCACGAACGCCAGCCGCTCGGGCGGGTCGAGGGTCTCGAGCACGACGAACAGCGCCATGCCGACCGTGTCGGCCAGTTCCGCCTCGGACTCGGGCGCAGGCTCGTCGCCGCGGGCCTGCTCCGGCAGGTCCGCCACGGTCCGCTCCGGACGGGCCTTCCGGGCGCGCAGCAGATCCAGGCAGACCCGGCCGACGATGGTGGTCAGCCAGCCGCCGAAGTTGTCCACCCCGTCGGTGCCCGCCCGATCCACCCGCAGCCACGCCTCCTGCACGGCCTCCTCGGCCTCACCGTGCGAACCCAGCATCCGGTAGGCGACCGCGTTCAACCGCGCGCGGTGCTCCTCGAAACGTCGCGCGAGCACATCGCTGTCCCGCATCCCAGCCTCCTCGGGTCGTCGCCTTCTTGACGGCCCGGCGACCTGGAATGTGACACGAATTCGCCGCGAGCGCTCGCGACCGGGAGTTCAGGACATCAGCAGGCCGGTGGGCTTCTCCCTGGTCCGGAGGCGGTAACCGACCGGCAGGGTCCTGCCCGGAGTCTCGCGGGCCGCGCGCGCCGCGATCTCGGCGGAGAACTCGATGCGCAGCACCTGTTCGAGCGTTTCCCGGTCGTGGAAGCGCCAGAGCGTGGGGATGGAGATGCTGTGGAAGTGCTGCCGGGTGAAGAAGGACTCGATCCGCTCCGGATCGATCTGCGGCGCGTCCGCACGCATCCAGTTCCCGTAGGGCGGGCAGGCCGTGTCGAGATCGACGATGGCCAGCGTCCCGCCCGGACGCAGGACGCGCTCGGCCTCGGCCAGGCCCCGCTCGCAGCCCGGCCCGAAGAAGTACGCGGTGCGCGCGTGCACGAGATCGACGCTGCCGTCGGTCACCGGCAACCGCTGCGCGGGCGCCACCCGGACGTCCACCCCGGCGGTGCCCGCCATGCGTTCGCGGGCGCGTTCGGCCAGCGGCTGGTGCGGTTCGACGCCGATCACCGAACGCGCGCGGGAAGCGAACATCGGCAGGTGGAAGCCGTCGCCGCAACCGATGTCCAGCACGTCCAGCCCGGACCAGTCCCGGTGCTCGCGCAACGCGCGCCAGATGGCACCGCCGGAGTCCTGAGCGCGGTTCTCGGCCTCGTAGACGTCCGGCCAGTGCCAGATGTTCGGACTCGGCGTCACCTCCGGCACCTGCGACTTCCGCCAAGTGCGCATGGATTACCGCCTCGAGCTCAGGCCGGCGCGCGGCCGCTACTGCCGACGACCCGCACGATCACGCCGGTACCAACCAGAACAGCATCATCCAGGACAGCGGCGCCGACGGGAGCAGCGAATCCATCCGGTCCATCAGACCGCCGTGCCCGGGCAGCAGGTTGCCCATGTCCTTGATGCCGAGGTCGCGCTTGATCACCGACTCCATCAGGTCGCCGACCGTCGCGCTGCACACCAGGGCGGCACCGAACAGGGCGCCGTGCCACCACTGCCCGTCGAGCAGCAGCCAGACCGACAGGGAGCCCGCGAGGACCCCGGAGAGCATCGACCCGCCGAAGCCCTCCCAGGACTTCTTCGGGCTGATCACCGGTGCCATCGGGTGCTTGCCGAACAGCACGCCCGCGGCATAACCACCGGTGTCCGAGGCGACCACGCAGATCAGGAAGCACAGCACGCGGAACGCGCCGTCCTCGGGACGCACCAGCATCGCGGCGAACGCGGTGAACAGCGGCACGTACGCCGCGGTGAACACCGAGGCCGTCACGTCCTGCAGGTAGCCCTCGACGCCGTAGCGGAACCGCCAGGCCAGGCAGGCCAGCACGGTGATCGCGAACGCGATCAAGATCCCGGGCAGGCCGAACGGCCAGGACAACCAGATCATCGCCTGGCCGCCGACCAGGGCGGGCAGCACCGCCACCCGGGTCTCCGAGCCGCGCTTGACCGCACTGGCCAGCTCGATCGTCGAGACGGCCGCGGCAGCCGCGGCGATGCCGATGAACAGGTGCCGCACCATCAGCAACGAGAGAATGATCGCCGCGCCGAGCACCACCCCGACGCCGATGGCGGCACGGAGATCGCGACCGGCCCGGGACGGACGCGAGGAAGGGTCCGGATTGCTCGATGGCATTCCGGACTCGTCCTCGCACTGGCCGGGCGTCACCACTCAGACCTCGAGAAGTTCTGCTTCCTTGTGCTTGACCAGCTCGTCGACCTGGGCGACGTAGCGGTGCGTGAGGTTCTCCAGCTCCTTCTCACCGCGGGTGCCCTCGTCCTCGCCGGCCTCGCCTTCCTTGACGACGCGGTCGATCTCTTCCTTGACCTTGCGACGGATGCCGCGGATGGTCACACGGCCCTCCTCGCCCTTGGCCTTGGCGAGCTTGACCATCTCCTTGCGGCGCTCCTCGGTCATCTGCGGGATCGACACGCGGATCAGCTTGCCGTCGTTCGACGGGTTCACGCCGAGGTCCGAGTCGCGGATGGCCTTCTCCATCGCCTGGAGCTGGCTGGCGTCGTAGGGCTTGACGACGATCATCCGCGCTTCGGGCGCGGTGACGCTGGCAAGCTGGTTCAGCGGAGTCGGCGAACCGTAGTAGTCGACGACGATGCCCGAGAACATCGAGGGGTTCGCGCGACCGGTGCGGACCGTGGCCAGGTCGTCCTTGGCCACCGCCACAGCCTTTTGCATCTTCTCCTCGCCTTCGAGAAGTGCTTCGTCGATCACGGCTGCTCCTTAAGTCTGCCGACCGGTGGATGTTGCAAGTGTCGCGTGCCGCGTTGCGCGCCCCCAGGGCGGCCCCGCGACCAGATCAGGATCCAGCACTCTCAGCGCAGGTCGTCCACTGGGGTGCTGACCAGCGTGCCGATCTTCTCACCGCCGACCGCGCGGGCGATGTTGCCTTCCTCCAGGAGGTTGAACACCAGGATCGGCATCAGGTTGTCCATGCACAGGCTGAACGCGGTCGCGTCGGCGACCTTCAGCCCGCGCTCGAGCACCTGGCGATGGGTGATGTGCTCGAAGAACTGGGCTTCGGGGTTGACCTTGGGGTCGTCGGAGTACACGCCGTCGACCGCCTTGGCCATCAGCACGACCTCGCAGCCGATCTCCAGCGCCCGCTGCGCGGCGGTGGTGTCGGTGGAGAAGAACGGCATACCGGTGCCCGCGCCGAAGATGACCACGCGGCCCTTCTCCATGTGCCGCGCGGCGCGCCGCGGGATGTAGGCCTCCGCGACCTTGCTCATGGTGATGGCGGTCATCACCCGGGTGTCGATGTCGTGCTCGCGCTCCAGGAAGTCCTGCAAAGCCAGGCAGTTCATCACCGTGCCCAGCATCGCCATGTAGTCACCGCGCGCGCGGTCCATCCCGCGCTGCTGCAGCTCGGCGCCGCGGAAGAAGTTCCCACCACCGATGACGATGGCGACCTCGACCCCGTCGGCGACGATCTCGGCGATCTGCCGGGCCACCGCACCGACCACGTCCGGGTCAATTCCGACGCGGCCCCCACCGAACATCTCGCCGCCGAGCTTGAGCAGAACGCGACCGTAACCACGTTTCGCCTGCACGTCGTCGGTCACTTGAATCCTCCCGCGAGATCGAGGTGGGTTGGTTGTCCTTGCAGAGTGTGCGGGTGTTGCCGCCAGGGCGCGCCTCGTGAGCGCACCCGGCACGTGTGCCCCGAAGGGCACCGCTCTTGCAAAAGCGCCCCGCCCTTCCAACGAAGGCGGGGCGCCACGTCGGCTGCACGGCAGCCGGGCCGACCTGGTCGTTCACGGCCGGGTGCGGCCCGGCGTACCGGTGGAACCGCGACCGATCAGGACTGGCCGACCTCGAACCGGACGAAGCGGGTGACGGTCACACCGGCCTCGTCCAGCAGGGCCTTGACGGTCTTCTTGTTGTCGGTCACCGACGGCTGGTCCAGCAGGCAGTTCTCCTTGAAGAAGCCGTTGAGCCGACCCTCGATGATCTTGGGCAGCGCCTGCTCCGGCTTGCCCTCCTCCTTGGCGGTCTCCTCCGCGATGCGGCGCTCGTTGGCCTGCACGTCCTCCGGGACCTCGTCCCGGGAGAGGTACTTCGGCTTGAGCGCGGCGATCTGCATGGCGGTACCGCGAGCGGCCTCGGCGTCATCGCCGGTGTACTGCACGAGCACACCCACGGCCGGGGGCAGGCCGGCGGCGCGGCGGTGCAGGTAGGTGGCGACCTGGCCGTCGAGGTTCTCGACCCGGCGCAGCTCCAGCTTCTCACCGATCTTGGCGGAGAGTTCGTGGATCGCGTCGGAGACCGTCTTGCCGTCCAGCTCGGCGGCCAGCCCGGAGTCCAGGTCGGTGGCGCCCGCTGCCTTGACCGCGGAGACGACCTTGTTGGCCAGGCCGACGAACTCGTCGTTCTTGGCCACGAAGTCGGTCTCGCTGTTGAGCTCGATCAGCACACCACCGTCGGCGGCGACCAGGCCCTCGGCGGTGGAGCGCTCGGCGCGCTTGCCCACGTCCTTTGCGCCCTTGATGCGCAGGCTCTCGACGGCCTTGTCGAAGTCGCCGTCGTTCTGCTCCAGAGCCTTCTTGCAGTCCATCATGCCGGCGCCGGTCAGCTCGCGAAGACGCTTGACGTCGGCCGCACTGAAGTTAGCCATCGTGCGTAGTCCGTCCCTGTTGATACGGAGTTGGAAGATCTTTTGGAAGCTTCCCGCAGCGTGCGGCGTGATGCGGATTCGCCGCACGCGCGTGTGCGGGTCACGTTGCCAGTGTGCCTGGCCAGCGGCCCTGCCGCGCCGCGCGCCTGCCGGGTTCCGGCAGGCGCGCGGTGGGGCGGATCAGGACTGCGCGGGCTGCTCGCCGCCTTCGGCGGCCTGGCCGGAACCGGCCAGCAGCTCCTTCTCCCACTCGGCCAGCGGCTCTTCGCCGCCCGCCGGCTTCTCCTCGCCCTCGGCCTGGGCGCCGTTGTTGCGGCCGCTGCGGGCCATCAGGCCCTCGGCGACACCGTCGGCGACCACGCGGGTCAGCAGGGCGGCGGAGCGGATCGCGTCGTCGTTACCCGGGATCGGGTAGTCGACCTCGTCCGGGTCGCAGTTGGTGTCCAGGATGGCCACCACCGGGATGCCCAGCTTGCGGGCCTCGCCGACCGCGATGTGCTCCTTCTTGGTGTCCACGATCCACACGGCGCTCGGCACCTTGGACATGTCGCGGATACCGCCGAGAGTCTTCTCGAGCTTGTCCTTCTCGCGGGTCAGCATCAAGATCTCCTTCTTGGTGCGACCCTCGAAGCCACCGGTCTGCTCCATGGTCTCGAGTTCCTTGAGACGCTGCAGACGACGGTGAACCGTCTGGAAGTTGGTGAGCATGCCGCCCAGCCAGCGCTGGTTGACGTAGGGCATGCCGACCCGCAGGGCCTGCTCGGCGATCGCTTCCTGCGCCTGCTTCTTGGTGCCGACGAACAGGATCGTCCCGCCGTGCGCGACGGTCTGCTTGACGAAGTCGAACGCTCCGTCAATGTAGGACAGCGTCTGCTGCAGGTCGATGATGTAGATGCCGTTGCGCTCGGTGAAGATGTAGCGCTTCATCTTCGGGTTCCAGCGCCGGGTCTGGTGCCCGAAGTGCACGCCGCTGTCGAGCAGCTGCTTCATGGTGACGACGGCCATAGCCTCGCGTTCACCTCTTGAGTCGGGCGCGCCCGCAGGCGCGCGATTCGGTTGCCGCGACGAGCCGGGTGACCCGCCGCCCTGGTGCCCGCTTCGGCCATCCCCCACCCGTCCCTTCCGGGACGGGACCGCGAGGGCGCCGAAACCCCGCCGACCAGCAACTCCCGGGAAGACGATCCCGGAAGTCGTGCCATCCAGCGATCGACCCGAGGGCGATCGCCGCGCAGGGTTGCGCGCGGGCACGCGAAGTCGGTCCGTGCGGACACGAAACCGCGTGAACAGTGTACTGGACGCGCAAGTGCTCACTGAATCGTGCACCCGGAGTTATCCACAGCGATCCCGTTTGTCCAGAGATCTCGGCCTTCCCCTGTTCAGCGGATCGACACCCGGGCCATCTTGGCCGCCATGCGCTTGCTGATCTCCGCCCTGCTGTGCCTCGTCCTCGTCCCCGCGTTCGGCCTGGCCACAGCCGCTCGCGGCGCGGTCGACGCCCCGGCGCCGGGCGCGGCGCCCGACGAGCTCGGCTGGCCGCTGAGCCCGCCCCCGAAACCGGTGCGGCCGTTCGAGGCACCGGAACACCCGTTCGGTCCCGGGCACCGCGGGGTGGACCTGACGGGGGCGAGCGGGCAACCGGTGCTGGCCGCCGCCGACGGCGTGGTGATCCACGCGGGCGGGCTGGCCGATCGCGAGCTGGTATCGATCCAGCACGACGCGGGACTGCGCACCAGCTACGAGCCGGTGCACCCGATCGTCGAGACCGGTGAGCACGTCACCCGAGGGCAGCCGATCGGTCGGCTCCAGCCCGGCCACTGCCCCGCGACCTGCCTGCACTGGGGCGTGCGGGCCGGGGAGGACTACCTCGACCCGCTCGGCCTGCTCGCCCACGGCCGGGTGCGGCTGCTGCCCTGGTAACCCCGGCTGTCCCGGCGGGCCCCGCCGAGGGCGCCGCCCAGTTCTGCGTCGCCCAGTTCTGCGTCGTCCAGTTCGGCGTCGCCTAGTTCTGCTCGGTGAGCTTGGTGCGCAGTCGCAGCACGGCGCGGGTGTGCAACTGGCAGACCCGGGACTCGGTGACCCCCAGCACCTTGCCGATCTCGGCGAGGGTGAGGTTCTCGAAGTAGTAGAGGGTGACCACTATCCTGTCGCGCTCGCTGAGCCGTTCCACGGCCTCGGCCAGCTGGCGACGACTGTCACGGTCGACCAGCGCCGCCACCGGGTCCTCGGCGCGGTCGTCCGGGATCGTCTCGGCCAGCGAGGCCTGCGCGCTCCCGGCGCCGAACAGGTCGTCGAGAGCGACGACGCTGGTCATCTGCATCTGCGCGAACAGCTCGCGGAGCTCCTCGATGGACAGTTCCAGCTCATCGGCCAGCTCCGCGTCGGTCGCGGTGCGCTGCAGCTTGGCCTCCAGGCGCTCGATCGCCCGCTCCACGTCGCGGGCGCGGCTGCGCACCGACCGCGGCACCCAGTCCTGGGCGCGCAGGTCGTCGAGGATCGCACCGCGGATGCGCTGCATGGCGTAGGTCTCGAACTTCAGCCCGCGCTCGGGTTCGAACTTCTCGATCGCGTCGACCAGCCCGAAGATGCCGGACTGGATGAGGTCGGAGACCTCGACGTGCGAAGGCAGACCGGTGCCCACCCGGCCTGCGACGTACTTGACCAGCGGCGCGTAGTGCAGCACGAGGCGGTCGCGCAGCTCCTGGTCACGTCGCTGCCCGAAGGCCTGCCAGAGCGCGACGATGCCGGCCTCGACCTCGTCACCGTTGCGCTGCCCGCCGTCGTCGATCGATTCCGGGGCGTCGGCCAGGCCCAGTCCAGCACGCGCGCCGTGGTGGTAGCCGTTGGCCGAGCCGTGGTCGCGGGCGTTCACCGGCACCGCGTTCGCGTTCGCGGTCACCGTGTCTGCGCCGCCCCCGGCATGTTCAGGAACGGGGGTGGGTTCGGTCATGGATCGCCTTCAGCCGTTCAACGGTCACGTGAGTGTAAAGCTGGGTCGTTGCGAGCGTAGCGTGACCAAGCAACTCCTGAACGCTACGGAGGTCCGCGCCACCTTCCAACAACTGGGTCGCAGCCGAATGGCGCAATCCGTGCGGACCCAGGTCCGGAGCGCCATCGACCGCTCCCACCGCGTCGTGCACAGTTCGTCGCACCGCCCGCGGATTGAGCCGTCCACCCCGGACTCCCAGGAACAACGCGGCATTCGCCGGTTCGCGAACGAGTTTCGGCCGACCGGCCGAGAGCCACCTGCCCAATGCCTCGTCGGCGGGCGCCCCGTACGGCACGGCGCGCTCCTTGTCGCCTTTACCGATCACGCGCAGCACCCGGCGCTCGCGGTCGACATCGTCGACGTCGAGTCCACACAGCTCAGCGACGCGAACACCAGTGGCGTACAACACTTCCACCATCGCGTGATCACGCAGCGCTACCGGATCGCCCTGCTCCGCCCCGGAACCGGAGGCGCGCATCGCATCGTCCGCCTGGTCGGCGCGCAGCACCGCGGGCAGCGCACGGCGCTGGGACGGCACGGACAACCGCGGCCCGGGATCGCCGGGCAGCAGGCCCGCGCGGAACGCCCAGCCGGTGAAGGCTCGGGCCGAGGCCGTCCGCCGGGCCAAGGTCGAACGGCTCGCACCGGCCGCGTGCTGGGTCGAGAGCCATTCGCGCAGCACGGAAACATCCAGGGCGCGAACGCCCGCATCACCGGCCAATCCGGACAGATGGGAGAGCAACGACACGACGTCCGCGAGATAGCCGCGCACGGTGTGCGCGGATAACCCCCGCTCGGCGGTCAGATGTCGTTCGAAGTCGTCGACGGCGGCGCCGAGCTCGCTGGGCAGCCCGGCCCGCACCTGCTTCAGGTCGGGCCGGCGCCCTCGGGCGGGACGTCCACCGGTCATGCCTCGACGCTGGTCGTTGAGGCTCCGCCGGTCAAGCATCGCCACGCAAAACTCAGTGTTCCGGACCTCACGTTGCGCATCCGAACGACTACCGTTCCAGCACACGCGACCGCCGGAGTTCTTGGCGAGAAATGACACGTCGAGCCACCGCCACGACCTGCCGGCCTCGACCCAAAGAGGTGTGCGGGTTTCGAGTTCGCGTGGTGCCGCGGGTGGCGGACGCGCTGAGTCCCGCACCACCTGCGGCTACCACGGCACACCGAAACGCCCCTCCGCTCGACTCGTCATCGGATCACCGACCACCCCGCTTCCCCGCGCTCCGCGAAACCGCCCATTTCCAACTCCGGCAGCAGGGCTCGAACCCTGCCGAGGGGCAGGCCGCAGTCGGCGGCCAGTTCCGCGTCGCTGGCACCGTTGAGGCCCGACAGGGAGTCGTGCAGGCGCTGCGCGTCCGCGGGCAACCGGTCGGTCGGACGAGCCCGGCCGACGATCCCCTCGGCGGGCTGGACGCCCAGCGGATTGAGCTCCTCGAGGATCTCCTCGGTCCGCGTCACGAGCACCGCCTGGCCGGAACGGATCATGGTGTGGCAGCCCACCGAGTTCTGCGCCGTGACCGCTCCGGGTACGGCCAGCACCGGACGACCGAGCGCATCGGCCGTGTTGGCGGTGTTGGCGGCACCGCTGCGCGCCCCGGCCTCCACCACCACCGTCGCCTGACCCATCGCCGCGATCAGGCGATTGCGCACCAGGAAGCGGTGCTTGCGGGGCTCCGTGCCCGGCGGGTACTCGCTGACCACGGCGCCCTGCGCCGCGATGGCCTGCAGCAGTCGCGAGTGCCCTGCCGGGTAGTCGCGATCCACTCCGCAGGCCAGGAAGGCCACCGTGCGGCCACCCGCGGCGAGCGCACCTCGGTGGCCCGCGCCGTCGACGCCGTAGGCGGCGCCGGAGACGACGGTGAACCCGGCAGCGGCCAGACCGTGCCCGAACTCCGCGGCCAGGTGCTCGCCGTAGCCCGAGGCCGCGCGAGTGCCCACCACGGAGACCGCCGGCTCGGCGGCCGAGCCCAGGTCGGCCGCGCCGCGCACCCACAGGGCGAGCGGTTCGGCCAGTCCGGGCAGCTCGACCGATCTCGCCCCGGCCAGGTCGGCGAACGCCTCCGCGGGCCATTCCGGTTGTTCCGGGATGACCAGTCGGGCACCGGCGGCGTCGGCGGCCCGCATCGCCGCTTCGCCGCAGGCTCCTTCCAACCGGGATTCCACTTCGGTCCGGACCTCGGGAGGTGCCTTGTCCCGCAGGATGGCCTCGACGGCCTGCACCGGACCGCGTTCGGCGACCAGGTGGGCCAGGGCCGGGGCCGGAGGTTCGGCCACTACCGAGAGGTAGGCCCGCGCCCGCAGAACGTCCCGCCTGGTCCTTTCGCCCAGCCGCGCCCAAGCCGTCATGCCGCCCTCCGATCCCGGAACTCCAGGGCCGCCGCCACGTGGTCGGCTTCGGGACGCTCGCGACCGTCGAGATCGGCCAGCGTCCAGGCCACCCGCAGGCAGCGATCCGCACCGCGGGCCGTGATCGCTCCGCTCTCCAGCCCCTTGTCGAGCAGTGCCGTGCTCCTGGCCGGTAGTGCGAACTCACGGCGCAGCACCGTCCCGGGAACCTCGGTGTTGGTCTGCCACCCGTGCACCGCCCACCGCTCGCTCGCGGCCGCCCGCGCCCGCCGCACCCGCGCGCGCACCACCTCGGTGTTCTCCGGCTCGGTGCCGCGCACCGTCATCGCGGTGATCGGCCGCATCCGCACCCGCAGGTCGACCCGGTCCAGCATCGGCCCGGACAGCTTGCCGAGGTAGCGCCTGCGGACCTGTGGCGGGCACTCGCAGTCGATCTCGCGGACGGGAGCGCACGGACACGGGTTCGTCGCCATGACGAGCTGGAACCGGGCCGGGTAGCGCAGCGTCCCGTCGCGGCGCGCCAGCCGGATCTCGCCCTCCTCCAAGGCGGTGCGGAGCGCCTCGAGCCGCTTGGGGCCCAGCTCGCAGGCTTCGTCCAGGAACAGCACTCCGCGGTGCGAGCGGGTGACCGCGCCGGGACGAGCCAGCCCGGAGCCGCCGCCGATGAGCGCGGCGATGGACAGGGACGGGTGCGGGGCCACGAACGGCGCGGTGCGCACCAGCCGCGCGCTCTCGCCGAGATCGCCGGCCACCGAGCTGATCGCGGTCACCTCCAGCGACTCACCGGGCGGGAGCTCGGGCAGCAATCCGGACAGCCGCTTGGCCAGCATGGTCTTGCCGGTGCCCGGTGGACCGGTCATCAGCAGGTGGTGCCCGCCCGCGGCAGCCACCTCCAGCGCCCAGCGGGCCTCCGGCTGGCCGAGGACGTCGGACAGGTCCGGAGGCGTCTCCTCCGGTGGTGGTTCCGGAACCTCCGGTGGATGGCAGGGCAGGTCGCCGAGCTCGCGCAACCAGGTCGCCACGTCCCGCAGGTGCTCGGCGCCGAGGATCTCGATGCCGTCGACGAGATGCGCCTCGGCGAGCCCGGATGCGGGCACGATCGCCCGCCGCATCCCGGACCGGCGGGCCGCCAGCAGCGCGGGCAGCAGCCCGCGCACCTGCCGGATCCGGCCGTCGAGCGCCAGCTCGCCGAAGAACACCGTGCCTACCAGCCGGTGCCCGGGCACGAGCTCGGCGGCCGAGAGCACCGCGCAGGCCAGCGCGAGGTCGTAGGAGGTCCCCGCCTTGGGCATGGCCGCCGGCGACAGCGCCAGCGTCACGCAGCAGTCCGGCCAGTCCTCCGGACAGTTCTGGATCGCCGAGCGCACCCGGTTCTTGGCCTCCTGCAGCGCGCTGTCCGGCAGCCCGAGCAGCGAAAGCGACGGAAGCCCGCCCTTGCGCACGTCGGCCTCGATCTCCACCAGGGCGCCGTCCACGCCGAACAACGCGACCGCCCAGGTTCGTCGCAGCACCACCTCAGAACACCCCCTCGAGATGCTCGACGCGGGCGTCCTCCCCCGGTGGCCACAGCACCGAGACCACGTCGAAGCGCACCGGGCACCCGGCCAGCTCCCGCTCGGCGAGCCAGGAGCGGGCGAGCAGCCGCACGCGCTTGATCTTCTCGGCGGTCATGGCGTGCAGCGGGCCGCCGTAGTCGGTACCGGAGCGCGCCTTGACCTCGCAGCACACGACGGTCTCGCCATCGGTGGCCACGATGTCCAGCTCGCCGTGCACGCATCGCCAGTTGCGATCCAGCACGATCAGCCCGCGGCTCTCCAGGAGGTCGGCTGCCATCCGTTCGCCGAGCCTGCCCAGCTCGCGGCCGCGGCCGCCCTCGTCGTGTTCGGTCAGCGGTCCGGGGGCTTGCTTCGAACGCACGGGTACCTCCTCGAGCAGCTGCGGAATCGCCCGTGCCGCGATCGCGAGCGCGGCGTCGGGATTTCCTCAAGCTGCCCGAGGCGAAACGAAAATCCAAGCATGTTCCGGAATCTGTGGATAGATAGATCCCTTGTGGACAACTAGCTGAACACCGATGAGTGATCGAATTCGTGAATCAGGGTGACTAGAGAACCGAATCCGCGCACGAAAAAGCTCGGGCGGCCGGATTCGGCCGCCCGAGCTCTTCATTTCGCTGCTGTCGCGCACCGGTGCTGCGGCGACCGGCCCGCCCGCGGCGAGCGGACCGCGCTCAGCCCGGGGTCACGAGTCGAAGGGACCGCCGTCCGGCAGGCGGAGATCGGGTTTGTCCAGCTCCTCGACGTTGACGTCCTTGAACGTGATGACGCGAACGTTCTTGACGAACCGGGCCGGGCGGTACATGTCCCAGACCCAGGCATCCGACATCGACACCTCGAAGTAGACCTCCGAGTCCGAGTTGCGCACCTGGACGTCCACTACGTTGGCCAGGTAAAAGCGCCGTTCGGTCTCCACGACATAGGTGAATTGACCGACGATGTCGCGATACTCCTTGTAGAGCTGCAGCTCCATCTCGGTCTCGTACTTCTCGAGATCCTCGGCGCTCATCGCAGTGCGAGCCCTTCTACGTTGCCATTCGGACTACAACCCCACATTGTCCCCCACTTTCCCGTCAGAAGCATCGAACAATCCGGGCTTACTCGTCACCGCGCGCGGCGACCGCATGCCGTGCCGCTGCGCGGCGGCCGCGACGTTGGCGTAGGACCACCGGTGCTGGGTGGTCGGGCCGTGCTCGGTCAGTCTGGCCGAGTGCAGCGGTGTGCTGTACCCCTTGTGCACGTCGAAGGCGTAATCCGGGAACCGCTCGTGCAGCTCACCGGCCATCATCCGGTCCCGGGTGACCTTGGCCAGCACCGACGCGGCGGCCACGCAGGCCGCCACCCGATCGCCCTTGACCACGGCCACGCTGGGCGTGCCCAGACCCTGCACCCGGAAACCATCGGTGAGCACGTAGCCGGGATGCTCGGACAGCCGTGCGACGGCCCGGCGCATCCCCTCCAGGTTGGCCACGTGAATCCCCAGGGCATCGACGTCCTCGGGCGGGATCACAACCGTCGACCAGCTCAGCGCGCGCTTGGTGATCCGCTCGTAGAGCCGGTCGCGGTCCGCCTCGGACAGCGCCTTGGAGTCGGTCAACCCGTCGAACCGGCGCCCGTCCCCGGACTTGAGCACGCAGGCGCCCACCACGAGCGGGCCGGCGCAGGCACCTCGCCCGGCCTCGTCCACGCCTGCCACCGGGCCGAGGCCGCGGCGGTCCAGCGCGCTCTGGAGCGCCCAGTTGCCACTGCTGCGCCGGATCACCGACCGGGGTGGCCGGAACTCCGTCACCGTCACGTCGAAGTCACTCCGCGGGCTGTCGCTTGCGCACTACACCCGCGAGCTTACGACCCGCCAAGACCACGGGGAACGCCGCCGCGAAGCCAGCACCCAGCGGCAGACCCTGCTGCCAGGACGGCGCACCCAGCGCGGTGACCTGCGGGTTATCCTCGTAGATCGACTGCCAGCGGGTCGGCGGCAGCACGATGACCTGCGCCTTGCCGATGACGTTGTCGACCGGAACCGCACCGTTGAGGCCGCCGCCGCCCTGCATGCGCGAGTCCTTGGAGTCGTTGCGGTTGTCCCCCATCACCCACAGGTGCCCCTCGGGGACGGTAACCGGCTCGAACGAGTCCTGCCCGACACCGCGGCCCGGCTCCCAGTAGATGTAGGGCTCCTCGAGCGGCTTGCCGTCGACCATCACCCGGTTCTGCGCGTCGCAGCACTCGACCGTCTGCCCGCCCACCGCGATCACGCGCTTGACGAAGTCCTTCTCGTCGGGGGCGCCGAAACCGAGCAGCGAGACGGCGTCCTGGAAGAACCCGGCAACCGGGTTGCTCGGCTCCTGGACCTCGAACTCGTTCTGCACCCACGGCTGCGGGCCGCGGAAGACCACGACATCACCGGGCTGCGGATCGGAGAAGCGGTAGCTGACCTTGTCGACCAGCACACGGTCGTTGTTGCAACCGGTGCAACCGTGCAGCGTCTGCTCCATCGACTGCGACGGGATCACGTACACCCTGGCGAGGAACGCCTGGATGAGCACCGTGAGCACCAGGGCGGTCACGATCAGGATGGGCAGTTCCTTCCAGAACGAGCCCTTCTTCTTTCCCTTGGACTTGGGAACCGCCTGCTCCTCCGGGGTTCCCGAGGAGCGTTCCCGGCCCTCGGGGTCTTGGGGGTCTTCGGCTGATCCGCTGCGCATGACGTCGGCCACTGCGCCAGGCTACTTCAACGAGTCACCGCGCAGTCGCGCCGCCCCGGGCGTTTTCGTCACGATCTCGAACCGGAATCACGTCGATGACGTGCTGTTTTCCGGTACACCCGATTCGGCGGCGATCGTTCGCCGCGGCATCCGCCGAGCGTGATCACCCGAACGTGCCTACGTGATCCCGTGCGCACGCGCATCGCACCCGGAAAAGCAAGAAGCCCGAGTGCCGAGCACCCGGGCTTCTCGAATCCACGTCGCGTCGATCAGGAGCGAGCGGTCTCGCGCTTCTCCTTGATCTTCGCGGCCTTGCCGCGCCGGTCGCGCAGGTAGTAAAGCTTCGCCCGCCGAACAGCGCCGCGGGTGACAACCTCGATCTTCGCGATGTTCGGGGTGTGCACGGGGAAGGTCCGCTCCACACCGATACCGAAGGAAACCTTGCGGACGGTGAAGGTCTCCCGGATGCCGTCGCCCTGGCGGCGGATGACAGCGCCCTGGAAAACCTGAGTCCGCTCGCGCGAACCCTCGATAACGCGGACGTGGACCTTCAGCGTGTCACCGGGCCGAAAGGCCGGGATGTCGGAACGCAGCGACTGGGCGTCCAACGCGTCCAGGGTGTTCATCGGTGGTCCGTCCTCATCCGTGTCGAAGGCACCCGTGTTCTCGCATGTCGATCACCCGACCTACCGCCGGGCACCGCTTGACACGGGGTGAACTTGCTTTGCGCACATCAAGCTGGATAGCTCGAGTACATCAACCTCTCCAGTGTGCCAGAGCCGCGTTCCGGTGAATGAACCGGCCCCTGCGCAGCAGGGTCAACGCGGTGGCTCTCCGGCATCCGGGGACTCGTCGGAAGCATCCGACGACATCAGTTTATCGAGCAGCTTCCGGTCGGCTTTATCCAGGTCCTCTTCCGGCAACCTGGCCAGCAGATCGGGGCGCCGGTGGTAGGTGCGCTCCAGCGCCCGGTCGCGGCGCCAGCGGTCGATCGCGGCGTGGTTGCCGGAGCGCAGGACGTCCGGCACCGGCTGGTCCCGCCAGACCTCCGGACGGGTGTAGCACGGCCCCTCGAGCAGGCCGTCGGAGAAGGAGTCCTGCTCCGCCGACATCGGATTGCCCAGCACCCCTGGCAGCAGCCGGACCACCGCCTCGATCATGGTCAGCGCGGCGACCTCTCCCCCGACGAGCACGTAGTCGCCGATGGAGACCTCCTCAACCGGCATCCGGGAGGCGGCGTCGTCGATGACCCGCTGATCGATCCCCTCGTAGCGGCCGCAGGCGAACACCAGCCACGGGTCCTGCGACCAGCGCACGGCGGTCTGCTGGTCGAAGGGCCTGCCCGCGGGCGTGGGCACGACCAGTCGCGGGACACCCTGCGCGGCGGGCTCCTCGGGAGTGCCGCAGACCGCGTCGAGCGCCTCGCCCCACACCTGGGGCTTCATCACCATGCCCGGGCCACCGCCATACGGGCTGTCGTCCACGGCGCGGTGCACGTCGTGGGTCCACTCCCGCAGGTCGTGCACCCCGACCGAGATCCGCTCCCGCTCGATCGCCTTGCCCAGCAACGCTTCCCGCAGCGGGTTGAGGTAGTCGGGGAAGATGGTGATGACGTCGATGCGCATGCGGCCCTCAGGATGAAGAAACGCCCGCGCCGGACGGCTGCGGGCGACGGTGCTCGGCGGTTCCTAGTCCAGCAAGCCCTCAGGCGGGTCGATCGTGAGGGTGCCCGCTTCCAGGTCGACCTCCGGGACGATCTCGGCCACGAAGGGGACGAGCGCCTCGCCCTCGTCGAGCGTGCGCACCGACAGCAGGTCACCACCGGGTCCGTGCAGCACGTCGCACACCTCGCCGACCGCCTCGCCGGTGACCCGCACCACGCGCAGGCCGGTGAGCTCGGTGTCGTGGAACTCGTCCTCGTCCTGCCCGGTCTCGGCCTCGTCGGCCGAGACGGTCAGCAGCGTGTCGCGGAGGTCCTCGGCGGCCTCCCGGCCGTTGACCCCCTCCGCGCGCAGCAGTAGCCGCCCGGCGTGCTGCCGGGCGGCTACCACGGTGAGCTCCTGCGTGCCCTGCACCCCGCTGCGCTGGCCCCGCCGCTTGGTCCCCAGTACCGAACCGGGCGCGAACCGCAGCTCCGGGCTGTCGGTGAGCACCTCGACGACGAGTTCGCCCCGCACGCCGTGCGGGCGCACCACGCGCCCCACAGCGAGGGCTTCGGACTTCGCGCTCATGGCCGCGTCAGCGGTCTGTGTCGACCACGTCGACCCGGATGCCGCGACCACCGATGCCGGTCATCACGGTGCGCAGCGCGGTCGCGGTACGTCCACCGCGACCGATCACCTTGCCCAGGTCGTCCGGGTTCACGTGCACCTCGAGGGTGCGACCGCGCCGGGTGGTGAGCAGCTGAACGCGGACATCGTCGGGGTTGTCGACGATGCCGCGCACCAGGTGCTCGAGCGAGTCCGCGAGGACGGTCACGCCTGTTCCTCGGTCTTCTCCTCGGCCTTGTCCTCAGCCTTCTCCTCGGCCTTCTTGCCACCCTTCTTCTTCGGGGTGGTGGCCTCGACGGTCGGCTCGGACTCGGCGGCCTGCAGGGCCTCCGCGAACAGCTCCTGCTTGGACTTCTTGGGCTCGGCGACCTGCAGCGTGCCCTCGGCGCCCGGCAGGCCCTTGTACTTCTGCCAGTCGCCGGTCACCTCGAGGATCGCCTGCACCGGCTCGGTCGGCTGCGCACCGACACCCAGCCAGTACTGCGCCCGCTCGGAGTCGAGCTTGATACCGCTCGGGTTCTCCTTCGGGTGGTACTGACCGATCGTCTCAATGAACCGGCCGTTGCGGCGGGTGCGGGCGTCGGCGACCACAATGCGGTAGTGCGCTTCGCGGACCTTACCGATCCGCGCGAGCTTGATCTTCACAGCCACGGGTGCTGGTGCTCCTCAGACTCTCGTTCGTGGGATGAGCATGCCCCGACCGCGTGGGGCAACGGCGTGGAATGCTCGTACGTCAATGGGCCACAAGCGGTGAGAGGGACCCCTCGCGGCGAACAGCCACTCATTCTGCCAGATACCACCCGAACAGCGGGTACGGGGTCGCGCTGGCCAGGGTCATGCGGGCATCCAGCCCATTGCGATCAGCAGCACGCCGACCGCGGGCAGGAAGTTGTTGACCTGGTGCGCGATCACGCTCGCGGTCAGGCGGCCGGTGACCATCCTGGCCAGCCCGATCGGGATCGCGATGATCAGCAGCAGCCAGGTGCGCGACGGTTCGAGGTGACCGATGGCGAACAGCGCGGTGCTGAGCACGAACACGTTGAGCTGGCTCCAGCGCATCCGCTCCATCGCGCCCCACAGCAGCCCGCGGTAGAGCAGTTCTTCGCACACCGGAGCGACCAGCCAGATGTGCAGGAACACCAGCACCGCCAGCGCGGGCGGCAGCCGCACACCGTCGAGCACGCTGCTGACCGTGGAGTTCGCTCCCGCGCCCTCCCACCGCATCCACAGCGTGGTCGCCACCATGGTGGTGACCAACCCGATGCCGCCGATGGCCAGGCCGGTGGTCACGTCCGACCGGCGCCACTGCAACCCGAAGTCCAGCCTCGGACCGTTGCCGCGAACCAGGGTGATCCCGACCGCGACCAGCCCCGCCAGCACAGTGGGCAACACCAGCATCAGCACCACCGCGGCGGTGCCCGGCGCGCTGAAGACGGCGGCCAGCACGACCGATGTGAGCACGAACACCGCTTCGGCGAACAGGAACGCGCCCAGCCCCCAGCGATGCGTGCGCACCGGAGCCGGCGCTGCCCAGGACGGACCGGACCTCACCGGCTCTGATTCGGTCTCGGATGCGTGCGGTGTGGACACGGGAGCCTCCGTGGTGCCGCTCGGCGGGCGGGAGCCACCGGCGGTGTCGGCTTGCGGGCACCGGGCGAAGCCGCCAGGTTACTCCTGCCCCGCCCGGGGCTGCGCCGGGTTTTCACTGCGCCACGGCGAACAGCAGCAGGGCGGGCAGGAAGTTGTTGGTCGCGTGGGCCACCATGCTGGCCGCGACGCGGCCGGTGATCATGCGAGCCGCGCCGATGGCCAGTCCGCCCACCAGCAGCACGGGCGTGCGCCAGACCTCCTGGTGGATCAGCGCGAAGATCAGCGTGGTCAGCACCAGGATCACGTAGCGCGGCACGCGGTAGTGCTCCAGCGCGCCCCACAGGGCGCCGCGCATCAGCAGCTCCTCGGTCAGCGGAGCCCCCAGGAAGGCGAACAGCGCGAACAGGAACAACCACACCGTCCGGTCGCCCTGCATCAGCCGCGTCAGGCCGGTCTCCGGTGGAGGCCCGGACAGGCTGATGACCACGAGCGTGACCGCGAGCGAGCCGAAGAGCGCGCAGAGCCCGCACGCGAAGCCGACCCGGAAGTCGCGGCGCTTGGGCAGGATGCCGAAGTCCGAGCGCAGTCCGTTGCCACGCCACCAGGACAACACCGCGGGCACCAGCCCCAGCAGGATGTTCGGCGCGAAGGCCAGCAGCAGCAACGGCCCGGTGTCGGGCGGCTCGGACGGGTCGAAACCACCGCTGTTGTCCGGCAGCAGTGCGCCCAGGAGCATCCCCACCAGGTAGTAGCCGCCGTAGCCGATGAAGAAGGCCGCGAAACCCCAGGCCAACGTGCCTCGCCTGGCAGCCTCCCAGTCGGCCTCCCAGAAAGCTGAATGCAGCTGCGGGGTTCCCGGACCCACGGGTCGGTACGGCCCCCGGTTCGGTTGCTCCCCCACAACACCCTCCCCTCGACACTTTCACCCTAAATGCTCGTCAGGGGTGGTGCCGATCCCGAGTGGAATGTGAGAACGGTTGTCAGAGCCGTTTTCACCGAGACCGAGGCGCGCTCAGCCGCCGAACACCGCGCCACGCAGCACGATCCGCTTCGGCTTGCCCAGCACACCCAGGTCCTCGCGCGGATCGGCCTCGTAGCAGACCAGGTCGGCCGGGGCGCCGTGCTCGAGCCCGGGCCAGCCGAGCCAGCTGCGAGCGCCCCAGGAAGCCGCTCCGAGCGCCTGCTCGGGGGACATGCCGACCCGGTGCAGCGCGCGCACCTCGTCGGCCAGCGCACCGTGCGGGATGCCGCCGCCCGCGTCCGTGCCCGCGTAGACCGGCACACCGGCCTCGATGGCCTTGGCCACCGTGGTGTCGGCGCGCTCGTAGAGCCCGGTCATGTTCGCCGCGTAGTCCGGGTACTTGGTGGCCGCGGCGGCGAACGAGGGGAAGTTCTCGATGTTGACCAGGGTCGGGACCAGCGCGGTCCCGCGAGCGGCCATCAGGTCGATGGTGTCATCGGTCAGGCCGGTGCCGTGCTCGATGCAGTCGATGCCCGCGTTGATCAGTCCGGGCAGCGCATCCGATCCGAACACGTGCGCGGTAACCCGGGCGCCGAGCTCGTGCGCGGTGCCGATGGCCTCGGACAGGACTTCCTCGCTCCACAGCGGGGCGAGGTCGCCCGCCGAGCGGTCGATCCAGTCGCCGACGAGCTTGATCCAGCCGTCGCCGTAGGCCGCCTGCTCGGCGACCGCGGCGGGCAGGTCCGTCTCGTCCTCGAGGTCGTCGGAGAGCTTCGGGATGTAGCGCTTGGGCCGGGCCAGGTGCTTACCCGCGCGGATGATCTGCGGCAGGTCCGCGCGCCGCTGCAGCGGCCGGGTGTCGATCGGCGCGCCGCAGTCGCGGATCAGCAGAGTGCCCGCATCCCGGTCGGTTTCGGCCTGCCGGGCGGCCTCGTCGAGCTCGACCGGGCCGTCCGGCCCGATGCCGACGTGGCAGTGCGCGTCGACGAGCCCGGGCAGCACGTACCCGCCGTCGAAGACGGTCTCCGCGTCGGCGACCGGCTCCAGGCTGATCCGGCCATCGGCGATCCACAGGTCCCGCTGCGCGCCGTCGGGCAGCACCGCGGCGCGCAGGTGCAGCGCCGTCACTTGTCCTTCTTGCCGAAGTTGAGCTTCGACGGGTCGAACCCGGGTGGCAGCTGGTTCATTCCACCCTCCAGCTTGGACAGATCGGGGCCCGCGCCGGGCGCGCCGCCCATGCCGCCGGGAGGCATCATGCCGGGCATACCTCCGGGCATGCCCTTCATACC
Organism: Saccharopolyspora halophila; assembly: GCF_039531955.1. Taxonomy (NCBI): domain Bacteria; kingdom Bacillati; phylum Actinomycetota; class Actinomycetes; order Pseudonocardiales; family Pseudonocardiaceae; genus Saccharopolyspora; species Saccharopolyspora halophila. The sequence continues at coordinate 238,828 of NZ_BAAARA010000015.1, forward strand.
CTTCGGCGGGGTCGGGCCACCCTTGCCCTTCTTGCCCTTCTTCCCCTTCTTGCCCTTGCGGCTCTTGGTGCCGCCACCACCACCGCCGCCGAACTGACCGGCCATCTTCTGCATCATCTTGCGCGCTTCGAAGAAGCGGTTGACCAGGTCGTTGATATCGCTGATGTTCACGCCGGAACCGCGCGCGATGCGCTGGCGGCGAGAGGCGTTGATGATCTTCGGGTCTTCCCGCTCGGCGGGCGTCATGCCGCGGATGATCGCCTGGATGCGGTCCAGCTGCTTCTCGTCGAAGTTGGCCAGCTGGTCCTTCATCTGACCGGCGCCCGGCAGCATGCCGAGCAGGTTCTGCAGCGGACCCATCCGCCGCACGGCCTGCATCTGCTCGAGGAAGTCCTCCAGCGTCAGCTGGCCGGTCCCCATCTTCTCGGCGGCCTTCTCGGCCTGGTCCTGGTCGAAGGCCTGCTCGGCCTGCTCGATGAGGGTGAGCATGTCACCCATGCCCAGGATCCGGTTGGCCATCCGGTCCGGGTGGAAGACGTCGAAGTCCTCCAGCTTCTCGCCGCTGGAGGCGAACATGATCGGCTGACCCGTGACCTCGCGGACCGAGAGCGCGGCACCACCGCGCGCGTCACCGTCGAGCTTGGTCAGCACCACGCCGGAGAAGCCGACGCCGTCGCGGAAGGCCTCGGCGGTGGTGACCGCGTCCTGACCGACCATGGCGTCGAGCACGAACAGGACCTCGTCCGGGCTGACGGCGTCCCGGATGTCGGCGGCCTGCTTCATCATCTCCTCGTCGACGCCCAGCCGGCCCGCGGTGTCGACGATGACGATGTCGTGCTGGGCGCGCTTGGCCTCGTCGATGCTGTCCCGGGAGACCTGCACCGGGTCGCCGACGCCGTTGCCCTCCTCGGGAGCGAACACCGGCACGCCGGCGCGCTCACCGACGACCTGCAGCTGGTTGACCGCGTTCGGGCGCTGCAGGTCGCAGGCCGCCAGCATCGGGGTGTGGCCCTGGCCGGAGAGCCACTTGGCGAGCTTGCCCGCCAGGGTCGTCTTACCGGAACCCTGCAGACCCGCCAGCATGATCACCGTCGGCGGGTTCTTGGCCAGCTCGAGCCTGCGCGTCTCCCCGCCGAGGATGCCGACCAGTTCCTCGTTGACGATCTTGACGACCTGCTGGGCCGGGTTCAGCGCCTGCGAGACCTCAGCGCCCTTGGCCCGCTCCTTGACACCCTTGATGAAGCTGCGCACCACGGGAAGCGCCACGTCGGCTTCGAGCAGGGCGATCCGGATCTCCCGCGCCGTGGCGTCGATATCGGCTTCGGACAGCCGTCCCTTGCCGCGCAGGTTCGTCAGGACCGAATTGAGCCGGTCGGAGAGAGTGTCGAACACGGGTTCACGGGCTCCAAGTCGATGGGGTACCTAAGCGAGGGTAACCGGCCGGGCCCAAGCCCCGGCGACGGCCGCGAAACGACCTCTCAGCTTACCCTGCTCGCAAGCGAAACCCGAGCCCCCTGAAAGGAGGCCCGGGTTTCGCGTTGATCAAGCTCCGGAGTGGCGGAACTCGCGGCGAGGACCGTCGGTGCGCCCCTGCGGAGCGCGGGTCTGACCGCCCTTGCGGTGCGGGCGCGGCTTGTTGTCTCGCTCGCCCCCGCTCCGGGCGGGACGGCGCGGGCGGCGGCTGATGATCTCGCCGTCGGCCCGGGTGATCTTCAGCCCGCGGCCGGCCACCTGGGTGTTGCGCAGCTTGCCGAGCAGGTCCTCCGGCAGGTCCGCGGGCAGCTCGATCAGGGTGTGCTCGTTGCGGATGTCGATGTGCCCGATGTGCTTGCTCGACACGCCGCCCTCGTTGGCCAGCGCACCGACCAGCGCGCGCGGCGTGACCCGGTTCCGCCTGCCGACCTCCACCCGGTAGGTCTCGGTGTCGGACCCGTTCGGCTGGAACGCCGCGTTGTCCCGGCGCTGCGGCTCCGGCTCGGCCTCCAGCAGCAGCGGACGGTCGCCCTGAGCCATCGAGGCCAGCGCCGCGGCGATCTCGGTGGCGGACACGTCGTTGTTCTGCTCGTACTCGCGCACCAGCTCCTGGAAGACCTCCAGGTTGCCCTTGGCCAGCGTCTCGGTGATGTTCTGCGCGAACTTGGCCAGCCTGCGCTCGTTGACCGCCTCGATGGTCGGCAGTTCCATCTGCTCGATGCTCTGCCTGGTGGCCTTCTCGATGGCCCGCAGCAGATGCCGCTCGCGCGGCGAGACGAACAGGATCGCCTCCCCGCTGCGCCCGGCCCGGCCGGTGCGGCCGACGCGGTGCACGTACGACTCGGTGTCGTGCGGGATGTCGTAGTTGAACACGTGCGAGATGCGCTCGACGTCGAGCCCGCGAGCGGCGACGTCGGTGGCGACCAGGATGTCGATCTTGCCGTCGCGCAGCTGCCCGATGGTGCGCTCGCGCTGGGCCTGCGCGATGTCGCCGTTGATCGCCGCCGCGGCCAGTCCCCTGGCCTTGAGCTTCTCCGCCAGCTCCTCGGTGAGCTGCTTGGTGCGCACGAACACGATCATCGCGTCGAACGGCTCGACCTCGAGGATCCGCGTCAGCGCATCCATCTTGTTGCCGCCGCGCACCGGCACGTAGCGCTGGTGGATGTTGGTGGCCGTGCTGGTCTTGGTCTTGACCGAGATCTCGGCCGGGTTGTTCAGGTAGTTCTGCGTGATCTTGCGGATGCCCTGCGGCATCGTCGCCGAGAACAGCGCGACCTGACGGCTGGAGGGCACCGACTGCAGGATCTTCTCGACGTCCTCGATGAAGCCCATGCGCAGCATCTCGTCGGCCTCGTCGAGCACCAGGTTGGTCAGGCCGCTGAGGTCCAGCGAGCCCTTCTCCAGGTGGTCGATGACCCGGCCCGGGGTACCGACCACGACGTGCGCGCCGCGGCGGAGGCCGGACAGCTGCGGGCCGTAGGAGGTGCCGCCGTAGATCGGCAGCACGTTGAAGCCGGGCAGGTTCGCGGCGTACTTGTGGAACGCCTCGGAGACCTGGATGGCCAGCTCACGGGTCGGTGCGAGGACCAGCGCCTGGGGCTTGGTGACCTTGAGGTCGATGTTCGACAGCACCGGCAGCGCGAACGCCGCCGTCTTGCCGGTGCCGGTCTGCGCCAGCCCCAGGACGTCGCGACCTTCCAGCAGCAGCGGGATGGTCTGCTCCTGGATCGGCGAGGGGGATTCGTAGCCGCTCTCGGTCAGCGCCTGCTGGACGCGCTGGTCGAGGTCGAGTTCGGCAAAGGTAGGCATGCGGTAAGCGGGTCTCCCTAGGTGGGTTCGGCAGTGGGGCTGATGACGCGGAAACGGCCCGGCACTACCGCGCCCCACACTGTGATCCGGGGCGATGCGTGGACTCGGTTGAATACCCGGCCATGGGCTCCGCTTGCGCTTCGAACCGCGCGCTCCACCCGACGCACACCCTGTTGCCAGTGACCCGCAGCTCGATGATTCTCAGCCTGGTGCAGCGGCCCCTTGCCGCAGCACCGGTTGTCCAGCCTAGCGATCGAGATCTCCGCGTGCGTCCCCGCCCCGGCCCAACGGGACGCACATCACGTGCCGACCTCCACTCGCAGGCCGGCGGCGACCTCCTCGCGAGTGAGCTGCCGCACCGCGGACCAGCCAGAAGGAGGGTTGCCCGCGAGCAGCTCGCGGTGCACGCGTCCGGCGCGCCTGGCGTGCCGCTCGAAGGAGCGCGAGCGGATCAAGCGGCCCCGCGAGCGCTGCCCGCGCAACGCCTCGCCCGCGTCGGCGTGCAACCACAGCAGCACGGCCTTCCGCCCGCTCAGCCGGGCCAGCAGCAGCAACAGCGCGCGCGTGCCCGCCCGGGTGGCGGGCTCGTGCGCGACCACTGGTCCGCGCGCCAGCACGCAGGCCAGCGCTATCCGGCCGCGGTGCAAGGCGTGCACCAGCGGACGGTAGTAGCGGTAGGGCACCGCGGGCAGCGCCGCGCGCAGCCGGGACCGGACCTGGTCGGAATCCAGCCGGAGCACGCCGGAATCGGTGCGCAGCTTGCCGAGCGCGGTGCTCTTGCCCGCGCCGGGCAGCCCGGCCAGCACCACCAGCGTTCGCCTGGTGATGCACACCGCGGGCAGCGGGTCCGCGTCCGCGTCCGCCTCTAAGGCATCCGATAAGTCCTCGATGATTCACAGATTACGCGGTCGGTGATCTTGGGTTGACCTTCTGCCGCGCGAAGAAAGCGGGAAGCGGCCCGCCCTGCGGACCGCTTCCCGCTCGTTCCCGGTGCGCTACGGGGTACCGCACCCGGTTCGCCACGTGGGCGGCACTGCCCCCGCCGCCCACGTCCCCCTGCACCACGCGCGATCCCGCGAATCCGCCCGACCCCCAGTACGGGCGGTGCTTCCCGGACCTCCCCATCACCGCGTCGCACCGAAGAGTCTGCCGGTCGCGGGGCCCGCGCGAGACCGTGAACCTGCCTGAGTGCGGATGCGTATTACTACGCATTCCCAGCCGGGAGGAATCGGCGAAAGCACGCAGAAAGGCGCCCCCGGCACTTCGACCGAGGACGCCTTCTCGCTGCTCAGCGGATCAGATCGCTTCCACTCCGGTCTCGCCGGTGCGGACGCGGGTCACGCTCTCCACGGAGGTGACCCAGACCTTGCCGTCGCCGACCTTGCCGGTGCGGACCGCGTTGACGATCCCGTCCACCACCTTGTCGACGTCGGTCTCGTCCACCAGCACCTCGACGCGCAGCTTCTCGATGAAGTCCACCGAGACCTGGGCACCCCGGTAGACCTCGGTGTGCCCCTTCTGCCTGCCGTAGCCCTGCACATCGCTCACGGTCATGCCCAGCACCCCGAGCCTGCCGAGCGCCTCCTTCAAGTCGTCCAACTTGGATGGTTGGACGATCGCGGTCACCAGCTTCATGCGCGGCTGCCCTCCAGCTTTCGGTCGTCGACACCGGCGGCGGCCGAGGCGCGGCGGGCGGACCGGTCGTCACCGAAGTGGTAAGCGGTCTCGGCGTGCTCGGCCTCGTCGATGCCGGCGGTCTCGTCGTCGGCGCTCGCCCGGAAGCCGACGATCGCCTTGACGACGTAGGCCAGCACCAGGCTGAGCACGAAGGAGTAAACCAGCACCGCGATCGCGCCGACGGCCTGTCGCCACAACTGGTCGACGCCGCCGCCGTAGAGCAGGCCGTTGACGCCCTCCGGAGCCACGTCGGAGGCGAAGAAACCGACCAGCAGCGTGCCGAGCAGGCCACCGACCAGGTGCACGCCGACCACGTCGAGCGAGTCGTCGACGGCGAACTTGAACTTCATGCTCACGGCCAGCGCGCAGATCGCGCCGGAGATCGCGCCGATGGCGATGGCCCCCACCGGGGTCACCGACGAGCAGGCCGGCGTGATCGCGACCAGACCGGCCACGATGCCCGAGGCGGCGCCCAGAGTGGTCGCGTGCCCGTCGCGGATGCGCTCAATCAGCAGCCAGCCCAGCATCGCGGCCGACGTCGCCACCAGCGTGTTGACCAGCACGAAGGCCGCAGTACCGTCGGCGGCCAGCGCCGAACCGGCGTTGAACCCGAACCAGCCGAACCACAGCAGGCCCGCGCCCAGCACCACGAACGGCAGGTTGTGCGGCTTGCCCGGGTCCTTCGGCCAGCCCTTGCGCTTGCCCAGCACGAGGGCCAGCGCCAGCGCGGCGGCACCCGCGTTGATGTGCACCGCGGTGCCACCAGCGAAGTCGATGGCGCCCAGGCGGTTGGCGATCCAGCCTCCGACCGCCGTCACGTTGCCCGCGTCGTCGGTTTCGTCGAACGCGAAGACCCAGTGCGCGACCGGGAAGTACACGATGGTCGCCCACAGGGCCGCGAACAGCAGCCACGGGCCGAACTTGGCGCGGTCGGCGATGGCACCGGAGATCAGCGCGACCGTGAGGATCGCGAACATCGCCTGGAAGCCGACGAAGGCCAGGGATGGGATCGTGCCGGACAGCGAGTCCTCGCCGAGCAGGCCTGCGAGGCCGAAGTTCTCAAAGGGGTTGGCCAGCAGGCCCAACCCGCCGACGTCGGTGGCGAAGGCCATCGAGTAGCCGAACAGCACCCACAGCACACCGACGACGCCGATCGAGCCGAGGCTCATCATCAGCATGTTCAGCACGCCGCGCGAGCGGACCATGCCGCCGTAGAAGAACGCCAGCCCTGGCGTCATGAGCAGGACCAGAGCGGCGCATACCAGCACCCATGCGGTGTCGCCTGAATTCACATTGCCTCCCCGTGCGGACCGAGTTGCGCCGTATCCTGGGGAGTACGTGTTTCAAGCGCGCCGTTCTGCCGTTACGCGGGCATGAAGAGTGCTCCGCGGACGGTTACGCGCGGATTGCCATGTCAATTCCGCGTTACGCCACTCACCACCGAGGGCACCTGCACCGGCCTCCCGACGGAGAGCCCGAACAGCAACCATCCCGCTGCGCAGGCGAGAACCAGCCCGGCGGGCGCCGTCCAGCCACCGGTCACGTCGTGCAGCAGCCCGATCAGCAACGGACCCGCCGCGGCGATGAGATAACCCCCACCTTGAGCCATCCCGGACAGCGCCGTCGTGGTGTCGCTGTCCGGCGCGCGCAGCCCGAGCAGGGTCAGCGCCAGCCCGAACGCGGCGCCCTGCGCGAAGCCCAGCACCGCCACCGCGGGCCAGAGCCCGGCGGCCGGGCCGAGCAGGATGCCGCTGAAGCCGAGCATCAGCAGCAGCGACAGCACCACGATCATCGGCCGCTGGTCGCGCATCCTCCGGCACAGCACCGGGATGCTCAGCGATCCGGTGGCCTGGATCGCGGCCTGGACGCCCAGCGCGAGCCCGGCCAGTTCCGGGCTCATGCCGCGGCTCTGCAGCATCGTGGGCAGCCAGCCGAACACGACGTAGGCCAGCGAGGACTGCAGGCCCATGAAGAACGTGAGCTGCCAGGCCAGCGGACTGCGCCAGAGCCTGCCAGGACTGGCGGGCAGCGGCGGGGCGCCGGAGCTGTGGCGCACGGCGACCAGGCTGATCACCAAAGCGATCAGCACCGGCACCGCGAGCAGGCCGAGCGGTGCCTGCCACGAGGAGCCGAGGGCGGCGCCGATCGGCACCACGACGCTGGCAGCGATCGCGCCGCCGAGCGTCAGGCACATGGTGTAGGCGGCGGTGATCGCCGGGACGTTGTGCGGGAAGTCGCGCTTGATCAGTCCGGGGACGGCCACGTTGGCCACCGCGATCCCCGCGCCGACGATCACGGTGCCCGCGAGCAGCGAGGCCATGTCGCCCAGCGCGCGCAGCGAGTTGCCGACGAGCAGCACCACCAGGCAGCCGAGCAGCACGCGCTCATCGCCGAAGCGCTGCCGCAGCCGGGGCGCGACGAAGGCGAACGCTCCCAGGCACACCACCGGCAGCGTGGTCAGCACGCCACCGAAGGTCTCGGACACCCCGAGATCGCGCTGAATCCGCTCCAGCAGCGGCGCCACCGCCGTGAACGGCGGGCGAAGCGCCAGCGCCACCAGCACGACCACGACCAAGGTCATCGCGGCGGCGAGCCTGGTGGTCGGCCGCACACCCTGGACATCGGTGCCCACAGAAAAGTTCCCTTCGGAGTTCGGACGTCCCCGGACCACACCAGTGCGAACACCATCGGTCCAGACCAGGCCGGGGCACCACCACTCAACTACAGGCCGGCCCTCCACAACACCACCCCCACCCGTAACTTTCCCCACAAAACAATCAACCCAGCCCCGGCGATCGGGCGAATCTCCGCATCAGGGACAGAATTCGACCCCGTATGCGCGGGAATCTGGAGATTCTCGGGTTGGGGTGACCGGGTTTCGGCGCGTTGGGCTGAACGCAGAGCAGCCCCCGGGTCCGGGACCTGGGGGCTGCTGCGTGCGGGTGCTCTGGTCGGTTACTTGAGCAGGGCGTCGACGAAGGCGCCGGGCTCGAAGGGAGCCAGATCGTCCGGGCCCTCGCCCAGGCCGACGAGCTTGACCGGGACGCCGAGCTCGCGCTGGACCTGGAAGACGATGCCGCCCTTCGCGGTGCCGTCGAGCTTGGTCAGCACGATGCCGGTGACGTCGACGACCTCGGAGAACACGCGGGCCTGCATGAGTCCGTTCTGCCCGGTGGTGGCGTCGAGGACGAGCAGGACCTCGTCCACCTGCGCCTTCTTCTCCACGACCCGCTTGACCTTGCCGAGCTCGTCCATCAGGCCGGTCTTGGTGTGCAGCCTGCCCGCGGTGTCGACCAGGACGGCGTCCACCGCGGTCTCGCTGCCCCGGCTGACCGCCTCGAAGGCCACGCTCGCCGGATCCGCGCCCTCCTTGCCGCGCACCACCTCGGCGCCGACCCGGCCGCCCCAGGTCGCCAACTGCTCCACCGCGGCGGCGCGGAAGGTGTCGGCCGCGCCGAGCAGCACGTTGCGGCCGTCGGCGACCAGCACGCGCGCGAGCTTGCCGGTCGTGGTCGTCTTGCCGGTGCCGTTGACGCCGACCACGAGCACGACGGCCGGCTTCCCGCCGTCGGCCGGGTCGCCGTGCGGCAGCGCCCGGACCGAACGCTCCATGCCCGTGCCGAGAGCGTCGACGAGCACCTCGCGCAGCAGGGCGCCGGCCTCCTCCGGGCTGCGGATCGCCCGGGAAGCCACCTCGCTGCGCAGGCGCTCGGTGATCTCGGTGGTGGTGGCCGCGCCCAGGTCGGCCATCAGCAGGGTGTCCTCGATCTCCTCCCAGGAGTCCTCGTCGAGGTCACCGGCACCGAGCAGGCCGAGCAGGCTCTGCCCGAACGTCGAGCGGGAGCGGGACAGCCTTCCGCGCAGCCGCTCCAAGCGACCGGCGGTGGGCTCGATCTCCTCGACCTGCTCCGGCGCGGCCGGCTCGGGTTCCGGCGCAGCCGGCTTCTCCGGGACCTCGGGTTTCTCCGGGGCCTCGGGCTCAGCCGGGGCTTCCGGCACGGGAGGAGCCTCGGGCGTGGCCGGCGCCTCGGGAGCCGCGGGCGCTTCCGGCGCGGCCGGAGCCTCCGGCCGCGCCGGAGCCTCCGGTTCGGCGGCGGACTGCTCGGGCACCTCCGGGGATTCCGGAGCCTCCGGGGCTTCGGTGGCCTGGCCGTTGGGCAGCTCCACGTCGACGATGCCGCGCTTCGCGCTGTCGCGGGGCACCGCGGCGTCATCGCCGATCCCGGGCTGGCCCTCCACCTCGGTGCGGTCGTCCACGGGGTGTTCGGGCGGGGTCGCCGTGGTGGCGCCGCCGCCGCTGGCCAGGCTGATGCCGCTGCCCGCCTGGTACCCGCCGCCCTTGGCGGTGGGGGTCTCGTCCTTCTCGCGCAGGCTGATCCGCCGACGGCGGTTCAGCACCACACCGGCGACCACGGCGACCGCCAGCACCACCGCGACGACGACGATGATCGAAATCAGGGTTGAGGTGGTCACCGATCCATCCTCCCACCTGGCCTGATCACCGCAGGAAGCACCTGCCACCGCCGGTCAGCAATTCACCAACAAAGGCGCAAAGTGCTTGCTTTTCCCTGTCGATGTGGAATAGACCACAGGTATGCAGTGGGCGCGCGTGGTGGGGCTGCTCTCCGGCACGTCGATGGACGGCATCGACGTCGCCGTCGCCGAGCTACGTCTGGACGGGGATGCGATCGAGCTGCGGTCGCTCGGTTCCACCTCGCTGGACTATCCCGAGGAGCTGCGCGGGGAGCTGCTGGCCGCGCTGCCACCCGGCGAGTGCGACGCCGCGACGCTGTGCAGGTTGGACACCCTGGTGGGGCAGCGGTTCGCCGAGGCCGCACGGCTGGGCGTCGAACTCGCCGGCGGCGCCGAACTGATCGCCTCGCTCGGGCAGACGATCTTCCACTGGGTCTCCGGCGACCGGGCGCTGGGAACCCTGCAGATCGGCCAACCCGCGTGGATCGCCGAAGCCACCGGGCTGCCGGTGATCTCCGACCTGCGCACTCGGGACGTCGCCGCAGGTGGGCACGGCGCCCCGCTGGCCGGAGTCCTCGACGCGCTGTGGCTGGCCGAGGAGCCGGGGGTGCCGGTGGCCGTGAACATCGGCGGGATCGCCAACCTCACCGTCGTCGGCGGACCGCGCCCGCTGGCCTACGACACCGGGCCGGGCAACGCGCTGCTCGACGCCGCCGCGCGGCGGCGCACCGGCAGGCAGCAGGACACCGGTGGCGCGCTGGCCGCCACGGGAACGGTCGACGAAGAACTGCTCGCCGAACTGCTCGCCGACGACTACTACGCACGGCCCGCCCCGAAGTCCACCGGCAAGGAGCACTTCAACGCCGAGTACCTGGCCCGCGTGCTCGACTCGCCGATCACCGACGCCGATCTGCTGGCCACGCTCACCGAGCTGACCGCGCGCACCATCGCCGACGCCTGCCGCGCGGAGGGCGGGAGCAAGGTCGTGATCTCCGGCGGCGGCGTGCACAACCCGGTGCTGCTGGCCGCCCTGCGCCGCGAGCTGGAAGTACCGGTGCTGATCAGCGACGAGCTCGGGCTGCCCGCCCAGGACAAGGAAGCGATCCTGACCGCGCTGCTGGGGTTTCTCACCTGGCACTCCATTCCCGGGAACACACCGGGCACCACCGGTGCCGCCGGGCCGCGCGCGCTCGGCTCGATCACGCCCGGGGCCGGCCCGTTGCGCATGCCCGAGCCCGCCACCCGCCGACCGACTCGGCTGCGCGTGCTGACCACCACACAGGAAGGGAAACGATGAGAGCGCTCGACCTGGTCGTGATCGGGATGTACCTGGTCGCGATGCCCGTAGTGGGTATCCTGCTCAGCGGCAAGCAGAAGAGTTCGCGGGACTACTTCCTCGGCGGCAGGCGGTTGCCGTGGTGGGCGGTGTGCTTCTCGGTGGTGGCCACCGAGACCTCGACGCTGACGGTCATCAGCGTGCCGACGGTCGCCTACCTGGGCAGCTTCACCTATCTGCAGCTGGCCATCGGCTACCTGATCGGCCGCATCGTGGTCGCCTTCGTGCTGCTGCCCCGCTACTTCGCGGGGAACCTGGTCAGCGCCTACGCGTTCCTCGGCCAGCGGTTCGGCTCGGCTCTGCAGGGCACCGCCTCGGTGACCTTCCTGATCACCCGGTTGCTGGCCGACGGGCTGCGGCTGTTCGCCACCGCGATCCCGGTGAAGGTGATGCTGCTGGCCTTCGGCGTCGACCTGGCCTACTGGCAGATCGTGTTCCTGCTGGCGTTGCTGACGGTGATCTACACCTACGTCGGCGGGATCCGAGCCGTGGTGTGGGTCGACGCGATCCAGCTGATCGTCTACGTCGGCGGTGCGATCCTGGCGGGCATCGTGCTCGCCGGCAGGCTTCCGGCCGACTGGTTCTCCAACGCGCTCGCCGAGGGCAAGTTCCAGGTGCTGGACTTCGGCTCCTCGATCGTCACCGACCAGTACGCGTTCTTCACCGCGGTCATCGGTGGTGCCGTCTTCGCGATGGCCTCGCACGGCGCCGACCAGCTGATGGTGCAGCGGCTGCTGGCCTGCAAGACCCTGCGCGACGGCCAGAAGGCGCTGATCACCAGCGGCCTCGTGGTGGCCCTGCAGTTCGGGCTGTTCCTGTTCATCGGCACCATGCTGTGGTCGTTCTTCGGCGGCGCCGCCCCGGCCGAGATGGGCATGGCGAACTCGGACGAGCTGTTCCCGCGGTTCATCGTCAACGACCTGCCGCCGGGCCTGTCCGGGCTGTTCATCGCGGGCATCCTGGCCGCCGCGATGTCCACCCTGGGTTCCTCGCTGAACTCGCTGTCGACCTCGACGGTCAGCGACCTCTACCAGCGGCTGACCAAGCGCGGCGACGACTCCGCGGTCCTGCGGATGGGCAAGATCTGGACCCTGGTGTGGGCGCTGGTGTTCGTGGTCTTCGCGTCGATGTTCACCAGCACCGAGAACCCGGTCGTCGAGGTCGGCCTGAGCATCGCCAGCTACACCTACGGCGCCCTGCTCGGCGCGTTCCTGCTCGGTCTGCTGATCAAGCGGGCCCGGCAGGTCGACGCGATCATCGCGTTCGCGGCGACGCTCGTGGTCGTCCTGTTCTTCGCCTTCGGCGTCACCTTCCCGGACGGCGAAGGCGGGCGGACCAGTCTCGCGTTCCCCTGGTACGCGCCGCTTGGCGTGATCGTCACCCTGGTGGTCGGCGGGCTGCTCTCGTTGCGCCACAGCACCGAACCGGAGAGCGATCCGGTGTCCTAGCCCGGAGAAGGATCGGGCCCGGCGGAGCGTCCGCCGGGCCCGATCTCTTCGCCTGGTGGAATCACCCCAGCAGGAGCGGCAGCACCAGCGCCAAGAAGACGAACAGCGCCGTGCCCGCGGACACCGCGATCGCCGCCACCTTGCCCGGGGTCTCCTGCGGAGTCGGCCCCATCGCGCCCGGCAGGAACACCAGCGACGGCGCCGCGTAGAAGACGTCCTGGGTCTGGCCCTGGTTGACCGGGATCACCGCGGTGGTGTGCCCGACCTTCCACAGGTAGTTCACGTGGACCTGGATCTGGTGCTGCCCGGGCGGCAGGTCGATCGGGTTCTTGCCCCACTCCAGCTTCGGACCCGGCTGGCCGTTGATCGTGACCTGCGGCTTGAACAGCACCAAGAGGAACGCCAGCCAGTGGTACGAGCAGTCGATGAGCAGGCGGCCCATCCCGGGCGGCGGCGGAGCCATCGGCGGCTGGGGAGGCATCTGCTGCTGCGGCATGCCCTGCGGGTGCACCTGCTGCTGCGGCATCGGCCCGGACGGGGGCCCCTGCGGGGGCATGCCGCCCTGCGGTGGGTATCCCTGCTGAGCGGGCATCGGACCGGATTGCGGATAACCGGCCGGGGGTCCTGCCTGGGGGTGACCGGGCGCCATCGGCTGCTGCGGATATGGCTGCTGCCCTGGCGGCGGGCCGTACGGGTTGGTCATCGAGCTCTCCTATGCCTGCCTGGACTCAGCACATCCTCGCGCATCCGCTCCTCGCTCCCGACACCGGACTTGCGAGTCCCACGATCGAGCGGAGGATCCTTCAGCACGAGGCTCCCACGGCCGATCCTGATCACATCGGGCGTTCGAGGACGGGGTCATGCACGACACGGATCACGCGGAATTCCAGGACCTGCTTCCGGACTTCAAGTCCGGCGCGCTGGCCGACGTCGACTGGCTGATGATGCGGACGCACTTGGCCGAGTGCGCCCAGTGCCGTGCCGAGCTGCGCAGGCCGGAACTGCACAACCGCGCCGCCCCGAGGCTCATCAGCCCCGGACAGCGCGATCACCGGTCTCGCCAAACCGCACCCACCTGGCTGATCGCCCTGGGCACGACGCTGGTAGCCGGCCTGGTCGCCTTCGCCATCGCCTACGCCCTGACCCCGTAGCCCCGACGAACCGGCACCTCGGGCACGACTCACTCGCCGACGTGACAGTTTTGCCTAAAACTGTGCGGACGTTTCGGGCGCGAAGGCCTGACAGTTATAGGCAAAACTGTCACAGCCGCCGGGCTCAGCGGCTCCCGCGGAAGTCCTAGTCGAGCACCGAGGCCACGTCGCCTTCCTCGGGGGCGCCCTCGACCTCCTCGCCGGGCTTGGACTCGGCGCGCAACCGCTGCGAGATGACCTGCGTGATGCCATCGCCGCGCATGGTCACGCCGTAGAGCGCGTCGGCGATCTCCATGGTCGGCTTCTGGTGCGTGATGATGATCAGCTGCGAGGCGCTGCGCAGCTGATCGAGCAGCGTGATCAGCCTGCGCAGGTTGGTGTCGTCCAGCGCGGCCTCGACCTCGTCCATCACGTAGAACGGCGACGGCCGGGCGCGGAAGATCGACACCAGCATGGCCACCGCGGTCAGCGACTTCTCACCACCGGAGAGCAGCGAGAGCCGCTTGACCTTCTTGCCCGGTGGCCTGGCCTCGACCTCGACACCGGTGGTGAGCAGGTCGGACGGATCGGTGAGCGTGAGGCGACCTTCCCCGCCGGGGAAGAGCACCTTGAAGACGGTCTCGAACTCCTTGGCCACGTCCTCGAAGGCCGAGCTGAAGACCTCGAGGATCTTCTCGTCGACCTCCTTGACCACGCTGAGCAGGTCGCGGCGGCTGTCCTTGAGGTCTTCGAGCTGGGTGGACAGGAACTTGTAGCGCTCCTCCAGCGCCGCGTACTCCTCCAGCGCCAGCGGGTTGACCTTGCCCAGCAACGACAGGTCCTTCTCCGCCCGCTTGGCCCGGCGCTCCTGAGCCTCGCGGTCGTAGGGCACCGGCTGCGGAGCGCTGACGTCCTCGCCGCGTTCCTTGGCCGCCTCGTACTCGGCCATCTCGGCGGCTCCCGGTGGCACCGACACGGTCGGCCCGTACTCCTCCACCAGGTCGTCCAGGCCGATCCCGAACTCCTCGATGATCTTGGTCTCGAGCTGTTCGATCCGCAACCGCTGCTCCGCGCGCACCACCTCGTCGCGGTGCACCGCGTCGACGAGCTTCTCCAGCTCACCGGAGAGCTCGCGCACCCGCGCGCGGATGTTGCTCAGCGCCTGCTCGTGCTCGGCCTGCTGGGCCTGCGCGCTGTCGCGCTCCTCGGTGGCCGCCCGCAGCGAGACGGTGACCCGGCCGAGCGCGGACTCGGCGCCGTCGATCACCGCGCGCGTGACGCGAGCCGCGCGCTCACGCGCCTGCCGGGCCGCCTCGACTCGCGCCCTGGTCTCGCGCTCGTGCCGAGCCGCGCGGCGCAACTGGTCGGCGCGCCCCTGCACGGACCTGGCCCGCTCCTCGGAGGTGCGCTGCGCGAGCCGCGCGTCCATCTCCTGCTGGCGAACGGTGGTCAGTTCAGCGGACAACCGGTCGCGCTCTTCGGTGTCCGGCTCGTCGGCCTGCTCCTGCTCGCTGTTGACCACCGCGAGGCGCTCTTCCAGCTCCGCGAGCTTGGCCAGGGACTCCTCGCGGGTCTGCTCGGCCTTGGCCCGCTGCTCGCGAATCCGCTCGGCCTCGGAACGCGCGCTGCGCGCGGCCTTCTGCATGCTGGAGAGGCGCTCGGTGCTGCGCGCGCGGGCGACCTTGGCCTCGTTGATCTGTTCCTCGGCCGCGCGGACCTCGTCGCGACGCGCCTCCTCCTCGGCGCGAGCACCTTCCAGCGCCGCGGAGTGCTGCTCGAGGCGACGCTCGGCAGCGGCCAGCTCGCGTTCCGCCTCGTCGACGGCGGCGCGCACCTCGATGACGCTCTGCTGGTCGTCCGACCCGCCGGCGGCCCAGTGCGCGCCCAGCACGTCACCGGCCGAGGTCACCGCGCGCACGTCCGGGCGGTTCTGCACGAGGTCCCGCGCGTCGTCGAGGGTTTCGACGACGGCGACCTTGTCGAGCGCGGACAGCACCGCGCCGCGCATCTCGTCGGGAGCCGTGACCAGGTCGACGGCCCAGCGGGCGGAGCCGGTCAGGGCGGGCCAGGACGAGCGGTCGACATCGGCGTCGGAGCCGATCACCACGCCGGACCGGCCGGCATCGTCGGCCTTGAGCAGTTCCAGCGCGGTGACGGCATCGGTGACACCGCCGACGACGACCGCGTCGGCGACCGCGCCGAGCGCTGCGGCCAGCGCCGCCTCGGCACCCTGCTCGACGCTGAGCAGCGCGGCGACCGAACCGAGCAACCCGGGAACCCGATCTCCTGCCGACATCAGCGCACCGGCGCCGTCCTTGCGCTGCAAGCCCATCGACAGCGCCTCGACGCGGGCCTTCCAGGAGGCGATCTCGCGTTCCGCGGCGCGCTCCTCCTTGACCAGCTCCTCGACCCGGGCGCGAGCGGCCTTGCGGGCCTCGGCGGCGTTGTCGCGGCGTTCCTGCAAGCCGGCGTCGTCGGAGTCCTGGCCGCCGGACTCCTCTTCGGCATCGGCCAGCTGGCGCTCGGCCTCCTCGGCCGTGGTGGTGGCCTCGACCAGTGCCTCGTCGAGGCGTTCGATCTCGTTGGCGCTGTCGCTGACCGTGCCGCGCAACGACTCCACCTGGCCGGACAACCGGGCGGCGCCCTCCCGGCGGTCGGCGATGGCGCGCACGGCCGCGAGGTGGGCCTGCTCGGCCTGCTTGAGCCGGTTCTCCAGCTCGGAACGTCGCTGCACGACCTCGTTGAGCGCTTCGCGGGCCTGCTCGACCTGCTCGCGCAGCTCGACTTCTTCCTCGGCGGCCTCCTCGGCCTCGGCCTCGAGCTGGTCGGGGTCCTTGCCGGGCCGGTGCTCCTCGGTCTCGGCGGTCAGGTGCCGGTGGCGCTCGTTGGCCAGCCGCAGCGTGCCGTTGAACCGCTCTTCCAACGCGGAGAGGCGGTACCAGGTGTCCTGCGCCTTGTTCAGCCGCGGCGCGTCGGCCGAGACCTTCTCCTCGAGCGCCTTCTCCTCCGACTGGGCGTGTTGCAGCGCCCGCTCGACCTCGGTGCGCTTGGCGCGAGCGGCTTCCTGGTCGGCCTCGTCGCGGGCCAGATCGGCGCGAGCGGTGACCAGTTCGTCGGCGATCAGGCGCAGCCGCGCGTCGCGCAGGTCGGCCTGCACGGTCTGCGCCTTGCGCGCGATCTCGGCCTGCTTGCCCAGCGGTTTGAGTTGCCTGCGGAGCTCGCTGGTGAGGTCGGTGAGCCGGGTGAGGTTGGCCTGCATCGCGTCGAGCTTGCGCAGCGCCTTTTCCTTGCGCTTGCGATGCTTGAGCACACCCGCGGCCTCTTCGATGAGCCTGCGGTTCTCGTCCGGCTTGGCCTGCAGGATCGACGATAGCTGCCCCTGGCCGACGATGACGTGCATCTCGCGGCCGATGCCCGAGTCCGACAACAGTTCCTGCACGTCCATCAGCCGGCAGGTGTTGCCGTTGATCTCGTATTCGCTGGCCCCGTCGCGGAACATCCGGCGGGTGATGGAGACCTCGGTGTACTCGATGGCCAGCGCGCCATCGGCGTTGTCGATGGTCAGGGTGACCTCGGCGCGGCCAAGCGGGGCTCGTCCCGCGGTGCCCGCGAAGATCACGTCCTCCATCTTGCCGCCGCGCAGGTCCTTGGCGCCCTGCTCGCCCATCACCCAGCGGAGCGCGTCGAGCACGTTGGACTTGCCGGATCCGTTCGGGCCGACCACGCAGGTGATACCGGGTTCAAAGCGCAGCGTGGTGGCCGAGGCGAAGGACTTGAACCCCTTCAGCGTCAGGCTCTTGAGATGCACGGCTGCGATCGACCTTCCCGCGGATTGTCCGGATCTTCGACTGCTTCGTCCGCCAAACCCTACCGGTCGGACTCGCCACACCAACGCAGAACCGCAGGTTGCGACAGTTTTGCCTAAAACTGCCCGGACATTTCGGGCGCTGGGGGTCTGACAGTTTTAGGCAAAACTGTCAGCGCTCCACGAAGGTGGTGAGGCCGCCCTTGGGGGTGCTCCAGAGTTCGGCTACGTGGTCGACCTGGCCGGGGGTGTCGCCGGAGCGCAGGACTTCCAGGAAGCGCTCGCAGGAGTCGCGGGGGCCTTCGGCGACGACCTCGACGCGTCGCCCCGGGAGGTTGGTGGCGCTGCCGACCAGGCCCAGCTCGAGAGCCCGGGACCTGGTCCACCAGCGAAAGCCCACGCCTTGCACGTGGCCGTGCACCCATGCGGTCAGTCGTGCCTGCTCCGATTCCGTCACGTGCGAAATGATGCCGCTCCATTCGCGGAATGGCACATCCCCCTGGCGGAGGATGGCGGATCGGTGTCCGCCCGGTATGATCCGCCCAGCTCGGCGCATGCCGGATGATCCGGGGACATCCGACACGGCCGCCCGACCGTCCAACCAGTGGGGCACCGATGGATCCGAACTTCGACGACGACCCGGACGCTCGGCCGAAACGCTTAGTCGTGCTGGCCACGTCCGGAATCGCCGCGGCGACCGTGTTCGCGACGACGGCCGCCGTGGTCGCGGGCGCGTCCAAGCAGGACGTGGCCACACCCGACTTCAGCCTGAAGCCGACCACCACGTCCCAGTCGCAGCAAACCTCGTGGACCACGCCGCCGCCGATGCCACCTCCCCCTCCGATGAGCAGCGCCGAGGGGACGTCCACGGTGGACTCGACGAGTTCTCGGACGCGGCATTCCACCGAGGACTCCGACAGGCCCTCGCGCACCGAGGCTCCCGCTCCCCCGCCGGACCAGCCGCGACCGCCGCGACCGACGGGCAGTCCGGAACCCACGAGCACGGATCCGGAACCGACCGAGTCTCCCGAGCCGACAACGACGACTCCCTCTGAGCCGACCGAATCGCCGACCACTTCGCCGACCAGCAGCGAGTCGTCCTCGAAGAGCAGCACGACCGGGTCGAACTGATGGAGCTGGCCGCGCACGCGTGCCGGTCGCTGTGCTCCTGGCACCGCACGCCCAAGCTGCTCGACGGGCTTCCGCTGCTGGCTTGCCGCGGTTGCGGTTCGCAGTGGGTGCGCAGCGAACCGTGGACGCCGATCGATCACACCGGCAGGATTCCGGAGGACGTCCGCGCGCAGCTGCGCGAGCGCTGACGGTCAGTCGCGCCGGACCTCGGCGAGCAGATCCCCGGCGTACTCCGCGAGGCGGGCGTTGCTCGCCGGGGCGATGGTGCTCCAGCCGCGCCCGTCCCCGGTGTGGCGCACCACGTGGAGGTAGCGGCCCTGCTCGGTGTCGTGGAAGGCGACGACCCGCTCCGCCCGCTCGGGCCTGCCGCGGTCCGGGTTCGCCTCGGCGCCCAGCTGACCGCGCACGGTCATGCCCGCCGACATGGCGGCGACATCGGCGGCGTCGGAGTGCGGGATGCCCGCGGCGCGGAGTTCGTCGGTGAAGGCGAGCCGGTCGGTGGTGCCCGCGATGCTCGCCGCCTGACGCAGCGTGTCGTTGGGCAGGCTGACCGCCCTCCCGGGGCCGGGCGGGGTGTCCCCGGCGACCGAGACCGCTGCGTCCGCGAGCGCCCCGCTTCGGATGGGCGTGATCTCGACGACGTCGCCGTCGACGATCACCAGCACGCCCGCATCCGCGCTGGCGCAGGCGAGGGCCCGAATCGAGCGGTCCGCCCAGATGCGCAGGTCGATGCCGCGCTGCGGTCGGTCCAGCAACGCCAGCACGTCGGCGAACTCGACGTCGAGCCGATCGCGGCCGGTTTCGGCGAGCCCGCGCTGCCGCAGCTCGTCCCACACCCCGGCGACCAGGCGCGCGCGCTCGGCGTAGGTGGCACCGGGACTGGGCACGTCGAGCACGATGTGCCGCCGGTCGGTCAATCGCTCGGACTCGCAGGCCACATCGAATTCCAACGCGGACAGGTAGATCGGGTCCGCTTCGGCTCCGGGGCGCACGTCAGTCCCGGTTCTTGGTCTCGTCACCGGCCTCGCCCGGGGAGTCCTCGCCCGCGGATTCCCCGGCACCGGCCTCCGGCTCGGACTCCGACCGATCGTCCTCGGTCTGGTCGCCCAGCACGGCGGGCGCGACGAGCCGCTCGTCGTCGAACGGCGTTTCCTCGGCCGCGTAGGCGTTCTCGTGCTCGCCGTCACCGGATCCGCCCTCGCGCTTGGTCGCGGGCGACAGCACACCTCCGCCTGCCTTGCCCCCGGATGCCGCGGCAGCGGTGCCACCGGTCTTGGCCGCCTTGGCCTCACCACCGGGTGCCGCACCTCCCGCGCGGCCGTCCATCACGCGCTTGGCCGCGTAGGCACCGCCACCCAGCAGCGCGGCCCCGCCCGCGGCGATGCCGAGCATGGTGCCGGTTCCGATGCCGTCCTCGCCCGCGGCACGACCGTCCGCGCCGAGCTCAGCAGCGTGCTCCTCGGGCGCACCGGGATCCTTCGGTTCCTCCGACCCCCCCGGCTCCTCGGGCTGCTCCGGCGCATCGGGCTCGCCGGGCTCCGCGCGACCGTCACCGTCGACGCGGCCACCGTCGACCCAACCCCCGCCGGGCCGGTCCGCACCGGGCTCGGACACCTGGTCTCCGGGCCGCGCGCCCGGAACCGGGTCGCCCGCACCCGGTCGCGCACCGGGAACCGGTGCGCTGCCGGTGGTTCCGTCGCCAACAGTTCCGCGCCCGGCGGTCGCCCCACCGACGACCGCGGATCCGCTCGAATCCCCCGCGGACGGCATCGCACCGACCCCCGCACCGGGAACCGATCCCGAGGGCTGACTCGCCTGCACCGCCCCGGCGGGCACCACGGGTAGTGGCCGGTGCCCGTCGGCGTGGTCGACGGAGGTGTCGCGGTACTCGGCCAACGCGGCCTGCGCGGCCTTCTTCTGCGCGTCGATGCGCTTGGCCTCGGCGTCGTAGTCGGACTCGTAGCCGAATCCGCCGCCGGCCCATTCGAGGACGTTCTCCGATTCCTGGTGCCGCAACTCGTCGCAGTTGGGCAGCTTGTGCCGCGCCGACTCGTAGCCCTGGCCCTGCCCCTCGACGCTGCTCGCCGACCGCGCGAGCGGGTCGGGCGCCTCGGACATCATCGCCTGCTGCCGCCGGGTCGTCTCGGCGGCCAGGTCGCCCGCGCTGCCTTCCCAGGCGATCTGCAGCTTGCCGAGCTCGCGTCGCAGCGTGTCGTCGAGATCGGTGACCACCTGCACGCAGCTGTCCAGAGCCCGCACCGCGCTCTGCATCGACTCGGTGCCGGCGCCCTGCTTGATCCGGCTGATCCACTCCCGCAGTTGCGAGATGTCCATCCCTTCGAACCGGATGTCGCGGATGGGCTCGATATCGGCCATGTTGTCCCCCTTAGCGCTGCGACTGCAGGGTCGACACGACCGCCTCGGCGGCCAGCTGAGCCTTGCCGCACATCTGGTCGGTGTCGAGCCCTCCGGGCGTGAACAGCATCAGGTTGATCCACAGCGTCTGCCCCTCGGCCGCGTCGACGAAGGCGTCGCAGCCGAGGTTCTCGGCTCCCCACACCTGGCTCTGCACCGCCCCGTGACCGTTGAGCCGATAGGTCCGGCGGCTATCCGGATTCGAGTTGATCTGCTGGAGGAACCGCTCGATGGGCTCGGGCACGACCCGGATTCCGATGCCGTAGTCGGCGTTTCCGTCGTGGCCGAGAAAGCCGCAGCCCGCGTAGTTCGCCCCATCGCTGTCCAGCGGCCGCCCGGAGATCTCCCCGACGGGGATCGATGCCTTGTCGGCGGCGGTCAGCCAGCCGCAGATGTCGGCTCGCCGCTTGCCCGCCACCGGTAGCTCTCCGGGCCGCTGCGGCAGATCCGGCCCGGCCTGCCGCTCCCGCTCGGTCCGTTCCGGGTCGGGGCCGTTGACGGTGCATCCGGAAAGCGCCGCGACCAGCCCGAGCGCGGCGAGGACCGCGCCTGCTGCGGAGACCTTCATGCCTGCCGCCGCAGCTGGAACGACTCCTGGATCTGCTCGTCGGTGTAGCCGTACTCCCTCGCGGCCTCGCCGACCTGCTCACCCAGCTCGATGACGTTGTTGACGTACTGCAGCAACCGCTGGAAGTGCGCGTCCTCGGCACCGACGAGCCGATGGGTCCAGTACGCGGCCGCGGACCTGCTGACCTCATCGGTCGCGGGCGGCGTGACCTGCAGGTTCGGCGCGATGCTCTGCAACCGGTGCAACGCCTCCTCGGCGGCGGCCAGGATGGTCCTGCGCACCTCGAGCACGTTGTCCTCGGTGACCGTGATGGCCTGCCCACCGGCGGGCTGCTCCACAGGTGCTGTCACAGCGAAACCCCCAGGTCACAGTGGCTGCTCACAGACTCGCGACCAGCCTAGCAGCGAGCCGATCTCCGCATCACCGCTTTCCGGGAGCTCGTCTTCGCACCACCGGATCCGGTTTCCGCTTTGACCGGATTCCCCCTCGTTTTAACCGTTTTCGCCGCTCGCGCACGCTTCGTGGGTGGTCGAGTTCACTCGGTTAGTTGGTTTCAACGATGAAACAATCTCGTTAACCTTGCTAACCAGTGGGGTTCTCGCAACCCTCGAAACAACAGCGCAGAAACCGAGGAACTGGAGCGCACCCGGTATGTGCGGAATCTCCGGCTGGATCGACTTCCAGCGAGACCTGACCGAGCACCGGTCAACGATCGACGCCATGTGCGAGACGATGACCTGCCGCGGGCCGGATGCCGGCGGCACCTGGGTCACGCCGCACGCCGCGCTGGCGCACCGTCGTCTGGCCATCATCGACCTGCCCGGCGGAACGCAGCCCATGACCGACGCCGAAGGCCGAGTCGCCATCGTTTACAGCGGTGAGGCCTACAACTTCACCGAGCTGCGCGACGAACTCCGCCGCCGCGGCCACCGGTTCGACACCGACAGCGACACCGAGGTCGTGCTGCACGGCTACCTCGAGTGGGGCGCGCAGGTCGCCGAGCACCTCAACGGCATGTTCGCCTTCGCCGTCTACGACACCCGCAGCGACCAGCTGCTGCTCGTCCGCGACCGGATGGGCATCAAGCCGTTGTACTACTACCCCACCGAGCACGGCGTGCTCTTCGGCTCCGAGCCCAAGGCGATCCTGGCCAACCCGCAGGCCGAGAAGGTCGTGGACGCCGACGGGATGCGCGAGCTGTTCGGCATGGTCAAGACCCCGGGCCAGGCCGTCTGGGCGGGCATGCGCGAGGTCGAACCGGGCACCGTGGTCTCCCTCGACCGCAAGGGCCTGCACGAGCACACCTACTGGAAGCTGCAGGCCGTCGAGCACACCGACGACCAGCAGACCTCGGTCGGGCACGTGCGCGAGCTGCTGGACGACATCGTGTCCCGCCAGCTGATCTCGGACGTGCCGCGCTGCGTGCTGCTCTCCGGCGGACTGGATTCCAGCGCGATCACCGCGCTGGCCGGGCAGCAGCTCAAGGACTCCGGCGAGCAGGTGCGCAGCTTCGCCGTCGACTTCCTCGGCCAGACCGAGAACTTCGTGCCCGACCCGATGCGCGCCACCCCGGACGGGCCCTACGTTCGCGACGTCGCGGATCACGTCGGCACGCAGCACCAGAACATCGTGCTCGACCCGCAGACGCTCGCCGACCCGGACGTGCGCCGGGCCGCGGTGCAGGCGCGGGACTTCCCGATGGGCCTCGGCGACCTGGACCAGTCGCTGTACTTGCTGTTCAAGTCGATCCGGCAGCACTCCACGGTGGCGCTGTCCGGCGAGTCGGCCGACGAGGTCTTCGGCGGTTACAAGTGGTTCCACGACCCCGCCGTGCGCGACGCCGACGCCTTCCCGTGGCTGGCGGCGGTGCAGGACCAGAGCGGCGGCCAGTTCGACGTGCTCGCCCCCGAGGTCTCCAAGGCCCTGGACCTGCCCTCGTTCGTGGACGACTCCTACCGCACCGCGCTCGGCGAAGTGCCGCGACTCGACGGCGAGGACGCCCTGGAGCGCCGGATGCGGGAGATCTGCTACCTGCACCTGACCCGGTTCGTGCGAATCCTGCTGGACCGCAAGGACCGGATGAGCATGGCCGTCGGTCTCGAGGTCCGGGTCCCGTTCTGCGACCACCGCCTGGTGGAGTACGTGTTCAACACCCCGTGGTCGCTGAAGACCTTCGACGGCAGGGAGAAGAGCCTGCTGCGCCACGCCACGGCCGACACGCTGCCGAGGTCGGTGGTCGATCGGGTCAAGAGCCCCTACCCGTCCACTCAGGACCCGAACTACGCGAAGGAACTGCAGCGCCAGGTCCGCGACCTGGTCAAGGCCGACAACCCGGCCCTGGACCTGCTCAACCGGGACTGGCTCGACCAGGCCCTCGCGCAGGAACCCGGCAAGGTGGACCCGGCGGCGCGCCTCACCTTCGAGCGCGCCCTCGACATGGCGATGTGGTTCGACATCCACAACCCGACGATCAAGCTCTGATCGGTGCTGCCGCCGCTCGGGTGGACTCCCCGAGTCCACCCGAGCGCGCTCACAGCAGCGGCAGCAGGAGCCGGAACGTGCTGCCGCCGTGGGAGTTCCGGTGCAGTTCCAAGCGCCCGTTGTGGGCTTGCGCCAGGGCCGCCGTGATGGCGAGGCCCAGGCCGGTGCCTCCTGAGGTGCGCGCGTCATCCACCCGGTAGAACCGGTCGAAGATCCTGCTCGCGTGCTCCTCCGCGATGCCGGGGCCGGTGTCGGTGACCGAAACGGCGGCCACCGGTGCTCCCGGGGCGAGCTCGGCACCGCTAGCCGCGGTCGCGGGCTCGCCGGCGGCCGATCGGTCGACATCGACCGTGATCGACGTGCCCGGCGGGGTGTGCACCAGGGCGTTGTTGACCAGGTTCGTCAGGACCTGGCTCAGCCGAGCGCCGTCGCCGAGGACGCGCAGACCCTCCACACCGCCGAGGGTGATCTCGCGCTCCGGAGCGCGGGCGCGGGCGTCCTGGACCACGTCGCGAGCCACCGGCAACAGATCGAGGTCGACGAGATCGATGCTGCGTTCCCGATCCAACCGCGCCAGCAGCAGCATGTCCTCGACCATGCCGCCCATCCGCACCGCCTCGGATTCGATGCGCTGCATCATCATCCGCACGTCCTTCGGAGCTGGTGATTCGCTGCGCCGGTAGAGCTCGGCGAAACCGCGGATCGAGGTCAACGGCGTGCGCAGCTCGTGCGAGGCATCGGCGACGAAGCGGCGCAGCCGCTGCTCGGACTGCTCCCGCTCGCCCAGCGCGTCGGTGAGCCTGCCCAGCATGGTGTTCAGCGCCTTGCCCAGGCGGCCGGTCTCGGTGCGCGGATCCGAATCCGGTACCCGCCGATCCATCTGCCCCGCGGCGATGGCGTCCGCGGTGTTCTCGATGCGGGCCAGCGGCCGCAAGCTCAGCCGGACCGTGCCCGCGGCCGCGAAGGCCAGCACCAGCAGGACCACACCGCCCACGACGAGCTCGATGATGATCAGCTGCTGAACGGTGGCCCGAGCGTCGTCCAACGACAACGCCAGCACCACGGTCCGCCCGTCGGACATCGACACCCGGCGCACCCGCCAGTCCGTGCCGTCTCTGCGGTCCGGAACGGTCCCGACCCGCGGGCCGCGCTCCGGGTCGTGCACCAGCGGTCCACCCGGCTCGTCCCCGGTGGACCCGATGACGTCGCCGACCTGCTCCCCGGACGGCGTGAAGATCAGCACCCGGAAATCGGTGGGCAGCTGGGTTCGATCGGACGTGGGCGGGTGGTGCCGCGGCTCCGGCGGTGGCCGCCGGCCTTCCTCCCACGGCATCGACATCTCGGCGAGCCGCTGATCGGTGCGCTCGATCAGCGACCGGTTCAGCAGCGCGACGCTGGTGAAACCCATCAGCAGCAGTCCCACCACCAGGGCCGACAGCAGTGTCAGGACGAGCCGCCCCCGCAGCGTGCGCAGGGCCTTCATCGCTTCTCCGGCGGCAGCCGCAGCACGTACCCGACGCCGCGGATGGTGTGGATCAGCGGGACGTCCTCCGCGAAGTCGATCTTGCGGCGCAGGTAGCTGATGTAGGACTCGACGATCCGGCTGTCGCCGCCGAAGTCGTAGTTCCACACCCGATCGAGGATCTGCACCTTGCTGACCACCCTCTCGGCGTTGATCATCAGGTAGCGCAGCAGCTTGAACTCCGTTGGCGACAGGTTCACCAGCCGCCCGGCGCGGCGGAACTCGTAGGTGTCCTCGTCGAGTTCCAGGTCCTGGTAGCGCAGCGTCGAGTCGCTGGTCTGGTCGGGAAGCACCCGCCGCAGGATCGCCCGCAGCCGCAGCACCACCTCGTCCAGGCTGAACGGTTTGGTGACGTAGTCGTCTCCCCCGGCGGTGAGCCCGGCGATGCGGTCCTGCACGGCATCGCGCGCGGTCAGGAACAGCACCGGCACGTCGTCGCCCGCCCGCCGCAGCTGGCCGGCGACGGTGAAGCCGTCCTGATCGGGCAGCATCACGTCGAGCACGACGATGTCGGGTTTGAACGCCCCCGCCTCCCGCAACGCCTCGGCCCCGGTTCCGGCGCTGCGCACCTCGAACCCGCTCAGCCGCAGCGCCGCGCTCAGCAGCTCCAGAATGTTCGGCTCGTCATCGACGACGAGAACTCGACCAGCAGTTTCCGCCACGCCGTCCACTCTCGCTCACCTCCCTGGGAATTCGCTGGACGCGCCCTGAACGCGGCACGTCACGCCGAGAACGGGGTGCGCGACCACCCCGCTGGTCGCGCACCCCCGGCCCGGATCAGGTGCAGCTGTAGAGCTCGAGATCGGAGTCGGACGAGGCACCGTAGGCGGCCGGATCGACCTTGGTGCAGTTGTCCTCGACCCACTGCTCGCGCTCGTTGCTCACCTGTCCACCCCGCATGCCCCCCGGCATGCGGTCTCCGGAGGAGGAGGTCGTCCCCTCCGGCGTCTGGCCCCGACCCTGCTGAGCTTGGTCCTGCTGATCGGGTCCGCCCCGTTGACCGCCGGGACCACCCATGCGGCCGCCGAGCATCACGAACCCGAGCTCGCCGTCGCGCTTCCACTCGGTCAGCTGCTCCGTGGAGGGGGCGTCGTCGGAGCCGGTGAACCCGCCCATGCCGATCACGGTCATGTCCGAGTTGATGATGTAGCTCGCCGAGCCCATCGAGCCGCCCTCGACCGCGAGGGGAACCCTCTTGTCACCGGCGATCGACCGCACGTACTCGAGCATCTGGCGCTGGTCGGAGCTGAGCGTCTCACCACCCATGCCACCGGGCGATCCGCCGGAATCATCCTGGCCACGCTGCGGCACGCCTCCGGGCATCTGCCCACCGCCGGGCAGTTGCCCCTGGGCTGAGTCGCTCCCACCGGGAACGCCGCCGCCGAATCCGCCGCCAGGGCCGCCACCCGGGCCACCGCCCATCCCGGTCGAGGGGCCTGCGGTCGGGTTGGCTCCGCCCATGCCGGCGCCACCGGTGGAAGCCCCGATCGCGGACCAGGTGGTTGGCACCGCGAGCATCGCGACCATCCCGAGCACCAGCCCGGCACGGGCCACCCCGCCCCGGAACCGGCCGAGCACGAGCGCCCCGAGCGCGAGCACACCCAGTCCGACCGCGAGGTATCCGGCCCACGGATGCCAGCTCAGGTCCCTGGCCACCACGACCATCGCCCACGCGACCGTCCCCACGACCCCGATGGGCAGCAGCAGCCACGCCTTGCCCGGCTGCCGGTACCAACTCCACAGGCGGACCAGCCCGGCTCCGGTGATCGCGCCGACCGCGGGAGCCATCATCGTCGTGTAGTAGGGGTGCATGGTGCCCTGGGCGAAGCTGAACATCACCCACAGCACGCCGAGCCACCCACCCCACAGCAGCCAGCCCGCGGTCTCCCGCGGCAGCAGCGGCAGCTCGGAACGCCAGTGCCGCACACCCACGACCAGCATCGTGACCAGCAGCAACGCGCACAGGGGCAGCAACCAGCTGATCTGACCGGCCAGCTGATCGTTGAACATGCGCAGGATCCCGGACGAACCGGAGAACCCACCGCCCCCACCGCCGGGGCCGCCACCGCCGCCGGGTCCACCACCGGCACCGTTTCCTTCGCCACCGAGGATCCGGCCGAAACCGTTGTAGCCGAAGATCAGATCCAGCGCGGACCCGTCGGTGCTGCCACCGATGTAGGGCTTGGGGGAAGGCCACATCTCCGTCGCCGCCACCCACCAGAACGAGCTGGCCAGCAGCACCGCGGCGGCCACGCCGAGATCGGCGAACCGCTTGCCCCACCCGTTGCGCGAGCACACCAGGTAGGCGAGCACGAACGCGGGCAGCACCATCCAGGCCTGCAGCATCTTGGTCAGGAATCCGCAGCCGATCAGGAACGCCGCCAGCGCGATCCACCCGGTCGACCGGCGCGCCTCGACGGCCCGCGTCATCGCGTAGGTGGCCAGCAGCACCAGCAGCACCAGCAGCGTGTCCGGGTTGTTGTACCGGTTGATCATCACGGTGATCGGCGTGACCGCCAGCACCAGCGCGGCGATCAGCGCGGCGTGCTCACCGGCCCACCGGCGCACCGTCCGGTGCAGCACGAACACGCTCAGCACACCGCACACGGCCTGCGGGAACAGCACGGAGAACTTGCCGTACCCGAAGATCTTCGCCGAGACCACCTGCAACCACAGCGCCATCGGCGGCTTGTCCACGGTGACCACACCGGCCGGATCGAAGGACCCGAAGAAGAAGTTCTCGAAGCTCTGCGACATCGACTTCACGGCCGCGGAGTAGTAGCTGTTCCCCCAGGAATCCCCGATCCCCCAGAGGTAGAGGGCGGCGGCGAGCACGCAGATGCCGGCCAGGGCCAACCGCCTCAGCAGTGCAGAACGGGTCCCCTCATCCGGCGGCGCCTCGGCCTTCTCGACGGTCAGCATGAAGGTTCCCTTTCTTCGGCGGCCCGGAACACCCAGGACCGCAGCAGCACGAATCGAAGAGCGGTGCCGATCACCGAGGACACCACCAGAACCAGCACCTCGAGCCAGCGCGACGGGTTCTCCGCCCACTGCTGCAGCCCGAGCAGCGCACCGGAGGTCACGACGTAGTACAGCGCGAAGACGATCAACCCCTGCAGCTGCACCCGGCCCGAAGTGCCGCGTTGCAGGAACGTGTAGCGGCGGTTGGCCTCGGTGTTCCACACCGTCGTGCCGATCAGCGCCACGAGGTTCGCCAGCAGCGGTGGCCACCACGTGCGCAGCAGCGCGTAGAGCACCGAGGTGAGCACGGTGGACACGACGCCGATCGCGCCGAACGAGACCAGCTGCCACAGCAGCCCGTTTTCCCGCTTGGCCAGCACGGCCTGCGGGTGCGCGGGGCGGGGATCCGGCCGCTGCGGCAGTCCCTCCACGCGAGCGGTTCCCCTGATCTTGGCGCGGGCCACCCGCACCAGCCCGGCGATGTCGTCGCTCGCCGTCCGGATCACGTTGACCCGGGTGTCGACGTCCTCGACCCAGTCCACCGGGACCTCGTGCACCCGCAGCCCGTTGTGCTCGGCCAGCAGCAGCAGCTCGGTGTCGAAGAACCACGAGTCGTCCCGCACCTGCTCCAGCAGCGGGCGGATGACATCGGTGCGCGCGGCCTTGAACCCGCACTGCGCGTCGGAGAACCGGGCGCCGTGCGTCCACCGGATCATCGCGTTGTAGCAGCGCGAGATCATCTCGCGCTGGCCGCCGCGCACGGTCCGCGATCCGGATGCCAGCCGGGAGCCGATCGCCAGGTCGGAATGCCCGTTGACCAGCGGCGCGACCAGCGGCAGCAGCGCGTCCAGCCCGGTCGACAGATCCACGTCCATGTAGGCCACGACGTCCGCGTCGCTCTGCCCCCACGCGGTGCGCAGCGCGAGACCCCGACCCTTGCGGTCCAGGTGCAGCACCCGCAGGTTCGGCATCGACTCGGCCAGCTGCTGGGCGACCTGCAGGGTCGCGTCGGTGCTGGCGTTGTCGACCACGGTGATCGTCCAGTTGAACGGCCAATCGGCGCCGAGGTGCTCGCCGAGCACCTCGATGCAGCCGGGAAGGGCGCGCTCCTCGTTGTGGACCGGTACCACGACGTCGATGCTCGCCGTCCGTTGCGGGACCCGACGCTGCGATTCCGCGCCGAGCTGCACGGCACTCATCTCCCACCACCTCTCATTCGGCTTCGGAATCCATGAAGCCGGACCGAGGTGCAAAGGCCGTTGATGCTTCCTGGGAATTGACTGGGAACGGCATTTCCCGGCCGACGTGCAGCTCGAGCACACATTTCTCCCAGCGAACCCCGCCACGGTGAGGGCCGGAATCGACGCGACGAGGAAGGGAACCTTCATGGCAGTCGAACGCCTGCGCCGGATGCTCGGGTGGCGGGAAGATCCGGGATGGGCGGTCTTCGCGCGGTGGGCGGTACTGGCGCTGGCGGCGGTGCTCAACACCTGGGCGCTGTCGATCAACGAGTGGGCCAACACCTACTACTCGGCCGCCGTGCTGGGGATGACGCAGAGCTGGGAGGCCTTCTTCTACGGCGCCCTGGACGCGGGTTCCTTCATCACCGTGGACAAGCCGCCGCTCGCCCTGTGGGTGCAGGCGCTTTCGGCGCGGGCCTTCGGGTTCAACACCTGGAGCCTGCTGTTGCCGCAAGCCATCGCAGGTGTCGCCGCGGTGTGGGTGGTGCAGCACGTGACGCGCCGGAGCTTCGGTCCAGCGGCGGGCGTGCTGGCCGGGCTCGCGCTGGCGGTGACGCCGATCGCGGTGGTCATGGCCAGGCACAACAACCCGGACATGCTGCTGGCGCTGCTGCTCGCTCTGTCACTGTGGGCGGCCTCGAACGCGATCCGCTCGGGACGGCTGATGCCGCTGGTGTGGTCGGCGGTCGCGGTGGGACTGGCCTTCAACACGAAGATGCTGCAGGCGTTGTTCGTGGTGCCGGTGATCTTCCTCGTCTACCTGCTCGCCGCCCGGGCGCGCTGGCCGCGCAAACTGCTCAACCTCGGCGTCGCGGGGGCGGTGCTGTCGGCGGTGAGCCTGTCCTGGTTGGCCATCGTGGACCTGATCCCCGCGTCCGCGCGACCGTACGTGGGCGGCAGCACCGACAACACCGTGCTCGACCTGCTGCTGGGCTACAACGGACTGGGTCGCGTCGAAGGACAGGCTCAGATCATGTCGCCCGGGATGATGGGCGGCGGCGGAGGCATGCCCGGGGGCGGAGGAAGCAGGCCTTCACCCGGTCGCATGCCCGGTGCAGGGAACATGCCTCCCGGCGGTGGTGGCATGCCCGGCGGCGGACCGGGCGGGATGGACGACTCGAGCTGGACGCGCCTGTTCAGCGGTGAAGTCGCCCCGCAGATCTCCTGGCTGTTCCCGCTGGCGTTGTTCGGCGCGGTAGCCGTGCTGGTGCACCTGTGGCGTCGTCCTCGGCAGGACGCCCAGCGCGCCGACTTCCTGCTGTGGTTCGGAACGCTGCTGGTCACCGCTTTGGTGTTCACCTTCGCAGCGGGGATCTGGCACACCTACTACGCGGTCGCGCTCGCGGCTCCGCTCGCCGTGGTGGTCGGTACGGGCGTGGTCGCGATGCTGCGCCTGGGTCACGAGACCGAATGGTGGGGCCTGCTGCTTCCCGCGTCGATCGCCGTCACCGGGTTCTGGTGCGCCCACCTGCTCGGCCAGTCGGAAGCCTTCGGGAGCTGGTTCGGCCCCGCGATCGCGGCGCTTTGCCTGATCACCGCGGTGGCGATGACCGTTCCCCTGCTCCTGCCCGCGCACCGTCGTGCGCAGCGCCATCGGTTCGTGGCCATCGTCGCGGCCGTCGGCGTGCTGACGACCCTGGCCGGCCCGACCGCCTACGCGTTGACGCCGCTGTCCACCGAGGTCTCGGCGACGTTCCCCTCCGCCGGTCCGAGCGGTTCGGGCGATCCCGGTGGAACGGGCGGCGGTCGAGGCGGCGGTCCGGGCGGCGGAGCACCTCCGGACGGTGCGACCGGGCAGCGCGGCGCTGCTCCTTCCCGCGGCGGCGCGCAACAGCCCGCAGCCGACGACCGGCGGTCCGCGTTCGGCGAACGCGGCGGTGAAGGCGCTGGTGATCAGGGCGGTGAACAGGTCGATCAGCAGCTGATGAACTACCTCACCGCGCACCACGGGAACGAGACCTGGCTGGTCGCGGTGGTCGGATCGATGGTGGCCGCACCGGTGATCCTGGAAACCGGTCAGCCGGTGATGGCGGTCGGCGGTTACAACGGCAACGATCCCGCTCCGACCGTCGACCAGCTCGAGCAGCACGTCGCCGACGGCGAGCTCCGCTACGTCTGGACCAGCGGTTCCTCGGGCGTGCGCAGCACCGGGGATGAGGTCGACACCGAGGTCGTGGACGACTCGATGGCCTGGGTCGCCGACAACTGCCAGGCGGTCGACCCCGCCGACTACGGCGGCGACGACTCGGACAGCACCCGCCTCTACGACTGCCGGGGCGCCGCGTGAGGACCGGCTACAGGTGCGCGTTGCGGGGCTTCGGCTGGCAGACCGGGCAGGTGTAGGACGACCGGTTCATGAACAGGTCCCGCTTGATCGGGGCCCCGCAGCGCGAGCAGGGCTCGCCCTCCTGGCCGTAGACGTCGAGGGAACGTTCGAAGTACCCGGACTCGCCGTTGACGTTGACGTAGAGCGCGTCGAAGGAGGTGCCGCCCGCGTCCAGGGCGGCACCCATGACGTCGGTGACCGCCGCCATCAGTTCGCGCACCTTGGGCCGGGTCATCGTCCCGGTGGGCCGCGCCCAGTGCAGCTTGGCCCGCCACAACGCCTCGTCGGCGTAGATGTTGCCGATGCCCGAGACCAGGCTCTGGTCCAGCAGCGCGCGTTTGATCCCGGTGCGCCGGGAGCGCAGCCGCTCGGTGAGCCCGCCGAGGTCGAAGACGGGTTCCAGCGGGTCCGGCGCGATGTGCTCGACCGGTTTGGGCAGCGAGACGCCGTCGACCACGACCAGCTCGTCCAGGTGGACACCACCGAAGGTGCGCTGATCGACGAAGCGCAGCTCAGAGCCGCCGTCGGCGAAACGCATCCGCACGCGCAGATGTTTCTCGTCGGCGGCGGCTTCGGGCTGCACCAGCAGTTGCCCGCTCATGCCCAGGTGCACCACGAGCGCCTCGCCACCGGCTTCCGGCAGCCCGTCGAGCTCCAGCCACAGGTACTTGCCGCGGCGCCGCGCTGCCCGGATCGTCTGACCGGACAATCGGCCCGCGAGATCATCGGCACCGGGAACGTGCCTGCGCACGGCACGCGGGTGCAGGACTTCCACGCTCGACAACCGGCGGCCCACCGCGTGTTCTGCGACACCGCGGCGGACGACCTCGACCTCGGGCAACTCGGGCACGGATCAATCCTGCCCCAAGTCCGACCGGACCGGATGACCGGGTCAGGACGCCGGCGTCTCGCCGGTGGTCTGCTGCTGCTCGTCGAGGTATCGCCAAGCGGCCTCCGCGGCCTTCTGCTCGGCTTCCTTCTTGGTACTGCCGTCGCCGCGACCGTAGATCGTGCCACCCACCGAGACTCCGGCGCGGAATTCCTTGCGGTGGTCGGGCCCCTCTTCCTCGACGCGGTACTCGGGAACGCCGATGCCCGCCGAGGCGGTCAGTTCCTGCAGACTGGTCTTCCAGTCCAGGCCCGCACCACGCCGCGGTGCTTCGGCCAGCAGCGGCTGGAACAGCTTGTGCACCACGCTGCGCGCGACGTCGATGCCCTTTTCCAGGTAGACGGCGCCGAGGACGGCTTCGAGGCCGTCGGCGAGGATGCTCGCCTTGTCCCGACCTCCTGTGAGTTCTTCACCGCGGCCGAGCAGCAGGTACTCACCCAGACCGCCCTCACCGAGCCCGCGCGCCACACCGGCCAGCGCGTGCATGTTGACCACGCTGGCCCGCAACTTCGCGAGCTGCCCCTCGGGGAGATCCGGGTGCTCGTTGTACAGGTGATCGGTGATCACCAGCCCGAGCACGGCGTCGCCGAGGAACTCAAGCCGCTCGTTGGGCGGCAGGCCACCGTTCTCGTAGGCGAACGAACGGTGGGTGAGAGCGAGGGTGAGCAGCTCGGCGTCGAGTTCGACGCCGAGCGCTGCCAACAGCGGTGCCCGGTCGATCTTCCGGGCCCGTGCCTGCTTTCCCCCCACTATGCGACCGCCACTCAGGCGGGCTGAACGACCTGGCGGCCGTCGTACTGGCCGCAGGCGGGGCAGACAACGTGCGGCAGCTTCTGCTCACGGCAGGAGCGGTTCGAGCACTGCACCAGCGTCGGCGCCGAAGCCTTCCAGGCGGAACGGCGAGTGCGGGTGTTGGCCCGGGACATCTTGCGCTTCGGGACGGCCACGACTACTTCTCCTCTTCGCTACCGCCGAACCGCTCTTGCAGCGCGGCCCAGCGAGGATCAATGGTCTCATGCGTGTGCTCAGGGGCGAGTTCGGCCCACTTCACGCCGCACCCGGAGCACAGCCCCTGGCAGTCCGGCGAGCACACCGGCGCCGTGGGAAGCGACAGCAACATCGCGTCCCGCACCACCGGCTCGAGGTCGATCAGGTCGTCGACGACCCGTTCCACCTCGTCGTCATCAGTACTGGCATCGGTCGCGCTGTCCGGGTAGGCGAACAGCTCCCGCACCTCGACCTCGATCTCCTCGGAGATCGGCTCCAGGCAGCGAACGCAGTCACCGGCCAACCGGGCGGACGCGGTGCCGGACACCAGAACGCCCTCCACGACCGACTCGGCCAGCAGGTCGAGCACGACGGGCTCGCCCTCCGGCACCTTGATCATGTCCAGGCCGAACCCGGCGGGCGCCGAGGCGTTGCGCTGGTAGGAGCGGCTGGCTCCGGCTCGCTGACCGATCTCCCGGGTATCGATGACCCAGGGGCCGGCCTGCGCGTGGCGCGTTTCGTGGCTCGCAGACATCACAGGTTTCAGTCGTCATGGATGAATGGTTGGACCCGGGTTTCGGCAAACGGCCTCACCGCGTGAACGGCGGCCGCACCGACCCAGCTGTCCCAGGGTACGTGACGCCTCACCGGCAACGACACCAGGCCCTGCTCATCGCGGCATCGCCGCGCAGTGACCTTCCGCCCGCCCGCGGTTGGACGCGTCCGGGATTCGGTTCCGGCGAGACGGTCTAGTTGGTGCCCGCGTTGCCGGGGTGCCATTCCTCGTAGTCGAAGGGCGCGCCCATCGGGCTGCGGAGCTGCTGGCGCCCCTTGCCCACGGTGCGCAGCGTGCGACCCAGGAGATCCTCGAAATCGGCCAGCCGGGAGTCGACGTAGGCATCGCACTCGCTGCGCAGCCGTTCGGCGTCCTCGTTGGCCTCCTCGACGATGCGCTTGGCCTCGGCGTTGGCCTCCTGGACCACCTCGGTGTCGGTGACCAGGCGCGCCTGCTCGGACTTGCCCTCGTGGATCGACTGCTCGTAGGCGGCGCGGCCCGCCTGAACCATCCGGTCGGCCTCGGACTGCGCGCTGCTGATGTAGTCCTCGTACTCGCGCTTGCCCGCGGTGACCGTCTGCTCGGCCTGGCCACGAGCGTCCGAGATCATCTGATCGGCCTGCTCGCGAGCCTCCGAGAGCATCCGCTCGGCTTCGGCGCGGGCCTCCGAGAGCGTGCGCTCGGCCTCGGTCTGCGCCTCGCCGCGCGACTTCTCGGCCTCGGTCTGCGCCTTGTTGACCACCTGATCGCGGTGGTCCAGCACGTCCTGGGCGTCGTCGAGCTCGTTCGGGATCGACTCCCGGACGTCGTCGAGCAGCTCCAGCACGTCGCCGCGCGGCACCACGCAGCCCGATGTCATGGGAACGCCACGCGCCTCTTCGACGATCGTGACCAGTTCATCGAGGGCCTCGAAAACCCGGTACACCATGGCCTCCCCTGCAGTCGAAAACGGCCGCGCCGCCTAAAGCATCTCAGAACCCCCGAGCCATCCGATCACGGGCTGTTCGAGTACCAGTCTGCCTGCAGCGAGGCCAGGACCGGGGGAAATCGGCGCTCCGCGTGTCAAGCCGCCGATCGGTTCCCACCACCCGGCGAGCAGGGGAACCTTCCCGCCATCTCGCGCGAGGAGGGAACCTTCCCGTCATCGAAGTGACAGGAAGGTTCCCCTGCTCGGGACCGCGACGGGTCAGGAGTTGACGTCGGTGAGCGAGAAGCTCTCGTAGTGGTCGTCGGTGTAGAAGTACTCGCCGCCGTCGCCCACGACGAAGCGACGGGCACCGCGATCGTCGCTGCCCGGGGTCTCGACGGTGTACTCCTCGTAGTACCCGGTCTCGCAGTCGGGCAGGATCCCTTCGCGGTTCTCGAAGGTCTGACCGTCCTCGGGGTAGGGGTACGGGCCGCCCTGCTGGATGAGGTCGACGGTGTCGGCGGCCTCCGGCGGCAGCGCGGACAGGGCGACCTGCTCGAAGCCGGAGGTGTCGCCGCACGGCGCCTGGGCGATGGCGGCCGGGGCCGGGGCGGCGGAGAAGGCGGTGGACTGGAAGCCGACCAGGCCCGCCGCGGCGAGCAGGGAGGCCAGCAGAATCTGCACTGACTTGGTGGTGATCCGCTTCATGGCCGAAACGCTAGCGAGCTTCACCGAGCGTGCGGAGGAACTGGCGGGAACCCGAAGGAATCCGCTGTCGAGCTGCGGAAACTTCGGTTGCCCCGAGGTATGAGCCGGGTTAACTCCGCTCGGCGATGCGCGCGCGCACGCGCTCCTCGATCGTGGGCGGCAGCAGGCTGGAGACATCGCCGCCGTAGGTGGCTACCTCCTTGACCAGCGAACTCGCCAGGAAGCTGTAGAGCGGGTTGGTCGACATGAACATCGTCTCGACCCCGGAGAGCTGCTGGTTCATCTGCGCCATCTGCAGCTCGTAGTCGAAGTCGCTCACCGCGCGCAGGCCCTTGACGATCGCGCCGATCTCGTTGGCCTTGCAGTAGTCGACCAGCAGGCCGTGCCAGGAATCGATGCGGACGTTGGGCCACTGGGCGGTGACCTCGCGCAGCATGTCGATGCGCTCGTCGACGTCGAACAGGCTCTTCTTGCTCTTGTTGATCAGAACCGCGACGACGACCTCGTCGAACAGCTTCGACGCTCGCTCGATGATGTCCAGATGACCGTTCGTCACCGGATCATAAGAACCTGGACACACCGCACGCCTCATGAGGCGGGACGTTAGCAGGCGGGTTAACGGCGGCTCAGTGCGACGTGTCCCGAGTCACCAGGCGTCACTCAGGCCTCTTAGTCCTCTTCGGTCTCCTCGTGCGCGGCCCAGTGCACCGCGGTGCCGCCGTAGCGCTTGACGCGGAACTCGTGCAGCGGCGGCGGCCAGTCCGGCTCCCCGCCCCGGACCGCGCGTTCGACGATCAGCACGCTGCCGGGCGCGGTCCAGCCGCCCGCGACCAGGCCGTCGAGCACGCGCTGCAGCGCCTCCTGGGAGAGGTCGTAGGGCGGGTCGGCGAGCACCACGTCGAACGGCTCCGGGGCGGGCGCGGACACGGCGGTCTCCGCCTTGGCCTGCTCCACCCGCAGCTGGCGAAAGCCCAGCGAAGCGGCGTTGCGGCGCAGCACCCCGACCGCGCGCTTGTCGGACTCCACGAACGTCACGTGCCCGGCCCCGCGCGACAGCGCCTCCAGCCCGAGCGCGCCGGAACCGCCGTAGAGATCCAGCACGCGCGCGCCGTCGAGGTCGGTCAGCGACTCGAGCGCGTTGAACACCGCCTCGCGCACCTTCTCCGAAGTGGGCCGCGTTCCCCTCGGTGGTACGTCGATGCGCCGGCCACCCACAGTTCCCGCCACGATCCGTGTCACGCCGACCATCGTCGCGCACCCGTGCCCACTGGCGCCTCGGCGGTCCGCCGGTTCGGATTCTAAGACCCGCGCAGAACCCCTCCCACCTGGACCGGATCCCGAGGTAATCGCCGCCACGCGGGTATTCTTCTTGGCCTGCCCACCGCGAAGACCGGGAGTACGTCACAGGTGTCAGAAGCGTCCGAAACGCAGGCCGAGATCGCGATCGAGCAGCGGCACGTCGATCTCGTCTACGCCCGTCTCGACGAGTTGCGCGCCGAAGCCGCGGCGATGCGCGACAAGAGCTACGAGTACGGCCGCGAAGCCACTCCGGAGGCGCTCAACGAGCGGGACGTGATGCTCAATCACGCCAACCGGACGCTGCAGTCGCTCAACGCCGAGTCCGAGGGCCTGGTGTTCGGCAGGCTGGACCTGGCGAGCGGCGACACCGTGCACATCGGCAGGCTCGGCATCCGCGACCAGCGCTTCGACAACCTCCTCGTCGACTGGCGCGCCCCGCTGGCGGCGCCGTTCTACCAGGCCACGCCCGAGCAGCCGCAGGGCGTGGTGCGGCGCCGGGTGATCCGCTCCTCGCGGGAGCGGGTGGTCGACGTCTCCGACGACCTGCTCGACCCCGACCGCGCGCCCTCGGACATGCGGGTGATCGGGGACGGCGCGCTGATGGCGGCGCTGAGCCGCTCGCGCGGCGAGACGATGCGCAACATCGTGGCCACGATCCAGAAGGAGCAGGACGAGGCGATCCGGGCTCCCGAGGGCGGCGTCACCGAGATCACGGGCGGCCCGGGAACCGGCAAGACAGCGGTCGCCCTGCACCGCGCCGCTTACCTGCTCTACCGCGACCAGCGCCGGCTCGGCGGCCCCGGCGTGCTGGTCATCGGCCCGTCGCCGGTGTTCATGTCCTACATCTCCCGGGTGCTGCCCTCGATGGGCGAGCACAACGTGGAGCTGCGCGCCCTCGGTGAGGTGCTGGACGGGATCTCGACCGGCGCGATCGACGATCCGCGCACCGCCGAGATCAAGGGCTCCTCCCGCATGGTCAAGGTGCTGCGCCGCGCGCTGCGCCTGCCGCCCCCGGAAGAGCCCGGAGAGCTGCGCATCTTCTACCGCGGCACGGTCCTCAAGCTCGAGTCCGACGAGCTCGCGCGCATCCGGCGCAAGTTGAACAACAAGGGCGTGCCGCCGAACAAGAACCGGATGAAGGCCGCCGACGCGCTGCTGGAAGCGCTCTGGCAGCAGGCATCCGAGCTGGCCGGCGAGAACTTCCATCCCGACCGCGAGAAGCTGATCACCGAGATCGGCGAGCGCATCGAGTTCCACCGCTTCCTGGTGGCCTGGTGGCCCGCGCTGTACCCGCTGCAGGTGCTGCGCTGGCTGTCCGACCCGGCTCGGCTGGCGAAGGCCGCTCGGCGGCTGCTCTCCGCCGAGGAGGTCGACCTGCTCGCCAAGGCCTGGACGGACCCCACCGAGTGGACGGTCGCCGACATCGCGCTCATCGACGAGCTGCGCGTGCTGACCGGACCGCCGCCCAAGCGGCGCGAGCAGCCCGAACCCGACCCCGCCGCCGAACAGCCGCGACGCCCGTTCAACTACGACGAGTACGCCCACGTCGTCGTCGACGAGGCGCAGGACCTCTCCCCGATGCAGTGGCGGATGGTCGGCAGGCGCGGCAAGCACGCCAGCTGGACTCTCGTCGGGGACCCGGTGCAGTCGTCCTGGCCGGACCCGGCCGAGGCCGACACCGCGCGCGACGAGGCGCTCAGCGGTCAGCACGCGCACCGCCGGTTCACGCTGCGCACCAACTACCGCAACTCGGCGGAGATCTTCGAGGTCGCCGCGGGCGCGGTGCGCGATCTGGTGGCCGCCGAGGAGCTGCCGACCGCGGTGCGCTCCACCGGATTCGAGCCGGTGCGGCGCCAGGTTCCCGAACCCGACCTGGTGACCGCGACCGGCGAGGCCGCCCGCGAGCTGCTCGAGGCCGCCGAGGGCACGGTCGGCGTGATCACCACGATGGCCCGCCGCGACGAGGTGCGGTCCTGGCTGTCGGCGATCGAGGATCCGCGGCTGCGCGTGGTCGGCAGCCTCGACGCGAAGGGCATGGAGTACGACGCGGTCGCGGTCGTCGACCCGGAGGGGCTGGCCGCCGAGTCCAGCACCGGGTCCCGGGCGCTCTACGTCGCGCTCAGCCGCGCGACCCACCTCCTGACCGTGCTCAAGCCGAGCTGACCTGGGGCGCGGCGCCCGAGCTGGAGGTCGCCGCGCCTATTGACCGCGGTGATCGCCGTCACTTACGTTGGTGTCTGATATATCATGCGTCACGACGGGGTGGTGGCATGCAAGACCCTTCGCCCGCTGCACCGACCGGCACCGCCGCGGATACCGGCACGCAGCGGAAGTCCAAGCGCAGTCAGGTCCGCTGGCTGATGGTCATCCTGGTCGCGGTGGCCACCGCGATCGCCTACATCGACCGCGCGAACCTCAGCGTCGCAAGCGATTTCATGCAGGACGACCTCCAGTTCTCGAACGAGCTCAAGGGCGTCATGCTCTCGTCGTTCTTCTGGACCTACGCGATCTTCCAGCTGCCCGGCGGGTGGCTGGTGGACCGCTTCGGGCCGCGCGCCCTGTACGCGATCGCCGTGGTGTGGTGGTCGATCGGCACCGCGGCGACCGCGCTGACCCGCGGCATCGGTGGCGTCATCGGGTGCAGGCTCGGCTTGGGCATCGGTGAGGCCCCGGTGCAATCGGCGAACGCGCGGGTGGTCTCGGAGTGGTTCCCGCGCAGGGAGCGGGCGTTCGCGTCGTCCATCTTCGACACCGGTTCGGAGTTCGGCAGCGCGCTGTCGGTGCCGCTGGTGACCGCGCTGATCGCACTGGTCGGCTGGCGCGGCTCGTTCGTGGCCACCGGTGCGCTCGGCCTCGTGTGGGTGGTCGTCTGGCTGCTGGTCTACCGCTCGCCGCGCAAGCACAAGTGGGCCAACCAGTCCGAAGTGGACTACATCGAGCAGGGCGGTGGGCGCACCGAGGAGAAGGAGCTCGAGGACGGCGGCAAGCAACCGATGAAGTGGCGCGACCTGTTCCGCTACTCCACCACCTGGGCGCTGGTGGCCGGATACACCTGCCGCGGCGTGATCATCTACTTCTTCATCACCTGGTACCCGGACTTCCTGATCAACCAGCAGGGCTTCTCGATGCTGCAACTCGGGT
The DNA here is from genome assembly GCF_039531955.1 of Saccharopolyspora halophila. Taxonomy (NCBI): domain Bacteria; kingdom Bacillati; phylum Actinomycetota; class Actinomycetes; order Pseudonocardiales; family Pseudonocardiaceae; genus Saccharopolyspora; species Saccharopolyspora halophila. The sequence goes on from NZ_BAAARA010000015.1 coordinate 279,111, forward strand.
TGTTCGGCGCGATCCCGGGCCTGGCCGCGATGGTCGCGAACTGGCTGGGCGGCCTGTTCTCCGACTGGCTGGTGCGCCGGGGCACGCGGATCGAGCTGGCGCGCAAGATCCCGCTGGTGGTCGGCATGCTCGGTGCCTCGACCATCGCGCTGGCCTCGGTGGCGCAGAGCCCGCTCGTGGCGATGACCTGCCTGACGGTGTCCTACTGCAGCGCGGCCGTCGCCACCGGTGCGCTGCTGTCGCTGCCCGCCGACGTGGCGCCGACGCCGCGCAACGTGGCGTCGCTGACCGGCGTGCAGAACTTCGGTTCCCAGCTCGGCGGCATCATCGGCCCGATCGCGATCGGTTTCCTGCTCGGAACCGGCCAGTTCGCCTACGTGTGGCCACTGGTCTTCGCGGGTGCGATGTGCGTGCTCGGCGCCCTGACCTACGCGTTCCTGGTCCAGGTCAAGCCACTGGACGAGCAGAAACCGATGTTCAGCAGGGCCTAGGGATTCCCAGCACGACGATCGAGCCGGGTCCCGCTCCGCTTCGCCGGGGCGGGACCGCTCTCGCGGTCAGGAAGTGGCTTCGGCGTTCTCCGCCTCGGCAAGGTTGGTCAGCGACTGCTGGATGTGCTTGCGCACCAGGGTCTCGGCCTCCTCGGCGTTGCCGTCGTTGGCCGCGGCGAGGATCTCGGCGTGCTCGACGAACTCCTCGCGCCAGGTGGGCCAGCGATCCCAGAGCAGGTTCACCACGCCCAGGGCCGTGAGGTCCTGCAGGTCGTCGAGCTGGTCGATAACGAGCCGGTTTCCGCAGCCCGAGTACAGAGCCCGGTGGAAGCGCCGGTTGGCCATGCTCAGCTCGTTGTTGTTGCCCGCGCTGAGCAACCCGGCCGCCTCGTTGAGCGCGTCCTGGGCCTGCTGCAGGCAGTCCGCCGCGGCGGCGCTACCGGCGGTGGTGCGCGCGGCCCACGGTTCCAGCAGCATCCGCACCTCGTAGACCTTGCGGATGTCCTCCAGGGTCAGGCTGCGCACGGTGATGCCCTTGTTCGGCACCACCGTGACCAGGCCGGTGTGCGCCATCCCGATCAGCGCTTCCCGCACCGGCGTCTTGGACACGCCGAGCAGCTCGGACAGGCGGCGTTCGACCAGCGTCTCCCCGGGCTGCAGCTCTCCTGCCAGGATCGCGGTGCGGATCGAGTCCGCGACCAGGTCGGTGCGGCTGGAGGGCCCGCCGAGGGGACGCAGACGGGAGGTTTCGCCGGCAAGCTCGGTCACGACGACATGATATATCACCGATGCGCCGCCCGGGCGGTCCACCTGCGCGTTCACCCCGGCGCCCGGCTCCCGGTGTATGATATACCAACACCGTCGCATCCCAGGAGGTGCAACCATGCGCACCGTCGCTCAAGCCGTGACCCGGGTGCTGGCCGACGCCGGGGTCCAATTCGGCTTCACCGTGCCCGGCGAGTCCTTCCTCGGCCTGCTCGACGCCTTCGAGCGGGCATCCGAGCTGACGCTGGTGTCCACCCGGCACGAAAGCGGCGCGGCCTTCATGGCCGAGGCGCACGGCAAGCTGCGCGGGGTTCCGGCCGTGGCGATGGCCAGCCGCGGACCCGGCGCCACCAACCTCTCCATCGGCGTGCACACCGCCCGCCAGGACCACACCCCGATGGTGGTCCTGCTCGGACAGGTTCCCTCGACCAAGCTCGGCAAGGACAGCTTTCAGGAAGTCGACCTCGCCGCGATGTTTCGCCCGCTGGCGAGCTGGGCGGAGCAGCCCACCACGGCCGCCGAGGTCCCGGCAGCGGTCGCCGAGGCCGTCGCGCAGGCCACCGGACCGCGCCCCGGCCCGGCCGTGGTCGCCGTGCCCAGCGATCTGTGGGACGAGCCGTTCGACGGCGAACTTCCCCGCCCGATGCCGCAGCAGGCCCCACCGACGCCCGTCGCGGACCTCGCCGAGCGGGTGCGCGCCGCTCAGCGCCCGGTGGTCATCGCGGGAGCGCGCGATGCCGGGACGCAGCAGGAGCTGGTGGCCACCGCGGAGGCGCTGGGTCTGGGCGTCTACACCGGTTTCCGCCGCCAGGACTCCTTCCCCGAGGACCACCCGCAGTACGCGGGCCACCTCGGGCTCACCGTGCCGGACCCCCAGCGCAAGGCGCTCGAGGACGCCGATCTGGTGGTGACCGCGGGTATGCGCCTGGACGAGGTGACCAGCCAGGGCTTCCGGTTCCCGCTCCCCGACCAGCAGCACGTGGCGATCACCGCGAACGTCGCCGAGACGCTGCGCGAACTCCGCGGATCCGCGCCCGCGCGCGAGCGCGACTGGTCCGCTGCGCACGAAGCGGTCCGCGAGTACATGACTCCGCCGGACACCGGTACCGGCCCGGCGGTGCACCCGACCGAGGTCGTGCGCACGATCCGCGAGCTGGCACCGCGCGACGCGCTGGTGACCAACGACGCCGGGAACTTCTCCGGGTTCCTGCACCGGTACTGGTGCTTCACCGAGCCGGGCACGCAGCTCGGCCCGTGCAACGGGGCGATGGGATACGCGGTGCCCTCGGCGGTCTCGGCCAAGCTCACCGAGCCCGGCCGGACGGTGATCGCCATGGTCGGCGACGGCGGGGTGCTGATGACCGGCCAGGAGATCGAAACCGCGGTGCGGCACCGCGCTCCGATCGTGGTGGTGGTGTTCCAGAACCGGCTCTACGGCACGATCGCGCTGCACCAGGTGAAGAGCGACCGGCAGATGTCGGCGGTGGACATCGGTGCGATCGACTTCGCGAGCTGGGCGCGCGGACTCGGCGCCGAGGGCCGCACGGTCAACACCCGCGATGAGCTGGAACCGGCGGTGCGGGCCGCGCTCTCGGCCGACCGCCCGTGCGTGCTGGACGTGCGCACCGACCCGGACGTGCTCACCGCCGACGCGCGGCTGGCCGATTTCCTGGAGGAGTGACGGACGGCTGAAACGCGGTGCGGTGGCCGCACCGCGTTTCAGCCGGTCGTGGGCTCCCCGCCCGGGCACGGGCGTCAGAACCCGCAGGTGACCCCGGCGCGGTCGGCGACGCCGCGCAGCTGCTCGGCGAGAGCTTCCGGCATCGGAACGCCTTCCCGAGCGCGCTCGCGACGCGCCTCGTCTTGCGGATCTCCCGCGACCTGAACGGGTTTCGCCGGGTCCAGCGGTGGTGTCCGGTGCAGGACGTCGATCGCGTCGTCGAGGTCGTCCTCGAACTCACCCGGCGGGCGGAACACCGCCGGGTCCACGGCCAGGAAGAAGTGCCCGATGTTCTGCGGTTCGCCCGGCTCGCGGCTCGCCGGGAACGTCCCGCCGCACAGGGTCGCGGCCAGGATGTGGGCCATCATGCTCAACCCGTATCCCTTGTGCGAGCTCATCTCCGCCGAGCCACCGAGCGGGGTCACGCCACCGGCGTCCTCGTGGCGCAGCACGTGCAGCCCCTTTGCCGCATCGGTCACCGGCTGCCCGCGGTCGTCGACCACCCAGCCCTCGGGAAGCGATCTGCCCTGGTAGCCGTAGACCTTGACCTTGTTCACCGCCACCGTCGTGGTGGCCATGTCCAGCAGGAAGTCCGGGTTCCGGCGGGCGGGCGCGGCGAAGGCGATCGGGTTGGTCGCCAGCTGCGGCACCACCGATCCGGTCGGTGGTGAGCACGGCAGGTTCGCCGAACTGGTGACCAGCCCGACGAGGCCCTGCTCGGCGGCCATCTCGGCGTAGTGCCCGGCGGCACCGAAATGATGCGAGTTGACCACCGACACCACCCCGACACCACCGGCGCGAGCCTTGTCGATGGCCATCCGCATCGCCAGGGCGCTGGCCGGATGACCGATACCCCGGTTGGCGTCCACCAGTGCCGTCGCCGCGTTCTCCCGGCGCACCACCGGGCGCTCGGCCACCAGCAGGGTGCCCTCGGCCAGGAAGTTCTCGTAGGTCATCAGCATCGACACGCCGTGCGAATCGATGCCGGCCAGATCGGTCTGGGCCATCACGTCCGCGGTGACCTCCGCGTCCGCACCGTCCATGCCCCAGGCGGTGAGGACGTCGACGATCAGCCGCCGCAGCTGCGGCACGGCAACGCGCACGCCCTCACCTCCAGGGATAGGGGTTGTCCCGCAACCACTTCTCGTACTCCGCGCGGGTGCTCTCGTCCGGCGGGTAGACCCCGCGCAGCGACTCGCCCGACTCGATCTTGATGAGCACGAAGACCTCGAGGTGCTCCTGCCGCGCAGCGGCCTCGGCGACCTCGTCGGCCAGGTGCCGCGGGATGACGACCACGCCGTCGACGTCGCCGACCAGCACGTCGCCCGGGTAGACCGCGACCTCGCCGCACCCGATCGGCACCTGCATGTCCGCGGCGTGGTGCTGGATCAGGTTGGTGTTCGCCGACGGGTTCGCCGCGAACGTCGGCAGGTCCAGCACCGAGAAGCCGTCGGAGTCGCGCACCGAGCCGTCGGTGACCACGCCGGTGCACCCGCGCTGCAGTAGCCGAGTGGCCAGGATGTGGCCGAGCGAGGCGGCGCGCTGCTGCCCGCGGGAGTCGATGACCAGGACCTGGCTCGGTTGCACCGATTCCACGGCCTTGCGCTGCGGGTGGTCGTAGTCCTGGAACACCGACGGCTCGTCGAGGTCCTCGCGCGCCGGGATGTAGCGCAGCGTGAAGGCCGTCCCCACCAGCTTCTCCCGCGTGGGATTGAGCGGTTTGAGGCCCTGCATCAGCTGGTTGCGCAGCCCGCGGGAGAGCAGCTGCGTGGTGATCGTGGCCGTGCTCGCGTAGTGCAGCGCCTTGAGCGTGCCCTCGGACAGCGGTTCGGTTTCTGACGTCTCGGCCATGAGCAGCCCTTCGCATCGGCGGACGGGTGGCGGCGCGGCGGGTCGTGCGGCGGGAAGCCCTGGCGGCCGCCTGAGATATCATATACCATGGCGGTGATCGCTCCAGGCGCTTCGCGAGATCCGGCCGTGACGTTGCTCGTTCGTGCGATGCGGCGCAAGACCTCTCACCCGCGAAGACCCGCAACCGGAAAGGAGCTGGCCGGCATGTCCCGTCCCAGGCTCACCGCCGAGCAGTTGCGCAGCCATCGCTGGTTCGGCGTGGACACCCTGCGTTCCTTCGGACACAAGTCCCGCACCAAGCAGATGGGGTTCGACGCCGAGGACTACGCCGGGAAACCGGTGATCGGCATCGTCAACACCTGGAGCGACATCAACCCTTGCCACACGCACTTCCGCGAGCGCGCCGAGGACATCAAGCGCGGCGTCTACCAGGCGGGGGGCTTCCCGCTGGAGCTGCCAGCGATGTCGCTGTCCGAGCCGTTCCAGAAGCCGACCACCATGCTCTACCGGAACATGCTGGCGATGGAGACCGAGGAGCTGCTGCGCTCCTACCCCATCGACGGCTGCGTGCTGATGGGCGGCTGCGACAAGACCACGCCGGGCCTGATCATGGGCGCTTCCAGCGTCGATCTGCCGTCGATGTTCCTGCCCGCCGGACCGATGCTCAAGGGCCGCTGGAAGGGCGCCACGCTGGGCAGCGGTTCGGACACCTGGAAGTACTGGGCCCAGCGCCGGGCCGGAATCATCGGCGAGAAGGAATGGGGCGAGATCGAGGACGGCATCGCCCGCTCCCCCGGGCACTGCATGACGATGGGCACCGCCTCCACGATGACGGCCGCGGCCGAGGCCATGGGCCTCACGCTGACCGGCGGGTCATCGGTTCCCGCGGCCTTCTCCAACCACCCGCAGCTGGCGGTGGCCACCGGGCGCCGGATCGTCGACCTGGTCTGGGAGGACGTCAAGCCGAGCGAACTGCTCACCCGCGAGGCGTTCGAGAACGCCGTCGCCGTGGTGATGGCCATGGGCGGTTCGACGAACGCGGTGATCCACCTGGTCGCGATGGCCGGGCGCGCCGATGTCGACCTGCCGCTGGAGACCTTCGACGAGCTGGCGCGCAAGGTCCCGGCGCTGGCCAACATCCGCCCCTCCGGCGAGCACCTGATGGAGGACTTCCACGACGCGGGCGGGCTGCGCGCGCTGATGGCCGAGCTCGGTGACCTGCTGCACCGCGACACGATCACCGTCAACGGCCGCACCCTCGGCGCGAACCTCGAAGGCGCGGAGATCTACGACGACGACGTGATCCGCCGCCGGGACAACCCGCTGTCGGCCGAGGGCGGGCTGGCCGTGCTGCGCGGCTCGCTGGCCCCGGACAGCTGCGTGATCAAGACGACCGCGGCCAACCCGGACCTGCTGCAGCACAAGGGCAAAGCGGTCGTGTTCGACGACTACGACGACATGGACGCCCGGATCGACGCCGAAGACCTCGACGTCGACGAGAACAGCGTGCTGATCCTGCGCGGCGCGGGCCCGCTCGGCGGTCCCGGCATGCCGGAGTGGGGCATGCTGCCGATCCCGAAGAAGCTGCTGCAGCAGGGCGTCACGGACATGGTCCGCATCTCCGACGCCCGGATGAGCGGCACCAGCTACGGCACCTGCGTGCTGCACGTGTCCCCGGAATCCTTCGCGGGTGGCCCGCTGGCACTGGTGCGCGACGGCGACCTCGTCGAGCTCGACGTGCCCAACCGCAAGCTCGATCTGCACGTCGATGCCGCGGAGCTCGAGCGCAGGCGCTCCGAGTGGCAACGACCGGAGCCGACCTTCGCCCGCGGCTACGGCAAGTTGTTCGGAAAGCACATCACCCAGGCGGACAAGGGCTGCGACTTCGACTTCCTCGAGGGAAGCGGCGGAGCCCCCGAACCGGCCATCCACTGACTCGGGAGAGCTGATGACCAACAGCGTGCAGGCGTTGCGCGGGGTCACCGCGATCACCGTGACACCGTTCGACGGGGCGGGCGCACCGGACTGGGACGCCTACGCGGCGATCGTGGCGCGGATGGCCGGGGCGGGCGTTCCGGTGATCACCCCGAACGGCAACACCAGCGAGTTCTACGCCCTCTCCCGCGCCGAATGGCAGCGAGCCAACGAGGTGACCGTCAAGGCCGCGGGCGACTCCGCGGTGATGCCGGGCATCGGTTACGACGTGGCCACCGCCAAGGACATGGCCGAATCGGTGCACCGGCTGGGCGCGCAGCTGGCGATGGTGCACCAGCCGGTGCACCCGCACCAGTCGGTGGCGGGCTGGGTCGCCTACAACCGGGAGATCGCCGAGTCCGCGCCCGGACTGGGCTTCGTGCTCTACGTCAAGGACGCCCGCATCGACGCCGACATGCTGGGGTTCCTGTTCGACGCCTGCCCGAACGTGGTGGGCATCAAGTACGCGGTGCCGGATCCGCTGCGCTTCGGCGACATCGTGGCCGAGATCGGGCCCGACCGGGTGGCCTGGTCCTGCGGGCTCGCCGAGCGCTGGGCGCCTTCGTTCTGGCCGCTGGGCGCGGCCGGGTTCACCTCGGGCGGGGTCAACGTGGCACCCGAGCTGTCGATGGACTACCTGGCAGCGCTGCGCTCCGGTGATGCCGAGCGGGTGCGCCGGCTGTGGGAACTGATCTCGCCCTTCGAGCGGATGCGCAACGCCGACGCCACGGCGGGCAACGTGGCCGTGGTCAAGGAGGCACTGGCTCAGCGGGGCCTGTGCACCGGCACCGTCCGGCCACCGGCGGGCACGCTGACCGCGCAGCAGCGCGAGCAGGTCGGCGCGATCCTGGCGGACTGGGCCGCTGCCGGGTACTGAGCGCCGAGATGCGCGGTGGTCGCACGAATCCGCCGCGCACGCGGGAAGCACGAGAACCGTGTGCGGCGAGCCCCCAGCTCTCGCCGCACACGCCCGTCCCGCAGGGTCGCCGCCCCCGAGCAGCGCCTGCGGGTGCTTCCTTCCCGCCCCTAAGACGCTCGCCACTACCGGCGGGTTGTCACCTCTTGCCGCTTTTCTCGAAAACCACGATCCGGACGAACGCAACAGCGGGCCGCCCCCGCGTGGGAGCGGCCCGCTGCAGCGACCCCTGGCTATCTGCCGTAGTGATAACGGCAAGCCGCGATCCGGATCTCGTCGTCCGCGATCTTGTAGACGAGCCGGTGTTCATCGGTGATACGACGCGACCAGTACCCCTGGAAGCCGTGCTTGAGAGCTTCCGGCTTGCCAATGCCTTCGTTCCCGTTACGAGCAATATCCCTGATCAACGCGTTGATGCGCTTGAGGACCTTGCGATCCTCCGTCTGCCACCAGACATAGTCTTCCCAGGCAGCCTCGTCCCAGAGGAGTTTCATTCGTCCTCGACGAGCTCGTGGTGGCTACCGCCTCCGGACTCAAGGCGCTCGATCGACCCGATGAGGCGCTGAGCGTTCGCCGGACTCCGCAACAAGTAGGCGGTTTCCCTGAGTGACTCGTAATCGTCCAGGGACACGAGAACGACCGGCTCGTGACCAGCACGGGTGATCACGACCTCTTCACGGTCATTAACGACCGAGTCCAGTGTCTCAGCATAGTGCGCCCGAGACTCCGAGTAGCTGATCGTACGCATACGCACCTCCCTTGTACAGAAAACTGTACACCTCGGAGGCTCGGGCTGCAATCGGCGTCCTGACAGACAAACGCAAAGGCGGGCCGCCCCCGCGTGGGAGCGGCCCGCCTTTGCGTGGGTGGTCAGCCGAGTTCGATGATGAGGTCTCCGCCCTCGACCTGCTGGACCTTGCCGATCGCCAGGCGCTTGACCTGGCCGGACTGCGGCGCGGTGATCGCGGCCTCCATCTTCATCGCCTCGATCGTGGCGATCGTCTGGCCCGCCTCGACCTTGTCGCCCTCGCCGACCGACAGCGTCACCACACCTGCGAACGGCGCCGGGACGTGGCCCGGGTTGGAGCGGTCGGCCCGCTCGGCGGCGGGCAGCGCGCTGGCCACCGACCGGTCGCGAACCTGGATCGGCCGCAGCTGGCCGTTGAGCGTGGCCATCACGGTGCGCAGCCCGCGCTCGTCCGGTTCGCTGATCGCCTCCAGGCCGATGAGCAGCCGCACGCCCGGTTCGAGGTCCACCGAGTACTCCTCCCCCGGCTGCAGGCCGTAGAAGAAGTCCTTGCTGCGCAGCAGCGAGGTGTCCCCGTAGGCCTCGCGGTGCTCGGTGTACTCCTTGGTGGGCTTGGCGAACATCAGCCGGTTCAGCGTCGCGCGCCGGTCGTTGGTCAGGCCCTCGATGTCCTCATCGGACAGTTCGGCGATCTTGCGGGTCGCGGTGCGGCCTTCCAGCGCGCGGGTGCGGAACGGCTCCGGCCAGCCCGCGGGCGGCTCGCCGAGCTCGCCCTGCAGGAACCCGATCACCGAGTCCGGGATGTCGAACTTGCGCGGGTCGGCTTCGAAGTCGGCCGGGTCCACGCCCGAGCCGACCAGGTGCAGCGCGAGATCGCCCACGACCTTCGAGGACGGGGTGACCTTGACCAGCCTGCCGAGGATCCGGTCGGCCGCGGCGTACATCTTCTCGATCTCTTCGAACTTGTCCCCGAGACCGAGGGCGACCGCCTGGGTGCGCAGGTTGGACAGCTGACCGCCCGGGATCTCGTGCGAGTAGACCCGGCCGGTCGGCGAGGCCAGGCCCGCCTCGAACGGCTTGTAGACCTTGCGCACCGACTCCCAGTACGGCTCGGTGTCGCACACCGCCCGCAGGTCCAGGCCGGTGGGACGCTCGGTGTAGTCGGTCGCCGCGACCACCGAGGACATCGCGGGCTGCGAGGTGGTTCCCGCCATCGACGCGGTCGCGGCGTCCACCGCGTCCGCACCGGCCTGCACCGCAGCCATGTAGGTGGCCAGCTGGCCGCCCGGCGTGTCGTGCGTGTGCAGGTGCACCGGCAGGTCGAACTCCTTGCGCAGCGCGGAGACCAGCTTCGCGGCCGCCGGCGGGCGCAGCAGGCCCGCCATGTCCTTGATGGCCAGCACGTGCGCACCGGCGTCGACGATCTGCTCGGCCAGCCGCAGGTAGTAGTCCAACGTGTAGAGCTTCTCGTCCGGGTTGGACAGATCAGCGGTGTAGCACAGCGCGACCTCGGCGACCGACTTCCCGGTGTTGCGCACGGCCTCGATGGCCGGGCGCATCTGCTCGACGTCGTTGAGCGCGTCGAAGATCCGGAAGATGTCGATGCCGGTGTCGGTGGCCTCCTGCACGAAGTGCTCGGTCACCTCGGTCGGGTAAGGCGTGTAGCCGACCGTGTTGCGACCGCGCAGCAGCATCTGCAGGCAGATGTTCGGGATGGCCTCGCGCAGCTTGGCCAGCCGCTCCCACGGGTCCTCGGCCAGGAATCGCAGCGCCACGTCGTAGGTCGCGCCGCCCCAGCACTCCACGGACAGCAGCTCGGGCGTCATGCGCGCGACGTGCGGGGCGACCGCCAGGAGATCCTTGCTGCGCACGCGGGTTGCCAGCAAGGACTGGTGGGCGTCGCGGAAGGTGGTGTCGGTGACGCCCACGTTGTTCGACTCGCGCATCCACCGGGCGAAGCCCTCCGGGCCGAGCTCGGTGAGCTTCTGCTTGGATCCCGGCGGAGGTGCGACCGTCAGGTCGGTCTCCGGGAGCTTGCTGCTCGGGTCCGCCGCGCTCGGGCGCTCGCCGTTGGGCCGGTTGACGGTCACGTCGGCGAGGTAGTTGAGCATCCGCGTGCCGCGGTCGGCGGAGTGCCGCGCGGTCAGCAGCTGCGGGCGCTCGGCGATGAACGAGGTGGTCACCCGCCCCTCGGCGAAGTCCGGGTCGTCCAGAACCGCCTGCAGGAACGGGATGTTCGTGGCGACACCGCGAATCCGGAACTCCGCCACCGCACGACGCGCCCTGGACACCGCGGTCGGGAAGTCGCGGCCGCGGCAGGACAGCTTCACCAGCATCGAGTCGAAGTGCGCGCTGACGCTGGTTCCCGCGAACGCGGTTCCGCCGTCGAGCCGGATGCCCGCACCGCCCGGCGAGCGGTACGCGCTGATCATCCCGGTGTCCGGCCGGAACCCGTTGGCCGGGTCCTCGGTGGTGATCCGGCACTGCAGCGCGGCGCCGCGCAGCCGCATCTGGTCCTGGGTCATGTTCAGCCGCTCGAGGCTCTCGCCACCCGCGATGCGCAGCTGGGACTGCACCAGGTCCGCGTCGGTGACCTCCTCGGTGACCGTGTGCTCGACCTGGATGCGCGGGTTCATCTCGATGAACACGTGGTTGCCGCGCTCGTCGACCAGGAACTCCACGGTTCCGGCGTTGATGTAGCCGATCTTGCGGGCGAAGGCGACCGCGTCGTTGCAGATCCGCTCGCGCAGCTGGGGATCGAGGTTCGGCGCCGGGGCGATCTCGACGACCTTCTGGTGGCGCCGCTGCACCGAGCAATCGCGCTCGAACAGGTGGATCACGTCGCCGTGGGCGTCGGCGAGGATCTGCACCTCGATGTGCCGCGGGTTGACCACCGCCTGCTCGAGGAACACCGTCGGGTCGCCGAAGGCCGACTCGGCCTCGCGCATCGCGGCTTCCAGCGCCTCGCGCAGCGCGTCCGGTTCGTCGACCCGGCGCATGCCGCGGCCGCCACCACCCGCGACGGCCTTGACGAACACCGGGAAGGTCATCTGCTCGGAGGCCGCCAGCAGCCCCTCGATGTCCCTCGACGGTGCCGAGGAGTCCAGCACCGGCACGCCCGCCTCGCGGGCGGCGGCAACCGCGGTGGCCTTGTTGCCGGTCATCTCGAGGATCTTCTTGCTGGGACCCACGAAGGTGATCCCGGATTCCTCGCACGCCTTGGCCAGCTCGGGGTTCTCGGACAGGAACCCGTATCCGGGATAGATCGCGTCCGCGCCCGCTTGGCGCGCGGCGTTGATGATCTCCTCGACGGAGAGGTATGCCCGGACGGGGTGACCCGGCTCGCCGATCTCGTAGGATTCATCGGCTTTCAGGCGATGCAGCGAGTTGCGGTCTTCGTGCGGAAATACCGCAACGGTTCCCGCTCCCAGCTCGTAGGCGGCGCGAAACGCCCGGATCGCAATCTCGCCGCGGTTTGCGACGAGCACCTTGCGGAACATGCCGGCTCCCTCGGAGTACAGGTGTCGGTCGGTGTTCAGACACTACCGCGAAAATTCCCCGTAACGGGAGAACCCGCTGGGTGACGAACGCCTCGGCCAGCTCTATGACCAGCCTAAACAGCCAATCGACACAAGCGGTAACCGAAAGAACTAATGCCAAAATTTCCGCACGGAGAAGTATCGATCACCTATTCGGGCGAGCTGCGGCCCGCGACCGCCCCGATCCCCCGAACCGTGGCACGATCACGCCGGATCCGCCCGGCGAGCGTGGCTGAAATTCCGACACGCCCGAAGGCGCCAACCCTTCGAAAACCACTCGCACAACCGGACGATGCACGTCGGTTTCGGCTGCTGCGCCGCCGCGCGACGGGCGATCAGATCTCGTAGGTCGCGTCCGGGCGAGCGAGTTCCACCGGACCGGAGTACGTTTCCCTGGCCTCCGCGAGGATCGCCTGGTGATCCGTCCACGGGACCAGGTGGGTGAGCAGCAGCCGCCCCGCGCCCGCGTCGACCGCCGCTCGAGCGGCCTGGTGACCGGACAGGTGCACGCCCGCCGGCGCCGTGGGGTGCTCCTCCCAGGAGGCCTCGGCGAGGAACAGGTCCGCGCCCTCGGCGAGCTCGGCCAGTTCGCCGCACGGACCGGTGTCGCCGGTGTAGGCCAGCAGCTTGCCCTCGGCCTCCACGCGATATCCCCAGGTCGGGCACAGATGCGCCATCGGCACCGCGGTGACCTTGAACGGCCCGATGCGCACCGGTTCCTCCGGGATCGGGCGGAACTCGTAGACATCGGAGAGGTCGGTCTCGGCGAGCTCGGCCGCGGTCGGGGCGTACAGCTGCGCGAACCGCTGCGGGGCGTACTCCGGGGCGATCACGGGCAGCCGGTGCTCGCGCGTGTCGTACGGCGGGTTCGGCCGGTAGCGGCGCAGCACCGTCAGCGCGCCGAAGTCCGCGCAGTGGTCCGGGTGCAGGTGGCTGAAGAACAGCGCGTCCATCGCGAACGGGTCGAGATGGCGTTGCAGCGCACCGAGCGTGCCGTTGCCCAGGTCGAGCACGATGCGGGTGTCACCGGATTCCACCAAGTAGCCCGAGGCCGGCGAGTCCGGGCCGACGATGCTTCCGGAGCACCCGAGAACCGTCAACCTCATGCCACCGACTCCGTCCGCAGCGGCCGCACCGAATCGGCCGTCGGGGCACCGCCGAGGAACCGGCGGGCCAGCTTGGCGAAGCGCTCCGGCTCGCCGGTGACCTGGAACTCGTGGGCGGGAACGCTGCCGGTCTCGGCCAGCAGGTCGCCCTCCGTGAGCATCCGCACCACGTCCTTGGCGGTCTCCTCCGCGCTGGAGACGAGCGTGACGTGCTCGCCCATCGTCAGCTGCAGCACGCCGGTGAGCAGCGGGTAGTGCGTGCAGCCGAGCACCAGCGTGTCCACGTCGGCCTGCTGCAGCGGATCCAGGTAGTTCTGCGCCAGCCCGAGGACCTGGCGTCCGCTGGTGATCCCGCGCTCGACGAACTCGGCGAAGCGCGGGCAGGCCGCGGTGGTCAGCTCGATGTTCGGCGCCGCGGTGAAGGCGTCCTCGTAGGCGCGCGAGCGGATGGTGGCATCGGTACCGATCACGCCGATCCGCCCGTTGCGGGTGGTCGCCGCCGCGCGGCGAGCGGCGGGGAGCACGACCTCCACCACCGGGATGTCGTAGCGCTCGCGAGCATCGCGAAGGCAGGCCGACGAGGCCGTGTTGCACGCGATCACCAGCATCTTCACCCCGTCGGCGACCAGCTCGTCGGCGATCGCCAGGGTGCGCGAGCGGATCTCGGCCAGCGGCATCGGACCGTAGGGGGCGTTGGCGGTGTCCCCGACGTAGCGCAGCGTCTCGCCGGGCAGCTGATCCATGATCGCGCGGGACACGGTCAGTCCGCCGACGCCGGAATCGAAGATCCCGATCGGAGCGTTGGTCACCCGGTCAGTGTGCCAGGCTCTCGCCGCGAATCCCGTCGCCGAGTGCTGCGCGCCACCAGCCATGTGGCCAGCACCCCACCGAGCGCGCCGGACAGATGCCCCTCCCAGGAGATCCCCGGCTGGCCGGGCAGCATGCCCCAGAGCATCCCGCCCCAGTAGACGAACAGCACCACCGCGACCAGGATCTGGGCCACGCTGCGCTGGGCGAATCCGCGCAGCAGCAGGAAGACCATCCAGCCGAAGATCAACCCCGAGGCGCCGGCGTGGTAGCCGGGGACGCCGATCAGCCAGGTGCCCGCACCGGCAACCAGCCACACCACCGCGGTCACGCCGATGAACTGCCGGACACCTCCCGCCAGCACCAGCCAGCCGAGCACCAGGAACGGCACCGAGTTGCTGATCAGGTGGCCCCAGCCGAAGTGCAGCAGCGGCGACCAGGCGATGCCGTCGAGCCCGTCGACGGTGCGCGGCAGGATGCCGTTGTCGTCCAGGCGCTGCGGGGTGGCGGCGTCGTAGAACTCGATTCCGTAGAGCACCGCGAGCGCCGCGATCATGCTGAGGGCGGACCCGAGCGGGTTCGCGGGCAGCACGCGCGGCTTGCGACGTTCGATGGGGCGGTTCACACCGCCGAGCTTACGACTTCGAAGCGCGGCTGAGGTCGGGGACAACCCGTAGATTGGTGACGAATCGCCAGATCAAGATCACCTTCGCCCGCGCCGGACGCGTCCGCGCACCACCGTCGCGATATGGTTCGGCTCCGTTGCCCCGAACGGTTGAAAGGTGAAGCGTGCAGGCCCAGGTCGAGATCGCACTTTCCGCGGCCGCGCGTTGCGGGCACGCGCCGACTTGGGACATCGGCACCGGCACGCTGCTGTGGACCGACCCGCCGACCCGCTCGGTGCACCGCTACCGGCCCGGTAACGGCAACGCCAGCTTGCAGGTCCCGCAGCAGGTGGGTGGCGCCAAACCGCGCAGCCGCGGCGGCATCGCGCTGCACCTGCAGGAGGGCGTCGCGCTGTTCGACGCGCACGGTGAGACCCGCACCTGGCTGGCCTACTGGGCCAGGGACGGCTTCGTCGGCGGCGGCACGGTGGTCGACCGCCGGGGGCGGTTGTGGGCCACCACGGTCCGCGACGACGAAGGCGGTCAGGGCTGGCTCGTTCGCGTGGGGCCCGACGGATCGACCGGTGTGGTGCTCAGCGACCTGCGCGCCTGCCTGGGGTTCGGGTGGAGCCCGGAGGACACCCACCTCTACATCGCCGACGCGGGCACCGGGCGCATCGAGGTGCTCGACTTCGAGCTGTCCACCGGCGCGGCCGGGAACCGTCGCGTGCTCTGCGAGGTGGGCGGCCAACCGGCCGGCCTGGCGGTCGCGGCCGACGGCGGGATCTGGACCGCCGTGCGCGACAAGGGCGAACTGCACCACTACGCACCCGGCGGCGAGCTGATCACCACGGTCCCGCTCCCGGCGCAGCGTCCCACCGGCCTCTGCTTCGGAGGCCCGGACCTGACGGACCTCTACATCACCTCGGCCACCGAGGACATCCCCTCGCCGGCGGAGGCCGACGGCGCCCTGCTGGTGCTCCGCAACGCCCCGGAGGGCCTCCGCGCCTACGCCTTCACGGGCTGACTGACAGTTCTGCCTAAAACTGTCGCAGGATCATGTCCGTTTTGTCCGCACAGTTCTAGGCAAAACTGTCACGCCCCCGAAACGCAGCGAGCCCCCGGGTGTGGTCCCGGGGGCTCGGTGAGCGGGTCAGGCCCAGAGCTGGCCTTCGAGGCGTTGGGCGGCTTCGTCGATCGAGCCGCTGTAGGCGCCGGTCGAGAGGTACTTCCAACCGGCGTCGGCCACCACGAAGGCGATGTCGGCGGACTCACCCGCAGCCGCCGACTTCTCGGCGATCGTCAGGGCCGCGTGCAGCACACCGCCCGTGGAGATGCCCGCGAACACGCCCTCGTTCTCCAGCAGCTGCCTGGTGCGCCGGAGCGCGTCGTAGGAGCCCACGGAGAAGCGCCTGCTGAGCACGCTCTCGTCGTAGAGCTCCGGAACGAAGCCCTCGTCGAGGTTGCGCAGCCCGTAGACCAGCTCGCCGTAGCGGGGTTCGGCCGCCACGATCTGAACATCGGACCGCTGCTCGCGCAGGTAGCGCCCGACGCCGACCAGCGTCCCGGTGGTGCCCAGCCCCGCCACGAAGTGCGTGATGTTCGGCAGGTCGCGCAGGAGCTCGGGACCGGTGCCGCGGTAGTGCGCGTCGGCGTTGGCCTGGTTGCCGTACTGGTAGAGCATCACCCAGTCCGGGTTCTGCTCGGCCAGATCCTTGGCCATCGCCACCGCCTGGTTCGATCCGCCCGCGGCCGGCGACGAGATGATCCGCGCTCCGTAGGCCTGCAGCAGCTGACGCCGCTCCTCGGAGGTGTTCTCCGGCATCACGCACACCAGGCCGTAGCCCTTCAGCTTTGCGGCCATGGCCAGCGAGATACCGGTGTTGCCCGAGGTGGGCTCCAGGATGGTGCAGCCCGCGGTGAGCCGGCCCTCCTTCTCGGCCGTCTCGATCATGCTCAACGCCGCGCGGTCCTTGATGGACCCGGTCGGGTTGCGGTCCTCGAGCTTCGCCCACAACCGGACGTCGGGAGCGGGCGACAGGCGCGGCAACCCCACGAGCGGGGTGTCGCCCAACGCGTCCAGCAACGAGTCGAACCGAGCCACGAAGCTCTCCTTTTCAACTTGCCTGCGAAGCCGGAACCGCCGCGAACGAGAAGCACCGCGAGCGGCGAGTTCGCCCGGCCCGTAGCGCGGCTCGCACAGCGGCGGGATGCTCGGACGCTCCGGAACGGGTGCTCGCGCGGTGTTTCGGACCTGCACCGACGAGAGCACCCGCGTCCCGGGAGACGTCCGAGTCCGCTACCGGCACCGCCACGCAGGGCGGATCAGCAACAGGTCTTCAGCCCATGCCGCCGGCGACGGCGGGCAGGATCGTCAGGTTGTCGCCGTCGGAGACCTGGGCCTCGAGACCACCGGCGAAGCGCACGTCCTCGTCGTTGACGTAGACGTTCACGAACCGGTGCAGGTTGCCCTCCTTGACCAGGCGGTCCTTGAGGCCGTTGAAGTTCGAGTCGAGGTCTTCGATGACCGCGGCGACGGTCTCGCCCTTGGCCTCGACCGACTTCTTGCCGTCGGTGTGGGTCCGCAGGATGGTGGGGATGGAAACGTTGACTGCCATGAGGGGAACCTCCTGTCCACAAAGGACTTGATAGGGAACGCGAACAACGGAAGGGGCGAGCCGCGGGTCAGCCGCGGTCGGGAACCTCGTCGCTACCGGTGTGGGCGAACATGTACGACTCCACGACCTCCACCGGCTCCTCGGTGACCTCGCCATCGAGAATCCGGTAGGAACGCAGCTCATGGGTCTCGGGGTCCCGCGTGGACACGAGCACGTAGTGCGCGTTGGGTTCCGAGGCGTAGGAGACGTCGGTACGCGACGGGTAGGCCTCGGTCGAGGTGTGCGAGTGGTAGATGACCACCGGCTCCTCGTCGGCGGAGTCCATCTCGCGCCAGACCTTCAACTGCTCGGCGCTGTCGAACCGGTAGAAGGTGGGCGACCGCTCGGCGTTGATCATCTCGATCATCCGCTCGGGCCGGTCGGACCCCTCCGGTCCGGCAATCACGCCGCACGCCTCGTCCGGGTGGTCCCGTCGGGCATGCGCGACCATCGCATCCACGAGGTCGCGTCGGATCACCAGCACAGCAACCATCCTAGTAGGTGGGGCACCGTGCTCTCAGCATGTGAAATGCCGAGGTCGGTGCGGGTTCGTCGTCCGGGCAAACGCCGAACCACGATGATTCATTCCACGGCCGAGGGGTAGAGGCGCGTGTAGGACGTCACCTCGGCGACCGGCTCCGCGGCGAGCACCCCGCGCACGATCGCCCTGCCGACGACCTCGGCGGCCGCGGCGGTCACCTCGTCCAGGCGCACCGCCCAGCCGGGGTCGCCGGGCTCGGGCAGCTGCGCACCGGTACCGGTGGCCAGGCCGAACATGGTGTCGCCGTCGACCAGCAGGTGCGCCGGGCGCACCGCGCGGGCCAGGGCGTCCTGGGCGGCCACGGTCAGACGCCTGCACTCCGCCTTGCTCAGGTTCAGATCGGTGGCGACCACGCCGATGGTGGTGTTCAGCGGCCGCGCGATCGGCCCGTGCCTGCCCGGCCGGACCTCGTGCGCGGCGCGGGCGGCCTCGACCTCGGCCGCGTCCGGCGCGCGCAGCCCTTCCACCGGCAGCCAGGGCAGGCCGCTGTCCGGGTCGACGGGAGAGCCGGAGGAGTTGACCGCGACCAGCGCTCCGATGGTGCTGCCGTCGGCCAGCACCCCGCTCGCGGTGCCGATACCGCCCTTGACCGGCCCCGCCACGGCTCCGGTACCTGCCCCGATGTTGCCCCGCCGGGCGTCCTGACCGGCGTTCTCGCAGGCCAGATAGCCGAGCTCGGCGTCCGGCCAGTTGCCCCAGTCGTTCATCGGCAGGTCGAAGATCACTGCGGCGGGCACCACCGGCACCACTTGTCCCGGCGCTCCCACCGGGACGCCGTGCCCGCGCTCGCCGAGCCAGCGCATCACGCCGTCGGCGGCGGCCAGGCCGTACGCGCTGCCCCCGGTGAGCGCCACCCCGTGGATCCGCTGCACCAGGTGATCGGCCACCAGCACATCGGTCTCCCGCGTGCCGGGCCCGCCGCCGCGCACGTCGACCGCACCAGTCGCACCGCCAGGAGTCAGCACCGCGCTCACCCCGGTCGCCCAGTGCTCGTCGAGCCGCTGCGCGTGTCCCACGGACAGCCCGCCGACGTCGATCAGCGCGTCGTGCTCCCCCGGCTGCAAGCGCATCCATCCTCCTCGGCGCGGCGCACCCTCGGTCACGGCGGACGGTACCGCGCGACGCGCGCGGACCGGGCTACTCCAGCAGCGCCGAGACCATGCTGTCCTGAACCCAGGTCAGCCACTGGTAGACGCCGAGGTGCTCCCTGCGGAGATCGTCCTCGGGCAGCTCTTCGGGCATGTCCTCTTCGATGTCGAGGGCCGTGCCCAGCGCCAGGCGGACGTCGTTGATCGCCGAGAGCCAGCCGTCGGCCTGCTCACCGGTAAGCTCGACCCTGCCGCCCATCTTCGGGCAGGTCTCCAGCACCAGCGCGGCGTTGCCGGTCTTGGCCTCGAGCAGCTCGGGCTCGTGCAGCGAACGCATCGCACCGGCCGCGTCGGCCTCGTCCTCATCGGTCTCGCCGGTGGCGGGGTCGTTGCGGTAGAAGTCCGGCAGCAACCGCTCCAGTACCCGGTCCTCCGGCGGAGTCGTGGGACCGGTGCGGATTCCGGTCAGCTCGGCGAGCTCGTCCTCGGGCGCCTCGTCGGCGCGGGCGGTGAGCATGTCCTTGATCTGCCCGACCAGCCCCCGGATGACCGCGGCCTCCTGCTGGGAGAGCTCGGCCAGCACATGACCGTTCTTGCGGGTCCAGCCGTCCACTCACGAATCCTTCTGCATCGTTGCCCAGAGCCCGGCGGCGTGCAGCTTGGCCACATCGCCCTCGACCTTCTCCTTGGAGCCGGAGGACACCGCCGCTCGTCCCTTGTGGTGCACGTCCAGCATCAACTTCGTCGCGTGGTCCTTGGAATACCCAAAGACCTTCTGGAGCACGTAGGTCACGTAGGACATGAGGTTCACCGGGTCGTTCCACACGACGGTGACCCACGGCTTGTCCTCGGTGCCTGCGGCATCCGGCTCGAGTTGCGCGCGCTCGGCTTCAGCGGGCGAGGTCATGCCTCCATGTTCGCACGGCCCGGTATCGGGCGTGTCGAGTGCACCGGCGCAGTTGATTGACGCTCGGGGGCGGCGTCCCCCACGCGAACGACGTCACTCCGGATCTCCCCGCCCGCGAGACCCGCACCGCCAAGCCGGACGAGCGCGGGGGAAGAACTAATCTTGCGCCATGAGCTCTAGCACCGCGCTGCTGACCGACCAGTACGAGCTGACCATGCTCGCCAGCGCATTGCGCGACGGCACGGCCCACCGCGAATGCACCTTCGAGGTCTTCACCCGGCGGCTTCCGCACGGGCGGCGCTACGGGGTGACCGGCGGGATCGGCCGGGTGCTGGAGGCCATCGAGAACTTCCACTTCGGCGAGGCCGAAATCGCCCAGCTCGCCGACAACGAGGTGGTCGACGATCGAACGATCGAGTGGCTGCGCGACTTCCGCTTCTCCGGGCAGGTCGACGGCTACCCCGAGGGCGAGCTGTTCTTCCCCGGCTCGCCGCTGCTGACGGTGCGCGGCACCTTCGCCGAGGCCGTGGTGCTGGAAACCCTGGTGCTGTCGATCCTCAACCACGACAGCGCGATCGCCTCGGCCGCGGCCCGGATGGTCTCTGCCGCCAACGGGCGGCGCATCATCGAGATGGGCTCGCGGCGCACCCACGAGGAGTCGGCCGTGTCGTCGGCGCGGGCGGCCTACCTCGCCGGGTTCACGGCGACGTCGAACCTGGAAGCGGGACGCCGGTACGGCATCCCCACCGCGGGAACCGCCGCGCACGCCTTCACCCTGCTGCACGACTCGGAGCGCAGCGCCTTCGAGTCGCAGGTCGCCGCGCTGGGCACCGGTACCACGCTGCTGGTCGACACCTACGACATCTCCAACGGGATCCAGCTCGCGGTGGAGGTCGCCGGACCGGACCTGGGCGCCGTGCGCATCGATTCCGGTGACGTGGGCGTGCTGGCCAGGCAGGCCAGGGAGCAGCTCGACGACCTCGGCGCCACCGGTACGCGCATCGTGGTCTCCGGCGACCTGGACGAGTACGCGATCGCCTCGCTGCGCGCCGAGCCGGTGGACGGCTACGGCGTGGGCACCTCGCTGGTGACCGGCTCGGGCGCGCCGACCGCGGAGATGGTCTACAAGCTGGTCGAGGTCGAGGACCGGCCCGTGGCCAAGCGCAGCTCGCACAAGGAGTCCCGGGGCGGGCGCAAGGCCGCGATCCGCCGGTACAAGAAGACCGGGACGGCCGTCGAGGAGGTCGTGTTCCGCCCGGACTCGGCCGCCGAACTCGGTCCGCACGACCGGTTCCTGCAGATCCCGCTGATCCGCGACGGCAAGCGGGTCGAGGGTCTGCCGACGCTGGAGCAGGACCGGCAGCGGTTGCGGCACGCGCTGGTGACCCTGCCCTGGGAGGGCTTGAAGCTCTCGCACGGCGAGCAGGCGATTCCCACCACCTTCCTGCAGTCCTGAAACCGGGGCAGAATCGGGCATATGACCGCAAAAGCCTTGATCATCGTGGACGTGCAGAACGATTTCTGCGAAGGCGGCGCGCTCGCCGTCGGCGGCGGTGCCGGGGTTGCGGCGGCGATCTCGGAGCACGTGGCCTCGACGTCCTACGACCACGTGGTGGCCACCCGCGACTACCACGTGGACCCGGGCGGGCACTTCAGCGACGAGCCGGACTTCGTGCGCTCCTGGCCGCGCCACTGCGTCGCGGGCACCGCGGGCGCCGCCTTCCACCCGGACCTGGACGTCGTCCCGGTGGAAGCGGTGTTCTCCAAGGGCCAGTACAGCGACGGCTACTCCGGTTTCGACGGGTCCACCGGCGAGGAGTCCCTGCACGACTGGCTGACCGAACGGGGCGTGACCGAGGTCGACGTCGTGGGCATCGCCACCGACCACTGCGTCCGCGCCACCGCCCTGGACGCCGCCGAGCGCGGCCTGCGGACCGACGTTCGCCTGGACCTCACCGCGGGAGTTGCCCGCCGCACGGTCGACACCGCCCTCGACGACCTCGCCAACGCGGGCATCACACTCCTCGGCACCCCGGTCGTCCGCACCTGACCCGACGATTCCCCTGGAGATCGGGGGTCGGAACCACCTGGGAGTCGTTGCCTCGTTCTCGGGGGTTTCCGGGGTCGTGGTGGTGGCGGAGGGTGACGGGGGTGCGCGGTAGGTTTTGGCCGTGCCCACCTCTGTCCCGCATTGGAAAGACCCGGACGCGTTCGCGGCGGACGCCGACGACGAGCTGCCCCCGGAGATCGCCGCCGACCTGGCGAAGGGCGGCACGTCCTCGCGGGACGAGCCTGCGTTGCCGCTGGCCAAGAAACCGCAGGACATCCCGGACCTGGAGACCCTGCTCAAGATCGCCGTCTCCTCCGTCGGCGGCACGCCGCGCGACGGCCAGGCGAAGATGGCCTCGGCCGTGCAGCACACGATCGGCACCGGCGAGCACCTCGCGGTCCAGGCGGGCACCGGAACCGGCAAGTCGCTGGCCTACCTGGTGCCCGCGATCCGGCACGCCGTCGCCGAGGGCAGCACCGTCGTCGTGTCCACCGCGACCATCGCCCTGCAGCGCCAGCTGGTCGACCGGGATCTGCCGCGCCTGTCCGAAGCGCTCAAGGACGCGCTGGGCAGGCGTCCGACCTTCGCGATCCTCAAGGGTCGCCGCAACTACCTCTGCCTGAACCGGATCCACGGCAACGCGCCCGAGGAACCGGACGAGGACGCGCTGTTCGACGCCTTCGCCGCCTCCGCGCTGGAACGCCAGATCAAGCGGGTCCAGGAGTGGGCGACCGAGACCGAGACCGGTGACCGCGACGAGCTCGTGCCCGGCGTCACCGACCAGGCGTGGCGGCAGCTGTCGGTCACCGCCAAGGAATGCCTCGGCGTGCACCGCTGCCCGGTCGGCGCCGACTGCTTCGCCGAGAAGGCCCGCGGCGAGGCGGGCCGGGCCGACATCGTGGTCACCAACCACGCGCTGCTGGCCATCGACGCCCTCGACGACCGCCCGGTGCTGCCCGAGCACGACGTGGTGCTGGTCGACGAGGCCCACGACCTCGTCGACCGGGTCACCTCCGCGGCCACCGGCGAACTCACCGGCGGCGCGGTCAAGCAGGCCGCGCGCCGCTGCGGCCGCGCCATCGACGAGCAGACCGCCGACAAGCTCTCCGAGGCGTCCGAAGGACTCGAACTCGTCCTCGAGGACGCCTCCCCCGGACGCCTGGAGGAGATGCCGGAGGCCCTCGGCGGCGCGCTGACCGCGGTCCGCGACGCGGCGTGGGCGTGCATCAACGCGCTCGGCCCGGAGCGCAAGGAGGACGCCGACGGCAGCACCGCGCGCAAGCTCGCGCACGCCGTCACCGAGGAGGTGCACGACACCTCCGTGCGGTTGCTGGAGGCCTTCGAGTCGGACAAGGCCCACGACGTGGTGTGGGTGGCCGCCGAGCCGAACCGCTCGCCGGCTGTCCGAGTGGCACCGATCGGCGTCGGCGGGCTGCTCCGCGAGCGCCTGTTCGGCCAGCGCACCACGGTGCTCACCTCGGCGACCCTGGAGCTCGGCGGTTCGTTCGACACGCTCGCGAAGCAGTGGGGACTGCCACCGCAGCAACGGGCCGAGCCCACCGAGGGGATGGCCACGGCCAAGGAGGCCCCGTCCGACAGCGGCCCGCTGAAGTGGACCGGCCTCGACGTCGGATCGCCGTTCGAGCACCAGCGCAGCGGCATCCTCTACATCGCCCGCAAGCTGCCGCAGCCCGGTCGCGACGGGATCCCGCCGCAGGTGCTCGACGAGCTCACCGAGCTGGTCGAGGCCGCGGGTGGCCGGACGCTGGGGCTGTTCTCCTCCAAGCGGGCGGCCGAGCAGGCGACCGAGCAGTTGCGCACCCGGCTGTCCACGCCGGTGCTGTGCCAGGGCGAGGACACCACCTCGCTGCTGGTCCAGCGCTTCGCCGACGACCCGGCGACCTCGCTGTTCGGCACCCTGTCGCTGTGGCAGGGCGTGGACGTGCCCGGTGAGTCGCTGTCGCTGGTGGTGATGGACCGGATCCCGTTCCCGCGCCCGGACGATCCGCTGGCCTCGGCTCGTCAGCAGGCGGTCACCGAGCACGGGGGCAACGGCTTCCTCACCGTGGCGGGCACGCACGCGGCGCTGCTGCTGGCCCAGGGCGCGGGTCGCCTGCTGCGCTCGGCCGCCGACCGGGGCGTCATCGCGGTGCTCGACCCCCGCCTGGCCACCGCCCGCTACGGCGGTTTCCTGCGGGCCTCGCTGCCGCCGTTCTGGACCACCCACGACGGGGACGTGGTCAGAGGCGCGCTCCGCCGCCTGACCTCGGACTGACGCAGCCTCCTGGCCCGCGCGGACCGCGTCGCGGGTGACGCACGACTCAGACCGGAGCTTTCTGCTCCCGCCGGGCAGCCGGGTAGGTTGTGCGGGATTTGGTCGGGCCGACCTGACGAGAACCGCTGATCGATCCGCTTGGGAGATGCCGTGCCCACACCGACCGCGCCGGCCGCGAACCTGGCTCGCACCGTGGTGTTCGCCGCGTTCATCGCCATCCTCGGACTCTTCCCCGGCTTCTACCTCGGCGCGGCGGCCGTCCCGATCGTGCTGCAGAACATGGGCCCGCTGCTGGCCGGCAGCATCCTCGGCGCGCGCCGGGGGACCAGCGCCGTGCTGCTGTTCCTGGCGCTGACCGCGCTCGGCCTTCCGCTGCTGTCCGGCGGGCGGGGCGGGATCGCCCCGTTCTTCGGCCCCAGCGGCGGCTTCCTCCTCGGCTGGATCCTGTCCGCCCTGGTCGTGGGCCTGATCGTGCGGCGCTCGGCGAAGCCGGGCGTTGCCGTTCTGCTGCTGGCCAACCTCGCCGGGATCGCCGCCGATTACCTGATCGGCATCCCCTACTGGGGTCTGATGATCGGCGATATCCCCTCGGCCGCCGTCCAGTCGCTGGTGTTCCTGCCCGGTGACGCGGTGAAGCTCGTGGCGGTGTCGCTGATCGCGGTCGCGGTGCACCGCGCCGTGCCGCAGGGCCTGACCGGAACGGCGCGGCAGAGGGTCGAGAGCTGACGGTGTTCCCGATCCTCGGGCGCGAGCCCACCTCCGGCATCGCGGGCGAGCTGACCGCGTCCCAGCTGGCGAGCACCGCGCGACGCGTCGGCAGGCGGCTGCCGCCCGGTTCTCGAGTGGCCATCTCCGGCACCGACGAGACAGCGCGGCTGGTCCACTTCCTCGGCACCGACCTCGCCGGGTGCGCTGCGCTGCTGGTCGATCCCGAATGGCCCGATCCGGCCGCGGTGCTCGCCGACGCCCGCCCCGACGTGTGCCTCGACGTGACCGAACCGCTCGGGGAAGACCTGGGCACCGAGCTGCCGGTGGGCGACGAGTCGACCCGGTTCTACCTGCCGACGACCTCGGGCAGCACCGGCAGGCCGAAGGTGCTGGCCCGCTCGCGGCGTTCCTGGCTGCGCAGCTTCGAGGCGCTGGACGTCGAGCTCGCAGCCGATGATCGGGTGCTGATCCCCGGCCCGCTGAGCTCCTCGCTGTTCCTCTTCGGTGCCCTGCACGCCCTGCGCGGGGGCGCCGAGTTGCGGCTGCTCGCTCGCTGGTCGGCTTCGGCAGCGGCCGAGACCGCGCGGGAGGCGACCGTGACGCACCTGGTTCCCGCCCAGCTCTCGGCGCTGCTTGCGGTGCTGGAGCGCGACCCGGTGCTCCGCGCCGAATGCCGGCTGCGGCTGGTGGTCTGCGGTGGGGCGAAGGTGGATCCGGGGCTGGCGGATCGGCTCGCCGAGGTGCTGCCGGACTGCCGCCTCGTGGAGTACTACGGCTCGGCGGAGCACTCGCTGATCGCCCTCCGGCGCGGCGATCGGCTGCTGCCGGTGGTCGACGTCGAGGTCAGCGACGGACTTCTGCACGTCCGCTCCGAGCTGTCCTTCGACGGCTACCTGGAAGGCGGCGAGCTCGTCGCGCCCGAGACCACCAGCACCGGTGACCGGGCGATCCGGCATCCGGACGGGTCGCTGGAGATCCTCGGCCGGACGGCGGGCGTGATCGACACCGGTGCGCGCCTGGTCTCGGCCGAGCGGGTGGAGGCGGTGCTGCGCGAGCTGGACGGCGTGCTCGACGTGGTCGTGACCGCGACCGCGCACCCGCGCTTCGGATCGCTGGTCACCGCCGTCGTCGAGGGCGCGCCGCAGCTGTCCGACCTGCGCGCCGGGGCGCGCGAGCGGCTGCATCCCGGCGAGTTGCCGCGCCGCTGGTTGACCGTCGAGGCGCTGCCGCGCACCGCCTCCGGCAAACCCGCCCGCGCGCTGATCGACGAACGACTCCGCTCCGGGGAGCTGCCGTGCCCCCGGTGATCATCGCTGCGCGCCGCACGCCCATCGGCGAAGCGGGCGGAGCGCTCGCCAACCGCACGGCCGACGAGCTGGCGGCACCGGTGCTGCGCGCGGTCCTCGACGACGTCGGGATCGAACGCGTCGACGACGTGCTGCTGGGCAACGTGCTGGGGCCCGGTGGAAACCCGGCCAGGGTCGCCGCGCTGCGGGCAGGACTGGGCGAGTCGATCCCCGGCATGACGATCGATCGGCAGTGCGCGAGCGGACTCTCGGCCATCACCACCGCTGCCTCGATGGTCGCGGGCGAGGAGTTCTTCCTGGCCGGAGGCGTGGAGAGCCCGTCCACCGCGCCGTGGCGCGCGTGGCGGCCCCGCACTCCCACCGAACCGCCTCGGTTCTACCAGCGCGCACCGTTCGCCCCGGCCGAGATCGGCGACCCCGACATGGGACCGGCGGCTGATCTGGTCGCCGCCGAGGCCGGTATCGGCAGGCATCGGCAGGACGCCTTCGCCGCGCGCAGCCACGCCCGCGCCGTGGCCGCCCGGGACGCGGGCCGCTTCGACGACGAGCTGGTGCCGATCGGTTCTTCCGACGCGGACGAACGGCCGCGCCGGGGATTCACGCCGGAACGCCTCGCCCGGTTCCGCCCCGCTTTCACCCCGGACGGCACGACGACGGCGGCGAACTCCTGCGGTATCAACGACGGTGCGGCCGCGGTGCTGATGACCAGCGAGGAGCAGCGCGCGAGGCTGGGCGTGCCGGGCCTGCGGCTGCTGGGCGCGCGGACCTCGGGCGTGGACCCGAACCGCCTCGGGCTCGGTGCGGTGCCCGCGATGCGCGCGCTGCGCGAGCGGCACGCGCCGGAGGTCGTGGAGTTCAACGAGGCCTTCGCTGGGCAAGCGCTGGCGTGCCTGGACGCGGCCGGCATCGACGAGGAGATCGCGGGACCGGACGGCGGTGCCATCGCGCTCGGACACCCCTGGGGCGCGTCGGGTGCTGTGCTGGTGGTCCGGTTGTTCAGCCGGATGGTCCGCCAGGACGGGCCGCGAATCGGAATGGCCGCGTTGTCCTCGGGCGGCGGGCTCGGCGTGGCGACGATGTGGGAGCGAGTGGGTTGATCGAGTTCGAAGGCGTCGGGCACGACTACGACGGGCGCACCGTCCTGGACGGGGTGAATCTCGAGCTCGCCGAGCGGCGGGTGGCCTTCGTGGGCGCCAACGGCTCCGGCAAGTCCACGCTGGCCCGGATGATCAACGGCCTGGTGCGTCCCGGGCGCGGCCGGGTGCGGGTCGACGGGGTGGATCCGGTGCGCAACGGCCGCGAGGTGCGGCGTCGCGTCGGGTTCGTCTTCACCCACCCGGACAGCCAGATCGTGATGCCGACCGCGGGCGAGGACGTGGCGTTCTCGCTGCGCAAGCAGGGCCTGTCCAAAGCGGAGCGGACCCGGCGGGCGGTGGAGGTGCTCACCGAGCACGGGCTGGGCGGCTACGCCGAGCATCCCGCGCACCAGCTCTCCGGCGGGCAGAAGCAGCTGCTGGCGCTGTCGTCGATGCTGGCTCTGGAGCCGGACGTGCTGGTCTGCGACGAACCGACGACGCTGCTGGATCTGCGCAACAAGCGGCACTTCGCCGAGGTCCTCGCCGGGTTGCGCCAGCAGGTCGTGCTCGTGACCCACGACCTGGAGCTGCTGGCGGACTTCGACCGCGTGGTGGTGCTCGACTCGGGCCGGGTGGTCGCCGATGACGAGCCGCGCGCGGCGGTGAGCTTCTACCGGGAGCTGGTCGGGTGAACCCGCTCGGCCTCTACGAACCCGGCGGCAGCATCGCGCACCGCCTCGGTGCGGGCTGGAAACTGCTGTCGCTCCTTGTCTTCGCGGTGCTGACCTTCGCGCTCGGCTCCCCCATCGGCCTGGCAGTGCTGGTCGCGGTGGTCCTCGCCGGTTACGCGCTGGCCCGCATCCCGCTGCGCCGCTGCTGGCAGCTCGCGCGGTTCCTGGTGCCGGTGACCGTCATCGTGTTCGGGCTGCAGTGGTGGATGCTGGGCTTCGATCGCGCGACGGTGATCAGCCTGCGGCTGTTCGCGGCCCTGGCCGCGGCCAACCTGTTCACCCTGGTCACTCGGGTGGACGACCTGGTCAGCGCGGTCGAGCGCGCCTTGGGGCCGCTCCGCCGCTTCGGCGTCCGCCCGGAGTCGGTCGGCCTGCTGGTCGGCCTCACCCTCCAGGCGGTGGCCGCCCTGTCGACCATCGCGGCCGACGTCCGCGAGGCCCAGCGTGCCCGCGGCGCGGACCGCTCGGTCCCGGCCTTCGCGGTCCCCTTCCTGGTCCGCACCCTCAGGCACGCCGATCACCTGGGCGAAGCCCTGGCAGCCCGAGGCGTCGGCGACGAGGACTGACAGTTTTGCCTAAAACTGTGAGGCGCCAGAGCCTCACAGTTTTAGGCAAAACTGTCGCCGCCGCCGGGCCACTGGGCCAGGACTGTGACCGTGCCCGGGTCCACCTCGGTGAAGCCCGCGTCGCGGACCATCGCGACGCGGTGGTCGCGCCAGGTCGTTTCCGGGTCGTCCGCGGGGCGGAGCTCGGACCACGTCGCCGGGTCGGCCCGGCGGACCGAGCACCGGTAGCCCGCGTCGGCCCAGGTGCGCAGCTCGGCATCCATGCCGTCGCCGTGCAGCAGCGCGGCCAGGATCATCGTGGCGTGACCGACCTGCGCCGCGGACTTGCCCGCGCTCATCGGCACGTCCGGGTGCAGCCACAGCACCGGCGCGTCCGCGGCCACCGGGCCCGGGTCGTCGGCCTCCAGCTCGCTGCCGGAGATCTGCAACCTGCTGAGCTCCTTGGGCATGTCGGCCACCCGCATCGGCAGGAACGCGCGGACCTGCGCGCCGCCCACCGCGACCGTCCTGCCCGGCAGCTGCTGGACCGCCTCCCAATGCGCCCCGCGAGCGCGCCGGGCGACCTTGCGGATGCGACCGGAGATCCAGCCGTGCATCGCCTCGTGCCACTCGCCGCCCTCGGCGCAACGCTCGTCCAGGCACACGGCCAGCGCCGCCGCCGCAGCGGCTTCCAGCAACGCCGTGCGGTCCGGCGGGTCGTTGCGCTCGATGCGCAGCACCATCGGCATCAGCACGACGTCGTCCGGGTCCTCGTCGGAGGTGTCCGCGGTGGCCGCGCCGGACAGCGACAGCCACGAGGCGTACCGGGCGACGAGCGGGTCGAGCACGTTCAGCGCGTCCGGCTCAACCCCGCTCGCCGCACCGGTGTTCCGAACCTCGGCCAAGGTCACAGCTCCAGCGGAACGCGCCGCAGCTCGCCGTCCTCGGCATCGGCGGCCTCGATCTCGGCGCGCGTCAGGCCCAGCACGAACAGCACGGTGTCCAGGAACGGGTACGACAGCGCGGTGTCGGCGACCTCGCGCAGCGCGGGCTTGGCGTTGAACGCCACACCCAGGCCGGCCGCCGAGAGCATGTCGATGTCGTTGGCCCCGTCACCGACCGCCACGCACTGCGCGGACGGCACGCCGTACTCCTCGGCGAACCGGCGCAGCGCCTTGGCCTTGCCCGGCCGGTCGACGATCTCGCCGATGACTCGCCCGGTCAGCTTCCCGTCGACGACCTCCAGGTCGTTCGCGGCGCTGAAGTCCAGCCCCAGCTCGTCGACCAGGGCATCGATGATCTGGGTGAATCCACCGGAGACCACTCCGGTGTGAAAACCCAGCCTGCGCAGGGTGCGGATGGTCGTGCGCGCGCCGGGCGTCAGCTCCAGCTCGGCGGCCACCTCGTCGAGCACGGTGGCGGGCAGGCCCTCTAAGACCGCGACCCGCTGGCGCAGCGACTCGGCGAAGTCCAGCTCGCCGCGCATCGCCCGCTCGGTGACCTCGCGGACCTTGTCCTCGCAGCCGGCCCGCCGGGCCAGCATCTCGATGACCTCGCCCTGGATCAGGGTGGAGTCGACGTCGAAGACGACCAGTCGCTTGGCGCGCCGGGACAGCCCCGTGCGCTCCACGGACAGATCCACACCCGAGCGCGCGGCGATGTCGGCCATCGCCTGGGTCAGCGCCTCGTCGTCGTCCCAGTCGGGAGCGGAGACCTTCAGCTCCAGCCCGGTGACCGGGTAGTCGGCGACGCGGTGGATGGCGTCGATGTTGACGCCGATCTCCGCGAGCGCCCGGGATACCTCGCTGAAGTGGCGGGCGGTGACCGGCTGGCCGAGCACCACCACCACGTGCGTGGAACCGAGCTTGTCCGCTTCACCGTCCTCGGCGTCGATGGTCACCTCGACGCCCATGCCGACGGTGGCCATCGCCTGCTCGATGGACTCCTGCAGCTTCTCCGGATCGTTTTCGGTCGATACCAGCACGCCGAGCACCAGTCGATCGCGGATCACGACTTGCTCCACGTCGACGATGTCCACGCCGTGACTGGTCAGCGCGGCGAACAGCACTGAGGTAACGCCGGGCTTGTCCTTGCCGGTCACGGTGATCAGCACGGTGGTCGCATTCGAGCTCACGACTGCGGTTGTTCCCCTCTGTCCGAGAAAGGTGGGCAAAAACGCACGAGCCCCGGCAGGCCATCGGCCCGCCGGGGCTCGCCGTCGAGCTAGCCCTACCTTGGCACAGTCGTACCGTTCGGGGCTATCGACGAAATCACTTCTCGGTGGTGTCGTCCCGGTCCGAATCGTCCTTCGTCTTCGGCGGCTGGACCGTCGCGGTCTTGGCCCCCTCGTGCCCGTGGGCGAGGGTCTTGCCGGTGAAGGACAGGTGGGACTCGAGCCGCATCCGCTCGGTGATGTGCGGGTAGTGCAGCTCGAACGCCGGGCGCTCGGAGCGGATCCGGGGCAGCTCGGTGAAGTTGTGCCGCGGGGGCGGGCAGGAGGTCGCCCACTCCAGCGAGTTGCCGTAGCCCCACGGGTCGTCGACGGAGACGACCTCGCCGAAGCGGTAGCTCTTGAACACGTTGTAGAGGAACGGGAGCATCGAGGCGCCCAGGATGAACGCGCCGACCGTGGAGATCGTGTTCAGCATCGTGAACCCGTCCGACTCCAGGTAGTCGGCGTAGCGGCGCGGCATGCCCTCGTTGCCCAGCCAGTGCTGCACCAGGAACGTGGCGTGGAAGCCGATGAAGGTCAGCCAGAAGTGCAGCTGCCCGAGCCGCTCGTCCATCATCCGGCCGGTGATCTTCGGGAACCAGAAGTAGATGCCCGCGAAGGTGGCGAACACGATCGTGCCGTAGAGCACGTAGTGGAAGTGCGCGACCACGAAGTAGGTGTCCGAGACGTGGAAGTCGACCGGCGGCATGGCCAGCAGGACACCGGTGAGACCACCGAAGAGGAAGGTCACCAGGAAGCCGACGCTGAAGATCATCGGCGTCTCGAAGGTCATCTGACCCTTCCACATGGTGCCGATCCAGTTGAAGAACTTCACACCGGTCGGGACCGCGATCAGGAAGGTGGTGAACGCGAAGAACGGCAGCAGCACGGCGCCGGTGGCGTACATGTGGTGCGCCCACACGACCACGGACAGCGCGGCGATGCCGAGCGTCGCGTAGACCAGGCCGGAGTAGCCGAACAGCGGCTTGCGGCTGAAGACCGGAAAGATCTCCGAGACGATGCCGAAGAACGGCAGCGCGACGATGTAGACCTCGGGGTGCCCGAAGAACCAGAACAGGTGCTGCCAGAGGATGACGCCGCCGTTGGCCGGGTCGAACACGTGCGCACCGAGGTGCCGATCGGCCATCAGGCCCAGCAGCGCGGCGGTCAGGATCGGGAACGCCAGCAGGATCAGCAGGCTGGTCACCAGGATGTTCCAGGTGAAGATCGGCATCCGGAACATCGTCATGCCCGGCGCGCGCAGGCAGACCACGGTGGTCAGCATGTTCACCGCACCGAGGATCGTGCCCAGACCGCTGACGGCCAGACCGGCGATCCACATGTCCGCGCCGTGGCCCGGCGAGTGCAGGGCGTCCGACAGCGGGGTGTAGGCGAACCAGCCGAAGTCGGCGGCACCGCCTGGCAGGATGAACCCGCTGACGACCATCAGGCCGCCGAACAGGTACAGCCAGTAGCTAAATGCGTTCAGTCGCGGGAACGCGACGTCCGGGGAACCGATCTGCAGCGGCAGGATGTAGTTGGCGAAGCCGAACAGGATCGGCGTCGCGTACAGCAGCAACATCACCGTGCCGTGCATGGTGAACAGCTGGTTGTACTGCTCCTGCGAGAGGAACTGCATTCCCGGCACGGCGAGCTCGCCCCGGATCAGCATCGCCATCAGGCCGCCGACCAGGAAGAACGCCATGGACGTGACCAGGTAGAGGATGCCGATTTGCTTGTGGTCCGTGGTGCGGAACATCCGCGCCAGGAACGACCCCTTGACCGTTTTGCGCACCGGATAAGGGCGCGTGGCGATCGGCTGTGGCGCGACGGCCGTCACGGTGCCTCCTGCACTCCCTTGAAGCCTGCTCGGGCCCGCCTGTCGTCCGGGCCCGCCCCGACCCCTTCTGGGTCGGTTGACAGCACGCGATACCCGGCAGGCGCCCTGCAGGCGGACGATCGCATGTGCTGCCGATCCGGAATACTAGTCCTGACCTCTGGCCGCGATGCGGCCGGGCCGTAGCCACCCTATTCATCCCGGCCTGGGCAGTCACCCGTTGTGAGATCGAGCAGACAATTCGCGATCATGCCCGCCCGTCACCGACGTGCGCGCACAGCACTCGGCGGGGCCCGTTAGCCTGAGGGCCAACAGGTCCGGCCGCCCAGCCTGCGTTCTGCACCGGGCAGCACTGGGACGAAGTCCACCAGATCCTGGAGGGGAAGCACGTGCGGAAGAGCACGATCATCGGCGCTGTGCTGATCGGCGGTATTGCGCTGGCGGGCTGCTCGCCCGCCGAGTACGCCAGTGAGCAGCCCCCGGGCCCGGGCACGCCGCCCGCGAACGCCCCGCAGCGCGTCGCCGACCCGGCCAAGGCCGAGACCGAAGCCCACGGGCCGGCCGCGAAGCTGCTGCTCAACCGCGAGCAGCTGAACCAGCTCGCCGAGCTCGCCGAGGCCAACGCGCAGAGCCCGCAGATCAAGCAGCTGGCCGCCGAGCTCAGCGGCCAGCTGGACCCGCAGCTCGCCGAGCTCAACGCGCTGGCCACCGAGGCGCCCGAGCCCCCGGAGTCCAACCTGGGCGGCACCACCGGAGCGGCGTTCGACCCGCAGTGGAAGCGGGAAGTGCGCGAGCTGGTCGAGAAGGGCAGCGCGCTGGCCGAGGACGCCAAGGTTAAGCCCGAGCTCCGCGAGATCGCGGGCGAGATCATCTCGCAGCGCGAGCAGCTCGCGCAGAAGCTGGACGCGCTGGGCTGACGCCTCGCGCCTTTTCGAGGTCCCCGTGACTGCGCCGGTCACGGGGACTTTCGCATTTCCGGGCCCGGCCCCTTCCGCTCCGCGAGGGCAAAACCTACTATGAGTAGGCTACTGCGAAGTAGGTAATGCCGCGGGACCTCAAGGGAGAGCGAGATGCGCAACATTGCCGGCAAGGTCGTCCTGATCACCGGGGCCGCGCGAGGTATCGGCGCGCAGACCGCCCGGGAGCTGGCCGGGCGCGGCGCCAAGCTCGCTCTGGTCGGGCTCGAACCCGAGGCCCTCGCCGAGGTCGCCGCGGAGCTCGGCGAGCAGCACTACTGGGCCGAGGCCGATGTCACCGACCCCGAATCGATCGAGGCGGCCGTGGCGGGCGCGGTCGACGCACTCGGCGGCATCGACGCGTGCGTGGCCAACGCCGGCATCGCTCCCGTGGGAACGGTCCGCGAGGGCGACCCGCGCGGTTTCCTCAAGACCATCGACGTCAACGTCAACGGCGTGTTCCACACCGCCCGCGCGGTGCTGCCGCACCTGGTCGATCGGCGCGGCCACCTGCTGGTGGTCTCCTCGCTGTCGGCCTTCACGCCGATCGGCGGGATGGCCGCCTACACCGCCAGCAAGTCCGCGGCCGAGTCGCTCGCCAGCGCGCTGCGCATGGAGGTGCTGCACCTCGGCGTGACGGTGGGCAGCGCGCACCCGTCCTGGGTGGACACCGATCTGGTGCGCGACGTTGCCTCGGACCTGGAGACGTTCACCCTGATGCGCAAGCGGCTGCCCTGGCCGATGCGCTCGATCACCACACCGGAGAAGTGCGCGAAGGCCTTCGCCGACGGCGTCGAGAAGCGCAGCCGCCGCGTTTACGTGCCGCGCTCGATCGTCCTGCTGCACTGGCTGCGCAACCTGAACTCCTCGCTGCTCATGGAGCAGGCCCTCAAGCCGCTGCTGCGCAAGATGATCCCGAAGCTCGAGCAGGAGGCCCGCGAACTCGGCCGCTACATGAGCGAGCGCAACCAGAAGATCAACTCGTAGCAGGCTCGGCGCGGTCCGAGGGGCGCGACGGGAGTGCCCCTCGGACCGCCTCAGCCGGCCCGGGGGCGGGCCAGCCGGTCGGTGCGCCGTCGCATCCCGGACGGCTGGTGGAAGGTCTCTGGCCAGTGGCCGACGACGTCGCGGTGGACCGGCACCTCCCGGCGGACGGGCGGCGGCGCGGGAGGCCGCGCGTGCGCTGGCGCGCGTTTCGCTCCTGCTCGAGCTTCTCGATGAGCAGCCAGACCGTCCGGTCGTTCTCGCCGGTGGAGCGGTGCTGCGCGCGCACCCCGGGCGAGAACCGCTGCGGGAGCTGCACCAGCACACCACCGACGGCCGCCCCCAAGCTGTTGCAGACGATGTCGTCCGTGGAAGCCACCCGGCCGCTGATCGCCAGGAACTGGACGAGTTCGATGAGCGTCGAGGTGACCAGCCCGCCGAGCGCGATCTTGCCGATGTTGTCGAACCAGTCCAGGCGCTGCGGCACCAGCAGCGCCAGCGGAAGCAGCAGCACCAGGTTTCCGCCGAGCTGGATCCACGGTTCCGAATCCCCCGGAATCGCGGTCAGCGCCGCCTCGACGTCGTTTCCCAGTTTCGGGCGAACCGGATCGGGCGGCGGGAACTGCGGCGTGAAAACCAGATATCCGACACAAAGGACGGAATACACCAGAGCGCCGTCGACGAAGGGCTCGCGCAGTCCGATCGGCGCGGTGGAATAGCCGCGCGCGAACGCGGAGACACCACCCGCGATGACAGCCACCAGAAGCAGTAGCGTCAGCGCGGGGACGAATCCATCAAATGCCACGAGAATCTGCTGCACGTTCGCCGCACTTCCTCTGGCCGCCAGCGCCAGAACTCAAGCCGTCCGGCACGTCGAAAACGACCCGCCGAAGGCTGGAACCGTTGGGAATTCGCATTTCCAGCGGTCACCGTCGACCGGGTTTCGCGATGCTCGTTCACCTGCGGCAGCGGCCGGACGCCAGTTCGGGGATCCGCGACGTCCGGCCGCCCCGACCCCCGCCACCTCGCGGCGGCGGGACGGGATTTCGCGAGGTCGCGGGCACTCCGGTAGCGACGACGCCCGCGTCGGGGTTGGGGCCTCGCCGCTCGCCGGACCCGCTGCCACCGCTAGTCCCGCGACTGGCCGGGCAGGTCTGTGGTGAATCGACTCCGTTCCGGACCGAAGCTAGCGGCCAGGCGGGACCGAGCCATCCCCCTGGCAAGAAAGCGCCAGCCCTCGAAGAACTGTCCCGGATGGACACGAAAGGGCGACGACACACCGTGAACTGCGATTCCCATCCGAAGCGGTCCACGCGTTCCCAAGCGCGCCCGGATATTCACACCGTTCCCGCGAAGCGCGTTGCGGTGAATTTCGCGCGGCAACCGTTGAACATCGCATTTAACACCGTGCAGAACATCACACCGAAGATTGGTCCACACACCCAAACACAACTGCTCGAATCCGCCGATCCCGCATCGAACCGAAGAATTTTCACCGAAAGAGAAGGAGCCCGACGCCCGAAGTACCGGGGGAACGCATTCCGCCGAACGCCGGACACCCGGGCAGGGACACGGCAGCCGAACCGGATCACGAATATCCGGTTTGAGAAGGTGACGACGTGACTGCAGTCCGGATCGAAGCGGTGAGCCACTCCTACGGCTCGCGAAATGCTTTGGCACGGGTGAACCTCGAGCTGTCCACCGGCGTGACCGCCCTGCTGGGACCCAACGGCGCGGGAAAGAGCACGTTGCTGGGGCTGCTGTCCTCGGCGTTGCGGCTCCAGCGCGGCACGATCGAGATCGACGAGCTCAGCCCGGACCGCGACGCGCGGCGCTATCGCGAATCGATCGGTTTTCTGCCCCAGCAGTTCTCCGTGCCGAACCACCTGACCTGCGCGGAGTTCCTCACCCTCACGGCCTGGTGGCGGCGAGTCGGCAGGCGACGCCGCCCGGAACTCGTGCGCGAGGCGCTGGAGGCGGTGGCCCTGCAGGACCGGGCGTCGGCGAAGATCCGCTCGCTGTCCGGCGGGATGCTGCGCCGCTTGGGCATCGCCCAGGCCATGGTGAACTCCCCGCGAGTGCTCCTGCTGGACGAACCCACCGTCGGACTCGATCCGCGGCAGCGCGCCGGTTTGCGGGAGGTCATCACCGAACTCGGCCGGACTCGAACCGTCCTGGTCAGCACCCACCTCACCGAGGACGTTGCCGCGGTCGCCGACCGCGTCGCGGTGCTCGACGAAGGCCACGTGACCTTCGACGGAACGCTGGCAGACCTGGCGAAGACACCGGCCCCCACCGCCACCGACCTGGACCGGGCATACGAAGACCTCGTCACGGATGGTGATCTCACGTGAACCTCGCAGGGATCATCGCGCGGCGCAGCGCTGCGCTGCCCGCCGCACCGCTGATCTTCGGCTTCGCCTGGTACGCGGGCGGAGCGCAGGAGAACGTCTGGTCGGACGATTGGATGTCGGGGTCCGGCCAGGTCAACACAGCGCTGCTGTGGCCCGTCGCCCTGGTCGCGGCGGTCGCGGCGTGGGACACCTCGCGCGTGCGCCGCATCGGCGCGGACACGCTGGAACGCACCTACCCGCGTTCCGGACTCGCCCATCTGCTGCTCAGCGACCGCAGGTGGCGAAGCGGATCGGCGTGCTCGCCGCGGTGGCCCTCGTCGTCGGCATGACCTTCTTGCAGCGCAGCGACTCCCGGCTGACAACCGCGCGGCAACCCGCCGAGGCCGTCTGCCGCACCGAGGCCGAGATCACCGCGTGCATGTGGCCCGAGCACGGCGAGCATCTCGACCGTTGGCTGAAGATCGCCCGGCGCTACCGCGAGACCTTCGCCGACATCCAGCCGAGGGCAACGTTGTTCGCCGAGAAGGGCACCAAGTGGACCGGCCCCGAGCCGATCCCGATCGGCTCCATCGAGCCGGGCACCAGCGATGAACACCTCGTCGAGTCCCTGGTGACATCGACGCTGCGCCGACCGCCGGACTGCGCACGTCTCCCGTCCGACCAGCCCGGCATGACCTCGTACGGCCCCTACCCGGGCATGATCGGCCGGGATCTCGCGGCAGCGTGGATGAAGCACCGGATCCGTCCTCATCTGCCACCGCAGGGGCTCGGAGTTCCCGGACGCGAGGAACAGGTCGAGCGATTGCTGGCCGCACCGGAGGCGATCCAGGTCGACTCGGTGCGACGAGCGTTGCAGGCGGGCGACGAATGCGAGAACCCGATGCCGGAGCTGCCGTGACGGTGCTCGTCCTGGCGTTGCGCGCGTGCCACTGGCCGCTGTTCGTCGCCGCCTCCGCGCTTCTGGCCGCGGTGAACGCTCTCTTCGGCGCGGAACAGCTGCCCGTTCCGCGCCCGAACATCGGGGCGCTCGACGTCCCGTTGGGACTGTTCAGCCCGCTGGTTCTGGCGTGTCTGCTCGGGTTGCATCTGAGCGCGGTGACGACGTTGTGGAGCACCGGCCCGCGCAACCACGCACTCGTGCGGGCAGGACGGCTGACCGCTGCCCTCCTGCCCGCCGTCCTGGCCTGCGCACCGCTCCTGCTGCACGGTGCCGAACTCTGGACGTCGGCCACCCGCAACACCCTCGGGCTCGGTGCGATGGCCCTCCTGGTCACCGTGGCCGCCGGACCCACCCGCTGCTGGATGCTGCCGTTCCCGTACCTGCTCGCCGCGCTGCTGCTCGGCACGCAGCGCAGTTCGACGGCCGGCGGATCCGACGCGACCTGGTGGGCCTTCCCGCTGCAGGACGCGGGTGATCCGCGCGGGATGCTGCTGACCGCGGTCCTGCTCGTCGCCGGGATCACCGGCTACCTGCGCTTCGGCGCGCGGGCCGAGCGGTGATCAGTCCTTGTTGCGGCGGAACAGCTTCAGCAGCGGGTCGTAGCGGCGGTCGGCCAGGCGCTCCTTGAGCGGGATCAGCGCGTTGTCGGTGATGTGGATGTGCTCCGGGCAGACCTCGGTGCAGCACTTGGTGATGTTGCACATGCCCAGGCCGTGGTCCCCGCGCGCCTCCTCCGGGCGGTTCCGCGCCTCGTCCAGCGGGTGCATCTCGAGCTCGGCGACCCGCATCAGGAATCGCGGCCCGGAGAAGTTCTCCTTGTTCTCCTCGTGGTCGCGGATCACGTGGCAGGTGTCCTGGCACAGGAAGCACTCGATGCACTTGCGGAACTCCTGCGAGCGCTCCACGTCGACCTGCTGCATCCGGTACTCGCCGGGCTCCAGGTCGGGCGGGGTGAACGCGCGGACCTCGCGGGCCTTGACGTAGTTGTAGGACACGTCGTTGACCAGGTCCTTGATCAGCGGGAAGGCCCGCATCGGGGTGACCGTGATGGTCTCGTCCTCGGCGAAGATGGACATCCGGGTCATGCACAGCAGCCGCGGGTGGCCGTTGACCTCGGCCGAGCAGGAACCGCACTTGCCCGCCTTGCAGTTCCAGCGCACCGCCATGTCCGGTGCCTGAGTGGCCTGCAGCCGGTGGATGATGTCGAGGACCACCTCGCCCTCGTTGACCTCCACGGTGTAGTCCTGCAGCTCACCGTCCGCTTCGCCGCGCCACACCCGGAAGTGCGCCTGGTATGTCATCAAGACTCCTCTGTCCGGACGTCCGCGAGCTCGTCCTCGGTGAAGTACTTGCGCAGTTCCTCGAGCTTGAACAGTTCGAGCAGGTCGGGACGCATCGGTCGTTGCGGCTGCTCGGTGACCTCGATGCCGTCGCCGGAGATCTCGCAGCCCAGCAACCTGCGGCGCCACTTCGACTCCATCGCCGGGTGGTCGTCGCGGGTGTGCCCGCCGCGGCTCTCGGTGCGCAGCAGCGCCGCCCGGGCCACGCACTCGCTGACCAGCAGCATGTTGCGCAGGTCGATGGCCAGGTGCCAGCCGGGGTTGAACTGCCGGTTGCCCTCGACCTGCAGGTGCTCGGCGCGCGCCACCAGGCCCCGGAGCTTCTGGAGCGCCTCCTGCATCTCCTCGCCCTTGCGGATGATCCCGACCAGCTCGTTCATCACGCCCTGCAGCTCGGAGTGCAGCGCGTAGGGGTTCTCGCCCGGCCCTTCGCCGGGGTTGAACGGATCGGCCGCCCGCCGCGCAGCGGCGTCCACATCGGACTCGGTGATCGACGGCCTGGCGTCCAGCGCGCCGAGGTAGCCCGCCGCGCCCGCGCCCGCCCGGCGGCCGAAGACCAGCAGGTCGGACAACGAGTTGCCGCCCAGCCGGTTCGAACCGTGCATCCCGCCCGCGACCTCGCCGCAGGCGAACAGCCCCGGAACCTTCGAGGCCGCGGTGTCCGGGTCGACCTCCACGCCGCCCATGACGTAGTGGCAGGTCGGACCGACCTCCATGGCCTCGGCGGTGATGTCCACATCGGCCAGTTCCTTGAACTGGTGGTGCATGGACGGCAGCCGCTTGACGATCGTCTCGGTGGACAACCGCGTGGCCACGTCCAGGAACACCCCGCCGTGCTGCGAGCCCCGGCCTTCCTTGACCTCGTTGTTGATCGCGCGGGCGACCTCGTCGCGCGGCAGCAGCTCGGGCGGGCGCCGGTTGTTGTCCGGATCGTCGTACCAGCGGTCGGCCTCGGCCTCGCCGTCGGCGTAGTTGTCCTTGAACACCTCGGGGATGTAGTCGAACATGAACCGGGCACCCTCGGAGTTGCGCAGCACTCCCCCGTCGCCGCGCACCGACTCGGTGACCAGGATCCCGTTCACGCTCGGCGGCCACACCATGCCGGTGGGGTGGAACTGCACGAACTCCATGTTGATCAAGCTCGCTCCGGCGCGCAGCGCCAGCGCGTGCCCGTCGCCGGTGTACTCCCAGGAGTTCGAGGTGACCTTGAACGACTTGCCGATCCCGCCGGTGGCCATGATGACCGCGGGCGCGTCGAAGAGCACGAACCGCCCGGACTCCCGCCAGTAGCCGAAGGCACCGGAGATCCGATCGCCGTCCTTGAGCAGCTCGGTGACCGTGCACTCCTGGAAGACCTTGATGCGCGCCTCGTAGTCGCCGTGCTCGGCGTGGTCCTCCTGCTGCAGCGAGACCACCTTCTGCTGCAGCGTGCGGATCAGTTCCAGACCGGTCCGGTCGCCGACGTGCGCCAGCCGCGGGTACTCGTGCCCGCCGAAGTTGCGCTGGCTGATCCGCCCGTCCGGGGTCCGGTCGAACAGCGCCCCGTAGGTCTCCAGCTCCCAGACCCGCTGCGGGGCCTCGCGGGCGTGCAGCTCGGCCATCCGCCAGTTGTTCAGGAACTTGCCGCCGCGCATGGTGTCGCGGAAGTGCACCTGCCAGTCGTCGCGGGAGTTGACGTTGCCCATCGACGCCGCGATACCGCCCTCGGCCATGACGGTGTGCGCCTTGCCGAACAACGACTTGCAGACCACCGCGGTCCGCAGCCCCGCCTGCCTGGCCTCGATGGCCGCGCGCAGACCCGCGCCACCGGCGCCGATCACGACCACGTCGTACTCGTGCCGTTCGATCTCCACATCGAGTCCTTATCGGTTTTCCGTTGCCTGCCGTCCTCACCGCTCGCGCCACCGAGGGGCGCCGAGCGCGCTCCCGGCGAGGATGTCGGGCGCTGTGAACTTCTGGTTTCCTCAGGAGGAGATCCCGCTACCGGGGACGCGCTCGGGTTCCGCCACCCGCACGGCAGATCACCTCGGAATTCGTCAGTTGAACAATCTGAGGTCGGTGATGGCTCCGGTGGCCACCAGCATCACGTAGAGGTCGACCAGCGCCACCGAGGCCAGCGAGGCCCAGGCCAGCAGCATGTGCCTGCCGTTGATCCTGCTGATCTTGGTCCACATCCAGTAGCGCACCGGGTGCTTGGAGAAGTGGTTGATCCTGCCGCCGATCAGATGCCTGCAGGAGTGGCAGGACAGCGTGTAGGCCCACAGCAGCACCACGTTGATCACCATCAGCACGGTGCCGAGCCCGACGCCGACACCACCGTCGGTTCCCTTGAAGGCGATCACCGTGTCGTAGGTCAGCACCAGCGCGACGATCATCGCCGCGTAGAAGAAGTACCGGTGCACGTTCTGCATGATCAGCGGGAACCGCGACTCGCCGGTGTACTTGCCGTGCGGCTCGGTCACCGCGCACGCCGGCGGTGAGGCCCAGAACGAGCGGTAGTAGGCCTTCCGGTAGTAGTAGCAGGTCAGCCGGAAGCCCAGCACGAACGGCAGCACGAAGATCGGCGGCGGCACGAACGGACCCAGGTCCGGTGCGGGCTGGCCGAAGTGGCTGGCGCCGGGTACGCAGGCCGCCGACAGGCACGGCGAGAAGAACGGCGCCAGGTAGTTGTGCTCCGGAACCCAGTAGTAGGCGTTCATGAAGGTCCGGACCAGGCCGTAGATCACGAAGGCGCTCAGCCCGAGGAAGGTCAGCAGCGGCGGGATCCACCACCGGTCGGTGCGCAGCGTGCGCGCGGAGATGCGGGCTCGACCGGTGGTCGGGGGTGCGGACATACGCTGACCTCGTTGTCGTGTGTCGTCCGGCGGTGCTCACCTGAGGTCGCCCATTGTGGATCACATCACAGGGGCGTGAGTAGTCCCCCACCCGGCGCAACCTCCGGGTGCACACGATCGAGTCCGCGTCTCGCCACGAGCGGGCGACCGCGCGAGGTCAGCCGCGGCCCTGGCCGCCGATGCCCTCGTCGTCCACGTCCTCCCACAGCGACGGGTCGTAGGGGGTGTCCGGCACGACCACCATCTCACCGCGGCCGACGCCAGCTTCGCGGCGCGGCGACGGAACGACGGAGGCGAGCTCGGCGGCGTCGATGTCCAGACGTTCCAGGTCGTTCTGGATCCGGCGCACGGCCGCGTCGTCGCCGTAGCGGGACCGCAGCGCGTTCGCGCTGGTGCGCAGCTGGGCCAGCACGCGCTGGAAGTCGGTCAGTTCGGTGGTCGTCGAGGCCATGGGCGCACACCTCTCGACTAGTGGTGGCTTGTCGCCCTCCGACTCTGCCCGCATCTGGCGATTGTGACAAGTGCCACATTCGTAGATCTTGGCCCTCGGTCGATCAGGACTCCGCGCGCACCCGGCTGACGAACGGCAGCTTCTCCTGGCACGGCGGCCCGGAGATGGCCCGGCCGATGCGCTGCGCGGCCCAGCCCAGCACCACCAGCAGCGACAGCGAAACCGTCAGCACCACCGCCGAGGCGGCGGGCCACAGCTCCCTCGGCACCGCCGGCGCGGCCTCGCGCTGCAACAGCTCGAACTCCGGAATCGCGTCCCTGCGGAACTCCCGGTCCACCGAGGTGTCCAACGGCGCGTACCTCGGCAGGTCGATCGGCACCGCCACGATCGAGCGGCCGTGGTGCAACCGCAGCATCGTCTTCCAGCCGCCCTCGAGCGGCACCGGCTCGCGAGTGCGGAACACGCCCGGCGAGATCTCGCGCAGCCGGTCGACGTGCAGATCGCCACCAGCCCAACCGGTCACGTTCAGCCAGGTCGGGTTCTCGGCGGCGTCCGGCGGAGAGATGCGGATCTCCGCCTGGTGGGTATTCGGATCCAGCGCGACGCTCGCGGTCACCCCGGCGGGCGCGGAACCGATGGCGCCGTTGGCCACCGCCAGCACGATCGCCGCCAACGCCCCCGCGAACGCGCCGTTGCGCACCACCGCGCGCGGCAGCTCACCGCGCAGCGCCTGCACCAGCAGAGCGCCGAGCAGACCGCCGGCCACGCCACCGACCAGCGACATCGCCACGCCCTCGACGAGCATGTCCGGCTCCCAGGGCAACCGGAAGGCCGCCCGGGTCCACAGGTATTCGCTGGTGAAGCCGATGGTGCCGATCAGCAGCCCGGATGCGGTGCCCAGCAGCAGCGGGCGGCGCATCAGCGCCACGGCGGCGATCTCCACGCACAGCGCCTCGACGACGTAGAGCGGGATGCCCGAGCTCAGCTGGTCGAAGGCGGGCCCCAGCAGCAGCGCGATCCCGCCGCGGACCAGGACGTAGCAACCGACTGCGAACAGCGCACCGCCGCGGCCGACCCACATCCGCGCGGTCACCAGCGCGCAGCCCGCCGCGATCGCGATCAGCAGCGGGTGGAAGACCATCCGGAACTGCGGGACGCCGAAGTCGAACTCCGTCTGGAAAACCGAAAGGCCCAGCAGCAGTGCGCCGCTGAGCATCCCGCGCCGCAGGTAGTTGGCGCGCATCGTCTCGGCTCTGCCGGTGCTGACGAACCGGCCCTCGCGCTCCAGTAAGGACACCGCTATCAGCGAGAACCCGGTGCCACCGATGAGCATCAGGGTGGTCGGACCCCACAGCGTGACGTCCTCGCCGTAGATCCGGTGCCAGATGCCGTCGAGCGGGAACCCCAGCAGCGCGTACCCGCCGGTCGCGGCCAGCACCACTCCGCTGGTCGGCGCGTGCCAGTCGCGGGTGATGCGCACCGAGGCGCGGCCGGGGCGTTCGCCCAGCGGCAGCACGCTGGCCAGCACTCCGGCGGTGAACAGTCCGAAAAGCCCGCTCAGCAGCGGGACGTGCGCGAGGCCGACCAGCGGGCCGGCCTGCCCGTGGGTGATCCGCAGGGCGATGCTCCAGTACAACCCGACCAGCGCGACTACCAGCGAGGGCAGCGCGAGCACCAGCGGCAGGGCGGACCAGCCGGGCAGTCCGCGCAGCAGCCAGATGCGCTCGGCGCGCTCGGCCGTGCGCGCGAGCCACGTGACGCGGCCGGTTCGGTGACCGTAGCCGAGCGCCAGCAACAGCACGGCCAGCAAGGCCGCACTGCCCGAGGCGATGAGGACCTGGTCAGGCCCCGCATCAGCCACCGGCACGCGGTCCGGTGGCAGCCGCATCAGCGAGGTCATGTCGAGATGGAACACGAGAACGTGCCCCGCTGTCACCCCCTACTGTGACATCGAGCATTGCCATGATCGTAGTTCACCCGAAGGAATCAACGCGCAGTGCGTCACCCGCACGAAAGCCGTTCGTGCGCGGACCGAATCGGACCCGGCCGCGTGTTCGCCCCGAACCGCGACCCGTTGCGAAGCTAGCATGTCCGGCGTGGCGCGAGGGCCGAAAACAACCGGACGGACCAGCGCCTCGCGACCACACCGTCCACAGTGGATGATTGCTCGCGCAACGGGTGGTCGCCACGTCGGTCTTCCACCACGCGGAGGGTTGAGCAATTCGCTGGGAAAACTTCCCCGTGACCCTTGTGACGCGCCGTTCCGCGCACAAGACTCCAATACGGTTCCCGAATTGAACGCAGTGACTGCGAGGCAGCTTTGAGCATTCTCGGCACCCGGGTCCAACGTGTCGAAGACCCACGCCTTCTCACCGTCGGCGGCACCTACGTCGACGACCTGCGCGAACCCGCGCTGCAGGGGGCGCTGCGCGTCGTTTTCGTGCGCAGCCCGATGGCCAACGCCACCATCACCGAGATCGATACCGAGGAAGCCGCGGCCTCCCCCGGTGTGCACGGCGTGTTCACCGCCGACGACGTGGATCTGCCGCCGTACGAGTCCGGCGGCAGCCTCAGCGGCCCCACCCCGCCCGGTCTCGACCGGCCGCACCTGGCCAAGGGCGTCGTGCGCTACGCGGGCGAGCCGGTGG
This sequence comes from Saccharopolyspora halophila, assembly GCF_039531955.1. NCBI lineage: Bacteria > Bacillati > Actinomycetota > Actinomycetes > Pseudonocardiales > Pseudonocardiaceae > Saccharopolyspora > Saccharopolyspora halophila. Next base: position 324,074 of record NZ_BAAARA010000015.1, read on the forward strand.
TCGCGGTGGTCGCGGAGAGCACCGCGCAGGCGCAGGACGCGGCCGAACTCGTCTCCGTGGACTACGAGCCGCAGGACGCGATCATCGACCTCGACGAGGCGATCGCGGGCGAGCGACTGGTGTTCCCGGAGGCGGGCACCAACGTCATCGGCACCGCGGGCGAGCTCGACGAGACGCTGTTCGACGACTGCGAGGTCGTGGTGACCAAGCAGATCCACAACCAGCGGGTCGCCGCGGCGTCGTTGGAAGGTCGCTCGGCGGCGTGCGCTTGGGAGGGCGACAAGGCCACCTTCTGGCTGTCCAACCAGAACGCTCAGGCCTGCCGCGACGAGCTGATGGCCAACATCGGCCTCTCGCAGGAACAGATCCGGGTGATCACCCCGGACGTCGGCGGCGGCTTCGGCGCGAAGATCGGCTCCGAGCAGGAGGCCGCGCTGCTGTCGCTGCTGTCCAAGCGGGTCGGCAAGCCGGTCAAGTGGGTCGAGACGCGCAGCGAGAACCTGGTCGCCATGACCCACGGCCGCGCGCAGCGGCACCAGATCACCATCGGCGGTACCCGCGACGGCCGGGTCACCGCCTACCGGCTGGAGATCGTGCAGGACGTCGGCGCCTACCCGCGGATGGGCGCGTTCCTGCCGGTCTTCACGCAGATGATGGCCAGCGGCGTCTACGACATCGCCAAGGTCGAATCGCAGGCGCGCACCGTGGTCACCAACACCACGCCGATCGGCGCCTACCGCGGCGCCGGGCGCCCGGAGGCCACCGCCGCCATCGAGCGCGCGATCGACCTGTTCGCCGCCGAGATCGAGGTCGACGCGGCCGAGGTCCGGCGGAAGAACCTGATCAAGCCCGAGCAGTTCCCGTACCAGACGCAGGGCGGGATGCTCTACGACTCCGGCGAGTACATCAAGGGGCTCGACTCGGTCCTGGAAACCGCCGGATACGCCGGTCTCCGCGAGGAGCAGGCCAAGCGGCGCGCCGAGGGCGCGGTCAAGCAGCTCGGCATCGGGCTGTCCAGCTACGTGGAGATCACCGCCCCGAACAACACCGAGGGCGAGAGCGGGCACGTCGAGATCAACCCGGACGGCAGCGTCCTGGTGCTGACCGGCTCCTCCCCGCACGGGCAGGGCCACTGGACCAGCTACGCGATGCTGGTGAGCGAGCAGCTGGGCATCGACCTGGACAAGATCGAGGTGGTGCACGGCGACACCGACCGGATCCCCAACGGCGTCGGAACCATGGGCTCCCGGTCGCTGCAGCTCGGTGGTACCGCGGTGCACCGCGCCTCGGTCCAGGTCAAGGAGCAGGCCCGCAAGCTCGCGGCCGAGATGATCGAGATCGATGAGGCCGACCTGGAGCTCACCGACGGCAAGTGGCAGGTCCGCGGCACGCCGAGCGTGTCGGTGAGCTGGGCGGATCTCGCGCAGCGGGCCGGCGCGGACCTCTCCGCCGATGTGCACTACGTCGAGGACCGCCCGACCTTCCCGTTCGGCAGCCACCTCGCGGTGGTCGAAGTGGACACCGAGACCGGCAAGGTCGACTACCTGCGGCACGTCACCGTCGACGATGCGGGCGTGATCGTGAACCCGGTGCTCACCGAGGGCCAGCGGCACGGCGGCATCGCGCAGGGCGCGGCGCAGGCGCTGCTGGAGGAGGTCTCCTACGACGAGGACGGCCAGCCGCAGAACGCCAGCTTCGCCGACTACGCCATCGTCAGCGCCGCCGAGCTGCCCAGCTTCGAGCTGCTCACGATGGAGACCCCGACCACGCTGAACCCGTTGGGCGCCAAGGGGATCGGCGAGGCGGGCACCATCGGCGCCACACCCGCGGTGCAGAACGCGGTGGTGGACGCGGTCGCGCACCTCGGTGTCAAGCACATCGACATGCCCACCACCCCCGAACGGGTGTGGACTGCCATCAACCGGGCATAACAACGCCGCCGACTTCGTTCGAGGTCGTTGATCGCCGATCAGCGACCTGAGGACCACGCTTAGGAGTTCGTTCGTGCAAGTTTCGATCAACGTCAACGGCGGGCAGCAGAGCCACGAGGTCGAGGACCGCACGCTGCTCGTCCAATACCTGCGGGACGACTGCGGTCTGACCGGCACCAACATCGGCTGCGACACCACTTCCTGCGGCGCCTGCACGGTGCTGCTCGACGGGGAGTCGGTGAAGTCCTGCACGGTGCTGGCCGCGCAGGCCGAGGGCCAGGACGTCACCACCATCGAGGGCCTCGGCGAGGGCGAGGAGCTGCACCCGATGCAGCGCGCCTTCCAGAAGGAGCACGGTCTGCAGTGCGGCTACTGCACGCCGGGCATGGTGATGGCCTCGGTGTCCCTGGTCGAGGAGAACCCGAACCCCACCGAGGAGCAGGTGCGTTCCGGCCTGGAGGGCAACCTCTGCCGCTGCACCGGTTACCACAACATCGTTCAAGCCGTGCTGACCGCGGCCAAGGAGAAGCAGGGGGCCGCCGAATGATCCCCGCCGCGTTCACCTACAAGAAGGCCAACACGGTCGACGAGGCGCTGAACCTGCTGGCCGAGCACGGCGATGACGCGAAGCTGCTGGCGGGCGGTCACTCCCTGCTCCCGCTGATGAAGCTGCGGTTCGCCGTGCCGGAGGTCCTGATCGACCTCAGCGGTCTGCAGGGCCTGTCCTACGTGCGCGAGGAGGGCTCGCAGGTCCGCATCGGCGCCCTGACCCGGCACCACGACCTGGAGCACTCCGCCCTGCTGCAGCGCGAGGTTCCGCTGCTGGCGCACGCGGCGGGCACCATCGGTGACCCGCAGGTGCGCCACCGCGGCACCATCGGCGGCTCGCTGGTGCACGGCGACCCCGCCTCGGACCTGCCCGCGGTGGCGCTCGCGCTGGACGCGGTGCTGGTCGCGCAGGGCCCGTCGGGCACCCGGGAGATCGCGGCCACCGAGTTCTTCACCGACTTCTTCGAAACCGCGCTCGGCGAGGACGAGGTGCTGGTGGAGATCCGGGTGGACAAGAACCCCGCCCAGGGCTGGGACTTCCAGAAGTTCACCAAGCGCGCCATCGACTGGGCCATGGTCGGCGTCGCGGTGTCGGGCAACCGGGTCGCCCTGGTCAACATGGGCCCGACTCCGATGCGCGCCGCAGGCGTCGAGGAGGCCCTGGCCGCTGGCTCCAACCCGGCCGGGGCGGCCGAGCGCGCGGCCGAGAACACCTCCCCGCCGGACCAGCCGGGTGCCAGCGCCGATTACCGCGCGCACCTCGCCAAGGTCCTGGTCCGCCGAGCCCTCGAGGCGTCGGCGACCCGGCAGGGCTGAGCCGCCGAAGGTGTCCCCGCACGGCCCGGCGCCGTGCGGGGACGCCCTTTTCGTCGCGCGTCCGCGAGCCGCCGAGCGCTAGCGTGGGGTGATGACCGGTCGCGTTCGCGTGGGCACCTCGGGGTGGGTGTACGCGCCCTGGCGCGGGCCGTTCTACCCGCAGGAGCTGAAGCGCGCGGAGGAACTGGGGTTCCTCGCCGAGCGGATGAGCAGCGTGGAGATCAACGGCTCGTTCTACTCGTTGCAGCACCCGGAGAGCTATCGGCGCTGGGCGGAGCAGACGCCCGACGACTTCGTGTTCGCCGTCAAGGGCAGCCGGTACATCACGCACATGAAGCGGTTGCGCGACGCCGAGACGGCGTTGGCGAACTTCTTCGCCGCCGGTGTCCTGGCGCTCGGCGGCAAGCTGGGACCGCTGCTGTGGCAGCTGCCGCCATCGCTGAGCTACGAGCCCGAGCGGCTGGCGGCGTTCTTCTCCCGGCTACCGCGCAGCAGCGCGCAGGCGGCCGACCTCGCCGCACGCCACGACGAACGGCTGGCCGGCCGGGCGCTGACCGAGACCGATGCGGATCGCCCGCTGCGGCACGCGCTGGAGGTCCGCCACCCGTCCTTCGCCCGCCCCGAAGCCGTGGAGCTGTTGCGGGAGCACGGGATAGGGCTGGTCGTCGCCGACGCCGCCCGCGACTGGCCGCACCTCGAGGACGTCACCGCCGATTTCGTCTACGTGCGCCTGCACGGTTCCCAGGAGCTCTACGCGAGCGGCTACGACGCGGCGGAACTAGACCGCTGGGCCGGCCTGATCACCGGCTGGAGCCGAGGCGACCACCCCCGCACCGAGCACACCATCACCGCACCGCCCAACGACCACGAGCCCCGCGACGTCTACGCCTACTTCGACAACGACATCAAGGCCCACGCCCCGCACGACGCCATATCCCTCACCACCCGCTGCCCCTGACCGGGCCGGTGACAGTTTTGCCTAAAACTGTGCGCGCTCGGCGCCCGAAATGTCCGGACAGTTTTAGGTAAAACTGTCAGCCTCGCCGGCTCCAGCAGATCGCTGTGGCGTCGTCGTGGGGCTTCGCGCGGCTCGGGGGTGTTGTGACTTCCGATCGGCGGACCTGGGTGAGGAGTTCCTCCGGCCCGTGTTCGGTCAGCAGGTCGAGGAGGGTTGGCCAGGTGGCCTTGGCGAAGAGTTCGACCTGACGGGAGGCGCCGTCGGTGAGGAGGGCCGCGCGGCCGAACGGCGGGAGCGTGCCGTGGCGGGCCTGGTGGGCGGCTTCCGGTTCGGTCGAGGCGACCCAGAAACCGTCCGGATGGTTGCGCAGCCGGGTAACGGTGTCCAGCGCGCGGTCCGGCAGGTGGTCGAGGCGGTCGTCGATGATCGTGCGGACCTCGCCGTCGATCTCGAGAACCAGCGGGCTGTCGGCCAGCACCAGGTATTCCGTCTCCGCGCGCAGGCGCAGCACCGTCGCCGTGGCCGACGGGCTGGACGGGTTGGCCAGGTCGCAGGTATCCGCGTGCGCCGAGCAGGTGCGCTCGATCGCCTCGGCGAGCAGGTCGGCAAGCGGTGCGTCGCTGATCGTCAGCAGCCGCGCGAGCTCACCGCCGAGCCGATGCACCAGCCAGACTACGTCGTGCGCGCAGCCGCTGTCGACGCCTGCGGCAGGCGTGGCGCCGTCCAGCACGAACGCCCAGTCCGGGCCGATGGCGAAGTGGTCCTCGTTGCGCCGCCCGGGAGCTGCCAGCGTGGCACCGGTCGCGCTCAGTGGTCGTCCTCGTGGAAGAACAGCTCCTCGAGGTGGTCCGCGGTCTCGGCCACGAAGTTCAGCGGGTCGACGAACTCGTTGATGTCCAGGTTGACCAGCGGGAGCGCGTGCCGCAGCACCAGGTGATCGCCGATGATCACCGCCCCGCACACCGCCGAGACCTGACCCAGCTCCTCGAGCACCTTGCGCATGTCCGCATCGGATGCCCGGCCGACGACCGAGACCAGCTGAACCCAGTCCTCGCTGTTGTCCAGCCGCTCGTGGCACACGATCACGATCTGGCTGCGGTCGTCGTCGTACTCGACGAGGATGCGGATCTCGTCGTCACTGGACTCGATGACGCGGAACTCGACATCCTCCTCGCGCTCGTCGTCATCGGACTCCGGCGCGGGCCGGTACTCGGAGCTGATGAACGAACGCAGGTCCTGCCAGGTCGCCATGGGTTCCCTCCCGGGCGGGTTCGCGAGCCGACGCGATCTTATGCCCGCGCGCTCCCGCCGGGGCAGGGTTCCGGCGCGATCTCAGGCCGGATCGCCGCGCTCTCCGTACCAACCGGCAAGCCTGCCGCGGCGGCTCACCGCGCGAACGCGGCGCTCGGTGGCCTCCCGCTGCCGCGCGGTGGTGACGATGAACAGTTCGTCGCCGGTCTCCAGCACGGTCTCCGGGACCGGCACGAAGGTGCGCCCGTTGCGGATGATCAGCGTGACCACCCCCGGGTCCGGCAGGCGCAGCTCGCGGATGGAGACGGAGTGGAGCTCGGACCCCTCCGGCACGGACGTGGACAGCAGCTCCGCGTCCAGCACGTCCAGCGGCGCCGCTTCGACCTGGATCTCGCGGGTGGCTTCGCGGGGGAGGAGGCCGAGCCGCTTCGCCAACGGCCGCAGGCTCGGTCCCTGCAGCAGGGTGAAAACCATGACCAGCACGAACACGATGTCCAGCAAGCGGTCGCTGCCCGGGACGCCCTGCACGACCGGGAAAGTGGCGAGCACGATCGGCACAGCACCGCGCAACCCCGCCCAGGACAGGAACGCCTGTTCGCGCCACGGCATCCGGAAGCCCGCGAGGGAGACCACCACCGCCAGCGGCCGGGCCACCAGCAGCAGCACCAGCCCGACGATCAGCGCGGGCAGGGCCTCCGCGGGCAATCGGCTCGGACTCACCAGCAGCCCGAGCAGCACGAACAGCGCGATCTGGGCCAGCCAGCCGAGACCTTCGGCGAACGAGCGCGTCGCCGAGCGGTGCGGCAGCCCGCTGTTGGCCAGCACCACCCCGCACAGGTACGCCGCGATGAACCCGCTGGCGTTGAGCGAACCGGCGGCGGCGAAGGCCACCATGCTCAACCCGAACGTGGCCAGCGGGTAGAGCCCCGAGGCGGGTAGCGCCATCCGGGGCAGCGTCACCGCACCCAGCCAACCGAGGCCGACGCCGATCACAACACCCGCGGTCAGCTGGTAGCTCAGGCCCGAGACGAAGTCGACCGGGTCCAGTTGCAGCGGCACGGTGCTGAACAGCAGCACCAGGATCACCGTCGGCGCGTCGTTGAACCCGGACTCGGCCTCCAGCAACCCGGCCAGCCGCCGCGGCAGGGGGAGCACCCGCAGCACGGAGAACACCGCGGCCGCGTCGGTGGAGGACACGATCGCCCCGAGCAGCAGTGCCAGTTGCCAGTGCACCCCGAGCAGGAAGTGCGCCCCGAGCGCGGTGACCATCACGCTGATGCCGACTCCGGCGGTGGCCAGCATCCCGGCGGGCGCGAGCAGCTTCCGCACGTCCTGCCACTTGGTGGTCAACCCGCCTTCGACGAGGATGACCGCCAGCGCGGCGGTGCCCAGATTGCGCGCGAGCTCGGCGTTGTCGAACTCGATGCCGATCCCGCCCTCGCCGAGCAGCACCCCCAGCGCCAGGAACAGCAGTAGGCTCGGCAGCCCGACCCGGTGCGCCACCCGGGTCGCAACGATGCTCGCCAGCAGCACCAGGCCGCCGGCGAGCATCCCTAGGTTCAGCTGCACCAGGCTCATCAGTCCCCCACTTCCGCCCGAAGTGTCCGGTGATCCTAACCGCCGACACGGCGCTACCCCATTTCCCGCAACGGGCACGAGGCCGCATCGAGTCGGGGAATGCGCTGTTCGGAGGCCTTTCCTCGGGCACGAGGGGGCGGTGAGGGGACTCACTGGTGCACCGCTGACCGCAAGAGTTATTTTACTCTTGAGTAGATAACGCCCGGCCAAGGTCGGCCGATTGGAGACGCACCGTGTCAAACGTCCAACGCGGACAGGCCGGCGCGCGCAAGCGCGACGCCATGGGCCTGGGCCTCGCCGCTATCGCCAAGATCGCCAGCGCGCCGATCATCGACAAGGTCGGGCTGCGCAAGCAGTTCGAGAGCCTGGTGCAGAACGGCACGCGCACCGGCTTCCGCGCCGCCGGGGCGGCGTCCCGGCAGTTCAAGAAGGCGCAGAACCTGGACAAGCCCGCTCGGCTGAGCTCGGCGCCGTCGAAGGACCTCTTCGACATCGAGCCCGACGAGGAGCAGGCGCTCATCGCGGAGACGGTCCGCGAGTTCGCCGCCGAGCAGCTGCGACCGGCCGCCTCCGAGGCCGATGCCGCGCTCACCACGCCGGAGGACCTGCTGGAGCGCTCGGGCGAGCTCGGACTGACCTCGGTCGGCATCCCGGAGTCCCTCGGCGGCATGGGAACCGAGCGTTCCGCCGTGACGAACTCACTGGTCACCGAGGCCCTCGCGCACGGCGACATGGGTCTGGCCGTGGCGATCCTCGCCCCGTCGGCGGTCTCCACCGCGCTCACCCAGTGGGGCGACGAGGAGCAGCAGGCCACCTACCTGCCCGCCTTCGCCGGCGAGCACGTCCCGGCCGCGGCGCTGGCGGTGCAGGAGCGGGCCGCGCTCGGCGATCCGTTCAAGCCCGCCACCGAGGCCGAGCGCACCGCGAACGGCTACCGGCTCACCGGCGTGAAGTCGATGGTCCCGCGCGCCGCCCAGGCCGAGCTGTTCATCGTCTCGGCGGACCTGCAGGGCAACGGCCCGGCTCTGTTCCTGGTGGAGTCCTCCAGCAACGGCGTGTCCATCGAGGCCGAACCCGCGATGGGCCTGCGCGGCGCGAGCACCGGCAAGCTGCACCTCGAGCAGGTCGAGGTCGGCTCGGGCGCGCTGCTCGGCGAAGGCGCGGCCGAGGTGTTCACCGACATGGTGCGGCTGTCCCGGCTCGCCTGGGCATCGCTGGCGGTCGGCACCGGCCAGGCGGTGCTCGACTACGTGATCCCCTACGTCAACGAGCGCACCGCGTTCGGCGAGCCGATCAGCCACCGGCAGGCGGTCGCGTTCAACGTCGCCGACATCGGCATCGAGCTGGAGAGCATCCGGCTGACCACCCTGCGCGCCGCGGCGCGCGCCGAGCAAGGGCTGCCGTACGCCCGCGAGGTCGCGCTGGCCCGGAAGCTGGCCGTGGACAAGGGCATGTTCATCGGCAGCGCGGGCGTGCAGCTCCTCGGTGGCCACGGCTACACCAAGGAGCACCCGGTCGAGCGCTGGTACCGGGATCTGCGGGCGATCGGCGTGATGGAAGGCGCGGTCCTGGTGTGAGGACCGCGGGCAGCCCCGAACCGTCGAACGCCGCGGTCCTTCCGCCAGCTCCCAGAGGAGAATTCCGATGATCAATCTTGAGGTCCCGAAGAAGGCGCGCGGCCTGGTCAACCAGGCCTACCAGGCCGCCTCCGAGGTGTTCCGCCCGATCTCGCGCAAGTACGACCGCCTCGAGCACAGCTACCCCAAGGAGCTCGACACCCTCGCCGCCCTGCTGGACGGCCTGAACACCTCCGGCGAAGGCGGTGCGGGCGCCGCGGGCGTGCGCAAGGAGGAGGACAAGGCCGCCAAGGGCAACCGCAACGGCTCCAACCTGAACCTGGTGCTCGGCACCATGGAGATGTGCTGGGGCGACCTGGCGATGCTGCTGGCCATGCCGCGGCAGGGCCTGGGCAACGCGGCGATCGCCTCGGTGGCCAACGAGGAGCAGGCCGAGCGGTTCGCCAACGTTTGGGCGGCGATGGCCATCACCGAGCCGAGCACCGGTTCGGACTCGGCCAACATCACCACCACCGCCGAGCTGGACGGCGACGAGTACGTCCTCAACGGCGAGAAGATCTTCGTCACGGCGGGCGACCGCGCGGACACCGTGGTGGTCTGGGCGACGCTGGACAAGTCCCTGGGCCGCGCCGCGATCAAGTCCTTCGTGGTGGAGAAGTCCCGTCCGGGCATCAAGGTGGAGCGGCTCGAGCACAAGCTCGGCATCAAGGCCTCGGACACCGCGGTGATCCGCCTGGACAACTGCCGGGTCCCGAAGGAGAACCTGCTGGGTTCCCCGGAGATCGACACCAAGTCCGGTTTCGCGGGGGTCATGCAGACCTTCGACAACACCCGCCCGCTGGTCGCCGCCATGGCCATCGGCGTCGCCCGCGCGGCGCTGGAGGAGACCCAGCGGATCCTGGCCGAGGCCGGAGTCGCGATCGACTACGACCGCCCGGCCAACGCCCAGCCCGCGGCCGCGGCCAAGTACCTGGAGCTGGAGGCCGACTACGAGGCGGCCTACCTGCTGACCATGCAGGCCGCCTGGATGGCCGACAACCGCAAGCCCAACTCGCTGCAGGCCTCCATGGCCAAGGCCAAGGCGGGCCGCTCGGTCGTCGACGTCACCCTCGGCTGCGTCGAGCTCTGCGGAACCATCGGCTACACCGAGGAGTCGCTGCTCGAGAAGTGGTCGCGGGACGCCAAGATCCTCGACATCTTCGAGGGAACCCAGCAGATCCAGCAGCTCATCGTGGCCCGCCGCCTGCTTGGGAAGTCGAGCGCCGAGCTCAAGTGATCCCGCGTCGGCCGCCGGAGCCCGCTGCGGTTCCGGCGGCCGAGGCGCTTGCGGGCCGCGTGGTGTGGGAGTCAGCTCGAACCGCGGCGGGTCCTCCGATGTCGTCGAGCGAGGACAGCCGCAGCGCGGCGCCAACGGCGGACTGAACCGTCCTTCGGGCAATTCGGATGCCGGAGGGCGCGCTCGGGCATTACGCTCCGGTCATGGGTTTCGAGGAATACGTCACGCAGCCGTTCGTCCTGCCGCTCGAACCGGTAGACGCCGAGCGCGACGGTGAGGTGGACCTCTACCTGCCCGATGACGAGGGCCCGCAGCCCGCCGTGGTGTTCGTGCACGGTGGTCCGCTGCCGCCCGAGCTCTCCATCGCCCCGAGCGAGTGGCCGGTCTTCCGCGGCTACGGCGCGCTGGCCGCCACGCGCGGGGCGGTCGGCGTGGTCGTCGACCACGGCCTGCATTCCCCCGCCCACTACCCGAAGGCCGCGGACGAGGTCGCCGCGGCCGTCGAAACCGCGCGAGCGCACCCGCGCGTGGACGCCGACCGGATCGCGTTGTGGTTCTTCTCCGGTGGCGGCCCGATGCTGGCCGACTGGCTGCGAAACCCGCCCGACTGGGTGCGCTGCCTCGCGGCGTCCTACCCGGTCGCGGCAACGCCGCCGGAGTGGCACGTCGACGCCCGCTTCAACCCGATCGAGGCGGTCAACGCCGGTTCCCCGCCCATCGTGCTGACCCGCGCGGGCAAGGAGAACCCGGACATCGCCAGCACCGTCGAGGCCTTCGTCGAGGCCGCCCGCGCCAAGGCGCGCCTGGAGATCATCGACGTGCCCAACGGGCAGCACTCCTTCGACACCCTCGACCACACCGAGGAATCCCGTCGCGCGATCGAGCAGGCCTTCGACCTGGTGCTCCGCATCAGCCGCTTCGACTGAGCGCGTCCGCATCGCTCGACCCTCCCCCTTCCCCGCACACGTGTGTGCTAGATTTCCACTAGTTCATTAGTGGAATGACTATTTGCGCCTGGGGGTAGGCCGTGACCGAGGAAGGACCGGTGCGAACGCATCGGCTGAGCAACGGGTACCGGAGCGGCCGGGCACTTCCGGACCGCTCGCCGGAGGAGCACGAGACCGCCGTCCCGGCCGGGGCCGAGGCGGGCGCGCTGTCTGGGGGTCAGCGCGCCCGCACGGCCCCGGGACACCGTCGCCGACGCCTCCCGCGCGCGAACGCGGAGGTGGCGGCATGATCTGGGTCGCTTGGCGGCAGCACCGCACGCACGTCCTCGCCATGACCGCTCTCCTGCTGCTGGGCGGAGGCGCGATCCTGGCGTTGTGGGCGAACATGGCGCACCACATCCAGTCCGCGGGACTGGCGGAGTGCCTGACCGTCGAGTCCGTCGGCGGCCCCTGCCAGCGGGGGCGGGAGGAGTTCCAGCAGACCTGGTACGACACGCTGCGGCTCGCCCAGTTCGGCGTGCTGGCGCTGCCGGTGCTGCTCGGCGTGTTCAGCGCCGCACCGCTCTTCGCGCGCGAGCTCGAGAACGGCACGGACGTGCTGGCTTTCACCCAGTCGGTCAGCAGATTCCGCTGGATGGCGACCAAGACCCTGATGGTGCTGGTGCCCTCGTTGATCGCGGTGCTCGCGATGCAGTGGCTGGTCAACGGCTGGGTGGCCGGTGCGGGAATGCTGGGGCCGCTGCGCGCGGGGACCTTCTCCTTCCCGATCGTCGACACCACCGGTCCGATGCCGACGGCACACCTGCTGTTCTCCTTCGCCCTCGGAGCTCTGCTGGGCGCGGTGCTCCGACGCTCGGTGCTCGCGATGGCCCTGACGTTGGGCGGGCTGCTGGTGCTGCGCCTGACGGTGAGCAACTACGCCGAGAAGGCGCTGCCGCATACGCGGCTGACCTCCTCGGACGCGTTCACCCCGGCGATGCGGGCCGCGGACGTCTCCGCCCCGGACGTCAAGGTGACCGGGGCCGGGTACCTCGGGCCGGACGGGCGGCCCGCAGAACTCTCCTTGAACGCCATGCGGGCCTGCGCGAACCAGGGCGGGCAGACCCACGTCGCGTGCTTCGAGCGCCAGGGCATCGTCGCCAGCTACGCCGACGTCATCCCGATGTCGGCGTTCCCCCACTTGCAATGGGCGGAGTTCGCGATCTTCACCGCGGCGGCCGCGCTGCTGCTGGCGGCTACCGCGTGGACGCTGCGGCGACAGCGCTGAGCGGGCCCGCGGGTTGCGCGCTCGGAAGGGCTCGGGCACCTATGCTGCACCACATGATCGAGTTCCGGATCGACCGTCGTTCCGGGGTTTCCACCTACGTCCAGATCGTTCAGCAGGTCAAGCAGGCCATGCGGTTGGGATTGCTGGAACCCGGTGACCGCCTCCCCACCGCGCGCGAGGTGGTGGAGGCGACCGCGGTCAATCCGAACACCGTGCTCAAGGCCTACCGCGAGCTGGAGCGCGACGGGCTCGTCGAGGCCCGGCGCGGGGTGGGGACCTTCGTGACGCGGTCGCTGGCCAACGAGCTGACCACCGCCGAAGGACCGATGCGCAGAGAACTGGCCGACTGGATGAGCCGCGCCAAGAGCAGCGGCCTCGACACCGAAGCGGTCGACGCCTTGTACGCGGCCGTCCGAGACGAGCACTTCCAAGAGGAGTCCTGACGATGAGCGCTTTGAGCACCAGCGGACTGGGCAAGCACTTCGGCGGCCCGTGGGTGATCCGGAATTGCGAGGTGCGGATCCCCGAGGGCAAGGTCGTCGGACTGGTCGGTTCGAACGGGGCCGGCAAGAGCACGCTGCTCTCGTTGACCGCCGGCCTGACCGCGCCTTCGGTGGGCACCCTGCGGGTCTTCGGCGCCGAGGTGCGCGGCCGCATCCACCCGGACGCGGCGTTGCTCGCCCAACACCGCCCGCTGTACTCCGATTTCACCGTCGGGGAGATGGTCCGCGCGGCGGCGAAGATGAACGAGCGCTGGTCGGCCGAGCGCGTCGAGCAGGTGCTCGACGCGCACCCCGGGCTCGACCGCGACGCCCGCGTCGGTTCGCTGTCCAGGGGGATGCGCACGCTGCTGGCGCTGGCTCTGGCCCTGGGACGGCAGCCGAAGCTGCTGCTGCTCGACGAAGTGCTGTCGGACCTGGACGTCCTGGCCCGGGACGACGTCCTCAAGCTGGTCATGTCCGACGTCGCCGAGCGGGGGACGACGGTGCTGATGGCCTCGCACGTGTTCTCCGACCTGCGCGACGTCTGCGATCACCTCGTGCTGATGCACGCGGGCCGCGTGCTGCTCGACGGCGATGTCGAACAACTCCTCGACCAGCACCGCGAACTGCTCGGCCCGGCGGGCGAGGTCCCCGCGGCAGGCGCGGTGATCCACACGAGCGGGACCGCCAGGCAGCAACGCGCCCTCGTCCGCGCGCCCGGACCGGCCGCCGAGGGCTGGGCCGCCCAGAGACCCGCGCTCGACGCCCTGGTCGCCGACTACCTGCGCGCAGGCCGGAACGAGCCGTGAACCGGTACCCACGACTGATCGAGAGCTCCACCCGATCGCAGACCCGCACCGGCTCCACCCGGTGACGTGACCTCTCCGGACGTCAAGGCGGGGCAACGAATGGAGTTCGTCCCTCCCGGAAGGCGGGTTCGCGGGTTAGCGTGACCAGCCATGGGCGGGCGAAGAAGCTGGCTGTTACGGGCGCGGCGCGAGGCACGAGGCTTGTCGAGGCGGACGCTGCTCCTGCAGGCGCTGCTGCTGTGCGCCGCCACCGTCGTCCTGCTATCGATCCTGGTGACCGGCCGCTCGTCCGCACCGGTGCCGACGGTGGCGATCGCGGTCCTCTGCCTCGGGTTGCTGGTCGCCGTGCTCCTGGAAGCGCTCCGACGGCACTAGCCCCGACTCAGCGCCCGGTGAAAACGGCGTCGCGGCGCTCCGCGAAGGATCGGATCCCCTCCGCTCCGTCCTCGGTGGCCAGCAGCCGAGCGATGTCCGGGCGCAGCCGCTCGATCGCCGCGCTCTCGCCGTGCTCGCGGGCCCGGTGGGCCGAGTCCAGCACGGTGCGCACCCCGAACGGCCCGGACTTCTCGGCGATCGTGGTGGCGATCTCCGCGGCGCTCCGCACCGCCGCCGGGCCGTCTTCGGCGATCTCCTGCACCAAGCCCAATTCTGCGGGCCTCGGCCGCGTCGAATTCGTCTCCGGTGAGCACCCACCGCATCGCGTTGCCCCATCCCGCTTGTTCGGGGAAGCGCACCGTCGCACCTCCGAAGGGGTAGATACCCCTTCGGATCTCCAGCTGAGCGAAACGCGCGTCCTGGGACGCGATCCGGATGTCGGCCGCCAGCAACAACTCGATCCCGAGCGTCATCACCCAACCCTGCGCGGCGGCGACCACGGGCTTCGACCAGGGCCCGTCCAGCCGCCAGGGATCGCGCCCGCCCTCGGGCAGGGGGAACTCGCCCGAAGCCAGTTCCCCGCCCACGTCGACCATGTCGAGACCACCGGTGAAGTGGTCGCCGTGCGCGAACAGCACACCGCACCACAGCTCGTCGTCCAGCAACCCGTAGGCCGCAGCCAGCTCGTCGAGCAGCTGCGGCCGGTGCGGACGCGCGACAGTTTTGCCTAAAACTGTGAGGCCCACCGCACCCGAAACGCCCGGACAGTTTTAGGCAAAACTGTCGCGGGACGACGAGAGCGCAGGCACCAAAGAGATCACGACGTCCCTGCGCAAAGCCCCTTGAAGAAGGCAACCCGGGATCGCATCGTTCTCGACCTCTAACGGTGACGCTCGCGGGTGCCCGCCTCGGTGAGCAGCTGCGGCAGCGCGGGGAGCTTCGGGGATCCGCTGCCGGAACGTTGACCGCAGGAGCGTGCGGGGACCGAGTCCCGCAACCCGTGCATGTAAGGAGGCGAGCGCTCTGCGTGAGCACTCGCCTCCTTGTGCGTGGAGCTGAGGGGATTCGAACCCCTGACCCCTTGACTGCCAGTCAAGTGCGCTACCAGCTGCGCCACAGCCCCGTGTTCTGTTGGTCCGGGATGTTCAGCTGTTCGTCACCGCTCATCCCTTGCGCCAATACGATACATGAGCCCGCGCGCGGGCTGTTCGGGGGGCCCGACCACCGAACGCCCGGGCCGTCCGCGACGGCCCGGGCGCCGTGCGCTCACGTCACATGGACTCGCGCATGTCGCGCATGATCGCGAGCTGAGCCTTCTGAGTGGACATCATGTCCTGGGCCATCTGGTTGAGCTCCTGGTCGCTGCCGTTGAGGATCACGTCCCTCAACATCACGACCGCGCCGTCGTGGTGCGGGATCATCAGGTCCAGGAACATCCGGTCGAACTCGGCTCCGGACAGCGTCGCGAGCCGGTCCATCTCCGCCGCGGTGGCCATGCCCATCTGCTCGAGCATCTCGGGCTTGGCGAGCAGGTCCTGGTAGGCGGCCTCCGGATCGGTAACCGGCAGGCCGTTGCGGCCCTGCCATCCCTGCATCATCCGAATCTCCAGGCCCTGTTCGGTGTGGATGCGGTCGGCCAACGACTTCAGCTCGGGGTCGGCCGCGCGGTCCGGGGCCAGCTCGGACATGAGGATCGCCTGGTAGTGGTGCGGGATCATCATCCGGGTGAACTCGGCGTCGACGTCGTTGTACGTCTGAGCGGCCGCGCTCGCGGTCCCGGCACCGAGCAGGCCTGCCAGCAGAACCACCAACAGGGACAACTTTCGCAGGAACATCGCCTGCTCCCTTCCGAACGGCCTGCCGCCGGGCCCGGTGACGACCGGACCCGGCGGCAGGGCGGATCATTCGGGGTACGAGTACTGCGTCTGAGGGTTGAGCACGTCCAGCTGGACCTGCTCGGCCTGGCCCATGCCCGGACCGGTCACCTTCATGACGTCCAGGCCGCGGGTCATGTCGCTGGAGTAGACGTAGCCGTTGTAGTAGTACGCCGACCAGGAACCGCCCATGGCCAGGGTGTCCTCGTCGATCGGACCGCGGTCGAAGTAGCCGATCTCCTTCGGCGCGGTGGTGTCGGTGAAGTCGAAGAACGACACACCGCCCTGGTACCAGGACTGCACGTAGACGTTGCGGCCCGGAACCGGGATCAGGTTCCCGTTGTGCGCCACGCAGTTCTCGGTGTCGGCCTGGTTGCGCGGGATCTTGTAGTAGCTCTGGAACTCGAGCTGGCGATCGTCACCGCTGCCGGTGATGTTGTAGATCGCGTCCGCACCGCGCTTGGGCCCGACGTCGTCGTTGCAGGTCGGCGCACCGCCGCCACCGAGCTCATCGGTGAACAGGACGCTCTTGCCGTCGTTGGTGAACGTCGCCGAGTGGTAGAACGCGAAGTTCGGGTCCTCGACCGTGGTGATCACCCGCGGCTCGGCGCGGTCGGAGATGTCCATCAGCGCGCCGTCGCCCATGCAGGCACCACCGGCGAGGTCGTGCTCGGGGAAGACCGTGATGTCGTGGCAGCCCGCGGTACCCGCCGCACCGCCGTCGGGGAACAGCACCGGCTCGGCGACGACCTTCGCGTCGGCCGGACTGCCGGCCGGGACGTTGATGATCGAGATCGAGTCGTGCGGCGGCTGGCAGTTCGGGAACGCCGGGTCCGGGTTGTACGACGAGACGTAGAGGAACACGTCGTCGGTGCTCTTGCCCGGAACCATGGTGTGGGTGTGCGAGCCGCAGTTGGTCTTGATGCCCTTGACGTAGCGCGGGTTCGCCTTGTCGCTGATGTCGAAGACCCGCATGCCCTCCCAGGAGTTCGGGTCCTCGTAGGAGCCCTGCTCGCTCTGGCAGGTGGCGTCGGTGCGCGCGTAGTCCACGGACATGAACAGCAGGCTGCCGTCCGGGCTCACCGACACGTCGCCCTGCCCGCCCGGGCAGTGCACCTGGGTGACGGTCTCCGGCTTCTGCGGCTTGGAGATGTCGTAGACGGTGAAGCCGTCGTAGGTGCCCTGAATGGCGTAGTTCTGGTAGAACGCCAGATCGCTGTGCGTCGACTCCTTCAGCGGCCCCTGCCGCGGCACGTTGGCCACCGGGTGGACGTTGTTGCTGTGCTGCACGTCATCACCCGGCGGCTGGGCGGCGGCGGACGGCACGGTCAGCGCCAGTCCGGCCACGGCAGCTGCCAAGCCGAGCGCGAGCGGCCTTCGGGATCGCCGTCGGCCACGTAACTCCAGCATTCGGTCAACCTCCCTGAAATCCCCAGATCAGGACTCGCCAGGCGAGCCGGAAAATCCCGGATTTTCCGGCGAAGATCGTTACACGCCCGAGCGACCCCCAACAGGGCGCAGCACTCGGTTTACCCAGGTCGCAGCAACCACAACGAACGCTCAGCCCAACCTCGAATCCCCCGAACGACCGATCAACCCGCCTCCGACGCCCTGTGCCAGCTCGGCCATTCGACAGTTTTGCCTAAAACTGTCCGGGCATTTCGGCGCTGGATTTCACAGTTTTAGGCAAAACTGTGAAATCCTCAGCGGCGGTTGGTTCTCACCGCTGCGGCGAGCCGGTCGAGGAGGGCTTCCGTGGTGGGCCAGTCGAGGCAGGCGTCGGTGATGCTGCGGCCGTAGGCGAGCGAATCCGCCTCGCCGAGGGCGAGGTCCTGGCGGCCGGCGGCCAGGAAGCTCTCCAGCATCAGGCCGACGATGCCGCGCTCGCCGGCGGCGATCCGGTCGGCCAGTTCGGCGATGACCGCGGCCTGAAGCTCGTGGTCCTTGCCGCTGTTGCCGTGGCTCGCATCGACGACGACGCGCTCCGGCAGACCCGCCGCTCGCAGCCGGGCCAGGACGTCGGAGACGGTGGCGGCGTCGTAGTTCGGCCCGCCCGAAGTTCCCCGCAGGATGACGTGGCAGTCCTCGTTGCCCGCGGTGGTCAACAGCGCTGCCAGCCCGTCGGCGGTGACCCCGGAGAACACGTGGCTCGCCGCGGCCGCGCGGGTGGCGTCCACCGCGACCTGGACATCGCCCTCGGTGGAGTTCTTGATGCCGACCGGCATGGACAGCGCGCTGCACAGCTGCCGGTGCACCTGGCTGGCCGCGGTGCGGGCGCCGATCGAACCCCAGCTCACCGCGTCCGCGATGAACTGCGGTGTGATCGGGTCGAGGAACTCGCAGCCCACCGGAAGGCCGAGCGCGCCGATGTCGAGCAGCAAGCGACGGGCCGCGCGCAGGCCCTTGTTGACGGCGAAGCTGCCGTCCAGGTCCGGGTCGTTGATCAAGCCCTTCCAGCCGAGCGTGGTCCGCGGTTTCTCGAAGTAGACCCGCATCACCACGTGCACCTCGTCTTGCACGACGGCCGCGTGCCGGGCCAGGCGCCGGGCGTAGTCCAGCGCGGCATCCGGGTCGTGCACCGAGCAGGGGCCGACCACGATCAGCAGCCGATCGTCGCGCCCGGCCAGGATGTCGGCCGCCGCGCTTCGGCCGTGCGCCACCGTCTTGGCCACGGCGGGGTTCATCGGATGTTCCTGCCGCAGGAGCGCAGGCGAGATCAGCGGGTCGACGGCTGTGATCCGCTGGTCGTCCAGCTCGGGAGAGGCATCCGCAGGGCCTGCGATCAGAGTCATGGCGGGGAGTTCCTTTCGGTGACCGGCCCGCGCCGTGGCAACCGTCGAGCCGATCTCGTCGATCCGGTTCGAGGCGGAGGGACAGCGTGCGGCGGGAGGGACTCCGCGGGCAGGCCATCCCGGGTCGCCCGCCGGAGCAGAACAACGGCAGCCGCGCTGCTACGACTCGGGCACCGTAGCACCCAGCGCTAACCGCTCGGCTGCCGAAACCGCGCGCTTCAGGAGTGCGACCCCGGAGATCACCACGACTCCGGGCAGATCATCCACATTGGACTCAAGCAGCACGTCGCACCTGCGCACGTCCGGTCGATTCCGCCAACCCGAGCGCCGCGGAGCGACCCGCGCGCCACGATTCGCCACCCCCTTCGCCGCGGTCCTGCGCCGCCATCCCGGAGCGCCACCAGAATCCGGCATTTCCCTAGTCATCCGCGCCGTAGGGTGCTGTCGTGCTGCGCGCCAGACCTCGCATGGAACGACGGCTGGGAGATGACCCCGGAGGCGCCTTTCCCGGGATTCCCGCAAGTCAGCAGAGCCGGCATGCGCGATCCGGCACAGCGGTGCACCTGCCCGCAATCGACCACTGTGGACAGATCGCGGGCGCCGGCCCGACATCCGGACGTCGCCTGCTGCACGCGGGCACTTGGGAGGCCTGAGCGGTGTTCAGTCGTGTCGCCATCGTCAACCGCGGAGAGGCCGCGATGCGCATCACCAAACGGCAGGAAGAACTCGCCGCAGCCAGCGGGAGCGACCGGGCGGCGCTGAACAGCCGGCGCACCGAGGAGCAGCCGGCCGTGCGAGCGGAGGAGCTCGGCGAGGTCGCCGCGGAATTCGACCAGATCCACAGCATCGAACGCGCCGTCGAAGTCGGCTCCGTCGACGCCATCATCAGCGCAGCCGACCTCCGCCCCCGCATCATCGAAGCCCTCGGGCACGGCACGAACTGACATTGATCCCTGGAGCGAACTTTCCATGACAGAGCAACAGATCGTCGACCTGCCCGCTTCGAAGTTCCTGGCCTTGGACGACGTCGACGAGCAGCTGCCTCGCGAGAAGAACGTGCTCGGCGTCATCAACTACACCTCCAGCGCGGCCGACCCCGAGGTCTCGCGCGGGCACCTGCGGGTCGACATCCACATGGCGGGCTCGGAGGCGGACGGTTTCGCCGAGGTCTGGACGACCGATCGCCCGGTGGAAACCGGGGAGTTCGGCGGAATCGGCTACGCGCACGACGACGAGTACCTGCTGTGCGCGGGCCGCATCGCACCGGCCGAGCACTACGCCGAAGGCACTCGCGTCGCCTACCAGGCCATGCTGGAGCTGATGGACAGCCTCGGCTACAAGAACTGCGTGCGGATGTGGAACTTCGTCAACCACATCAACGAGGACAACTCCGAGGGCATGGAGATCTACCGGGACTTCTGCAAGGGCAGGGCAGAGGCCTTCGAGCTGTTCCACTTCGGCGACACCTCGGTTCCGTCCGCCACCGGGATCGGATCGCTCGGCGGCGGCATCGCCTTCTACGTCCTCGCGTCCCGCTCCGCCGCGCTGATCCCGATCGAGAACTCCAAGCAGATCTCCGCGTACAACTACCCGAAGCAGTACGGCCCCCGGCCGCCGAAGTTCGCCAGGGCCACCTACCTGAGCACCACCGGCGCCGACCGCATCTCCGGGCAGATCTACGTCGCGGGCACGTCGAGCATCCGCGGGCACGAGACGTTGTTCGCGGGCGACGTCGAGAAGCAGACGCTGCTGGCGCTGGAGAACATCGCCCACCTGGTCGGTCCCGAGAACCTGGCCGACTACCAGATCGAGCAGCGCAACGCGCTCGCCGACCTGGACACCATCAAGGTCTACGTCCGCCACCGGGACGACATCCCCGCGGTCCAGCGGATCTGCGCGGAGCACTTCTCCCCGGACGCCCAGGTCGCCTACCTCAACGTCGACGTCTGCCGCTCCGATCTCTCGGTGGAGATCGAGGGAATCGTCCACGCCGCGAACCGGGGCGCGGCGTAGCGATCGGGCGCGCTCCCGGATCCGCCGCACGGCCCAGAACTAGGGCTTCTCCTCGACCTTGCCGCGCAGCCGGGACAACCCGAGACCCCGTCCGGCAGGCTTGCGCTCGGAGGTGCCACGTCGTCCCGCCAATGCCGAAGGGTGTTCCAGGAGATGTTTCGGTTCGCGGCTGGCGTGACCGCGCGGGTGGCGGACCCCCGGATGCCGCCGCGACGCAGGCTGAGTCCCACACCGCATGCGGCTGCCGCCGCATACTGAAAGGACCCCCGTACCCATGAGCTCGACTCAACGGCCGATCCTGTTCGTCAGCCTGCCGGAGAGCGGTCTGCTGAACCCGATGCTGGTCCTCGTCGAGGAGCTGTCCCGCAGGGGCGTGCCGGATCTGTGGTTCGCCGCGGACGAGAAGGCACGAGCCGACGTGGAGGCCGCCCAGGTGGACTCTCCCGTGCAGTTCTTCTCCCTCGGTGACGTGATCCCCGAGATGTCGTCGATCACCTGGGACGACGAGACGTACCACCGGGTCACGCAGCGATCCCGCTTCAAGGCCCATCGCGCGGTGATCGAGCAGACCCACCGGCCCGACCTGCGGGTGGACAAGTACCGCAAGCTGGAGGAGGCCGTCGAGAAGGCGCAGCCCGCGCTGATGGTCATCGACTGCCTGTGCCAGTACGGCCACGAGCTGGCGATCACGAAGAAGATCCCCTTCGTGCTCAGCGACACCTTCGTGCCGAGCAACCTGGTCACCTCGGCCGTGCCGATCGGCAAGTCGTACACGCCACCGGACTTCCCGGTGCCGCACTCCGGGCTGCCGCAGGCGATGAACTTCCGCCAGCGCCTGGCGAACCGGCTGTTCAAGTGGCGAACGATGTCCATGGTCTTCTCCCGGATGATGAAGGAGCGCAACGCTCTCGACGCGCAGGTGCGCGCCGAGCTCGGTGTCGACCCGGCCGCGTTCGGGCAGTTCAGCCGGGTGGAGAACGCCGAACTCGTGCTGTGCTACGCGGTTCCGGAGATGGACTACTCCTTCGAGATCCCCGAGATGATCCGCACCGTCGGCGCGATGATCCCGCCGCTGCCGCAGGCGCCGGAGAACGAGCTCGGGCAGTGGCTGGACGAGCGGAAGTCCGTCATCTACGCCGGTTTCGGCACGATCACCCGCCTGACCGCCGAGCAGGTCCGCTCCTTCGTGGAGATCGTCCGGCGCCTGGAGGGCCAGCACGACGTCCTGTGGAAGCTGCCGAAGGACCAGCAGGACTTCCTCCCCGAGAACCTTCCGGACAACCTCCGGATCGAGTCGTGGGTGCCGTCCCAGCTGGACGTGCTGGCGCACCCCAGCGTCACGCTCTTCTTCACCCACGGCGGCGGCAACGCCTACGGCGAGGGCCTGTACTTCGGCAAGCCGATGGTGATGCGGCCGCTCTGGGTCGACTGCTACGACCAGGCGGTGCGCGGCCAGGACATCGGCGTGAGCCGCACCCTCGACGACCCGCGCGCCATGGACCCGGACGACGTCCTGGACAAGCTGCACAGGGTGCTCGGCGACAGCTCCTTCCGGGAGCGCGCCGAGCACCTGGGCGAACTCCAGCGCGCCGCGGGAGGCCGCAGCGCTGCGGCCGACCTGATCCTCGACCTGCCCGTGCTCGCGGCGGAGTGATTCCACGATGAATCCCCGTTCGCGGAGCGTCGCGACGAGCCGCGAGCGGCGGGCACCGGCGTCGACGCGCACCCGCTCTCCGAACCGATGAGCCAGCAACCCGACCACTTCGATCCGAACCGGCCGTCGCCGAACGCGAGCCGCTTCAGCGCGCACGGCCCGCACCTGCCCACGCACGCCGAACTCACCGACGATGACCAGGAAAGCGTCGCGCGGCGGGTTCGCAGCTTCCACGGGGTTTCATCATGAGCACAGAGGCAGAGCCGGTCCCGTTCATGCTCCGCAGGCCGGGCGTTTCGTTCCCGCCTCCGGAGTACGCGCAGTTCCGCAACCAGCAGGGGCTGATCCGGGCCGCGTTGCCCACCGGCGACACGGTGTGGCTGGTGACCAGGCACGAGGACGTGCGCGAGGTCCTCACGGATCCGCGGATCAGCTCGAACCCGGCGCACGAGGGCTTCCCGGCGCCCGGGCGCACCGGCGGCGTCCCGGCCGCGAGCGAGGTGCCCGGCTGGTTCGTGGCCCTCGATCCGCCCGATCACACCAAGTTCCGCAAGCTGCTCCTGCCCGAGTTCACGGTGCGCAAGATCCGGGCGCTGCGACCCGCGATCGAGGCGATCGTCGACGAGTCCATCGACGCGATGCTCGCCAAGGGCGACGGCGCCGACCTCGTCGAGGACTTCTCGTTGTCGGTGCCTTCCCTGGTGATCTCGGCGCTGCTCGGCGTGCCGAAGGTCGATCGCGGCTTCTTCGAGTCGAAGACCAAGATCCTGGTCACGATCGGTTCCACCGACGAGCAGCGCGACGAGGCGAGCAAGCAGATCCTGCGCTACCTCAACAGGCTCGTCTCGATCAAGCGGAAGCGTCCCGGGGACGATCTGCTCAGCAAGCTCGCCGCGAGCGACGAACTGTCCGCCCAGGAGCTCTCCGGTGTCGCGATGCTGCTGCTCATCGCCGGGCACGAGACGACGGCGAACAACATCTCGCTGGGCGTGCTGACCCTGCTCTCGCATCCCGAGTGGATCAACGACGAGGGAGTCGTCGAGGAGCTGCTGCGCTACTACTCGGTGGCCGACGTGGTGGCGCTGCGGGTAGCGACCGACGACGTCGAGATCGGCGGGCAGCCGATCAAGGCGGGCGAGGGCATCGTCCCGCTGGTCGCGGGCGCCAACCACGACTCGACCGTCTTCGAGCGGCCCGACGAGTTCGACCCCTCCCGCTCCGCGCAGGGGCACGTGGCCTTCGGGTACGGCGTGCACCAGTGCCTCGGGCAGAACCTCGTGCGGCTCGAGATGGAGGTCGCCTACTCGAAGCTGTTCGAGCGCATCCCGACGCTGGAGATCGCCGTGCCACCGGACGAGCTGCCCTTCAAGTACGACGGGGTCCTCTTCGGGCTGCACGAGCTGCCAGTCCGCTGGTAACGGCCGGCTCGCGCGGCGCTGAAGCAGCCGACCCGCAACTCCCCGCAGAAAGGTGAGGAAGTATGACTCGGATCGTCGTGGACAACACGCGGTGCGTCGGAGCGGCGCAGTGCGTGCTGACCGCTCCCGATCTCTTCGACCAGGACGATGACGGCCTGGTGATGGTGCTGGAGGAGAACCCGGGCACCGAGCGCGTGAAGTCGGCCAACACGGCCGCCACGCTGTGCCCGTCCCAGGCGATCACCATCCAGGAGAGCTGAGGAGGCATTTCAGTTCGGGGTTCGCGTGGCGGTGCGGTTGGCGGAACCTGACGTGCCGTGTGGCTGCGGGATCCGCGACTCGAGCAGCCACACGCCGAACCGCTGAAGACGAGTCCCAGACCACCACGAGCGGTGGTCTGGGACTCGTTCGTGCGCCCGGGGTTTCCCGAGCCGCCGGTGCGCGTTCGAACCCGCACGGCACGGCCGGACCCGCGGCCGAACGTCCTGCCGCGGCCGAGCGGATGGTGCTCGGCGCCGAAGTCCTGGCAGTCGCCGAGCGGGAACGTCCCCGGTGCGCGTAAAACCGCGCACCGGGGACG
The DNA here is from genome assembly GCF_039531955.1 of Saccharopolyspora halophila. Taxonomy (NCBI): domain Bacteria; kingdom Bacillati; phylum Actinomycetota; class Actinomycetes; order Pseudonocardiales; family Pseudonocardiaceae; genus Saccharopolyspora; species Saccharopolyspora halophila. Next base: position 348,221 of record NZ_BAAARA010000015.1, read on the forward strand.
TTCTCAGCGGACCGGTCAGGACTCCCCGAGTTCACCGTCCAGCATGGCGAACATCTCGTCGTCCGAGGCGGTGTCGAGGTCGATCCCGTCCTCCTCGGGCTGGGGATCGTCACCGCGCAGCGACTCCCACCTCGTCCTGATCACCTCGAGGCGCCCGGCTACCTGCTTGTGGATCTCCTCGTCGATGTCCACCCCGGTGAGCGCGTTCTCCAGCCGTTCCAGTTCGGTCAGGATCGAGGCGACTCCCGCGCTGTCGTCCGAGACGAGCTCGCCGAGCAGGAAGTCCCCCAGCTCGGTGGGCGTCGGGTAGTCGAACACCAGCGTGGCAGGCAGCCGGACGCCCACCGCGGAGCTGAGGCGGTTGCGGAACTCCACCGCGGTCAGCGAGTCGAAGCCCATCTCCTGGAACTGGCGGTTGGGCTCGACGGCGTCCTTGTCCTCGTGCCCCAGCACCTCGGCGACCTGCCGCTGGACGAGGTCGAGGACGATCTCCGAGCGCTCGGCGGCCGTGCGCCCGGTCAACTGCGCCGTCACCGAGTCCACGGTCTCCGCCCCGGCGACCGCGCGGCGCGTGCGCCGCCGCACCAGGTTCCGCAGCAGCGGCGGCACTTCGCCGCGGGCCCGGATCGCGGCCAGGTCCAGCCGGACCGGCAGCACCACGGGCCTGCCCACCGCGAGCGCGGAGTCGAACAGGCCGAGGCCTTCCTCCGTCGAGAGCGGTGGCATTCCGGACCTGGCCATCCGCTGCGTTTCCGCCTCGGCGGCCATACCGGTCTGCTGCCAGGCTCCCCACACCAGGGAGACGCCGGGGAGGCCGCGCTCGCGGCGGTTCTCCACCAGCGCGTCCAGGAAGGCGTTGCCCGCCGCGTAGTTGCCCTGACCCGGATTGCCGAAGGTGCCCGCGATCGAGGAGAACACCACGAACGCGGAGAGGCCCTCGGTGAGCTCGTGCAGGTTCCAGGCCGCGTCCACCTTCGGCCGCAGCACCGCGTGCACGCGCTCCGGGGTCAGCGACTCGATCGCGCCGTCGTCGAGCACGCCGGCGGTGTGCACCACCGACGAAACCCGGTGGCGGCCGAGCAGTTCGGCCGCGGCGGACCGATCCGCCACATCGCAGGCAGCCACCTCCGCCGAGGCACCGAGCTCGGCCAGTTCCGCGACCAGCTCCCCGGCGCCCGGGGCCTCCGGTCCGCGGCGGCTGACCAGCAGCAGCTCGCGCACGCCGTGCTCGGCAACCAGGTGGCGAGCCACCTCCGCGCCCAGGTCACCGGTTCCCCCGGTGACCAGCACGGTGCCGTCCGCGTCCCAGGAGACCTCCTGCGATGCGCTCACCCTGCCGAGGCGCGGTGCCAGGACATCGCCGTCGCGGATCAGCAGCTGCGGTTCGTCGGTGGCCAGCGCTCGCGCCAGCACCACCGAGTCCACCTGCGCCGAATCCGCGTCCACCAGCAGGAACTCGCCCGGGTGCTCCGACTGCGCCGACCGCACCAGGCCCCACACGGTCGCGCCCGCCACATCCGCTCCGGACGCAGCGCCCCGCGTCACGAACACCATGCGGGACTCGGCGGACCGCTCGTCGGCCAACCACTCCCGCACGAGTTCGAGCGCGTGCGCGGCGAGGTCGTGCGCGGACGCGACCACGTCGTCCCCGGCGCCCGCGATCGGGACCAGCAGCGCATCGGTGTCGACCCCGGCCAGGTCCTCGTGCACCGCACCGGGCAGCCCCCGGGCGTCCGGGCCGAGCACGGACCACTGCGCGGCCACCGCGTCGGTGGAAGCGCTGATCGGCGTCCACTCCACGCCGAACAGCGAATCGCGCGCCGCGTCCGGGCCTGCCAGTTGCTCGGCCGAGACCGGCCGGACGACCACCGATTCCACGGATGCGACCGGAGCGCCTGCGGTGTCGGAGAGCGCGATGCCCATCGATCCGTTGTCCGCCACCGACAGCCGGACCCGCAGGTCCGTCGCGCCCGAGGCGTGCAACGAGACTCCGCTCCAGGAGAACGGCAACCCGGCCGTGCCGTCGCCGTCGGTGAGCAGCGAGGCGTGCAGGCAGGCGTCGAGCAACGCCGGGTGCAGCCCGAAACCGCCGGTCTCCACCCCCTCTGGCAGCGCGACCTCGGCGAAGACGTCGTTTCCGCGACGCCACGCCGCGCGCAACCCCTGGAACACCGGGCCGTAGTCGAACCCGGCCTCGGCGAACCGCTCGTAGCAGCCCTCCAGCGACACCTGCTCACCGTCCGCAGGTGGCCACGCGCCCTGGTCGAGCTGCGCCGGGTCGCCGCCGGTCGCGAGGACGCCGGTGGCGTTGTCCACCCACGGGATGTCGTCACCGCCTTCGACGCGCGAGAACACCGCCACGCTGCGACGGCCCGACTCGTCGGCATCGCCGACCGAGACCTGAAGCTGGACCGAACCCTGCTCCGGCAGCACCAGCGGAGCGGCCATCGTCAGCTCCTCGACCCGGTCGCAGCCGACCTCGTCGCCCGCTCGAATCGCGAGCTCCACCAGGGCGGCACCGGGCAGCAGCACCTGTCCCAGCACGACGTGATCGGCCAGCCACGGGTGCGACCGCACCGAGATCCTGCTGGTGAACAGAAACCCGTCCGAACCGGCCAGTTCCACGCCAGCTCCCAGCAGGTGGTGCTCGACCGCCTGCATGCCCAGGCCCGAGGCGTCCCGTGACTGCGCGGTCGGCATCGGCCAGAACCGCTTGTGCTCGAAGGCGTAGGTGGGCAGCTCGACCCGTTGTGCACCGGTCCCGGCGAAGAACGGTGCCCAATCGACGTCGACGCCCGCCACGTGCAGCTGAGCCATCGCGGTGACCGCGGAGACCTCTTCGGCACCGTCCTTGCGCAGCATCGGCACCAGCACCGCGTCCTCGGCCACCGAGTCCGCCGCCATGGCGGACAGCACCCCGTCCGGTCCAAGCTCCAGGAAGCTCGTCACGCCCGCGTCGGCGAGATCGGCCACTACGTCGGCGAACCGCACCGCCTCGCGGACGTGCTGCACCCAGAACTCCGGCGAACACACATCACCCGAAGCCACCACCGGAATGTGCGGCACCTCGAACGACACACCACTGATCGCCTCGCGGAAGTCCTCCAGCATCGGATCCATCAACGACGAGTGGAACGCATGGGAAACCTTGAGCCGCGTCGACTTCCACCGCTCGGCCACCGTGAGCACGGCAGTCTCGTCACCGGCCAGCACCACCGACGACGGCCCGTTCACCGCCGCGACCGAAACACCCTCAGCGAGATGCGGCAGGACCTCGTCCTCACGGGCCTGCACCGCGACCATCACGCCACCCGCCGGGAGCGCCTGCATCAAACGCGCCCGCGCGCTGATCAACGTGCACGCGTCCTCCAGCGAGAACACACCCGCCACATGCGCAGCCGCGATCTCACCGATCGAATGCCCCGCCAAATAATCCGGCCGCAGCCCGAACGACTCGGCGAGGCGGAACAGGGCGACCTCGACCGCGAACAACGCGGGCTGCGCCCACCCGGTCCGGTTCAGGGCCTCGGCACCATCGCCCCACATCACATCCCGCACGCCCGGATCCAACCGATCCAGCACCGCATCCAGGGCCTCGGCGAACACCGGGAAACGGTCGTAGAGCTCGCATCCCATCCCCAGTCGCTGCGAACCCTGACCGGAGAACAGCACCGCGAGCGACCGCTCACCGGCCGTTCCCCTGGCTGCCTCCACGACACCAGTGTCCCCGTCCAGCAGCACCGCCCGGTGTTCGAACAACGACCGGGACCGCACCAGCGAGAACCCGACGTCGACCGCGGACTCCTCGTCGACGTAGGACCTGATCCGCTCCACCTGCCCGGACAGCGCGCCCTCGGACTTCGCCGATACCGGCAGCGGCACGACCCCGGGCAGCACCTGCGTGTCCTCCACCGGGGCGTCCACGACCGGCGGCTGCTCCAGGATCAGATGCGCGTTCGTACCGCTGATCCCGAACGACGACACCGCGGCGCGGCGCGGGCGAGCGCCTTCCGCCCACTCGGTGGGGCCGGTCAGCAGCTCGACCGCGCCCGCTTCCCAGTCCACGTGCGACGAAGCCCGCTCGGCGTGCAGCGTGCGGGGAAGCTCCCCGTGCCGCATGGCCGCGACCATCTTGATCACTCCCGCGACACCTGCCGCGGCCTGGGTGTGGCCGATGTTCGACTTGATCGACCCCAGCCACAGCGGCCGGTCCCGGTCCTGCCCGTACGTCGCCAGCAGCGCCTGCGCCTCGATCGGATCGCCCAGCGACGTGCCCGTCCCGTGCCCTTCCACGACGTCCACATCCGAGGTGGACAGACCGGCACCGGCCAGGGCCTGGCGGATCACCCGCTGCTGCGAGGGACCGTTCGGCGCCGTCAGGCCGTTCGACGCGCCGTCCTGGTTGATCGCGGAGCCGCGCACCACGCCCAGCACCTGGTGCCCGTTGCGCTGCGCGTCCGAGAGCCGTTCCAGCGCGACCACGCCGGCGCCCTCGGACCAGCCCACGCCGTCGGCCGAATCCGAGTACGCCTTGCACCGGCCGTCGGGCGCGAGACCTCGTTGCCGGGAGAACTCCACGAACGATCCGGGTGTGGACATCACGGTCACGCCGCCCGCCAGGGCCAGCGAGCACTCACCGCTGCGCAACGCCTGCATCGCCCAGTGCATCGACACCAGTGACGACGAGCACGCCGTGTCCACCGTCACCGCAGGCCCCTCGAAGCCGAAGGTGTAGGCGACGCGACCCGAGACCACGCTGGGCGAATTCCCGGTGCCCTGATGTCCCTCGGAGCCTCCTCCGCCGAGGAGCTGGCTGTAGTCGCTGTACATCACGCCCGCGAAGACTCCGGTCTGGCTGCCCCGCAGCGACACCGGGTCGATCCCGGTCCGCTCCAGCGCTTCCCACACCGTTTCCAGCAGGAGGCGCTGCTGCGCGTCAGTGGCCAGTGCCTCGCGCGGCGACATCCCGAAGAAGCCCGGGTCGAACTCACCCGCGTCGTGCAGGAAACCGCCCGACCGCGTGTAGGAGGTACCCGCGCTGTCCGGGTCGGAGTCGAACAACGAATCCAGGTCCCAGCCGCGATCGGTGGGGAACTCCGAGATCGCGTCGACGCCGTCCGAGACCAGCTTCCACAGGTCCTCCGGTGAGGACACGCCACCCGGGTAGCGGCAGGCCATGCCCACGATGGCGATCGGATCGTCGGTCGTGCTCACCTGCGCCGGTTCCGGGGAGACCTCGTCGGCGGTGCCGAAGAGCTCGTCGCGCAAGTGCCCGGCCAACTCGTTGGCCGTCGGGTAGTCGAAGACGAGCGTGGCGGACAAGCGAAGTCCGGTCGCGGAGCCGAGGCGGTTGCGCAGCTCCACCGCGGTCAGCGAATCGAAACCGAGGTCCTGGAACGCCCGGGACGGATCGATGGGCTTCTCATCGGTGTGCCCCAGCACCGCTGCGACCTCGACGGCGACCAGGTCGATCAACGCCTGCAAGCGCTCGGCGGCGCCCGATCCGCTCAGTCGCGCGACCAGCGACTCCGCCGTGCGCGTCTGCGCCGCGGACCTCCGCGCGCGGACGCGGATCAGTCCGCGCAGCAGCGGGGGAACTTCGCCGCTGGAACGGATCGCCGCCAGGTCCAGCCGGACCGGCAGCACCACCGGCTGCTCGCTCTTCAAGGCCGTGTCGAAGAGCTGCAAGCCCTGCTCGGTCGACAGCGGCGGCATCCCCGACCTGGCCGCGCGCTGCGCCTCCGGATCGGCGGCCATGCCAGCCTGCTCCCAAGCGCCCCAGGCCAACGAGGTGCCCGGCAGACCGAGCGAACGCCGGTGCTGGATCAGCGCATCCAGGAACGCGTTGCCCGCCGCGTAATTGCCCTGCCCCGGAGTACCGAAAGTACCCGCAGCCGAGGAGAACACCACGAACGACGAGAGACCCCCGGCCAACTCGTGCAAGTTCCACGCCGCATCCACCTTCGGCCGCAGCACCTCACCCACGCGCTCCGCCGTCAGCGACTCCACCACACCGTCATCAAGCACACCCGCCGCATGCACCACCGACCGCACCG